>JAABNQ010000177.1 GCA_009928435.1 Bacillus sp. HF117_J1_D
TCATACTGGAGGAATTTGAACAAAGAAGGCTTGTTTTGGATGGGATAATGTGGAGTTTTACAATATAATTTCAATTGCTGTTGATAATCCTTTGAACAGTACTGGCTGCCACGACCTGAACAAGCCCCAGCAGGCGGCTGTTGACGGTTGTAGGGCCGTTCTAGGGCTTTGATGACTATTAGGGGATACCATAAAGACTCCTGGATTCTAGAAACGATTTTTGAACATGACGAGCCTGTGACTTTAGCAGTTCAGCCACAAGCTGAAAACTTACAAACCGGACCACTAGCGTTGCATAAAAAAATAATTATGAAGTCAACCATTTAATTTTTGACTCTAATTGGGATGAATGAATTTTCAGATAAATATTATGCTGTATTAAAGAAAAAAGGACAACAGGGCTTAAAGGTAGTCCTTCATC
>JAABNQ010000047.1 GCA_009928435.1 Bacillus sp. HF117_J1_D
ATAGACGCAAGCCCCCACTTCAAAATGCGTTAGCATTTAAGTGTGGGTAGTTGACGCTTCTTCTCCCCTTCTATACGAATGCAAAAACCTGCGGCATAAGTCATCCAAAAAAATATAGAGATTACTTGGGTGTCAAACTTCATACCGAATCAAATATTTCAAATAAGCTTGGTATTATACGGACTGGGTCACCTTATCCAAATTCAACGATGTACTATGGACGGGCTGAATTCTTGATTTGGGATCAATATAAACTTTCGCATTGGAAACGGCAGTCGGCGCTTCTCCGAATCCGCTTGCTATTAACTTCACTTTACCTTCATATGTGCATATATCTCCGGCTGCATAAATTCCGTCAATATTTGTTTCCATTTTAGAATTAACAACAATGCTGTTTTTTTCAACATTCAATCCCCAATCCTTAATAGGGCCCAATGAGGAAATGAACCCATAATTGACAATCACATCATCTACATCAATGCTCCGCGTCTCCTCACCCTTCACTTCTTTAAGGACGACTTGTTCAATTCGATCTTTCCCGGACAATTCTGTTGGGACAAATGGTGTGAGTATCTGAACGGATGAATTCATTAAAGTGTTCACACTTGATTCATGTGCCCGAAATTTATCGCGTCGATGAACAATTGTCACTTCCTTTGCAATCGCTTCCAACATTAATGCCCAATCAACTGCTGAATCTCCCCCGCCAAACAACAGTACTTTTTTATCAATAAACCTGTTCAGATCCGGAACAAAATAATGTAGGTTTTTCTCTTCATATTGTTCAGCCAATTCCAGGTTGAGCTTCTTTGGTTGGAATGCACCATTTCCCGCGGTAATAATAATTGTCTTCGAAAAATGGATCCCTCCCGTTGTAGTCAGCTTGAAAATACCATCCGGTTGCTTTTCCACTTCCTGAACAGCTTCATTTAAAGTAATCGTCTGATCAAACTGTGACATCTGATCGATCAATTGATCAATGAGCACTTGACCTGTTACTTTCCTGAAACCAGCAATGTCATAAATATATTTGTCAGGATAAAGAGAGGAAAGCTGTCCGCCAAGCTGAGGCAGGCTTTCAATAATATTGACAGACATTTGTCTCATGCCCGCATAAAAAGCAGTAAACAGTCCCACCGGCCCGCCGCCAATAACGGTCACATCATATACGTTCTTTCCATTTCCTACTTCCACTGAACTTCCTCCTCTTCAAGCCACAAGAATTCATCTTTCGTTACATTTAAGAAAACATTAACTCTCTCAGTCTATAACGCTGGATTTTTCCAGTAGCCGTTTTGGGTAGTTCATCGATAAACTGAATCACACGCGGATATTTATATCGAGCCAACTTCTCCTTTACAAACTGCTGAATGTCCTTTTCTAGTTTATCGGATGGTGTGACATGCTTTTTCAAAACGATATACGCTTTGGGGATAACAAGATTACTTTCATTCGTTTCCCCAACAACAGCAGCTTCCAGTATTGCTTCATGATAGAGCAGGCAATTTTCAATCTCGTTCGGCGAGACCCAGATGCCGCCAACTTTTAACATATCGTCAGCACGGCCGCAATACCAAAAATATCCATCTTCATCCACATAATATTTATCCCCGGTGTTTAACCATTTACCAATAAACTTTTGTTTGTTCTGTTCGTGCATATTCCAATATCCATTTGCGATACTGCAGCCACTGATGACTAAATCACCAATTTCGTTTGGCGGCAGTTCAACACCCTGTTCATTGACGATTTTTGCTTTATAACCGGGAACAATCTTACCGCTACTCCCTTCTTTGATATCATCTATCCGGTTTGAAATAAAAATATGGAGAGCCTCTGTCGATCCTATCCCATCCAATATGTCCAGACCGAATAATTCTTTCCACTTTTTAGCGAAAGATGGTGGGAGAGATTCACCGGCCGACGTACAAATTCTGATTGAAGAAAGATCAAAGCTTTTTCCGCTCTGCTCCGCATATTCAATCATGGCTCCAAATAGTGTCGGTACCCCAAAGAAGATTGTCGGCTTATAATTTTCAATAGCTTGAAACATGATTTCAGGTGTTGTTCTTTCCTTGATTAAAATGGTCGATCCCTTTGCTCCCAACGGGAAAAACATCCCACCGCCTAAACCATATGCAAAAAAAAGCTTAGATGCTGAAAGACAACGGTCATTTTCGGTCATTTTCAAAACTTTTTTCGCATAATTATTCATCGATACTTCCATGTCATGCTGCAGGTGAATGACACCTTTCGGTTCCCCTGTTGTACCAGAACTGTACAACCAGAAAGCTGAATCATCATAGCAGGTAAGCGGTGGTTGAAAATCGATATTTTGAGAATCTAATAATTGTTGGAAATCTAAGATACCACTGCTGACTTCTCCCACACCTTCCGAAATAACAATGACATGCTTTAAAAAGACAAATCTTTTTCTTAAATGCGCTATTCGCCCCCATAGTGTTTCATGGATAATCAAAGCTTTGGCTCGACTATTGTTGAGATAATATTCGTAATCATGCGGCTGCATCATCGTATTTACGGGGATCGGAACAACCCCTGTTCTAATAGCTCCAAAAAAAGAATAAATGAATTCCGGAGAGTCGTAACAAGTAATCAATACCCGGTCTTCCATTTCTAATCCTATTTCTTTCAACATATTGGCAGTTTGGTTGACTCGGTCTTTCAGTATCCCGTATGTGACCTGCCCCCCTTCATAATAGAGGGCTGTCTTATTTTCCAAACCAGGTTTGACATTTTCATCAATAAATTGGCTGGAAGCATTATACGGCATGTCAATTCCACGCAAATCCATATCATCATCACCTACCGCTTTATTTTTAAAAATTTGAGTAAATAATGTGTAGGTCTGGATGCTATTTGTAGAATAAAAGAAGCTGCCCAAAAGGAAGTTGAGAAGAAATCCATTTTCCTATTTCATTCTTTTGGGCAGACCTTGTTAGTTCGTCATTTCTTTACCAATTATTTCCCTTTCCAATCAGCCGGACGTTTTTCAAGAAATGCGTTTAACCCTTCCATGGCATCCTCAGAGCGGAACAATAGGTTTTGAAGCTCGCCCTCATAACGGATAGCTGCATTTAACGGCATTTCCTTTCCGTTCATGATGGACAGCTTAATATTTGAAACAGCATATGTTGCACTTTCAACGATCTTTCTCGCATACTCCATCGTTTTCTCTCTTGTTTCAGCCTGAGGGTACACACGGTTGACGAGACCGATCTCAAGGGCTTCCTGCGGCGTCAGTGTCTCACCTGTTATGTTCATATCCAGCGCGCGGGAGAAACCGACAAGACGCGCTAAACGCTGCGTTCCGCCTGTTCCTGCCAAAACGCCCAATGATACTTCTGGAAGACCGATTTGCCCTGCTTCATCCCCCATAAACCGAAGATCACATCCCATCGCCAATTCCAAGCCGCCTCCTACTGTATGCCCCTCCAAACAAGCGATAAAGATTTGCGGAGAACGCGCCATTTTATCCAGAGTTTCGTTGCACAGAAGACAGAATTGGGTTTTGAAATGAGGGTCCGCTGATCTCAGGAAATGAATGTCTGCTCCTGTTGAAAAGAACTTAGGTACATCACTCACCAGGACAGCCACTTTGATGTCTTTGTCAAAACGGATCTCATCAATCGCCGCATTTAATTCCTGATAAAACTCCAGGCTGTACGCATTTGTTTTACTTACATGAAGATGGATTTGCGCGACACCATTCTCCTTTACAAGCGTTATGTTTTCCTTTTTGGTTTCTGTTTTAGTTGTCATAATATTATTCCTCCTTTAAATTTTCCATTTATTTATTTCAAAATTTTAATGATGACTCATGTATTTATTAATTCGCAGCAGCCAAATTTTTTATATTGAGCTTGTTTAGCTCCTCTTGAAATTTTTTGCTCAATGAGGTGTTGTTAACAACATAACCGCTATCAGTAATGCCTGTTGTTTGCTCAACTTCTTTCAGCCAATGCTCTATCTCAGGTAGCAGGTTGTTCAATGACTCGCTAAACTTTACAGGGATTGCGCCTTGATCGTTCAAAAGCTGCTGGGCCCACTGTTGCGAATAAATGATATGTTCTTTTTGTTCTTTCAAGAGCTTTTGAATCCGGGATACCATTTTGTCCTCCCCTTCTTCTGAGATGGATCTCAAGACAATATCCACTGCCGTATTGACTGTGTAAAGAGAGGCAATTAGCGATATCCAATTATCAACCTCCTTGACTCCTTTAAACGCTTTTCCAGTCTGCTTTTTTATGTTGGGCTTTTTTGATTTCAGCCCTTTTAAATCAAAGGTCCAGTTATATAATAGACGGGCATGTCCAAGTTCCCCTTGTGCCATCGCGACTGCCGCTAATGTAGCTTCAAGGTTGGGCCCGCTAACCCCAATTTCAACCAACCGGTCGCCCAAGACAAACTTATTATCTGCAATCGTTTCCAGCATTTTAATAAAAGATCCTGGGCTCTTCATATTTTTCGCCATTTTCCTCAAGCTCCTTTTTTGGCAAATAATCCTTCAGGCTTTTTCACCCAATGAAACTGCCCTCTTTCTACCACACACATTTCAGCCCAGTCTTCTTCGTCATAAGTAAAAACAGCATATAATTTCGCTAATTCTGATGATTCCGCTTCAACTGTGCCGATATGAACTAAGTCATCACCCCGTTTGATCCGGGTAAAAATATCAAATGTGAATTTTTCATTTGACTGCTCACTCACTTTGAACTGACCCCCCATCGCTTCATCTTTTCACGGCCTTCCGGGCTCATTCGATCAACGGTCCAAGGAGGACTCCAAACCACTTCAATGTGTACTTCTTTGACTTCAGGCTCTTTCAGAAGGCGTGTTTCAATGTCTTCTTTCATCCAATCCATACAGGCACATGAAACAGCGGTAAAAGTCATTGTCACATTGATAACGCCTCCATTTTCCTGAATATTATAAATCAACCCCATATCCACTACACTAATGGGAAATTCAGGATCATTCACTTCTTTTAGAGCATCCCAATATTTTTGGACACCTTCGGCAACCGCTTCCATTTATACCACCTCTTTCCTTAATTGCTCCATTTCCTTTGCCCCCCGCTGAATTCTCTCAACAAATTGTTGGTTTTGCGGTCCGCGGCTCTTAAATCTTTTAATGACATTCTCCCATGTATCCGGCTGATCAAATAACCACCTTTTGTTTTCGACATCAAACTTACAAGGAAATGGTACATCGATGACGAATTTTTCTTGCTCTTCATCATAATGTGCGGGTACTTTTACACCAATAGATTCACAAAATGGAACAGCAGTTGAAAGCCATTGCTGCCGAAGTCCATCATTTGTTTTTCCTTTTAACTTGTACTCCAGTTGTTGTGAACGGCTTTTTAAACTGTCTTCAACTCCGAAAAATTCCAGAGCCATCAAAAACATCCAGTCTACTGCCTTTTGAACCTCTTCCCGGAGTTCAGGATCTTTCATAGCTGTCTTCATGATGATCTCACCGTTGCGGAGATGAAACAGTTCTTCTTTATCCACCTTAACCAGCGCGCGTCTCCAGGGTCCATATGAAGTATGTTTCCCGGCATCACCCAGTAAGGTATATCCAGCCCTGTCAAACAATGCATTAAATACGCCAAGTTCAATCCAGTTTGATAATTCAAAATCAAATGCATAAGGGTTTTTCCAACGATTTGGTTCCCTGTTATACAGAAGTTCATCCGTATCTTCTCCCAAATCTTTCAGAAGACGAAAAGCAATATGCGCGTGGCCAATTTCATCCTGCATAATAGCCAGTGCAGTAATTTTGTTGTTTAATGTCGGAGCCTGATCATACACCGTCAACAACGGGGGTACACTTAATAATTCTGTATCACCCACAATCACCAGAGTTTGCTTTAAAGCTTTTAGATATTCATCATTCATATCATCCAAACCTTCAACCATAAACCCGTTGCGCACTTTTTCTTTTAACATCTCAGCGCTTTCCATTTCCCTCACCTCTATTATGTTTATTTTACTATCGTTTTATTAACGTAATAATACTTCACTTTCTCCCCCTCGTCAAGGATGTTTTCGAAAAAAGTTTTTTATTCTGAAAAATAGGTAGTTTTTAAACAAATAAATATATTCCCTTGATTAGCATCAAAAAAAACACATAACAGGAGTTATGCGTTTACATATTGACAGACATGATACTGTATATGTTTATCTACTGTTTTTGTCAGCTTTCCACATTGATGAAGAAATTCCAAGTGTGCGAGGGTTTCTGCAAGTGCAAATCTCCATTGGTGAGAGGTTAACTCCCTTTCTTTAAATTCTTCGAGTGCTATTTCATAGGCAGTCTTTCCATCTTTTGCGAGGTAGAACATATTGTTCAATCTTACTTCATGATGTAAAGTAATCTCTTTGATTCGAGCCGACAGATCGTTTATTACTTTTCCGTGAGCTGGAAGCACCAGCCTTACTTCTAAATCTCTGATTTTTTCCAAAGACTGTAAATAATCCCGGAGCGGATTTTTTCTACTGTATGGCCATAACCCAATATTAGGTGTAATCCTATCTAGTACATGATCCGCAGCCAGAAAGAGTTGTTTTTCAGGCTGATAAAAACAAAGCATGCCATCACTATGTCCTGGAGTTGGAATGACAGTCCACTGTTCTCCGCCCAATGACACTTGATCATTTTCAAGTATAGTAAAATCAGGTAAAGGAAGTACGTGATCTCCCATTTTTACAAATTGTTGTTTGACTTTTTCTGCAAGATTAAGAGGCATTCCATGTTCTGCACAAATCTTCACAAACTCATCTGCCATCAATTTGCTTTCCCCGAAAGCCAGGCCAAACGATTCGCGGTCGATCTTGCTGATATAGACAGGGGCACCTGTTTGTTCTTGCATCCACCCTGCCAAGCCCGAATGGTCTGGGTGATAATGCGTTAAATAAATAGAATGAATAGAGAGGGGAGTAATGGACAGCTTTGAAAATACCGTTTCCCATACTTTAATGGCTTCGGAGTAATTGAATCCTGTATCAACAATAGCCCATCCGTCCTCATCTTTAAAAAGATAGCAATATATATATTTCATCGGAAATGGAATGGGGATTGCAATCCTATAAATCCGATCTTCTATTTGTTGAATAGACACAGCTTTTGTCCCTCCTATGCGTTTGTCCAAACCGGCTCTCTCTTTTCTACAAATGAACGAAGGCCTTCCTGGGCATCTTTAGAAGGAATCAAATCCCGGAAGTAAACTTGTTCCACTTTACCAATCGCCTCGGCAAAGTTAACAGACATGGCTTCCCGGATAGTCTTTCGCGTCAACGAAAGAGCCAGGGCGCTTTTGCTTTTTAATTTATCCAAAAGATTCGAAAGTGCCTCCTCCAGTTGATCCGAGGAAACTATCCGGTTCACAAATCCCCATTCATATGCTTTTTTAACATCCATTGTCTCACCAGTTAACAGCAATTCCATCGTTCTATTAAGTCCGGTGATCCATGGGAATGCCACAATGGAAACTGGGGGAAAGAGCCCTAAATTAATTTCGGGCTGTCCAAATTTGGCTTTTTCTGTTGCATACACAATATCGCAGAAAGTGGCCAGTTCACACCCGCCGCCTAATGCAGCTCCCTCTACCACCGCAATCGTTGGGCAGGGAATTTCAATTAGAAGGTGGAACATCTTATGAAAAACGTGAAGCATCGGCTCAGCTTTGTCCCCCATGTGATCCTCCACTGAAGCTCCTGCAGAAAATGCTTTTCCTTCCGCACGGATAACTAACGCATGCAAATCCTTTTCTTCCCGAATACTTAAAAGAGCATCGGATATTTCCTCCATCATTTGAATGTTTAAAACATTTACAGGCGGCCGTTTTAATGTCAGATAAGCAACTCTATCTGTAATACGAAATATTATTGTTTCAAAATCCTCTTTCATTTCTTTCTCCTTTCTACTTAATTCATCACTAAATAATATTCATGAATGGATTAATTGCCCGACTGCGGTCAAAAATAGGGTCTGTATCCGGAGCCTGTTCAAAATTAGACTCAAAATACCTGATCGCAGGAATAGCCAGCAGCTGGTGAATATTAAAGAACAACTCTCTTGCTCTATATCCAACCCAGTCTTTCGGGAGTAAATCTACTGGAAAATTCGGATCAAAAAATAGAAATTTTCTATATTCATGGACCACTTCAGTGCGGATGATAAAACAATGTTCATCTGTTAAGGAATTGTGCCAGGCCTTTTCCTTAAGCTGCTCATACTTTTCACTATATTTATCAATAAATTCTAAATGTTTACTCTCGATATTTTTCATATCCCACCCTTTATGGATGATTTCCTGATCATCATGTGAGACAAATGAACTGGAAGTAAACAGAATTCCGTAGTCATTTAAATGATGCTCATTGATCATTTCCATTACTTGCTTTTCAAGTGGATTCGGAGTCGCCCATACACTATTGGATATCGGTCCGAACCCTAACCATATTAATTCTTTGCGCAATTGATTCCTGACTTCCCTCATTTCCTCGGGAACTGAATAAGTATAGATACGCCATTGTCCATCCCAATTTGTATTTGATGTGGAGTATACTCTTGCAACGCCGTCTAACATACTCCTTTTTCCTTTATCTGTTAATGAATAATAGCTTTTATTCCCAATTTTTCTTGATTGAAAAAATCCCTGCTGTACCATCCGTAAAGTTGCCCCTCTACAGGAAGACTCAGAGAGCCCGAAATGTGACATGAGACGTATCATACTGCCAATCCAAATTTCTCCTCCATAATGCTGGATGTATTCTCCAAAAAGCGTAAACATTAGTCCTCTAGGCTTCATCTTTTCACCATCTTATTATCATATTTGTTCACTCCCTTATTATAACATTTCAAATTATTTTAAAAAAACAATACTGGAATCTTACACCAGTATTGTTTCTTACCACGGATTACATTTATTTCCCTTTCCAATCAGCCGGACGTTTTTCAAGAAATGCGTTTAACCCTTCCATGGCATCCTCGGAGCGGAACAATAGATTTTGAAGCTCGCCCTCGTAACGGATAGCTGCATTTAACGGCATTTCCTTTCCGTTCATGATCGACAACTTAATATTTGAAACGGCATATGTTGCACTTTCAACGACTTTTCTCGCATACTCCATCGTTTTCTCTCTTGTTTCAGCCTGAGGGTACACACGGTTGACGAGACCGATCTCAAGGGCTTCCTGCGGCGTCAGTGTCTCACCTGTTATGTTCATATCCAGCGCGCGGGAGAAACCGACAAGACGCGCTAAACGCTGCGTTCCGCCTGTTCCTGCCAAAACGCCCAATGACACTTCCGGAAGACCGATTTGCCCTGCTTCATCCCCCATAAACCGAAGATCACATCCCATCGCCAATTCCAAGCCGCCTCCTACTGTATGCCCTTCCAAACACGCGATAAAGATTTGCGGAGAACGTGCCATCTTATCCAGTGTTTCGTTGCACAGAAGACAGAATTGGGTTTTGAAATGAGGGTCCGCTGATCTCAGGAAATGAATGTCTGCTCCTGTTGAAAAGAACTTAGGTACATCACTCACCAGGACAGCCACTTTGATGTCTTTGTCAAAACGGATCTCATCAATCGCCGCATTTAATTCCTGATAAAACTCCAGGCTGTACGCATTTGTTTTACTTACATGAAGATGGATTTGAGCGACACCATTCTCCTTTACAAGCGTTATGTTTTCCTTTTTAGTTGCTGCTTGTACCGTCATCTTTTCTTCCTCCTTATACTTATTCCAGTTAAAGCTGTTATGATTCTTTTAAACTTTTAGGCCATTTGTTTAGTCCGTTTTCTGCCATCTGATGAATTCGAACACACTGCGGCAATGATTGCAGTAATACTGGGATACGAGCTGCGCTGTACCGAATGATGCCATCCTGCTTACATCTTTTGAATCGCAAAAAGAACAACAGGGGCTAACAGATGCTTTTTGACTAATCAATCGCAAACCTCCATTCTTGTTAAAACTCAAATAATCATTATCTATATTTTACGTTCGTTCTATAAACATAATATTATTGTTTATTTTTTTATTTGTCAACTGTAAAAATTAAATCTTTATATTTTTCTTTCTATTTCGATTGTACCTATACAAAAAAGTGCTTTCTTTTAGTTCTCATCTCCTAAAAGAAAGCACATGTTTATGATATTTGAATGTTTTATGATGTTAATGCCAGATGTTTCCTCTTCACCTCATGGCTCAAATCCTTCACTTTCCCGCCAAATACAACAGAACCTTTGTTTAATATATATACGTAATCGGCTAATTCAAGAGCCATCGCCAAGTTTTGTTCGACTAAAAACATCGTCAAGCCCAATGATTTTAACCCTTTTATAATTTTAATAACCTCTTCTACCATTAACGGAGAAAGGCCTTCGGAAGGCTCATCTAACAGCAGCAATTTTGGATTGGTAAGCAATGCTCTGCCAATCGAAAGCATCTGCTGTTCTCCACCACTTAAATTGCCTCCCATAGAATCGGCTCTTTCCTTTAACCTTGGAAACATTTCGTAAATTTTTTCAGGTGTCCATCCACCTTTTATCGGCCTGTATGTCGTAATTAAATTCTCCTTTACAGTCAGATTTGAAAAAATTCGCCTGCCTTGAGGAACAAGTGCGACGCCGGATTTTGCGATTTGAAAACTCGGCAAATGTTGGATTTGTTCTTTTTCAAATAGGATGGTGCCTCTACTGGTGGGAGCTATCCCCATGATAGAATGTATTGTTGTAGTCTTTCCCATTCCGTTGCGTCCCAACAAGACTGTCACTTTCCCTTTTTCGACTTGCAATGACAATTCATGTAGGACATGACTTGCACCATAATAAGTATTTATCCCATTCAACGTAAGCACTAGCTTTCCCCCTGTCCTATATATATTTCATTGACTTTGGGATCATTTCTGACTTCTTCCGCTTTCCCCTCTGCAAGAACTACTCCGTTATGCAGAACTAACATCCGTTCCGAAAGCCCAAATACAACTTCCAGATCGTGTTCAATAATCATTAAGGTTAGATCTTTGGGAAGTTTGTAAAGTAAATCAACAATATAATTTGTTTCAGCCTGGGACATTCCCGCAGTCGGTTCATCCAGCAGAAGGATTTCAGGATCAGTTGCTATACCTAAAAGAATTTCTATTTGCCGTTGTTCACCATAAGACAAACTGCTGACTATTTTATTGGATTGTGTCTCCAGATCCCACATTTCCAGCAGTTCGTACGCCTCTTCATACAATTTGGGATATCCCTTTTTATTCCGCGATTTGAACCAAATTTTTCCTAATCCAGATTTTCTTTGCAATACAAGCATTAAATTATCAAGAACAGTCAATTCGGTTAACAAGTTATTTTTTTGAAAAGTTCTAACAATCCCTCGCTTTACCCTTTTATAATTCGGAAGTCTTGTAATCTCCTTATCCCAAAAGTAAATCCTACCTTTTGTCGGGCTCAGATCTCCGGCAATTAAATTGTAAAAAGTCGTTTTTCCGGCTCCATTTGGTCCAATGACACCGATTCTCTCTCCTTTTTTTATATTAAAAGTAATATTACGCAAAACTTCTAATCCTCCAAAATTTTTAGCAATCCCGTCTACCCTTAAAATTGTATCTTGTCCCATTTGAATCCCTCCATATTAAGCATCTTTTTCAAAAAGCAGCTTCGTTTCCGCATCGGTATAAGTTTTCTTTTCCCCGCAAAGCTTCTTGAAAATGGAGTTCCAGATACCGACAATCCCTTTTGGGAAGAAAATGACAAATGTGATAAAGACAACTCCTATAATCAACATCCAAAGTTCAGTATACGAACTGACAATCGTTTCAAGTATAACGATAAATGCTGCACCTAGAACAGGACCAATCACTGTTCCGACCCCGCCTACAAGCACCATAATCAAAACAGACCCTGACATTGTCCAATACACATCACCAGGAGAAATAAATCCGTTAAAAGTAGTGTATAAACATCCGGATAAACCGCCTACCGCTCCTGCAATAATAAAAGCGGCGTACTTATATAAGGTGGTGCTATAGCCCATTGATTGAATTCTTGTCTCATTCTCGCGTATTCCAATCAGTACTTGTCCAAATGGAGAGCGTACAAACACACTAATACCCAACAACACAACAGTAAAAATAACAAGGATTAAGTAAAACAAATATACAGGATTAGACAAGTCCAAGCCGCCTAAATAGGAAGCTGGGATACCCGATAATCCATTAGATCCACCCATGAGATTGTTTGACTGATGAATAAATGAATAAATCATTTGTGAAAAGGCCAGTGTAAGCATTAAAAAGTAAAAGCCCTTCACTTTCATGCAGAAAAATCCAATAACCGCTGATACAGCCACAGCTGTGGCTAATGCAACTAGTACGGTTACCATTAAATTAGCTGAAACCTCTTTTGCTACAATAGCTGATGCATAGGCGCCTACACCAAAAAAGGCAGCATGTCCAAGGGAAATCAAGCCTGTATACCCTACTAAAATGTTTAAACTCAATGCAAAAATACCTAAAATCAAAATCTCAATTAGTAAATTCAAATGGAATAAAGATAGAAAAAATGGAGAGGATCCCAATACAATCAGCATCACTCCGTATTTAACCAGACCATTATTCATCATTGAGCCACCTTCTTTCCAAGCAGTCCATCAGGTTTTGCAACAAGTATGACGGCCATTACCCCGAAAATAAAAAACATGCTGTACTCTGGAATTAAATATTTACTAAATGTCTCCACCAAACCAACAAGTATGCTGGCGGTAAATGTGCCTGATATGGAACCCAGTCCCCCAATCACCAATACAACAAGAGCTAGTATCAAGGTCTGGAATTCCATACTTGGATAAAGTCCTAGAATAGGAGCGGCAATCACGCCGCCCAAACCTGCTAAAAAACCACCAATAAAGAATACAGCCGTAAAAACAAGTTTAATATTTATCCCCAGTGCACCGATCATCTCTTTATCACTTAAACCAGCTCTAATAATAGCTCCCCATCGAGTCTTTTCCTGGACACCCCATAACAATGCAGCTAAAAAAGCACCTATGAAGATAACCATCAGCCTGTAGGTTGGGAAACTTTGACCGAACAGAATCGTTGTCCCGGACAAACTGGCTGGTAAGGAGACTGACAAGACGTTTGATCCCCAAATAGACGAAACAAGGTCATGAATAACATAAGCCAATCCAAATGTTAATAAAACCTGTGAAAGATGACCAAGCTTATACGTCGGCCTTAGTAAAATCACCTCTACAAGCAGAGCTAAGGCTGCCACCGTAATGGGAGCTACTAAAAGAGCAACCCAAAAATTTTCAGACATGCCGACTGTCATGGAATAGGCTATATAAGCCCCAATCATATACAAAGAACCGTGTGCAAGGTTTAATACACCCAAAATCCCAAACACCAATGATAACCCACAAGTAATGACGAAAAGTAATAACCCGTACGATAGTCCATTGACCAATTGTGCTCCTATGACATCCACCCGAATCTCACCTCCATTTTACTTTCCGGGATCTCTAACATTCTCAACTGTACTAATCACTTCATTTTCAGTTTGATCTCCGTCAAGCTTTGTTTTTGTGATATACATATTTTGAATGACATGATGTGTTTCCTGATCAAATTTCAATGGTCCCCGAGGACTTGTAAACTCCACTTCTGACATTGCTTTAATGACTTGTTCTGAATCCGAAAAATCCCCATTTAAACTGTTTGCTGTTTCCGCAATTATCCGTGCCGCATCATAACCTTCCAATGCTTCAAGAGTAGCACGCTCGCCGTATTTTTCTTCAAAGGCAGCAACAAATCTTTTATTTTCTTCAGTTTCTAGATTATAGTCCCAAAAGGTTGCTGCCAAAATACCTTCAGGAGCTTTCCCTTGTGAAGATCGCAAGTCTTCTGACACAAGCCACCCCGAACCAATTAAGGGCATTTTCTCTTTGAGACCGTACTGTTCATATTGTTGAACGAATCTGACTGCATCGCTTCCAGCAAAGAAAGCATAAACTGCATCCGCTTGTTCTCCTCCAATTGTTGTTAAATATGAAGAGTAATCATTATTCTCCAAGGGCGGATAAACTTCACCAACGATCTCCCCGCCGGCCTCGGTGTAAGCTTCTTTAAAAGCTGAAGATACTTCTTGGCCAAATGCATAGTCGGCTGCAGCAACATATATTTTATTTCCTACATTTTCAAAAGCCCACTCTCCCATCGCATTTCCTATTTGCCATGAACTGAAAGATGACCGCCAAATATAATCACTGCGCTTGCTCCTCGTTAAATCATTCCCTCCTGCATGTGACACTAAAAAGGGAACTTTTTTACTGTTCACTTCATCTCTAATTGCATAAGCTACAGCTGTGCTTACTGTTCCTGTAAGAATATCAATATTATCTTGGTCTATTAGCTTCCTAACTTTTCTGAGCGACACTTGGGGGTCAGCCTCTGAATCTTCCTTAATTATTTGGAATTTCTTTCCCTCAACTTCCCAGTTGATTTCGTCAAAATATAGTTCCATTCCTTTTGTAAGATATTGTCCTAGCGAAGCATATACACCTGAATTTGGGAGTAAGATGCCAACCTTAATGACATCATTTTCTCCCTTTGCTGAAGAGCCGTTTGCTTTGGATCCTGATGTGGATTGAATGGCACTGTTTCCGCATGCAGCAAGAAAAAATAAACCAATAATCAATACTAATGTTAACAATCTGCTTTTCAAGATACCCACTCCTTTTTCCGCAAAAGGGAAACGCTTACATTTACTAGCAACCTCTCCTTTTGCTTTATTTTTTTAATTTTTATAATATATCCTAATTATCTAAAATGCAATACTTTTCTGTTACTCTCGTCATAAAAACATAATAACTAATGTCTAGCGAATGTTTTCCGGTAGATTTAAATGTCTTGAATATTTATTATTGTTTATTTTTTTATTTGTCAACTTTAAAAATTAAATCTTTATATTTTTCTTTCTATTTCGATTGTACCTACACAAAAAAGTGCTTTCTTTTAGTTCTCATCTCCTAAAAGAAAGCACATGTTTATCATTTTTGAATATTTTATGATGTTAATGCCAGATGTTGCCTCTTCACCTCATGGCTCAAATCCTTCACTTTCCCGGTGAACTGCATAATGCTAGTAGGGGCAACAGTTTGGGACATAGAAAAGTGTCAGATTTTATACCTTAGTTGACATCGAATTTACTTTCCATAACAATACCTAAACTATTCACCTTTTAGTTGGTCGTGATCAAATTTCCATGCCACTTTGTTTCGGTAATATCTATTATTCCCATCAAAAAATCCAAAAACAATTAGATATTCATCTGTTTTGCCACGCATCGAAATCGAAATCTTTTGGTCTATTTTTTCGCCGGGTTCTAAGCTAACCGTGTTGATAATGCCATCATCTGGGATTTTATTATTATCATTTACAAAGTCTCCACCTAATCCTTGACCTACTCCAAGTAGATCCCCATTATCGAATTCATCATTTATCACAGCTGATTCATCAGATGCTTTCACCGCATCTGGTCTGATCACTTCTACAGTATCATTACTTACATTTTCAAACGTAAAATCACCAATTAAGAAGAATTCATCGTCTTTCATTGTCTCATTCTCCGAAATAGCTTGTGTCTTTTCAACTCCATTTAACGTTATAGCCAACTCACCTTTAGCAATATATCGACCTGCATAACCAGTTTCTCCTATCGTTAACCCCATTTGATCTTTTATTTCAATGGGATCGGTATCCGCATCTTCAATTAAATTTTTAGGTATATTTATTTGTTCTCCGCCTTCATTACTTTTTTGATCTGCTTTACTTTCTTGATGAGCTTTACTTTCTTCATTCTTATCACTACTGCAAGCTATTAAAGTGAAACAAGATATTGCGACAATACCAATCGCTAACATGTATTTTTTCATTTTCATTCACCTCGTTATTTTTTAGAAGTGTAGACGGTCAGAATAAAATTAATCTATATTTAATTCAATTCTTGCTACTACCTCTTCCGATGTTTCAGTTGGCTTAAAGTGCAACACAATTGGCCCATCTTCTAAACCGAAACGATATACACTTTCTGTTGTCTCCAAGTTGTACAAAAGCAAAATTTGTTTGTCATGCCTCCCTTTTGTCCCCATCCCCTCGATACCTCACATAAAAACCATGGTCGTGTTTTCAAAGAGTGATAGCGATCGTTTTTATGCCATCAACATACAATATTTTCAGACTCCTTCATAGAATTTTTTAAGGGTATTCACGTAAACCCACAAATGCTAGACGAAACAAATCTACTTCGTTCATTTTTAACACTATATGGAATGGATGTGAATCTATCACACCGCTACATTTGAAATCACGTAAAGTCCACGGTTTCTGTTGACCCATTGGCGCCTCTCGACATTTTTGAGCACTAGAATGTCTCCGCATAAGAGCCGCACGTGATGGGGAATATTTTTTATTCAATTTTAAGTATAGTTATTAATATAACATTATTGGAATTAGTGTAAAATTATCCCAAAAGAAAGATCTAGACAAACATACATTCGAACTTATTTAAGGAGCAGCATGATAATCAAATTGAGCTCATCCCTTTGATGCCAGCTGTTACGGCTTATTGATCATGTTCGAAACTTGAGTTAATCATCCATAATAAAAAGACATCCTCAAATAACCTTTTGGAATGTCTTTTTTAATATCGGAGTTTATATTTTCTGGCGTTCGCGAAATGCCCTTTCGATATCACGTTTTGCTTCTTTCCTTTTTAGATCTTCACGTTTATCGTATTGCTTTTTCCCTTTTCCGAGACCAATCAGCATTTTGGCAAACCCGTTTTTCAAATACAGTTTTAGCGGTACAAGCGTATATCCCGATTCTTTCGTTTCACCAATGAGCTTATTAATTTGCTTGCGGTGCAACAGCAATTTTCTTGTCCGAATTGGATCATGATTATATCGGTTGCCGTGTTCATACGGACTAATGTGCATATTGTGGATAAAGACTTCTCCGTTTTGGATACGGGCAAACGAATCCTTCAAATTGACTCTTCCCGCACGAATCGATTTGATTTCCGTTCCCTGTAAAACAATTCCGGCTTCATATGTATCCTCAATAAAATAATCATGGTTCGCCTTTCTGTTTTGCGCGACCAGCTTTCCTTCTTGCTTCGCCATTTGTACTCCTCCCCCCTTGTCACCCTTCATAATTTAATCATTATAACATGTGAAAGGAAAAAAGGTTAGAAGCGCTCGTCTCTAACCTTTTCGTCTTTTTCCACGCTTTCCGTTTCTTACATTGGCGGGTTTATTGTCGTAGGACTTTTTCTTTTTCTTTCGCGGCTTCCTAGTTGTCCATTCCTCATCATCGCTGTTTCCCTGGCGTCCTTTTTGCCTTTTCCCGCCGCTGTCCTTCAATTTGACGATTTTCTTTTGATTCATATCATCTACACGACTTTTTCTACCCTTCATGCCGGCGATCTCAAAATCAATGGAATGCTCGTCTTTGTTGACATTGATTACGCGGACAGTGACTTCATCACCGATTCGATACACATTCCCGGTCCGCTCACCAATCAGGGCAAATTGACGTTCATCATAATGATAGTAATCATCCGTCATATAGCTGACATGGACAAGGCCCTCAATGGTATTCGGAAGTTCAATAAAAAGACCGAAGTTGGTCGCGGAACTGATGATTCCATCGAATTCTTCTCCAATCTTGTCCTCCATATACTCTGCCTTTTTCAGCTCGTCCGTATCCCTTTCAGCATCGACGGCACGGCGTTCCCTTTGAGATGTATGCTGAGCAATTTCGTCAAGCTTTGCATTCCACTTCTCACGGGTCTGTGAATCCACTTTCCCTTTAAACAAATATTCTCTGATCAATCTATGGACAATGAGGTCCGGATAACGCCTGATTGGGGAAGTGAAATGTGTATAATATTTTGTTGATAAACCGAAATGCCCGATGCTCTCCGGAAAATATTTTGCCTGTTGCATTGAACGAAGCATGACCGTAGAAACGACCAGCTCTTCCGGCTTGCCATGAACAGATTCCAAGATGTCCTGAAGCGCCCGCGGATGCACTGTATTAGCCGCACCTCTTACAACGAGATTGAAATTCGTAATAAATTCGAAGAAGCGTTGCAGCTTCTCTTCTTTGGGGTCTTCATGAATACGGTATAGGAACGGCACTTCCATCCAATGGAAATGTTCAGCAACCGTTTCATTCGCAGCCAACATGAATTCCTCAATCATTCTCTCACCAATCGATCTCTCGCGTATAATAACATCCACTGGCTTGCCATCTTCTTCCACAATTACTTTCGCTTCTTTAAAATCAAAGTCGATAGCCCCGCGCTTCATCCGCTTATTTTGAAGAATCCCCTGAAGCTTCTCCATCAGTTCAAACATCGGGACAAGCGATTCATATTTTTTTCGTAGAACCGGATCTTTATCAATCAGAATTTTATTTACGTCAGAGTAAGTCATCCTTTCAGTCGTCTTAATAACGGACGGAAAAATTTCATGACTGACAACTTCACCACGTGCATTCAATTCCATTTCACATGATAATGTAAAACGATCCACCTTCGGGTTAAGGGAACAAATTCCGTTCGACAGTCTGTGAGGGATCATAGGAATCACACGATCCACCAAATAGACACTTGTTCCCCGATCAAAAGCTTCGCGGTCAATCGGTGATCCTTCTGTCACATAATGACTTACATCAGCGATATGGACTCCAAGCTTATAATTGCCATTTTCCAATTTGGAAACTGTTACCGCATCATCTAGATCCTTAGCATCCGCACCATCAATTGTCACAATTGTTTCAGCACGCAGATCACGGCGGTCTCCAATATCATTTTCATCGATGGCTTCCGGTACATGATTAGCCTGTTCCATCACTTCATCAGGAAAAGCAAGCGGCAAATCATGCTTATAGATAATAGATAAGATATCCACACCCGGATCATTTTTATGCCCAAGTATTTGAACGACTTCACCCTCCGCATTTTTCCGATTCTCAGGATATGTAGTAATCTTAGCGATCACTTTATGTCCATCAACTGCTCCCATGCTGGCATTTTTCGGGATAAAAATATCATCAACTATTTTTTTATCATCTGGAATGACAAAACCAAAATATTTGCTTTCGCTATAAGTGCCAACGACCTGAACGGTGCTGCGCTCCAAAATCCTAACAACCGCTCCTTCTCGCCTTGCTCCCCCAGTTAATGGTGAAACTCTTACGAGAACCTTGTCTCCATTCATAGCTCCGTTGATTTCATGCGGCGGGATAAAAATATCGTCCATTCCTGGCTCATCCGGCAAAAGGAAAGCAAAGCCTTTCGCATTCCCTGACAGAGATCCCCTAACAAGGTTCATTTTCTCCGGTACACCGTACCGATTGCTTCTTGTCCGGACAATCAGCCCTTTTTCCTCCATCATTACAAGCGCTTTGACAAAGTCCTTAAAGTTTTCTGATCCTTCAATTTTGAACTCATCTTCTAGCTCTTTAACAGTAAGTGGCTTATACACTTCATCTTTCATATATGTTAAAATTTGATCGGTATAGCCTTGAATGTTTTCGTCCATTTTACTCCTCCTCTCTCCTATACTGTCCAATCAAGTCCTCCCAAAAAGTGCAGGATATCTTCATGGAGTTGTTCCTTTTCCTCTCCCAATGTGATGACATGACCGGAATGCTCGTACCATTTTAAATCCTTTTCAATGGATTCTGCCTGATTGTAAATAATATTGGCACTGTCCGGATTAATCATATGATCGTGCCTTGCCTGCACAACAAAAAGCGGAGCATAAATCATATCCACTTGATCACGGACATCCGTAATCAGCTGTTGTAATGCTTTTAAAGTGTTCATCGGTGTTTTTTCAAATTCATGCATTTCCCTATCTATCTGCTCTGTAGACTTTCCTTCAAACTGTTTAAATTCTCTTGCATAGTTCAGTATGCCCTGGTACATGACTTCCTCGCTTTTTATGTACATTGGTGCACACATTGGAACAATTCCTTTTACAGGAACAGTGTAGCCTAATTTTAGCGAAAATACTCCGCCTAGAGATAATCCTGCAACAGCGATTTCCTCATATCCCTGATTTTTTAGAAACTCATATCCATCCATGACATCCTTCCACCAGTCGCTCGGTCCAGTATGGACCAGCTCCTCGGGGGGAACTCCGTGCCCTTTATATTGCGGAGCATGGCATGTATACCCATTCTTTTCCAAAAATCTCCCCAATATCCTGACATCGGCTGTATTTCCTGTAAAACCGTGAAGCAATAGCACAGCTCTTTTTCCTGATTTAAATGTGAAAGGTTCAGGAGCTTTGATTCTCATCCCATCGATCTCCTTTTTGTCCATGCCTCTACAATCTGTTTACCCTATTCTAAGCAAACTATAACCTTACAATCCAATGAAAAACACTGAGCAAACAAAGAATAAAGAACGATTTATTTACATTCGCGCAGAAGATGCGGAAACAGCGCAGTAATTTTCGTTTTCTGTTATAAAAATTAAAAAACCCGGCCCTCACGAACCAGGTTCTACTTCCATATTAAACCTCAAAATAGGCGACAGCCAAAGTAAGAATAAAAAACAGTACGGATAAAATAATCGTGATTCGGTTCAGGACGAGGTCCATTCCTCGGGCTTTCTGCTTTCCGAAAAGCTGCTCCGCCCCACCGGAAATGGCTCCTGAAAGACCGGCGCTTTTTCCAGATTGCAATAAAACAATAATAATTAAAGCGATCGACACAATGATCAACAACGTAATAGCTAACGTATGCACTGAGTGACACACCTCCATGCCCTAACAATAATTTAAATGTAGCATAAACAGCCCCCCCTGGACAAGAGGGGCTGGATTATTATTTCACATTATAAAATGCATTCACCCCAGGGTAGATTGCTGTATCCCCTAATGTATCTTCAATACGGAGAAGCTGGTTGTACTTCGCCACACGGTCTGTTCTGGACGGAGCACCTGTTTTGATCTGACCAGCATTCGTAGCTACTGCGATATCAGCAATTGTGCTGTCTTCCGTTTCACCGGAACGGTGAGAAATAACCGCAGTATAGCCCGCACGCTTAGCCATTTCAATGGCATCAAAGGTTTCCGTCAAAGTACCGATTTGGTTTACTTTGATTAAAATGGAGTTACCGACACCCTGTTCGATTCCTTGAGCAAGCTTTTCAGTATTTGTAACAAAAAGGTCATCACCTACAAGCTGAACTTTAGAACCAATGCGCTCAGTCAGCAATTTGTGGCCTTCCCAATCATTTTCATCCAACCCATCTTCGATGGAAATAATTGGATATTTGTTAACAAGCTCTTCATACCAGTCAACCATTTCTTCAGATGTTCTCACGACACCTTCACCGCTTAAATGGTACTTTCCATCTTCTTTCTTATAAAGCTCAGAAGACGCGACATCCATTGCAAGTTTGATTTCTTCTCCAGGTTTATAGCCTGCCTTTTCAATCGCTGCCATCAAAGTCTCCAAGGCTTCTTCGTTGGATTTCAAGTTCGGTGCAAAGCCCCCCTCATCACCAACAGCCGTATTCAAGCCTTTTTCCTTCAATACTGCTTTCAAGTTATGGAAAATTTCCGCGCCAATGCGAAGCGCCTCTTTAAAGCTTGGTGCTCCGACAGGCATAACCATGAACTCTTGGATATCCACATTATTATCAGCATGCTCTCCGCCATTTAAAATGTTCATCATTGGAACCGGAAGCTGTTTTGAATTGAATCCACCCAAGTATTGATAAAGCTCAAGACCAAGCAAATCAGCCGCCGCACGGGCAGTAGCCATGGAAATACCAAGGATAGCATTTGCCCCAAGCTTTCCTTTATTACTAGTGCCATCAAGCTCGATCATCGCTTTGTCAATGCCGACTTGGTCAGTGACATCCATACCAATAATTTCTTCTGCGATCACTTCGTTTACATGCTCAACAGCTTTCTCCACACCTTTGCCAAGGTAACGGCTTGAATCCCCATCTCTCAGTTCTACTGCTTCATATTCTCCAGTAGATGCACCGCTCGGTACAAGTGCGCGACCAAATCCTCCTGATTCAGTGATAACCTCTACTTCCACTGTTGGATTTCCGCGGGAATCCAGCACTTCTCTTGCATATACATTAGCTATGAATGGCATCGAAATCTCTCCTTGTTATTAAAATGATTTTGCTATATTTTATTTAATTGGACAGGGTCTCGCAATCTAAGCTTGCTGACTACAGGACACATCTTTTTACTACCCGTCAAGCTCCATAGGACTCAAGAAGCAAATACTTTAAGACAATTACGCTTCTATAAGCGTCGTATGCTTGTTCCTCCATACAAGAGCTCCCCATCTTTTTAATCAATCAAGCTTGTGCCTGTCATTTCATCCGGCTTTTTGACATTAAGCAAATCAAGCATTGTTGGAGCCAGGTCCGCAAGGATGCCACCGTCGCGCAAATGAATTCCTTGCTTTGTCACAATCACCGGAACAGGGTTTGTCGTATGCGCGGTCATCGGCGAACCTTCAAGCGTGACCACCTCATCGGAGTTTCCGTGATCCGCTGTGATAATAGCTGTACCGCCTTTTTGCAAAATCAAGTCCACTATCCGTCCAAGGCACTCGTCCACTGCTTCGATGGCATCAATTGTTGGCTGAAGCATACCGGAATGTCCAACCATATCAGGGTTTGCAAAGTTCAAAATGATGGCATCAAAGCGGTCATCTTCAATCTCAGCATAGAGAGCATCTGTTACTTCATATGCACTCATTTCTGGCTTCAAATCATATGTCGCCACTTTTGGAGAATCTATTAGAATTCGCTTTTCCCCTGGAAATTCATCCTCTTTACCACCGCTCATGAAATAGGTGACATGCGGATACTTCTCTGTTTCGGCAATCCGGAGCTGAGTTAAATCAGCATTGGAAATTACTTCGCCAATCGTATTATCCATATGAACCGTTTTAAATGCAACATATCCTTTTACCGTTTCAGAAAAATGCGTCATGCAAACAAAGTGTAAGTCCTTCGGTCTGTCTTCTCCGCGATCGAATCCGTGAAATTCCTCATTTGTAAAAACATTGGAAATCTGAATAGCACGATCCGGACGGAAATTATAAAAGATGACAGAGTCTCCACTTTCGATTGTAGCATTCGCTTTTCCTTCTTCGTCTGTGATGATGGAAGGAATCATGAATTCATCATAGATTTCATGAGCATATGAGTCTTCGATCATTTCCAGAGGGTCGGAATATTTCGGTCCTTCTCCAAACGCCATTGCCCGATAAGCTTTCTCCACACGGTCCCAGCGTTTATCTCGGTCCATGGAATAGAATCTTCCAGATACAGTGGCAAATTTGCCGACCCCAAATTCAGCCATTTTTTCCTGAGCCGCTCTAATATATTTCTCAGCTGTTTTCGGTCCAACATCGCGGCCGTCCAAGATGGCATGAACGTATACTTCTTTCACATCTTGCTCAGCAGCAAGCTTCAGAAGGGCATACATATGGTCAATATGGCTATGCACACCGCCATCAGAAAGCAACCCCATCAAATGAAGCTTTTTCCCGTTTTCCTTTACATTCTTCACAGCCTCTAAAAATGTTTCGTTCTTTTCAAACTCACCATCTCGGATTGCTATATTCACCCTTGTCAAGCTTTGGTAAACAATCCTTCCCGCACCGATGTTCAAATGTCCGACTTCGGAATTTCCCATCTGGCCTTCGGGAAGACCAACCGCTTCGCCACATGCAGTAAGCTGTGTATGTGGGTAAGTGTTCCAGTAACGGTCAAAATGAGGCTTTTTCGCCTGAGCCACGGCATTTCCCTTTGTTTCTTCACGAAGGCCGAAGCCATCTAGAATAATCAAAGCTGTAGGCGATTTACTCATTGATGGACGCCTCCAGTAATGACAGGAACGAACTCGGATCCAGACTTGCTCCTCCGACAAGCGCTCCGTCAATATTTGACTGGCTCATAAAATCACGAATATTATCCGGCTTCACACTGCCGCCATATTGAATGCGAACAGAATCAGCCGCCGCTTTTGAAAAGTTGTTTTCTATCACTTCGCGGATATGGCCACATACCTCGTCCGCTCCTTCAGCTGTCGATGATTTGCCTGTTCCAATCGCCCAGATAGGTTCATAAGCAATGACAAGCTGCTTCACCTGCTCTTCTGTAAGCCCATGAAGCGCCTTTGTAACCTGGCTTCCGACATGTGCACGTGTTTCTCCTTTTTCCCACTGTTCAAGAGATTCTCCAACGCAAACAATCGGAATCAACCCATATTGAAAAGCAGAAAGCACTTTTTTGTTCACAGATTCATCCGTCTCGTTATACAGTTCTCGTCGCTCGGAATGGCCCAAAATCACATAAGAAACACCGATCCCTTTTAATGCGACCGGACTGACTTCACCGGTATAGGCCCCTTGTTCCTCAAAATGCATCGTTTGTGCGCCGACTTTCACATCGTATTCTTCCACTTCTTTCACTAGACGATCGAGAAACAGAAAAGGGGCGCAAATGACTGTATCAACTTGGTCCTGCGATGGAACGAGTCCTTTTAACTTTTCGGTAAAATCCACCGCTTCTTCCATTGTTTTATGCATTTTCCAATTGCCCGCAATGATCGGTTTTCGCAAGTAGTTTCATCCTTTCAATTTGTACAGATAAATGTTCTTATTCTTTATCGAGCGCCGCAATTCCCGGCAGGTCTTTGCCCTCCATAAATTCAAGGGAAGCTCCGCCACCTGTGGAAATGTGATCCATTTGCTCAGAGAGTGAAAAATGCTCCACCGCTCTGGCGGAATCCCCGCCGCCAATAATAGAATATGTATTGTCAGCTTCAGCCAACGCTTCCGCTACAGCTTTCGTTCCTTGGGCAAATGGATCCATTTCAAATACGCCCATTGGTCCGTTCCAGATAACGAGCTTGGATTCTTGGATCACACGGCTGTACAACTCCGCCGTTTTCGGCCCAATATCTAATGCAAGCCAGCCAGCCGGGATGCTGTCTATGTCCACGACTTTATTATTCGCATTCTCAGAAAAAGCATCTGCTACGACGGCATCAATTGGTAAAAGAAATTTTACACCTTTACTCTCTGCTTTTTCCATGAAGCTTTTGGCAAGTTCAATTTTATCTTCTTCCAATAAAGAATTACCAATATCATAGCCTTGAGCTTTGACAAATGTGAATGCGAGTCCGCCGCCAATAATTAAATTATCCACTTTATCAAGTAAATTATCAATAACACCAATCTTATCTTTTACTTTGGCACCACCAATAATTGCTGTAAAAGGTCTTGCTGGGCTGGAAAGGGCATTTCCTAGAACCTCCAGCTCTTTTTCAATCAAAAAACCGGCAGCAGACGGCAGATGCTTCGCTACACCTTCTGTTGAGACATGTGCGCGATGCGCAGTACCAAAGGCATCATTCACATAAAGATCGGCAAGCTCTGCAAATGCTTTGGCCAACTCTTCATCGTTCTTTTCCTCACCAGGATGGAATCGTACATTTTCCAGAAGAAGAATGTCGCCTTCCTTCAGATGAGAAACTTTTTCTTTCACGTCTTCTCCAATGACTTCTTCGGAGTAACGTACCTCCCTGCCCAGCAGGTCTGCTAGCTTTTTCGCAACAGGAGCTAATCTGAGCTCTTCCACTACTTGACCTTTGGGTCTTCCCATATGGCTGGCTAAAATAATCATTGCCCCATTGTCAGCCAAATAGCGGATGGTCGGCAGTGCCGCCTTAATTCTTGTATCATCAGCAATAGTTCCGTCATTCATCGGAACATTGAAATCCACTCGACAAAAAACTTTTTTCCCTTGTACATCCAGATCCTTGATTGATTTTTTCTTCACTGGGTAAGCCTCCTCCTAAACGCAGAAAATAAGAGAGTGGGTTTCATTTCCCGCTCCCTCCTCTACACCCCTCTATATTATAGATGCCAAGAGCCGAATATCCAATACCAAATCTGTTTTTTTTGACTAGATTCCTCTTTTTTTGATGTAAACAGCCAAATCAACAAGTCGATGCGAATACCCTGTCTCATTGTCATACCAAGACAGAACCTTGACCAAATGATCTTCCAAAACCATTGATTCCAATTCTGGCAGACAAATTTCCCATTTAAATTTATGCTTAGAAAAAGACACCTGCCAGTTAAGTTAGGTGTCTTTTCGATTCGTATAATCTTTGAGTTTGTCCTCTAAAGCCAGCAAATCAATACGCCCATACTGAACGATCTCACCGCTCATTTCCACAACTGGAATCATCAGTCCAAACTTTTCGGTCAGCTCGTCGCTGTCATCAATATCCTTTTCAATGATTGTAAAAGGATATTCTTCTTGGAGTAATTGCAAAAGCAGTTTTCCTTCATGACAAAGCTCACATTTCTTTCTCGTGTAGTACAGTACTTCCATATGCCTCTCCATTTCCTACTCATACCGTTTACGTTTTGTTGATGATGGAATGCGCAACTGCTCCCGATATTTGGCAACCGTTCTCCTTGATAAGGTAAGGCCTTTATCTTTCATCATGTTCGCTATCGCCTGATCGGACAATGGCTTGCTCTTGTCCTCTTTTTCAATAAGCCCTTTGATCAAGGCTTTCGCCTGGCCTGCTGAAGCCTGTTCTCCGTCGCTAGCCGCATTTGCCTGTAGCGCTTGGGAGAAGAATTTTTTTAGTTCATGCATGCCGCTAGGCGTTTGAATATATTTTCCCCTAATCGCTCGACTCACAGTCGATTCATGCACTTCTATTTTTTCAGCAACATCCTTCAATGTCAACGGTTTAAGATAGCGGGGACCTTTTAAGAAAAAGTCCTGTTGTTCTTCAATAATCGCCATGCCAACTTTCATCAGCGTCTGTTTTCTCTGTTCGATGCTGCGCATGATCCAACGAAAATCCTGGCGCTTATCATTCAGGTATTGTTTCACTTTATCATCTGCGACGCTGGCCATCTCATTATAATAATCAGCTTGATAACGAATGGCCGGCAGATGTCTTTCAAACAGTTGCAACTCCAATTTCCCGTCAACAATTTCCAAAATGAGATCTGGAATGACATATTGGGGTCTTTCATAATCAAAATGAGTACCCGGCCGCGGATCCAATGTTGTAATAAAATCGGCTGCCTGCTGAATTTCTTTCAGGCTAACATCTAGATTTTCAGATAAAACCTTCCATTTTTTCTCCGCGAATTCACTGAAATATTCAGTTAATAGCTTGATAGCCAATTCAGGTGCATCGCTTCTTCTTTGCACCTGTAATACAAGACATTCCTGCAACGACCTCGCAGCTACCCCCGCAGGCTCAAGACTTTGGACAAGCTGTAAAATTTCTTCTGCTTCTTCGATCGAAGTCCCACATATCGCGGCAGCTTCTTCAATCGTTATGGTCAAATATCCATTTGGATCTAAATTATATATGAGTTGTTCCACCAGTTTTTCTTGAAAATCAGACAGCGCTTTCATCACCAGCTGAGAAAATAAATGATCTGCAAGCCCTTCAGTTTGCTCAGCGATTTGCTCAAGCCATTTTTTTTGATCATTTTCAGGATTGGTGACTTTTCTCTTCCTCACTCTGTCGTAGCGGGGATCTATAGATCGAACGATCGGTGACTCAAGTTGGATAAGCGGATTATCCATTTCTTTCGTTTCAAGAAAAGCTGTCAATTCATGGGCGGTGTACTGCAATATCGTAATCGCCTGTTGCAGCTCCTGCGTCATCGTCAGATTCAATGTTTGCTTTTGCAACAAAGCCGGTTCCAGTTTCATCGCTCTCTCCCCCTCCTGCTATTCTACTATATTACCATAAAACCGTACATGTTTTTTAAGAATTTGTGACATATATCTTCCCTTAGCCATCCTATTTCTGCTTTTATTGAGCAAAACACACAAAAAAAAATAGTTTATGAGGAAAAATGTAGTGCCTATTTTGTCACTTTCTAGGTAGTTGTCCATTCGCTGGACGGTTGTCCTACATACTATTTACTATACGGACTTGAAAGCACATATGCCCGTTTTAGCGACGTACAAATAGACGGAATGATGAAAGCGAAGGAATTCATGAGCTTTGTAGCAAGCTGAACGAGAACTTTTTGAATAAGCCATAAAGCGGATAGTGATTGCTTGACCTTTCACAGGGCTTTAGCCCCATTCCTATAAAAAATGTAATGTCTGTTCATTACTGGGCATTAAAGCTAGACATAGCAGGAGTTCCTTCAAATACCATCTCTAAAAAGGCTGATATGATCTTGATTATTAAAAAAGGAGGATTTTGTCATGAGACACTACAAATCTTGTGGATGCTACAAAAAATGCACATGTGGATACCCACAGGCGAAGCCTGCACAGCAATTACCCGACAAAACAATGCCTGCTCAGACCAGTCCTACGAAACAACTGAATGAGTATGTAGGCCAGGATGTCTATATTCCGATGGTACACCCTTCCCATACAACACAGGTAAACCACACAACTTATAAATACATGCATTCTTACCCGCACACACAATCAGTGGTGAACTCCGTTTCAGAGGAACACTATTGTGTATGCCCACCGAAGCATAAATGCGGATGCAAACCGAAACATTACTGGTAAATTGGATGCGTAAGGGCAGAACCAGCTGCTTTTACGCTTATTTTTCATTTAAAAATCCAGAAAATAGACCTCAGTACGCATTGTTTTTAACATTTTTTTGCATTAAAATGGAAAATAAGGTTGATGATCGACCTTATACCCCCTTTTATCATACAAAAGAAGCCCCTTCAAACGAAGGGTTTTCTTATTTCATCCCGGAAAAACCGTTTTTTTAACAAAATAAAAAACACCTCCATTGAGATGTCTACAATAATTCCTCATAATATATATAAATGCGTCATCAAAAGCAAAAAGATTATCCCTGATCGAAAGACCATATTTTCACCTTTCCATCTGTTATAATTTAATGCATATAATACATATATTCATAGTCAAACTCTTCTTCGGTTATTTCATAAAACTGATCCTCATCGAACTCGAAACTGTCCTCGTAGCAGTCAGGATCCTGCTTGAATTTCCCATTAAAAAAACCAAAGAGTTTTTTTAACACTCTTCCACCTCCATTTATTTGTTACATATAACTTAACATCCGCTTGTTAATAGCGTGTTAAGGCTGTGTAAAGTTTCTGTTTAAGCAAGTGGAATTTATGGAGGCTCTCCGATTGGAAGAGCGATATCATATAATAATAGAAGGAAGAATCGCATTACTGGAATTTCCACATAAAATCCTACTTAATATCTTTGCGCAAGGTTTAACATAAGTTCCCAACAGAAACACTCCAAGGCTTTGTTAGAAATGATCACACCTAAAGGAACATTCATTGAAGTTACCGAGAAAAACATTCATAATATGTTATATACAAGAAGGACAGGTGGTACTTTATGGAGTTATTTCCACGTCGATTAAAAGAGTGCAGTGAGAAATTAAAATCCAATAACTCAAAATGGACACAAGGTTTTGTTGCTGAGAAACTAAAAGTAGCTAGGACAACATACACCGCCTACGAGAACGGAACAAAAACACCAACCCACTTCCAATCTCTCAACAGAGGAACTAAAGCTTTTTGAAGAATTAAAGAAACACCGGTGATGTTTCTGGAAGAAAATGATGAGGATTATGGAGATGGATTTGGCGAGCTGGAGGATTAATTATAAATTGAAAGGATGATCAGTGTTGGAGAAAAAATTAGAATTAATTCTTCAAAAAATTGGATTCCCTGGAGTCTGGACAAAAGGAATTAAAGGAACGAGTTGAGAGGACCGAAACAAAGATTGACGGTATTACAGGTCAGGTCGCAAGCAATACTGAGCAGATGAAGGAATTAAGAAATGAACAGCAGTTAATAAAGCAAGCAGTTATGGAAACAAATGAGAGCGTCAAGCAGTTAAAAACCATTCAGGACAGCCAGCATCGTATTATTGAGTTGCTATCAGCTCGTTCCTTGGAACAAGAAAGTGAATTAAGAGATTTGAAAAGGGTTAAATAACATATGAGTTAACACATTAAAATCCACGATCAATAAATAGATCGTGTTTATTTTCACACAATAGCTAGAAACCGCATAGTAGTTTATTTACTCGAAGTGATAACATTCAGTTGGATAAAAATCTTATTACGATTACTGAGAATACGCTACCTTCTAATATTTCTATACCTCTATACTCACAAAGTTTCCTAATTATCTCTCAAACACCTTTCCCAAAAAGAAGCAAATCAGAGTAGGAAAGCCTTCATTTTTACGAAGTTCATTTTTCATTTGCTACCCTGTAGAATTTGCAATATGGTTTTCAAGTATCCCCTTAAGGGTTAAAATTCCTTTCTCCATTTCAGCATAGGTTGGATACGCATAGGAAAGTCGTATTGTTGGCTTATGATCATTATAAATAAAGCCTGGGTTTATTAATATTCCGTTGTTCAAGGCCTGGTTGAATATACTTCTCAAATTTAATTTCTTAGTAAAAGTAAGCCATATAAAAAAACCACCTGAAGGCTTTATCCATGTGGCATAATCCGATAATTAATGATTTAGTAAAGTAAGCAGGAAGTCTCTTTTCTTTTTAAGACATTGTCGGGTCCTTTTTAAATGTTCCTCATATAACCCGGAAGTGAGTAATTCTTTTACTAGCGCTTGAGATAAATAACTTGAACCATAATCAAATTGCATTCTCAAATCACTGAGTCGTCTAATAACAGATTCCGATCCAGCTAACCACCCTATTCGAAGACCAGCGGCAACTGTTTTGGAGAAGCTTCCAACATACAAGACTTGTCCTTGTTTATCTAATGATTTTAATGGCGGGGGAGCGGGTTCATCAATCCATAAATCTCTAAATATGTCATCTTCAATGATAGGTAACTGAAAATATTGACATGTTTCCATAAGTTGCTTTCTTTGATGGATTGGCATAACCGTACTAGTCGGATTATGATATGTCGGATTCACATATAAAGCAGATAGATTATTTACGATTCTTTGTTGGGACATTTTATTAATATCCAGTCCATTTTCATTAACAGGGATAGGTTTAAGAGTCATTCCTGCTACACGAAATACATTTATTGAATAAAGATAGGACGGACTTTCGATAAATACGGTTGATCCTTTTTGTAATACTGTAAAGCTCCACATTATCCCATCCAAAACAAGCCTTCTTTGTTCAAATTCCTCC
>JAABNQ010000178.1 GCA_009928435.1 Bacillus sp. HF117_J1_D
ATCAGGACGGGTAATATCTAATCCGCGGAGCAGATAAGGCCGGCAGTACTTGGCATGAAGTCGCTTACTAAGGTTAGGCTTGGGATATATGGCTTGTATACCTATAAGACGCATAAGACGGCGTACGCGTTTCTGATTTACATCATATCCTTTCTCGCGTAATTTTGCTGTCATGCGTCGGTAACCAAAGTAGGGATGGCTTGTATAAATAACATCAATCTCATGCATGATTTGAATATTTTCCTTGCTCTCTGTTTGTACTTTTGGTTCTCGATACAAACTTGTACGATTGATGTTTAATAGTTCAGCCTGACGCTTGATGCTGATGGTTGGATGATCATGTTCGACCATTTTTTTACGCTCATCAACGGTATTATTTGAGGCCAGATTTTTTTTTCAGCCAGTCAACCT
>JAABNQ010000048.1 GCA_009928435.1 Bacillus sp. HF117_J1_D
TGCGGCATGTCAGGGACTTTCACCCTTAAGAACGATGCGCTGCCAAGCGCACAAAATTGGCTTGATTGAGTCCAGTCGAATACAGAACTCAATCAAGCCAATCAACTGCATAATAAAAACTTTAACTTTTGGGGGTAAACACACTCTTGCTTTGCAGTTTAGTTTACACTCCCTTCGTGCCAGCTCGTAAAATCTTCACTGTAATTCCACTAGCTTTTTCGATTTTTCAACAGATAAAATCATCATAAATTTATGCAATGTTACCACCATGCATTGAAAACATATAGAAATCTTTTTCGTCTGTTAGAGTCCACCCATCAAAATACGAACTAGCATGAAACACATCTAAAAAGATATTGCCACATTGTATGATAAGAAGTGGACATTGTTCAAATAGCTGCACATCTTCAATCGTTTTACCAATCAATAAGTCTTTAATTGTTTTCCATTCCTTTTGGTTAGAACCGATATCTGTTTCACCTAGCAATATTGCATCGGCATCCCGAATTCTCCAAGGGCATTCAATGGTGATTGCACCCTTTTCCAATTGAATAATGAAATGAACCTCTGAATCAATGGCAGTAACTTTTTGTCCAATAAATCCCTTAAAATCAATTTTACTTATTGTGGTATGCCATATCCTACGGGCATGTGAAATAATCATCTCGTTGATTTTATCCATTGTATAACCATAATAGTTATCTCCATACTGAAAATCGTCAATGGCATCACTGATTTCTTGCCAATTCAACTGTTCTTCGAATAAGTTATGTGCGATCGTACAATCATAAATTTCTTTCACAATTGAAACAGCATTCTTTATGGGCATTAATAATTGTGAATGTAGGTGTTTTAAATGATTACTTAAACATTGTTCTTTAGAAGGAGCTTTTAGTTGCAATGCCCTCATCACATTGGAGAACATTTCCTCAATTTCAAATGGATTTAATGGCTCTTTCATACTAGCTAACTTCTTAATTTCAATTATATCCAAATAAAGATGATGATTCGCCCACTCAACATAATCTGATGACCGTACCGTATCGGTATATTTTTTATAGAACAATTCTAAAATTTCCATATAAGGCATCTCTTTTCCATATTATTTTCGGCAAATATAAAGCCCTAGCCACCGCTTCAATTTTATGATCAGCAGGAAATCTGGACTCAATCAGTTCATTTTAAGATTTAATAGTATATTTAATTGTTCCTTCCATTAGTAATGACTACGCTTTGATTACTTGTAATGCCTGCATGGACATCTACAAATACTCATCAATACCTGATACAATGGAAAATTCTGCAATCCCGGCTGCTGGATATGCACCTCTAGTTCAATAACATGCTCTTTCATTTTAGGCCTGAAATACCCACATCTATGGTACATTTTACAAATACTTACCCGTATAGGATTTTGAATTTTTGACAATTCCATCCGGTGTTCCTTCAGCAATAATTTGGCCGCCTTTGTCTCCTCCTTCTGGACCCAAATCAACAATCCAGTCAGCTCCTTTAATCATTTGGCTATTATGCTCAACTAAAATAACCGTATTACCTGCATCTACGAGACGATTCAAGAGTTTTAATAATTGAGTGACATCATTTGGGTGTAATCCAGTTGTTGGTTCGTCTAATAAATATAATGACTTTTTATTTCCTTGCTTTATTAGTTCTTTTGCTAGTTTTAGCCGTTGCCCTTCCCCACCTGATAGGGTCGTTAATGATTGTCCCATCTTTAAATAACCCAAACCTATCTCAACAAGTAATTCGAGAACTCCTCTCACTTTTTTCTCGTCTTTAAAAATACTTAAACAATCCAAAATAGAACTTTCGAGTATATCATTAATGGAAAGCCCATTATATTTTACGGATAGTACCTTTTGCTGAAATCGCTTGCCATGACAAACGGGACAAACTACCTCCATCTCTGGAAAGAAGAGCATATTCGTTGTTACATACCCCAGCCCTTGACAGTTTTCACAACGCCCACCTACAGTATTAAAAGAAAAGTGCTTTGCCGAGAACCCTTTTTCTTTCGCAGATCTATCCTTAGCAAAAATACCTCGAATATGTGTAAACACATCGATATATGTTGCTATATTGGATCGTTTCATCCTGCTAAGTGGGGATTGACCAACTATGATCATCTGGTCAAAATGGTCGAGTCCTGTTACCTTATCAAAGCCTTCATGTATTTTGTCATCGCCTTTTGCTAAAACATCAAAAACGAGTGACGATTTCCCTGAACCAGACACACCTGTCACAGCTGTGAGACAACCAATTGGAAATGTTACAGTTACATCCTTTAAATTATGTACCTCTGCATGATGTACAGTTATTCCTTCACCAGTTCTATCCCGATATGTTTTCTTTATAACTCCTTCTTCACGTAAATATTTTCCGGTCACAGATTTTTCTATATTGATCAACTCTTGCAGAGTACCTTGACCAACTACTGTTCCACCTTGCTTACCCGCTCCTGGTCCAATATCAATAATGTAATCTGCTTCTTTCATTACATCTACATCGTGCTCAATAAGTAAAACAGTATTTCCTAAATCTCTTAGCCTTTTTAGTACACTTACTAGACCCAAAGTATCCTTTGGATGCAGTCCAACAGTCGGTTCATCCATGATATAAAGTACGCCTGTCAATGCTGAATCAAGAAGGGCGGATAATTTTAACCTTTGTGCTTCTCCTCCTGACAGAGTGATTACTTGCCGGTCCAATGTCAAATAGCCTAGCCCAATTTTTATAATTCTAGTAAGTTTCGTTTTCATATCTTGTATAAAGGTTTCAACGAGTATATAACTTTCTTTATCTAATGTTTTCTCAAGATGAAGCGTCCAGTTGAACATTTCTTCCAAAGAATGACTGACTAACATTGGAATTGTCATATTTTCTACTGTTACATTTCTACTTATTTCATTTAATCTCTCTCCTTCGCAATCAGGGCAAACTTGTGAATAAAAATACTCTTCCGCCTCGGTAGATGAACCGGACTTTTCTGTAAACCTCCTCCACATTCCAGTTAAAACACCTTCAAATTTACCTTTTTCAACAGTTTTGGGAGGCTTCATATCAGGAAAGTGCTCCTTCACTTCTTCACTCTCTACCCCGTAATATAGAATTGCTTTTTGTTCTGGACTGTATTCTTGCAAAGGAAGTCCTTCTTCAAGTGGTACACCATAATAAGACATGGCAGCTTTTACTACAGATATCTGCCATTCGGCATAACGGCCTTTCCATAAATCAACTGCTCCCTTTTCAATAGAAAGTTGTTGATGAAAGACAGATTCCTGATGTATATCTACAGTCTCTCCAAGCCCTTTACAAGTAGGACAAGCCCCTTCTGTCTTATTATAAGAAAAGTGGGTCCGTGTTAATTTTTCCATACGGTCATGACAGTTGGGGCAGAAAATGTATTCTTTAAAGCTACCTTCTTCTTTTTCGATGTCTTCAGAATTAAATGTTGGATCAATTTCATGATGACAAACGGGACACTGTCTCCGTCCAAGTTTTTCAAAAACCATCCGTAAACTTGTGTACATATCAGTTACTGTACCTACAGTTGAACGTGGATTTCTATTTGTATTTTGTTGGTTGATACTAATGGCCGGAGAAAGTCCGCTCATCGAATCAACCTTTGGCTTATTTATCCCTTGTAACCCCATAGATTCTAAATACTGTCTTTGACATTCCTTAAAAAGAGTATCCATCGCAAGTGTGGACTTTCCCGAACCGGATGGACCAGTCAACACAACCAGTTTATTTTTGGGTATAGTTACCGACAGATTTTTTAGGTTGTTTTCTCTTGCACCCTTTACATGAATGACATCTTTCAAGTCTAACGCCTCCTTTTCAACCTCTAAATCAAGCATACAACATTTATGCAAGTGCAAGGTTTTATGCATTATGTTACTATTATGGCGGAGTTTTAAACAAGCAATCCCGTCACGGAGCTTTAATGTTTTAATTTAATCTTCAGCATAAAATGTGACTCCTGGAGGTTCATATGGAACTTAGACCAATAGATATTTCTCGAAAATTAGATGTAGGTACAAGTGCTTTGCGCCATTATGAAGAATGGGGTATCGTTCCGCCAGCCAAACGGAAACCAAATGGATATCGTGTTTATACGAAAGAACATGAGGCATATTTCCAATGTATACGTGCAATGTATCATGGTTTTGGGATGGCAGCAGTTCGAAAAATAATGCCAATGGTTCAAAAGCATAAATTTACTCAAGCCTTATGGGAAGTAAATCGAGTCCAAGCCAGTTTATTTCAAAGAAAAGAACAAGCAACAAAAGCATTGGAAATTTTGAAACCTGAAAATATGCAAAGTTTTTTGGATAGAAGAAGTAAAAAGTGGTATACGATAGGCGAAGTGGAAAAGGAGATAGAGGTTCCTGCTTCAACACTTAGACATTGGGAAAAGGAAGGATTAGTTAAACCTGGTAGACATCCGGAAAGTGGTTATCGTGTATATGACCGTGAAGATATTCGCCGTTTATTCATTATTCGAACCGTCCAACCCTCTCTCTATTTCCTTGATTCAGTCAGAGAAGTCTTGGAAAAAATCAACCAACATAGTATTTCCGAAGCAAGAAAAATCACAATGGATTCCTTGGCATATATGGACCATCAAATCGAACAACAGCTTCGTGGAGCATATTACTTATACAAATTAATTGAGCTGCTAAAGAAAAAAGCAAAGGATTCTTAAGATGCGGAATCATTTGCCTAGAGAATTTCCAATAATTAACGGCACTAGAATAGCACCTGCGTACATGGCTAATAGATGCTGGATTCCTAATGTGGTCGACTTCAGTGCATTTTTCATAAGGTGGAAGTCTCCTCCATAAATTCGACTTTTCCATTTTGTAAGGAGGAAATAATAGCAAGTGAGTCAACCCGAATTCCACGTTCACGGATCAATTGACCACCTGTTTGGAAACCTTTTTCAATAACAATTCCAACTCCCGCAAGCCTTGCTCCTGCTTGCTCAATCATATCCAGTAAACCCAAAACAGCTTGTCCATTTGCCAAAAAGTCATCAATAATCAACACAACATCATCTTGTTGAATAAAATCACCGGAAATGGAAATTTCATTTGTTTCTTTTTTCGTGAAAGAGTGGACTTTAGCAGTATAAAGATTTTCAGATAACGTTAATGATTTCCTTTTCCGCGCAAATACAACAGGGACGTTCATTATAAGTCCAGCCATCGTTGCTGGAGCAATACCGGACGACTCGATTGTAATAATTTTTGTAACACCGGCTTCCTGATAGCGATCGGCAAAGTCTTCACCAATTTGCTTCATTAAATGTGGATCTATTTGATGATTTAAGAACGAATCTACTTTTAACACCGTATCTGATAAAACTTTTCCTTCTGTAACAATTTTTTCCTGTAATGCCTTCACAATGTTGTCCCCTTTCAACTAACTGATTTAAAATACAAAAAACTCGCAGACAACGCCCCTCTTCAAATGCAGGGCAAGTCTTCGAGTTTAATTCTTAAAGAAATAGAAAAACAAGATTTTCACATAATCTTATTTTTCCCAGTCACTTGCCACCCATAGTCGATTTGTTTACGGCAAACCGGTAGATACTTTCAGGCCCTATTCCTGCGATTATATGAGTGTGTCATATATTGTAGAATATTGTTATTATAGCATTTCTAATCGGATTTTCAATCATTACTGTTAAGTAAATGGAAAAGGAGCTTATCTATAGATATAAATTAAAAAGCTTCGAAAAACCTGCTCTTTTGGAACGAATGTGTACCTCTGGGCTGTCTAGAAATTACGATACTTCAGGTTTATTAGCTGGCTTCTTTCCAATAATAAAGTTCCATAAATCTTTTAAAATATTACTCTCGTATAATGAATCAATAAAGATGTAAGTGAACGGGCCAATGATGATCCCAAGAAAACCAAACAATTTAAACCCGACAAACATCGTAAAAATTGTTGCCAATGGACTGATTCCAATGCTTGAAGATAAGATTCTTGGTTTAACAATCTGCCTTTGTACAACAATAACACCATACAAAATAGATAAATTGATTGCTAATGTGTAATCACCAACAAATAAATTATAAATGACCCAAGGAATAATAATTAATGCTGCGCCAATATAAGGAAGAAAGTCAACGAACCATATAAGCAAAGTGATTGTTAGGGCATGTTTAACCCGCATGATGAGAAGCCCGATTAACACTGTGGCTGCGGTAATCAATGTAAGTTTAAACTTTGCTTTTACAAATCCAAATAAAGCCTTCTGTAAATTCTTGTAAACACTTCTTAATCTTGATTGTATTTTATCTGGAATTACTTTTTTTGTTTTGCCTTTTAGTACATACCAATCTTTACTAATAAAAAAGGTAGCTAATAACGAAATAAAGATCATCGTAGCCATGTTCGGCAGCTTTAAGACAAAACGGTACAGACCATTCGAAATCGCCTGTGCAACATTACTAAATCCTAAAGTGATTTTCGTTCCCAGCACCTCAATGTTAGTAAGCACAGTACTTTTCTGATTTTGGTCAAGATTTTTAAATACGGTGGACAATTCTTCATAAATCGGTAAGATCTCCGTGACAAACAACCTTTCAAAATACTGAGTTAGCTGATTAAAATGAGCCGGAACAACGGTAGACAAATAAACAAAGCCCTGAATTATTTCATTCACGGCGAGTGAAATAATCGCTGAAATCATTACTAATACGAGTAAAATAGACAATAATACCGAGAACGTTCTAGAACGTTTCAATTTTTGTTGAAAAAAATTCACCATCGGATTCATGAATAATGCAATCAAAAAGGCAATAATAAATGGAATAATGACTCTTCCAACAAAATACAAACCTATTACTGATAATACGATTGCAATCAAAACAAAAATAAATCGCAACGCGATGTTTACATAACGCCTATTCACTTAACTCACGCCTTTTAAGAATATTTGTTCAAAAAACGTAGTCCCAAAAACGAAAGAATCGGAAACTTTCCCCATCAACAAATCCGTCGTAGATTGACTCTCCCATTGCTTTTGGATGATCTTTATATTTGCCCTGCATCTTTGCGATTTCACCTTCTTATTGGGCAGACTAGACTATTAGTCTTACTTCTTCTACCATCCATGCTAGTAAGCATAGCACAATTTTTGTAATGAGTGTCCAACACTTTTCTCGGTCATAAACAACCAGACTGACCAAACTTACGCGAGTTGAACATGAAAAGAGCCTGCTTTATAAACAGACCCTTTCAATCTTTGCCTGGAAGAGCCTCCCGCTCCCTATAGCCTTTACTCAATCTATACACTGTGTTTACCTGGCTTTAATATTCGGTTGATATGATTGGTTTATCAACAAATGAGGAGGCAGTATAAATGAATGTGCGTGCAATGTTTATTGATATGGATGGTACACTGTTAAAAGCCTCGAACTCGATTTCCCGCCGAAATATGGAAGCTATTCATCGGCTCATGAATCAGGGGGTAAAGGTTTTTCTAGCGACTGGCCGGCACTATGAAATAACCGCTCCCTACCATAGGGAAATTGGCTTACAAACTCCGATGATCTGTTTGAATGGTGCCACTGTTCATACCGCAAAGTCAGGAAGAGTTGTACAAATGAAAACTGTCCGATTGAACGAAGAACGATTTCACCATCTGACCGCTGAAATTCCATGTAATGTTATTATTCATACAGCAAATGGGATTTATTGTAAGGAAACAAATGAGGAAATCAATAATTGGACAAAAGTTGGGCAAGTTCCGCCACGTTATATTGGAGATTTAAGACAGGCAAATTATCAAGATGTTCTTAAATATAGTGTTCGAACAGGTTTCCCAAGTCCTAATTTATCCGCTTTGTTTAAAAAAGAAGCAGAAGTTATTGATTGGAATGACGGGTTTGAAATGGTCGCTCCTAATATTTCCAAATGGTCTGCTATCAAAAGCTTACTATCCGAATTGCGAATTAGTCCAAATGAAGTCGCAGCCATTGGAGACGGCCCTAATGATATAGAAATGCTTCGTCATGCCGGTATTGGTGTGGCAATGGGGAACGCTGGTGAAAAGGTTAAAGTAGCAGCTGACTTTGTTACAGGACACCACGAAGATGATGGATTAGCTGAGTTTATAGAACAAAATCTACTTAAACGATATGAATCATATGCGATTTAGTACCTATTGGTATGTTCTCTTATTCATTCAATCATTCACTTTTTCCGGCATTATTTTAACTCAAAAGTATTACAGTGATTGTTTATCTAGTAAACTAGGAATAAATATACCCAAATAGAAACTGAAATAGTGGGAAGGAATATTAATCTGACGATAAAAGAAGAAATACCAAAAAACTCCGCTATCCCCCCACATACTCCATATAACGCCTTATCTGTCGAAGATTTGATTAATTTCTGTGCCAATAAGAATTCCCCTAAAAATTTCCATCTCCTTAATAAACCACGAAAATACCAGCAAAAAGTTTCAACAATTCAACTTCTACTCGGTATTAGTACTTTGATGGCACATTTTTTTGCAAAATTAGTTATTTTTTTTAAAAAACACTTGGGAATTGATATCATGGGTTGAGTGGAATTGAAGCAGTTCGTTATGTGTAAATACGAGGATGGACCACGCGACTCTGGAGCAGGGACTTATGAAGCTAATTTTAGAACGAATAAAAGCCCGGTCAGTGCCGGGCTCTTATTGCTAATCGAAATGCTCATGTCTGCGCTCTCTGCACCTGCATACGAATTCACGCTCACGCCTGCGCTCTCTTTCACGCTCGCGTTCTTCGCGACACTCACAAATCAATCTTACTCGTCTTCTCTCATGTTCGAAACACATAATTACCGCACCTCCTTCATGTTTGATGAAAGCCGGCTTTACTATTAATATATTGAATAATGTCGAGTTTGATTGGACAGACAGTCTGGTGGAACTGAGGATTTTTTGAAATTGAGAGTGATTGAAGTCGATTGTAAAGCTTGTCGGCACATTCCTATTCTAGCTTTGAATTTAATAATAACATTCCCAAGTATTTTTCAAAGTTAACTCCTTCTACTTCTGGGGTTTGCTCTAAGCTAGTATCATGAATTGCCGCTGACAAAAACTCTTCTGCAAGTTGAATGGACTTTCCTAGATCATCACCACGCATCATCCCGCCCACGATCACAGAAGCAAATAAGTCACCGGTGCCGGAATAGCTTTTACCGTTATAAGGCAAATCTCTGTAGAAAGTTCTAGCCCCTTTCAAATACATATTTCCAATAAACTGCTTATCTTTATTTGCTGAAGGTGGATTCACACCAGTAATAATAACCTGAGCTCCAGTTTCTTGCTGCATGATATGACCAACTTCTTCCAACGCTTTCAGAAAATCCTTTTCGTTTGTATAATTATATAGTTTTTCATAAGATAACCCTGTTAACAGACAGCATTCCGTAACATTTGGTGTAATGACGTCTGCACATTTCACAAGTTCTTTCATCCGTTCCAGCATGTCATCTGAAAAAAGCTTATAGGCTTCACCTCTATCTCCCATGATCGGGTCAACAAGTAAGCGCGTTGCTTTTTGGTGAAACTTATCTAAAAAACGAAAGATATTATCTATTTGCTCTCTCCCGGTAACGAAACCGGTATAGATTCCGTCAAATGTTACATTCAGCTTGCTCCATTCCTCTTCGAAATATTGCATTTTAGATGTTAAATCTTCATAGAAAAAACTTGGATAATCAGTTTGCGCGGACAAAATGGCCGTCGGTAGAGGACATGCCTGTACGCCCATAACCGAAAGAACCGGAATGGCAGCTGTTAATGAACATTTACCAAAAGATGACAAATCCTGTATTACAGCGACTTTTTTCATAATTTCCTCCAAAAGATGTATGTATATTGAACTTAATCCATATTACCATAAACCTGAATTACGAAAGTAAAATCCAGACACAAAAAGGGCTCCAACCTTTGGTATAAATGAGACTACCAAAACTAAAACACCCAAACGACATTTTGCCTCGGTAATTCATGACCTGTTTGCGTGTACGAATTTCCGGCAGCCTTTCCAAACCCTCGTCTCCGAATGCCTCTTTCATGGATTCGATCAAACTGACTGTAAGATCGGCATATCCATCCGGAAATAGCCGGTTTGCCAATTGAAGGGCATCCCATAGAACCATTGTGTTTGAGCAAATTCACAATGGACCTTCTTATTCTTTCGGTACCTTCTTTTTCGCGCGAATTCATTTTATTGTACGCAGATGAATAGATAAATTGACAATGTCTTGTTTCAATATGTGTGTCAGCCAAGCCTGCCATTCGTCTACATCCGTGTAGCCAAGCCTTGTCTTTACACTAACGGGTAATCCTCCTGCTTTTGCTGCTTGTGTTACATCTGTCGTGACTTCTGGACGACGGATAAGGCCGCTTCCTTTCCCATTTTGTGCCACATTTGGTACAGGGTAGCCCATATTGATATCTATTCCCCGAAAGCCTAGTTTCGCCATACCCATACTCATTTACTGAAACGCTTCTTGGCTTATCCCAGGAAGTGGCTTGATAGTTGATCGTCTTGTCTTCAATGACGATGTCTTCATCGACGAAACGGGTCCATGGTTCAGGAACTGGAACTGGAGGAATGGCAGTAGCCCCACGATATTGGTGGATTTTTTTAAATTAAAGCCAACTTTAATATTTGATAGAGGTTTGTGATAAACTTCACCTTAAAGGTGTTCCTTTCTTTGGGTATTTTGGTTTTAACAAACTCAATTATACTAAAGGGTTGAGCCCTTTTTGTATTTAGTTACTAGATTTTACTTTCGTAATTCAGGTTTATAAGAGATGTGATGGAAACTTTCAATTTCCGTTCCTTAAAAAAGGTTACCCTACTTTACCATCCTCGGATTGACATCCTCCCCGCCCATTCATGAACGAGGATTCCTAAAAGGAACTTACGAGGTTGCTATCTGATGAAAAAGCAATCCATTTCTGGTAGCTTAGTATGACGATAGCTTTAGGCAGTGTCATCTGCCCTCTTGAAGATAGATATACTACTTCAAGCACCTAAACTATTACCATCTAGGCAGATTGTTGTTCGTTATACAATTGAGCGATGTTTCGACTCGCATTTAAGTCAGCGTGAATATGATGGCCACAAGTACAATCGTATACATTTCGCTTTCGTTGCTGTTTTTTAACTACACCGCATGACGAACAACGTTGTGAGGTATATTTAGGATTCATATACACAACTGTCATTCCCGCTAACTTAGCTTTATATTCAATGAATGATTGAAGTTCATAAAATGCCCAGTTGTGAAGTGAACGGTCAGCACGACGCAAGGAACGAACGGTTTGACGGATGTTTTTTAATTTCTCCATCACAATTACGCCAACTTGCTCTTGCACCGCAAGATTAATAAGTTGACGACTGATTTGATGGTTTTTATCGGTCATCCATCGTTGTTCTTTATCGCCTAATCGTTTTATTAACTTTGGTTGCTTTACTTTACCGAGTTTTCTTCTTAGAGAACGATATTTTTTACGGATAAATCCTACTTGTTTCCCATTGTGAAAAGTACGATTAAGTTCGTGACCTTGTTCATTTACAACACTCGCTACAGCTAGTTGCCTTAATCCAATATCAATCCCCATCACATTTTGGTGTGTTGATTTATTTGTTTCAATTTTGATCGTGACAGCGAAATACCACTTGTGACGACGATAAAACAAACTTGCCTTTCCTATTTCAGCACCATTATCTACGTATTCGTTTAACAGCGTGAAACGTTCCGTTTTTTTAACTGGAAAAGCGAATCGTTGAACTTTATCATCGTACAATGGAAAAGAAATCATATGACCGTCTACTTTGAAGTTTTGATTATTAAAACAAACGGGTTGATTATCTTCAAAATTTAAATTTTCTTTTTTAGATTCTGATTTTTGAAACAGTCGATAAAGCACCTTGACTTCACGGATGTTTTGGTTTTTTACAGCAGAAGGTAGCCGACTGTGCTTAAAGTTAGCTGAACTTAATTTTGTGTTACCTTCTTTAAGTTCTTTCACAATTTCTCGTCGGTTTTTAGCGACTTCGTTTACGTTAAAAAACATCATTGCTTCTTTTCTTTTTGTAGGTTGAAGAAGCTCTAGTACAATGGTTAATTGCATCGATTTCTGTACTTTCGTATCCAAACAAAATGGTTATGATTGTTTTTGTATCTATCATACTATAAAGGTACGCATAAGAACAATTAATCCCCGCCTATTCATACATAGGCGAGGCTTTCTTGTTTAAAGATTTATAAATTGGATACTTGAAAGTTTTCATTCCAAGAGAATCCCCTCTTCACTCAAAACCATATTCCACTGCATTTTTAAATCCAGGGTCTGTATCACTTGATTATTCATCACTATGGGAGGCTGTTTTAAATGTAGATAAACGTGTATATTCTTTATTTTTCCAGATCCATATCCCATGGTTTCCTTCCTCCTTATCATATACATTCTCTTTTAGCACGTTCCCTTCATTCGTTGTAAAATAATTCGCTATAAAAATACGTGATGGGCTTGTGGTTAACGTATTCTTTTCAATTAAATTGTTTGTGACGTCATGTTGCAATAAAAGCTGGCCACCATTAAGTCCTTTCGTATCATTTCGATATAAAATATTGTGGGAAATCGTGGAGTCTTTTGTTCCGCCACGCCTATGATCATATCCACCGATAGAGATCCCGGTATAAAAGTTGTCGTAAATCCTATTATTGCTGATTTCAATCTGTTCAGCGTATTTTTTCTTATGTTCGGAAGTTGCTTCAATGCCAATATCACTTTCGTACACCGTATTGTTTTCTAGTAAAATATCTTTTCCACCATCAATATAAATACCGGCCGCACTGTATTCATGGCCGTATGCGGGATTGCCGTAAGAGGATATGTTATAGACAAGATTATCTACTACTGTACCGTTGCGTACATAATCGGCATTTTTATCTTTAGCAACACCTTCATAGCCAATCAGATCAATGCCGATATTATTATTGTTTCGAACCGTATTTCTTTCTATAGTAAAGACATCAATATTTCCATTTAATACGATCGCTTCACTAGCTCCTAGTATTAATTTTTCCACGGTATTATGTATCACGCGGATATTTTTCATCGCACCGGTGCCATATATAGCGATTCCGTGGGCATTTCCATCATCTGCGAGTGTTCTAATTCGTTGTACATGATTGTTTTCTAATGTAATATGGCTACTACTTCCAGTGACGTATATTCCCATGACAGTTTCATCTGTTGAATTGGTCGTTAAATCCTGTATGGTAAACCCTCTAATTGTGATATGGTCTTGATCACGAATTGTTATGAGCGATGTGTCATCATCATTTACGTTGATGTTTTTTCCACTGAGGATAACTTTATCCTGTTTGTAGTTTGTAAAGGTAATTGGGTTTGATTTTGTACCACTATGTGTTATCAATAGTTGTTCGTGGTACGTTCCTTCTTTCACATATACCGTTGTACCTGCTTTTGCTTCAGAAGCGGCTTTTTTTAAGGTGCGAAAGGGATGTGTATTTGAGCCATCAAAGGCATCATTTCCATCAACGGAAACGTAAATGGATTTTGGCTCATTGGTTTCATACTGATCGACAGCGAAAATGGTTGTCGCCGTCATAATGATTATGAGAATCGTAAATATCTTTTTCATCATTACCACCCATTCCGAGTGTTATTTGTATATGTATGTTTGTATGATAACGGAAGTTGATATCACATCGTTAATCAAACGTTCCCGAATAGCAAAAGAATTTTAATAGTCGAATAAAATAGGACTAGAAAACAACGATATCATCGTACACTTTGTAAATAGATTGCTTTTTATTTATCCCAAATTACGAAAGTAAATGTACTAAAAACTAATTTAGGGGTTATTGGTAAATATTTGTAAATATGGAAACCGGAATCTCTTGAATTTGGCAAATTGGGCATACCTTCCCCCTCCCCAAATGAAGGGGCCACTGGAATTCCAATTTATTCAGTTGCTGCCAGTCACTCAAGCTGCCTTACGCTTTGGATTATGCTAGTAAAAGCCCATTTGTGAAGGTAACCTTCATGAATCTTTAACACGATTTGTCTTGCATGATAGACGAATATCCCGGCTGCCTGAATGATTTCCCTGCGAAATCTTTGGATCGTATAGCTTTTCATGGGGGCTGGGCAATGATCCATTTTAAAGAGTTCAAACAGGTTATACGCAAATTGGTTCTCCTTTAGATTTATCCAATAAATATCTTTCGCCGTTCATAGGCAAAGAGAATCATCACCACACCTAAGATAGCGCATATCTGATACATAGTTGAGTATGAGAATATGTCAGCTATCGGCCCCATTATGACACCACCAAGTGATACACCTAAATCAGCCATTGCGATAAATAACCCGAGTAGCACATTGCGATTCAACTTAGGTAGGACAAAACTTAAATATGTTGTTAATGTTGGGTAGAGAAGGGCCTGAGCTAATCCCATTAAAACAGCACCAACATAGAAAAATACTGATCCTCCGGCTATGGAAGAGCTTCCACATTGTGCTCCTAATGCTAAAAGAAGCATCGTCCCCATCATAAAGTTTGAGTGCCATTTGCCATCAGAAGGGATCTTTTTTCTTAACGCAAATCGAGAGATTACAACAGTTGCCGCCATAAGCATCAGGTAAATTCCAGCATTTCCATTTTCCACATGCTCAGCATAAAGAGGTGTAAAGACAGTAATTGCTCCAAATACAATCGAACCAACTAACATCAGTACACTACATTTAAATAAATGCGGATTTTTTACTAATTGACCAAATGAATTAAACATATTTACACCCTGATCGGCATTTTTTGTAAAAGGCTGAGCTTTAGATTTATCCATTTTGGCACTATAGCCAAACACCCCCGTAAAAATGGCAATTGCTATCATCACGATTGAAAAATGTTCCATTCCCCCTTGCCAGATGCCTAATGCCAATAAAGGACCAATAATACCTGGGATATAAGAAAATAAAGAATAAAGTGAAATTCCCTGAGAACGATCTTTCTCTGGTAGTGCATCAATGATTCCTATCTGTAATGCCATTGAAAAGAAAGCTGTTGATACCCCTTGTAACATACGAGCAACCAAATAGCCACCTAGCCCAGTTACCGTATATAAGATTAAAGCGAAACCATTGATAATAAGGATAATGCGCAGCACTTTTATCGGCCCATGTTTTTGAATGATATAACCTGCCCATGGTCTAAAAAACATGGTTGTAAACAAATATGCCCCCATAATCAAACCTATTGTCGTATTAGTGGCTCCCAACGCTCCCCCTTGTAATGGGATAATAACATTTAGTATAGCGTTGGCACTAAAATAAAGAAGTACTAACAGATACAAACGTAGAAAAGGCCAGGACATAGCTCCACTCACAGTTTTCTCCTCCATATATGCACAAATATATGTACAAATTCTGTTACTTTAATCAGCTGGTTAAAACGTTATTAACGATTGTAATAATTTTCTTGCATAAACAGACTGAACATCCTTTAATTGTTCAATTCCAACTACCTCTTCAATTTGTCCATCCTTAAAAATAATGATTCTGTCGCAAATATAGGTAGCAGCCTGTATATCATGCGTGATAAAAATATAACTCATGTTGTAGGTTCTTTTTAATTCCTTAAGTAATTCAAGAACTTGTGTTTGAATGGATACATCTAATGAACTGATTGCTTCATCTAATATGATACATTTTGGTTCAGTTGAAATTGCCCTTGCAATACACACTCTTTGAACCTCTCCCCCTGATAACTCATGAGGATATTTATTTCGATAAGAAGCAGGTATTCCAACTTGATTTAACAAGTTTACAACCTTTTCTTTATTTTCTTTTCTACTCTTGTTCTGAATTTTCATTGGTTCCAAGATTGCATCCTCAACAGTATAGAAAGGATTAATGGAAGATTTATAGTCTTGAAAAACAGCGCTAATGCTACCTAGTCTTACTTTTCTGTCTATCACATTCTTTCCATCAAATAAAACCATTCCACAATCCGGCTTTTCAATTCCTAATAACAAACGTCCTAACGTCGATTTTCCACTTCCACTTTCGCCGATAATACCAAGACATTCTCCTTTCTTACATTCAAAACTAACACCCTTTAGAACGTTATGTCTCCCTGAAGAAAACAATCCACCTTTTTTATAGGTTTTCTCTACACTATCAACCTTCAGCAACTAGTGGCTCCTCCCCCATTACTTTCTTGAAATTATCACTCAATACCAATCTAGTAGATACTAAATATTTTGTGTAATCGTGTTGCGCCTCTGAGAAAATGACTTCGGTTTTCCCTCGTTCTATAATTTCTCCATCCTTCATAACTATGACATCATCCGCAATTTTTCTTACAATGCCCAAATCATGGGAAATAAAGACTATTGAGCACCCCATTATTTCTCGCAATTTAATAAATTGTTCAATTACTTCAAATTGTGAGATAGTGTCGAGTGCAGTTGTCGGTTCATCAGCAATAATAATATCCGGCTCTAGGAGAATAGCTAGCGCAATCATAATACGTTGCAGCATTCCACCTGATAACTGATGTGGGTATTTGTTCATAATTTCTGCCGGGTTTTTCAACATGACACTTTCCATGGCCCTTGTCATTTTTACTTCCATTTCATTTTTGCTCCAACTAAAATGTTCAGCAAGTGTTTCTCTTAAATGAACACCCACCACACAAGAGGGATCGAATGCACTCATCCCGTTTTGTAGAATCATGTAAAGATTTCTTCCTCTTTTCTTTCTCATCTCTTTTGTAGAAAGTTGGTTTAGATTTTCTCCTTTAAAGAGTATATCCCCTGATTGGTGAAGAAAGGACCTGTTTAACCTCATAATTGCCCTACAAGTAATAGACTTGCCACTTCCACTTTCGCCAACGATTGCCAAGCATCTTCCTTGTTCGATACAAAATGAGATATTATGAATAATAATTTTATTACTATCCCATATTTTCAGATTGTTAACTTCTAGTAACTTCATAAAGTGTTTACCTCTTTATTTTTGATTCTTAAATTCTTTGAGATCACTAATCTTGGGTCTAGGATGACTTGTAGAGAATCCGATAAAAAGTTTAAGGCAGATACAATAATGATTATGGCTAAACCGGGAGCAAGCATTAACTCTGGTCTTGTGAACATTACACTTCTTGCCTCATTAAGCATCATTCCCCATTCAGGATTAGGAGCTTGAACTCCAAGCCCTAGGAAGGAGAATCCAGATATTTGCAAAATCATTGAACAGATAGAACTGCTAGATATAACAGCGATATCCGCCATCGTTACAGGAACGATATGTTTCCATATAATCTTGATATTATTTATTCCTGAAGCTTTTGCAAATTGAACGTATTCATGTTCAGAATATTGCATAACAGATGTCCGAATAACTCTCGTGAACCATGCCCATTTCATTAGTATAAAGGCCAATAGAATGTTCTCTAATCCGACACCGAAGACGCCTACAAAAGCAATAGGCATAACATAACCTGGAAATGAAAGCATGACATCACACACCCTCATGATAAAAGCATCAACTTTACCTTTAAAATAACCAGCAATAAACCCTAAAACAGCTCCAATAAATACCGAAATTATCAAGGCAAACATAACCCATAAAACACTTGGTCGTATGCCATAGATCAATCTGGACAACACACATCTCCCCAAGTGATCATTTCCAAGCAAATACTCCCACGATGGACCAGCATATTTAAGATGGATATTAACTTCCGTCGGATTATGAGGTGCAAATACAGGCGCGAACAGACCGATAACTACAATAAGTACAATTATTAATAAAGACACAGTAGCCAGCCTATCTTTTATTAAATTTTGCATTAAGATCATTTAAAATCCCTTCCTTAATTTAGGATTGAGCGCCATATTGATAATGTCAGATAGTGTGTTAAATAAAACAAAGGACACTCCAAGCAGTAAAACGTACGTTTGTATGATTGGAAAATCCCTCTTTAGAATGGAATCAATACTAAGGCTTCCTAAACCAGGCCATGCAAATATATTTTCGACTATGACAGTTCCCCCTAATATTGTTGGTATACCCATACAAAAGATAGAAATAGATACTTGTAAAGAATTCCTTAATATACGCATAGTAATCTTCTTTTCTGGTAACCCACATGCTCTTCCATACAACACGTAATCTTCATTTACATTACTTAACATAGAAGTCCTTATCACTCTAAAATAGATACCTACATAACTAACCGTAATAACTGTAACAGGGAGAATATAGCTTCTATAAGAATCCATTCCACTTGTAGGCAATAAATCTAATGCTACAGAAAAATACCATATCATTAACGAAGCAAGCCAGTAGGAAGGCATGCCAATAAGAATAAAAGAGAACGCCCTTACTGATTTATCCACTAGTTTTCCTTCATTTACCGCACAAATTATCCCTAGAAGAATGGATAATCCCACTATAACAATGGCAGAAAACAATGTTAACCTTAAGGTATTAATAAGCGCCGGCCCCATTAACTCCCATACAGGTTCTCCCGTGACGTAAGAATCCCCGAAGTCTAATCGGAGACAATCCATAAGCCAATGGAAATACTGAATGAGAAAAGGTTGATCCAGCCCTAGCTTTTTCTCGGTTTGCGAAATGAGCCCATCCGTGATGACTGGTACACCCCGGGCTTGCAGCACGACTTCAGCCGGATTTGACGGGGATAATTGAATGAATACAAAGGTTAAAAAGGATATGATCAAAAGTAACGGAATCGCCGTCAACAGCCTTTTTACAATAAAGAAACCCATACCATTCTCCTTTCACACATACGGTGACCAGCCATCCGTTAAGGGAAAAAGGGGACTGGCCCCTTTTTTTACTTAAATTCCATTTTTTCAAATGGAAGCTCGTATTGAGTTTGCTTAAACGAAATCTTTTCAAGACCCTTTGGTACCACGACCGTCATTCCGCCATAGGTAATAGGGATGAAAACAGCTTCTTCATGTACCATTGTCAAGATATCCTCATATAAGGACTGACGTCTATCCTCATCAGTGGTGACCATGACTTCATCGATTTTTTGATACAGTTCATCGGCTTTTTCCATACCCTTTGTCGAATGCAAATTATAGGATTTATCCGTAAAAGCCGAGATCGTACTCTCTGGGTCATATGCGAGTCCCCATGTCCGTGTGTACAATAGTTCGTAGTTTCCTGATTTTCTTCTGTCTGCTATAGATGTCGAATCTTCTCCTATTATCTTGAGCTCAACCCCTATTTTCTTCATCGAAGCCTGAAGAAATTCCGCTTGGCTCTTTTGAGCTGGAGAATTGCTATCGAAATAAAACTCAATGCTTAATTTCTTGCCATCCTTCACTCTAGTTTCAGACCCATCTTCTTCCCATCCTGCCTTTTCCAATATCTCCTTTGCTTTTTGAATATCATAGCCACGCTTCCTCAAATCAATATCTGCGTATGGAATATTTTTGGAAAGAAGAGCATCGGCAGGTTTCTCCGTACCGTTTAGAATTTTTGCACTGATGGTCTCCCGATCGACTGCATACCAAATGGATTCTCGCACAGCTTTTTCACTGACAGGACTGTCTTTTTTACTGCTATTGACAGCAATCAATTTTGTATCCATCGGATTACTTCTTACTACTTGATAATCTCCTGAATCCACTAATGCATCCATAGACTCATAATCAATGCTGTTTGCCCCGCGGTCATCTGTGAAGAGAAAGTTCACTTCTCCTTTTTTAAGTGCTAAAAAGGTTGTTTCACCAGAAGGTAGAACTTTTGCGGTAATTTTCTTTATGTTAGGAGCCCCCTCCCAATAATCTTCATTGGCTTCAAAAGTAGCATACTCGTCTTTTTTATGCTTACTAAAAATATATGGACCTGTCCCATGGTAACCACTTATCCCAGCTTTCGTACCACCGTCCTTGAAATCTTTAGGGGATAGGAAAGCATAGGGTCTTGTCGTAGATAATTCAGCCAGCGTAGGAGAATAAGTTTCAGATAAAACAAGTTCTATTGTATACTCATCAACCACTTTGGTTTCTACTATTTTTTGAGACAATTTAATCCATGAGTGTACCTCTGCGTTTTCTTGTACCGCATCAATATTTTTCTTTACTGCATTTGCATTAAAAGGTTCTCCATCATGAAAATTTACATCATCTCTTAAGTGAAACGTATATATTTTCCCATCTTCTGAGATGCTCCATGATTTAGCTAGGGAAGGCTTAATTCCATCTGCAGTATTTTCAACCAGAGTTTCGAAGACAATCCCTTGAGCAGCCATGTAGCCGGTATATAAATGCGGATTCATATCCCCTACATCTTTTGTCATTGCATAAACTAGCTCGTTTTCACTATTAGAAGCATCAACGTCCTTTTTCTTACTATTAGAATTTTGCGCAGAGCAGGCAACTAGAATAGATATAACCAAAAATATCAGACCCACTAACTTACATTTTTTATTTAACAATCTACTTCTCTCCCCTTAGTCTTAACTTAATTTGAATCTACTTTATTGAAGCAATGTCCCTACCATAAAACGAAATCATTACTATTTACACGGAATATTAGACTATTAGTTTAAGACAAGTTCAATTGCTTTGTTCCTATACTTTTTCCTATTTCACTACAAATCATATTCAGGTCTTCGTCAAAATTTTGTACTACAAATGCATCAGTTAGCAATTCGTTTTCATGAGATTGAGCAACCTCTACAATTTTACTCTCATATGTTTTAATGAATTTATCTATTGTCGGACATTCTGAGTCTAAATATCTTGCGATTCCTTGTATTATTTTTATGCGATAATAATCTTCTTTAGGCATCCTTGGAATATCCAAAAACCCTTCTCTATTGACAAACATTTTTCTAATTGGAACAGCAGAAAAATCGAAATATCTTCCATTCTCATCTGGTTCTGAAAAAGGATCCATTAATAGTGAGGTATAACGTATATATAACAAGTACTCTTGATGAATAGTTTCTAAGTGATTAAAACTTTCTATATCTTGACGGGATAAGCTTTCCAACCTTACTGGATAATTATCTTCTGTCATAAATTTGAGTAAATTCATACTTTTTATATTTAATTCCTCTAAAACATCCATTATTTCTTTCCATTGGGATAACATATCACGAATTAAATATTGGGTAATAGGTCCTTCAGGATAAATTTTATATACGTATTTCTTGTTATTTACATCTCCGAAAATCGCATTTAATGAGAAGTCATTCATAAATAAAGGTGGATGTACGTATAAAGAAATATTTCTTGTTTCCGCCTCAAGTGGAGAATCCATGACATCTAGCTCAATACCTAATTGCTCATAACTTTTAGACAGTCTATCAATATTTTTAGACGAATGGTGCGTCGAGCCTATGTATACCTTTTTCTTGACCGCTGTTGTTAGAACATGATTAGATGGTTTTTCGTGCATCCATCGAGTATCACCTAAATATGTAGAAAAACTAATAATTTCTGCATTTGAATTATGTTTGTTCAGATAATTCTTGATTAAGTTGTTTGAACCGAAAGTTGGAGAGATTAAAACAATACACCTTATTTTTTTTAAGAGCTTATCATTGATTTGTTTGATTACTTCTATATAGGCATCTGTGGTTACAGATAAAATAATGGTATCCCATTCCCCCTGTATGGTTTCATACCCTTTAAAAACTTGGTCGAGGTAACATTCACCTTTCATAGCTCGGTGCTTTTCATTTTGAATACTTGCACGAACAAGATGGTTATTCTGCCTAAGTTCCGTAAAAAATGCCTCTGAGCGAACAGATTCTCTTCCAACAATCCCTATGTAACAATCTAATTGTTCTTTTAAATATACAGCAAGTTGAATTGATGTAGGACCAGTTCCTAAAATTAAGACTCGCTTAAAATTACTCATAGTATCCTCCCTTCAATAAAGTTCGTTTTTCTTAAACTATCACTGTTTTTCTCCGATTTACTCAATAATTGTTAAAGCTAGAGATAAGAGTCGGCGACAATAGCCTCAAGTTGAAATAAATGGGTAATCTTAGTAAACCTAGTAATTTTCCTAAAAACTAGGAAAACTATTTGGTATGATTGCACCTTGTATCTCCACATGAAACATGCTGGGGCCCCTCCCGAGTGCTGTCCATTCTGAAAGCCTACATTACCCGTTGGAGGACATTCGGGTACGTTCCTTAAAAAGACTGAACCTCCTGTTTTTCCTTGTATCCGCAATGATCACCTTCATGACGCTAAAAATCGAAAGGTACAATGCTTTTTTCCATGCGGTTATCGAACGGGCGCGCGACATTAAGGATAAGGATCAGATAAGAATGTTCCTGTATCGTTTTTCAGCCGGGATGAAAGCCATACTGGACAAAGACACGCGCGGTATCTAGTATTTTAAATACATAGAAAGAGCAAGCAATCCGCGGCAACTCAAGCTGAAGCTAGCCCTTTGAATGCGGCAATTAAATATTTTTGTCAAAATGTGCGATTTCCGTACGTTTAGTTTGTGTTGCGTAAAAATCCATTTATTCTCAATAAACGCACCATCCATTTTCCAAGTGACTGTCAAACATCCAAAGGCCTGGTTGATAGCAGGAAAATCGGTAAAATTAAATTCTTGTATGATTTGCGCTAGGCGCTCATTTCGTGTAAAATCCATTGTAGGAGTTCTCCTTAGGTACTTAATTCGAGGTCATGCATGACACTCTCTATCGTACCAATAGGGCTCTATTTTTGAACAATCGATTCTATGCTCATTTCCGCTCAAATTTCTTTATTTACAGGAATGCTTTTTGAAAAACAAAAACTATACTTTTTTATACAATGCAATATCAAATATATGGTCTGGGCGTAATATATTTTCAACCATCTTCCATTTTTGTTCATTAACCTTTTTCATTGGGTAATTAAATAATGATTTCAACTGGTTACCATATCTCATGGCCACCACTACATTTTCATTCGTTAATGCATGTAATTCATCAAGTATTTCATACTTTCTTTCAACTGTTGAACTAAAAATAATATGGGTCGTTCCTTTAACAAAATTAAGATCGCCCACTAATGTTTTTTCTAGTTTAATATTTAATCCACTGCCTAATTTCTCTACAACTTTTAAACCGAGCTTAATGGCCTCATCATCAATATCTATACCAACAACCTCGGCTCCAGTTTGCTTAGCTATTAACAATGGTGTCATTGGGAACGAACCTGATCCTATTAATAATACTTTCGATTCAGAATTGACCTGAAAACTACCAAATTCCTTCTCAATACACGACTCTATATTTTTAAAATAATCGGATACCCCTTCATTTCCATTCAATAACTTTAACGCTCGATATTTTTCCATAATAGCAACACAATGTGCTGATTTTTCCCTCAAATCTGACGTAAGCTGATTATAATCAATGAATTCTAGTAGTGATAGTTGTTCCCATGTTTTGTTATTGCTCTCACTTGTGATGAAATTTGAATAATTATCTATTATTCTCTCTAGTTCTGAACAATTATCGATTGTATGATTATATCTTCTTGCTGAATCGTCGAATTTTTCTAAAAAGGTATTTAAATTTTCATGAAAAGTTTTTAACGCAATCACTAATGTCACCCCAAATCACTATTAATAAACATCAATAAAAGCTTTACCTTATGCAACTATGCTGATGCATCCCTCAATCTTTAAGCATGTAAATTCCCCTTCATGACAATTAGCAACTACATTAATAAAGCCTCCAGGTTGTCTTATCTTTACAGCAATTTTCCCTTTATTCTTCCAAGCTAAATAAGCTCCTAAGGATGCTGTTCCCGAACCACACCCCCTTTCCCATACCATACTATCTAGGTGTGGAACATAAATAAGAGGAGCCAATTCATCAGATTTAGATTTATACAATAAGACGCCAATCAAGTTAATACCTAACGTAACTCCAAGCAACTTTGCTAATGACTGCGCTTTTTCCCTTACGGTCTCATCAAAATCATCCACTTCTATCACAATATGTATAAATTCACGATATCTGACTATAACAATATCCAAATCGCTGCCATCATACTTTATTTTTCTCTGTTCTATCTTTTTAGGAATAGGCATAGTAACTTGACAGTGATATACTTCTAAATTTCTTTTCACTTGACACAGTATTAATTTATCGGTACCAGAAACCCCCAATATTATTTCTGTCAAATTGTTTTGCTTCAGTCCTTTTTCAGATGCAATCAAGGCTGCCAATGCCATACACGCATTACCACAAAACTCACCACCAGCCATCTGTAGATGTGCGGCAGCTTCGTTGTTTATCGGTTTTTGTATAAAACCTACTTGTTCAGCGTGGACACTGTCGTATGACATAATTTTTGAAGCAATGTGCTTATGCATCTCAATCGGATAATTAGTTTTAATAAGAATTGTCATGTTTTGTGTTGGGTTAAATTTTATAAAATCTAATTCGTATTTCATCTAAATTACCTCTAGACTTATATTTTTATTTTCAACCACTTTAGAAATTCCAATATTATTATCTGACAGACATTCGATGCACTGCTCACGAATTATATGGCTTACTTCTCTGTATAATCCTCATGGCCGAAATTAGCTTGTGTTCTCACTTCACGTTTTGCTAGTATGGCGTAGGAGTTTCAAAGCACGAACTCGAACACGTTTGGCGGCTTATTCTTTATTGTGTGACTAAGTTGGTACGTTAAATTGGACAGTTTCCTTGAAAACAAGTAAGTAGCTTTTAGCCCTTATTTTACATATTGAGAATCGTAATCATTACGATTTATTGTATTGTAAGTCATTCTTTTTTGAATGTCAATAAGAATGATTACCCGTTTAAGCCTTTTTTAAAATTGAATATCTGAATGATCCCAACCATATTCATTCCCATATGAAGCCGGGACTTCTCCTAATTCCTTTTCGATGAGGTTTTGTAAGATACAACTACAGAGCACGGGGAGGTGAGTGGTACAGACCTTTACTTTACTGCCCGCATATTAAGATGTGCCGTTTGCCATTTTCAAGTACAAATAAGTGTGCCAATGAGCACGTAAACTAATCTTTGTATAAACAATTCCAGTTTATTACGTGGCAAACAGTCAATGTCTGCTTTATCCACTATAAAATTAGGCAGGGATATGTTTATTTATGATCATTTTTTACGTTCTTTCAAACTACCTACCTCCTCACATCATTTCATAAAGAATAATTAGACGGCTGTTGGTACAGCTCCACGGGAATTTCACCCCTGCAAGTATTTCTTCCAGCCCTACTCATAGCTTGCGACGCTTTGAACGCTCAAACCATGACGGTAGGGGAGTATCATTATCCTAACTGATGAGTTATCGCCAGCAATCCACCACGATTGCGTTAGATTCATAGATGATCGCTCGTCCCTTTTGGAAGTCATGGCGTATGATCATGTGGCTCATCATCTTTAGTCTAGCATCAATAATAGCGACGACTGTTATATTTTCGAAAACCTCCATACAATTTCTTTAACAATGGAAAACGCGTACTCCAATAGATAACCCCCACCGACAGCAGACTTGTACCGAAAAGCACGATGAAAAAGTAGACAACAGAATTTATCTGAAATACACGATTAAAAACAATTAAAAACAAACCGTGTGATACATAGACAAGTAAACTAAACGGACGTAAGTAGCGCAGGAACTTCCCATCTCGTAAATGTACATTTTGTAGCACCTTAAACAAAAAGTACGTTGCTGGCACAAGCATGAGCCACATGCCACTTCCTTTTGTAAAATCGAGATGTTGCAATTGAAAGGCCTCGATTGAAAGTAATAGTAATGAGATGAAAAATAAACCGATATTCCAACGTTGGGATAATGTAGATTTTCTCTTGGAAATAAATATGCCGAGACTAACAAAAAATGATCCAAAAAACACCCCATTTCTCGTCGTTAAAAAAATGGCATAATACGATGAAAACAAATCTTTCACTTGCCAAACATCATAATACGACTGGAGTAATGTACCAACAATAAATAAACAAAGCGTAACAAACAAAACTGTTTGTGGCTTTAACAATTTAAAAAGTGTATAGGAAAAAGCCGTTGCAAATATTAATGCAGTAAGATACCAAAGCGTGTAATAACTTCCTTCAAATATAGATTTTTGTAAGAATGATAACCAATACGTCCATGACTCGCCACTCCGAACCCACACCAAAAACTGGAGTGGTAAATAAATAAGCATCCAAGCAATATAAATCATTAGCAATTTTTTTAAAATTGAAAAGAGCATCTGAAGATCACTGACAAACGGTTTGTCGACATGTAGTTTTTTTCCGAAAAAGAAGCCCGAAACGACAAAGAAAAAAGGTACAGCTAAGCGTGCCAAAACCGATACTAAAAAGTAGTTTCCAGTTGTTGAATAGGTCATTAGTGGATCAGTATGAACACAAACTACTAGAAATGCCGCGATTACCCGCGCAACATCAATCCCATTATAGTATTTCATGATAGGCTACCTGTTCAATATAATTCGATGCCATTCCAGAAAGTACACTCGCATATGTGACGAGATTAAATGTAATCATATCTCCAACCGAGAACTGTTGTTTACTATTCGTAACATCAACGATAAGGTGATCACTGCTTGCCCCTTCTATTGTAATAGCTTGGTCAATTGCGGCAAGCCCCGAAATGTCGATATCTTGTCTACCAATCGCAAGAATCGCCCGCTTTCTAATTCCTTTATCGATAGGTGAGATTGGTTTTCCAAATGCATTCATATGAGCAATTTCCCCTAGAGGTAAAGACGGCTTTTCTTGTATTTCAATAATTTCTGCTTGTAAGCGAATCGTATGAGGCTCCCATCCCTCAACCTCACACCCATAAGCGATTTCAGTCCCTAAAAAAATAGCTTGATTGATCCGGATATTATTTATCCCTTGAGGAATATTGCCAGCATAAAGCATATGCAAACAACTAGAATTTCCCCCTGACACAATCGGCAAATCAATGTTAAAATAGTCCCGAAGCTCATCAGCAAGCGTTGTAATAAATCCGTAATTTTCCTCTGTTGGAATCACCCCCCCAAAGCAAGTAACATTCGTACCTATTCCAGCTAAATAAACACCTTTTAATTGTAAAATCCGCTCCACCGTTGCATAGATTTTTTCTGTTTCCTCAAACCAAATGCCCTCCCGCAGATCACCAATATCTATCATTAAGATGACTTGATGGATTTTCCCTTGAGATAAAGCAGCAACGGATAACGCTTCGATAACGGTAAACTCCGAATTCAAACTATAATCGGCATATTGAACGACTTCACTCACTTCGCTTAACTTCGGCGAACGAAGCAGCATTTTTTCAATAGATAAAGAGTGGATTTTCATTAGATTTTCAACCCGTGAATCTGCTAAATAATCAACACCAGCCCCTACTAAAATACGGGCAAAATCCACATTACCACAAACTCCTTTCGTAATGCCTGTTACGGTAATATTTTGTTCCTTTGCCTTCCGCACGAGCTCACGCATATTTTTCATTATATTATTTATATCCATTTGTAATATGGGCTTCATTTAACTAACCTCTCCTCAATCGCTTCGACTACTTTTTCAAACTGAAGGGAGCGTGAAGCTTTAAATAAAATCGTACAAGGTTCTGTTGCCGAAGCAATGATTGCCTCAACTAACTCAGCTTCCTGTCGGAAATAATGTGCTTCACATGACGTTTCTCTCTCTTGTATAGACGCAATTGTATAGGACGTTAATTCCCCAGAACCTAATACAAGATCGATATTTGTTTCAGCCATACAGGCTCCGATCTGTTCATGAAGGAAGACAGCTTGATTGCCCATATCTACCATATCGCCCATAATAAATATCTTTCTGTTCTGATCCGGTAGAGACTCGAGTGACTGAATAGCCGCTTTCACACTTTCCGGGTTTGATTTATACGTATCGTTAATAATCGTTACATGGCCAATCACTTGGACTTCATTGCGTTGTGCCGTTAGTTGAACTTGACGAAAACCAGATTGAATATCGACATCTGATAGCTGTACAAACCTAGCCGCTTGCATAACAGCCAAGCAATTGATTGCTTGGTGTTGTCCAATTGACGGTAATTCAAAAATAGTAGCACTGTTTGATACCGTAAACTGGAGTGAACTTTCGCCCTGTTGGAAGGATGTTAAATATAAATCATTCTTCTGTCCTTCTCCAAAAGTAAATTGCTTACATAAGTGTTTCTCTGCCTCATGCTTGAGCAAATCGTCGTCTCCATTTACAATTAAAAGACCATCTTTTTGTAAACCTATCACAATTTCAAGCTTTGCCTGTGCAATATTTTCTAATGAGCCCATTGTTGCCAAATGTGCATTTCCAACATTTGTAATAATCGCTATATTCGGTTTGACCATTTTACTTAAAAAAGCAATTTCTAATAGATGGTCCATTCCCATCTCAATAACAGCCATTTCCACATCGTCATCTAAAGATAAAAGTGTCAGCGGAACCCCAATATGATTGTTGTAATTACCAATCGTTTTTTGCGTTTTAAAACGTGTACTCAACACTTGATGCAACATATCTTTTGTTGAAGTTTTTCCATTACTGCCTGTAACTCCAATAAATGTCGCCTGCTGTAATTGATTGCGATAATTAGCAGCTAGTTGCTGTAAGGCAGTCAATGTATCATCTACAAATATAACCGGGACTTCTTTTGGAGGATTCGGTTGATCTCTTTTCCAGAACGTTGCTACTGCACCATTTTGTATCGCTCCATCGACATATTCATGCCCATTACTATTTTCACCAACAATCGGAATAAACAAATTCCCCAAGGCAATAGTCCTCGAATCAATTGACACACCATGTATTACAGTGTCAAGACCTTGCAAATTTGCACCAGCTATCATTGAAACAATTTCACTTAATTTTCGAATAATCATTACTCTCTCTCCTAAATTGAAGATTATTTCGTTGTTCATATGCTTGAAAACCGTGTGTAATCAGTCGATCAAGCAATTTAGAGTAGCTCAGCCCCTCAGTTTTTTCAAATAAAACTGGAAACATACTATACTTTGTAAAGCCCGGCAACGTATTTACTTCATTCAAATAAATCTCTTGCTCGTCCGTAACGAAAAAATCAATTCTCATGAGACCAGCACCATCCAATGCAACATATGCTAATTCCGCATAATTACGAATTTGTTCATATGTTCCCTCATGTATAAGTGCTGGAATTTGTGGGGTTAAGCTTTCATCCAAATATTTATCATCATAATCAAAAAAGCGTTGCTCTCGTCGCCATTCACCTGCAAGTGAACATGCTAGTTTATCACCATTCCCCGTTACCCCAACAATGACTTCCTTACCGACAATCTCCTTTTCAATTAAAATTTTATTATCATATAAAAAAGCTGTCTTTATTGCTTGTTTCAGCTCCAGTTCATTATTACAACGTAAGCGTCAAATAATCCCCACCTGTATTCAGATGGGGATTTCATATATGCTCTA
>JAABNQ010000049.1 GCA_009928435.1 Bacillus sp. HF117_J1_D
TTATTGACCTGGATTAATTTGAAATTAGGTGTCGGAAATAATGTGCTGATTTACAATAATCACCGAAAATCCATCTTCCGTTCACCACCATGACACCGAACAGTCTTTTTGGGTGTTCAAGAGCAGCCTCACCATTGATGTGTAGCCCGACTTCCTTCTCAATTGCACGTCTGTTCTCAAACCCTATCTTTTCCGTTTTGGGTGTGCCTTCATTTTTCACATAGACGACTTTAAACGTTTCACCCGTTATTTGTAAGGTCTCCACTTGCTTGAGTAGGTCTTGAAGGCTTTCCACCTCATACATGACAGAAATTCTTTCCTTCATAAACGGACTTCGGCTTGGATCAATCATTACATGGCTTTTCACCAGGTTATCTTGGGGCTCGGCTCCAAACCATGTACGGGCCTCCAAAGCACATAAAGAATGTTCTCCCCCATTGCAGGAGTAAGTATATAAATAGGTCGGCAATTTTTTGAGTGTACTGTCCAATCGTTCTCATCCTTTAACCTTTCAAATGATTTAAGGCAATAGGAATGGTCTTCATGAACTGTACCTATTGCCTCTTGATAAAGCTTCTATCGAAAATGTACATAGACTTAATTGAGACTCCCACGTCTAAAGACGCAAGCTCTAGCTCAAAATCATTCTGTACGGTTCACCGTCACGCATCTAACTAAGGATTCTTTCTCCGGTTAAGATATTTTCGAGGTGAACCATATGATTTTTTTGTTACATACATCTTCTAATTTTAACTAAACTAATAGTACACTTATTGCTATAAGAAATTTCCTATATTTTCTTCAATAAGGTCAACAAACCTTTCCGTAGCTCTATTTAAAGGAACATTTCTCAAATAACATATACCAATACTTCTTTTAGGTATAGGTTCCATTAAGGTCACTTCATGAAGCAGGCCTTTTCTCAAAAACGGTTCAGAGAATTCTTTTGTAACGCAAGCAACACCAAGATTAATCTTTGCAAATTCTAACAGCAGCTCATGTGAACCTAACTCAAATTCCGGCTGAATTTTAATTCCCTTTGTCAGGAAAAATTCTTCAACATATCTTCGGGAATTGGAATTGTCCAATAAAATAAGCGGGAACTTAACGAGTTCCTCAAATTTCACCGGCTTAGAAAATACTTTTCGGTATTTTTCGCCATATACAAAGGTATCTTGGATTTCCAGTAAAGGCTTTACTTCTAATGACTTGTCATCAATGGGGAGGTTGCAGATGGCGATGTTCACTTCTCCCGCTTTTAAGGCAGCGATAATTTCCCACGTTGTCCCATTGACTATTTTGAATTTAAGATTTGGATATCGATTATGAAAAGTTTCTAAATAAGGGAGTAAAAAGTATCGCGAAATAGTATCGCTAACCCCTATTTTAAACTCACCAAGGATTAAATTTTTAAATTCTAACAGCTTTTCTTCACCAGCTTGGATAATTTGAAGTGCTGAACTGACATATTCAAACAATAAATTTCCTTCATCAGTTAGTGTGACACCTTTAGATAGCCGATTAAAAAGCCTTGTATCTAATTCCTTCTCTAATTGTGCAATTGATTGACTTATTGCCGGCTGTGACATATATAGCGCTTTTGCCGCTTTGGAGAAGCTTGTATTTTTACCAACAGTATAAAAAAGGTAATATAAATCCAATTTGCTCACCATATAATCCATCCTTATATCCGATATTAGATATATTGACTTTACTTATATCATTAAAAACCGTATATTACAAGAGGAGACTGTTTTAATTGCTATGTATTAGTATCATACTTATAAAAAATTGACCCTTTTTAGTTTTTAGTTAGATTGCGAAGAAGGAGCGAATGATTGTGGAAAGAGTTGTAGGAACTGTTGCCAGGGGACTTCGTTGCCCTATCATCAATAAGGGAGATCGCATTGAAGAAATCGTTGTTGATAGTGTATTAAAAGCAGCAGAAGTTGAAGGCTTTACTATTCAGAATAAAGATATTGTCACTGTTACAGAGTCGGTTGTGGCACGTGCACAAGGAAACTATGCCACCATTGACCATATTGCCAAAGATGTTCAAGCCAAATTTGGCGATGATACCATCGGTGTGATTTTCCCTATCCTTAGCCGTAACCGCTTTGCCGTTTGTCTTAGCGGTATCGCAAAAGGAGCCAAGAAAATCGTGTTAATGTTAAGCTATCCTTCCGATGAAGTAGGCAATCATTTAGTGGATTTAGATACACTTGATGAAAAAGGGATAAACCCTTGGACAGATGTTCTAACAGAAAAGCAATTTCGTGAGCACTTTGGCTACAACAAACATACCTTCACAGGCGTAGATTATATTGAGTATTACAAGTCTTTGGTTGAAGAATATGGAGTAGAATGCGAAGTCATCTTTTCAAATCATCCAAAGACGATTTTGGAATATACAAAAAGTGTACTCTGCTGTGATATTCATTCACGGGCTAGAACGAAAAGAATTTTAAAGGCTAATGGCGGCGAAAAAATTTATAGCCTTGATAATATTCTTTCTGAATCCATTGACGGAAGTGGTTTTAATGAGGCCTATGGCTTATTGGGCTCGAATAAAGCAACAGAAGATAGTGTAAAGTTATTCCCGCGCAATTGTCAGCCTGTCGTTGATAACATTCAAAAAATCCTGAAAGAGAAGACAGGTAAAACGGTTGAGGTCATGGTTTATGGTGATGGGGCATTCAAAGATCCTGTAGGAAAGATATGGGAACTGGCAGATCCGGTTGTTTCCCCTGCCTATACAGCTGGATTAGAAGGAACACCGAATGAAATTAAATTAAAATATTTGGCTGACAATCAATTTGCTGACTTAAAAGGTGAAGAACTGAAAACAGCCATTTCTAAGTACATTGATGAGAAGCAGGATGACTTAGTCGGAGCGATGGAAGCCCAAGGAACTACTCCTCGGAGACTAACAGACCTAATCGGTTCACTGTCTGATCTGACTTCAGGCAGCGGTGATAAAGGGACACCGATAGTCTTTATTCAGGGTTACTTCGACAACTACACAAAATAAGCGTTACTAGGAAATGCGACGAAATCGAGTAGCCATGGGAATTTCCCCAAAAGACTCTCACAGAACCGTACGTGAACCTCCCGATTCATAACGGATCTTATCATTTAACCAATAAGGAATCCATCCAAGAGCCCAATGTGAAAACATTTTGGGCTCTCTTTTTGCAAATTTTTAACCCCTTCTTCTGCACGAACACGATGCCCTTTAAACCTTTTAGTGAGCAAACATGTTTGGTAGTTCCATTCAGATATCCCTTACTATCTCCTCATCCAAAATCGCCTTCCTCTTCTCCCAGTCGGGCATGAGGGCGTAAAGCATGTGGTAGAAGCTGTCGCTGTGATTATTGTATTTAAAGTGAATCATTTCGTGCAGGATGACATATTCAATACAAAATTTTGGGGCTTTGATCAGTTCTGAGTTCAGTAGAATCGTGTTTGACGAAACGAAAGCGGACCCCCAGCGAGCCTTCATTACTCGAATGTCGATCGCGGGCTTTTTTACACCATACTTTTTTACCAGCGGGTATAACTTGTCTAACAACGCTTCAAAAGTCTTTTCCGCCTTATCCCGATACCAGCCATCGATTAATTTGGCCTTCCTGCTGTAGTCATCGCTATTTTTCACGAATAAGTAAATGAACCCCCGAAAATATTTGACTGTTTCTTCCTTATCTGTCTCCTGCACCTTTAATCGATACTGCTTGCCAAGGTATTTAAACGATTCACCGCTCACGTATTCACGTTCACTTTGCTTGTAAGGTTGCACCGTCTCAAATTGTTTGACTTGCTTCGTAATCCAGGCACCTTTCCCCTTTACAAAATCGTAAATAAAAGAAAGGGGAACAGCATCATTTGCCGATACAGTGATGGTCATATTTGGTTTAATATTCAGATTGACGTTTTTAACGTTTTTTCTTTCCAGTTCGAATTCTAACCACTTTGAACCATATTGGACTTGGTGCTTTTCCATTTGTTGTTCACGTCCTCAGTAACGCCTTAGGGCTACCGTTTTAATTTGCTCGATGATCTTATCCGCTAGATCTAGATTAATTTCGACTTGATGTTCCTTGGAGAAATCATATAGAAGGTCATCTAATTCTTGGGCAATCCGATTATGCACTTCTAAATTATCGTGCCAATCACGTTTTGTATACTCACGGATAATCTCGTCCATTTTCAGGGCCAACTTACCCATCGTATCATAGTTGACCATATTCTCTTGAACTTCACCAAGAATATCCTTCGTCACGCCATAAAAAGCCTGTGCATTAGCATTTTCCTTAAGGACCGTTGGGAAATCATCCACTGGCTCGCCGCGTCGATATTCCTTCATAATATCTTTCATCGCATTCAAATACTCAGCTTCAGATATTCTTTGTTCTTTATATGCTTGAATTGCTTCCTGAATCCGCTCGGAAAAACGCTTATAGTAAGCTGGGTTTTCATCCCATTTCGTATTGACACTTTTCGTTAGGCGGGTCCGGATGGCATCTGCCTTTGCCCGTTTTGTACCGAGACGCTCTATTTCTTCTTCAAACTTTTTCTCATTGAGGATATCGACTGGGTTTGTAATCCGGATCACTTCTTCGGCAGAAATATAGTTGTCCATTAATTTCTGCATTTTTGCCTCATATTCTTTATGGTCGATTGTATCTGAATAGCGCCTTTTCAAATTTCTTCGTAATTCCTGGTAGAATTTCAAGTCTTTTTTGTATGTTTGCAGTTCTTCAGGAGGAAGAGCATCATGTATCTTCTCAGACTCTAGCGCAATCCCTACATTCCTCCCAAATTTACTCAGTACATCATAAAATGCCTGCCTGCGTTCTTCGTCTTCAAGTGATACTTCATATTCCTCCATATCATGTTTATTGCGGATATAAGTAAACATTTGCACTAAGTCCGAGTGTGTTTGGCGGAGCTGTCCGATGATACTGATCACATCGTAGATCGCCCCTTTTAAATCATTCGGGTCAAAATTCTCTAAGCCTGCTCCTGAATACATTTCAAGTGCCTCGTCCAATTTCTCAAGCAAACCGCGATAGTCGATGATCAAACCGTAATCCTTGCCTTCGTACAGACGATTGACCCTTGCGATTGCTTGAAGGAGCGTATGCTCTTTCATCGACTTATCAATATATAAAACGGTAGCCCTTGGAGCGTCAAAGCCTGTCAGAAGTTTATCAACAACAATTAACAAATCTAGGTCATCGCCATGAATGAACTCTTCTTTGATGGCATCCTCATATGCTTCTGGGGTGCCATATCGATTCATCATTTTCTTCCAATATAATTGAATTTTGTCTCTTGATTCTTCGTCCACGGATTCATGGCCTTCCCGTTGGTCGGGAGGGGAAATAACGACTGCGCAGTTGAGGTCACCAAGTTCCTCAAAGGACTCCAAATATCGAATGGCTTCAATTTTACTATTGGTGGCTAGCATGCCTTTAAACTGGCTGCCCTGTGTTTTGTAGTTGTGTAGAAAATGCTCGTTAATATCGAATGCAATCATACTGATCCGCTGGTTCGATGAGGCAATCCGCTCAAAATGGCTCCATTTCTTCATCACTTCTTGCTTCTGTTCATCATTCAAATGACGGGTAATCATGTCCAGCCGATTGTCGATTGCTTTTTGATTAACTGTTTGATTGACCATTTTTCCTTCATAAAGAAGTGGTACAATCGCCTTGTCCTTCACACCGTCTGCAATTGTATATGTGTGAATCAATTTCCCAAATTTGATCATGGTGCTTTTCTCTTTTTTCATCAAAGGGGTGCCTGTGAAGCCCAAATAACAGGCATTCGGGAATACTTTTTTCATTTTGATATGCAGTTGGCCATATTGGGATCGATGCGATTCGTCTACTAATACAAAAATATCTTTGGATTCAATTGGTTCTTGCAACGTCTGGGCTGTATCAAATTTATGGACAAGTGTGGTCACGATGTCCACATTGCCGTCGTTCATGAGTTCAACGAGGTGACTTCCTTTCGTTGCACGGCTCGCTTTTAGCCTTGTATGGTTGAATGTATTATGAATTTGCTTGTCCAATTCCACTCGGTCTGTGACAACGATGACTTGAGGATTGAATTCTTTTAATTCTGAAAGTACATATTTCGCAAGCATGACCATCGTCAAACTCTTGCCTGAACCTTGTGTGTGCCAAATGACACCTGATTGCCGGTTGCCATTTTCGTCTCGTATTTCAATTGTTTTCAAGATTTCTTTAATGGCGAAGTATTGCTGGTAACGAGTCACTTTCTTTACATCTTTATCGAATAACGTGAAAAACTGTGTCAGTTCAAGCAATCGTTCTGGATGGAATAATGAGATGATGTTTTTATCCTGCATGGTAGGTAATCGATTATGGACCGTTTTGTCCAACCAGCCTTTTAGCCAATCCTCATGCTCTTCCTTCCAAACCGACCAAAACTTTTTTGGTGTATTACACGTCGCATACTGGGTTTCATTTTTGTTCGTGGACATGACAATCTGGACATATTTGAATAATTGGGGAGCATAGTCCTTCCCTTGGTTACGAATCATTTGGCTAATCCCCTGTTGCATCGAAATCGACGCTTTCTTACACTCAATGACACCAAAAGGAATCCCATTCACAAACAAGACAATATCTGGACGAATCGTGCCCTTACCATCTTGTCGTTCAATCGAGAACTCTTCAACGACATGAAAATCATTGTTTTCAATATGGTCCCAATCGACAAACTGCATCGTAAACGATTTCTTCGAACCATCAGGCAAAAATTCCGTATAACTCCGCCCCAAAAGCAACGTCTCAAAAATCTTCTCATTCGTCTTCACAAGCCCGTCCGTCAACGACTCATCCAAATCCCGAATCGCCTGCTGGATATTCGTCTCACTGAATGAATAAGACACACCTTGATACTCGTAACGATTCAACTCCCGAAGCTTCCGTTCCAATACCGTTCGGAGCAAAACCTCATACAAATTCCCCCGCATCGCCTCCGCTTGAACAGAATCAATAGACTCATAGCCCACCCCCTGCAACACCTCAACCGCGGGCAACTGACTTATATACCGTTCATCAAACAACATACCCCTTGGCACACCTTCCACCTCCATTTGTCCGGAAATAGGGTAAAGAAACTTAAACCCTTACCCGAACCTTCCCAGTTAGTAGATTTTGCATGAGACCTTTTTTTTGCTGTTTTATTTGATTTACTTGCTGTATAAGGAGATCAAGCTCTTTATCAAATGCTTTTAAAAGAGAAGCAATTTCCTTTTGTTCTTCGGCTTTTGGTACTAAAAGTTTCAATTCTTTAATATCATTACTGTTTACTGAATCAAATGTGCTACCTTGAGAAATTCTTATCCAATAATTCTCTTTGAATATAAGCTGATAGAATAAGAAGTCTTGAACAACTTTACTTCTAATAGCACAAACGCCTCTTCCAATACATGCATTATGTAATGAACGTGATATATGTCCAACAGGTGCACGAACAGTCATTATTATATCTCCAACTTTACATTGTTTTGTTGGCTTCGTTGTCCAAATACGAGGCTTAGTTTTCCTGTTTTCACAATCAGCGTTTCCTTGAATTAATGGAAGTCCTTCATAGTTTTCATTATAACTACTTGAATTTGGGGATTGTCCCATGATAATATTGGCAATTTTTCCTAAACTAGCTTCCTCCCACTCCCCCTCAAATCCAGGCAACCTCACTTCACCCGTCAGCAACTTCTGCATAAGCCCTTTTTTCTGCTCTTTCTTCTGCTCAATCAGCTTTTCCTTCAACTCAATTGCCTTGTCCCAGGTGGAGAGAATGGAGGCGATTTTTTGTTGTTCCTTTAAAGGGGGTAATTGGACGTCAAACTTCTTTAAGAAATTAAGCTCAACACTTTCAACAGTTGTTCCAACCTTTACACAGGTCTCTAAGATTTTCTTTTCTTTATGCATTATAAAATTATAAAGGTATTCTAAGTCGATATCATTATTGGGAATCAAAGCTCTTAAATCTTGGTTAATTGCAACATCGCCAATGGTTTTCGTAACTGGAAACTTTCTTCTTAGAATTCCACTTCGCATCACAAGAATAATAGAATTTTTAGGAATTACATTAGTTGCCGTCTCTTTGACAGCTAGCTCCGTAATTTTGTATGTCGTTGAAGTAAGCATTGGCTCTATAATGTCTTGTGAAGTGGCCCACGGCACGTTTCCATCTATCCAGTAATCTGGGTTACTCTTTAACGGAGTTCCTCCACCTATCCAGTTTCCGCAATCATTAAGAGTGAGCTTTCGCCAGCTATTTGGATACTTTATCTTCTGATGTATTTTTGTCATCTCGATCCCATTCCTCAATCCTTTTCTTCTCCTGCCTCTCTATCTACTTAATACTTTTCTCAGTAGTGGGCAAATCTTCTGGCATTGTCCCACCGAGTTCTTGTATGGTTTGTCGTACTTTTGCTCCAACTTGAAAATGGGTTTGGCTTGCGTTTGACTTGCTCTGTATGTTTTCACGTCTTAGTTTTTCTTGTGTTTGGGTCGCACTGAACAAATTTGCAGCAAGTTCTGTACTGCCCATATGGTTAGATGACAAGGATTTAGCCTCTGCTTTAGTCAGCCCACCGTATAACCCCTGAATACCTGCTTCATTAAAGACGAATTTATTCATTTTTGGTTCCGCTCCTTAATCGATTTATTTCAAACGTTTTTGCTCCAAAAGCTTATCGAAGTCATCTTTTTCAGGGTTTGTTAATCGTTGTTGATGGAAAAGATCGTACTGTTCTTTTGCCAATTTATCTGCTACTTTCTTACTGACTTTCCCTGGATTTGTAAGAATGTCATGCTCATTGAATTCTAAAAAGGCATCTAACTTTTCTGCCCAGTCTTTCATGTACATCGGCTTCTGTTTTTTTGCTTGTGATTCAGCGTAATCCAAGTACATTGTGACAATTCGGTTTAAGTCCTCTATTTCGCCCGCTGTTAAATAATTTTTGGCAATGGTTACATCTTTTTTTCTTACTTTATCTCCTTTCCAAGTCGTCAATCCCATATTCTCCTTAGAAGCATCGGCACGAAGCTTAATAAGTTCAGGCGCTGTATGACCATGAATGGCAAAGTGTAATTTATTTTGAACCTCTGCAAAGAAATTTTTTGTGATCTGCACATTTGGATCATAATCAATGGAAGTGGAATAGATATCCGTAATCTTCTTGTAAAAGCGTTTCTCCGACGCACGAATATCACGAATACGCCTAAGCAGTTCATCAAAATAATCCTGTCCAAGGTTGCGGATTTCTTTCAACCGCTCATCATCCATCGTAAATCCTTTAACGAGATATTCATTTAAGCGTTCCGTTGCCCATTGACGGAACTGTGTACCTCGGTGCGAACGGACACGATAACCAACAGCAATAATCATTTCGAGATTATAATGTTTAGCCTTTCTTTTTACTTCCCGCGAACCTTCAACTTGAACTTGTAAGTATTCCTTACAAGTTGAACTCACCAACAATTCAGCTTCCTCATAAATATTTTTTATATGAAGGGTAATGTTCTGGGGTGTTGTCTGAAACAGCTCTGCCATTGCCTTTTGCGTCATCCAAACCGTTTCACCTTCCATACGCACTTGGATTTTGGTATTGCCATCTTCCGTTTGATACATTAAGAAATGTGTTTGATCTTCCAATCTCTCACCCCTAACCCTTGTGATGATCTAATTTCTCCATCTCTTCTTCCATTTCCGTAAGCTTTTACTTGATATCTTGATTATTTTTTCGCAGTGTCTTTAAAAGAGCACCTAGTACTAAAGCAACTAATCATTGCATCATTACTAAGTGCTTTACAAGATTAATTTTTTTACATTTCAACATCAAAAAAGCTCTGCTGTTTTACAGGTATTTCATCTGCCAAAATATACACGCCATCTTTCAATTCGATAACCTCAGATGTGCTTTCCTGTATAGCTCTTGCCATCCAATCTTTCATTTGCTGTTTGTGCACTTGGAAAATGCTAGACAAATCGTCCAATGACTTTGCTCTTTTTAATACTTTTTTAAGTAATGGCTCAATAAGGCGATAGACATCATAATTATTCTCATTGAAAGTCGCTGCGCTTTGTGGAGTAGATGATTTTATCAAGTCTACTAAGGTAAGAGATTGATCCAAGTGAAAAGGACGAACAAGCTCACTCTTTTCATGTCGTGCCAATAAAGCTCGATTACCTGCGGGAGCCCATTCATCCGATCGAATGAAAGTTGGTACCCAACCATTCTTTACATTCTCTTCTACACCACTCCATGTACCACCCGATCCTTCTGCGGATGACACAATAAAGGTGCCTTTCGACAATCCATAAATGTATTTATTACGCTCCATTGCCCGATATCCTGTAAAGCCCGCATTCGGATGGACAGCAGATAATATGGTTAGTTGCCCTGCTTCAATTGCATGACGAATTGTTTTTTTCTGAATAGCCGTCTGCATTTTTGAATGTAAAATAGAGATCACTTTCCCTCCACATTGAAGAGCTTCTTGCTCCGCGGTCACATCTACTCCTCTTGCTCCTCCGGAGATTATGGATAGATTTTCATTCACAGCTTTAGCAGCGAGCCGTTTAGTGAATTCAATTCCACTATTATCTACATCTCTTGAGCCTACAATTCCAATTCCACTTCGATTCACATTTTCGGGATTTCCCGATCCAAATACATAGATCGGCGATTTATATTTCAAGACTTTCTTTAAAGCAATGGGGTAAGAGGTATCTGCTCTTGTTGCTACCCAAATACCACGAGATGCTAATTTTTCAAGTTCAAGAGATAATGACATTGCTTGATTTAATAGCTGACGTATACGGTCGATAGTTTCACCGTTTATCTCTAATGCTTGTTGAATTTCATTATCACTTGCATGCAATAGTGCAGATGGCGATTTCAAATCAGAATTTACAATTTGATCAGCTAACTTATTCCACTCAGTAAGTGTGAATCGTTTTGTACTTTTACTTCCATATCCCGTTATATCCGAACACAATAGTAAAGTCGCCAAACTATTGTCAGAAAGTTGCATGTAGATATCCCTCCCTCTATAGATCTTGGTTTATCAACGGTTTAACCCGTTATTGGAGTGTCAAAAAAATATTTAGTTCTTTTGACTGTTTTAACATACATGGAATTCGTCATGGCTAACAGCATGCCCTGTGGGTTTAACGCTAACTAAAACTGCTGTTTTCTTATGCCTTTTCAGTGCTTTAAGAATCCGGGGATAGAAAGTAACAGGAACGCTCCTTATTTTGTCGTTCTTGAAAGAGCAAACGGATAAACTTTTTCATATCCAGCTCCTTTTAGTATCATACCCGCTACAGTAAATGTCCAACCTGAATCCACCATATCATCTACTAAGATGAGTAAATAATCCACTGGATTTGAACCAACTACTTTCAACGACCCTTGTACATTCTTTTCTTGTTGAAAACTATTCTCCATATTTTTTTGTGCTGGGCGCTGTTCCGTTTTTTCTAGTATATCCAATAAAGGAAGGCCAAGCTCCTTTGCTAAGCGTGTCGCAAAGTCTTTAACTAGTGCAGGTTGATTGAAAGACGGAATATAAGTAATAGCAAAATCCAGACCACTATTCTTTTCTAAGAGCTCTTTAATAAGTATCTTGGCTGAAGCTTTAACGAGAGTATCATGAAACCTACCTGTCTTGTATTTTCCATCTCGAACTATTTTCCCCCAACCATAATCACCATAACGACTTAATACGAATCCTTTTTCACAGCGTTCACTTGAAGAAATATGTTTTCCATTTGACCATCTTTCTCTCGGTTTAATTTCCATATAATCTGTTTTCAGGAATTCCATAGCTTCCGTAACACTTGCTTCATCTAATTTTACAGAAATAAAAGGAGCCGTACAATTTGCACATTTCCCGCATGGTTGCGCTTCTAAATCATCCAATTCTTTAGCAATGAATTGCATAAGGCATCCTTTTTCATATACATAGTCCAACATTCTATTCAGTTCATCCGTTTTGTTTACTCGAACGCTTTCCAACCTCTGTTCATCTAGTTGAAAGGGATAGGTAGTACGAATATATGTACTTCCCTCCTTGATGACCGCTTGTTCAATACCCAGAATCTTCAGCACATCGTTTATTTTATTTACGGGTATATTTACTTGTTCCGCTATTTGATTACGGGTTAACCCATGATCTGATGCCGCAAGAGCCTTTTCCACTTCAACAAACATCCATTTCGGAGGGAATGCATTTCTAATAAAGTACTCTTGTATGCTTTTATCTTCAATACCGTGCAACAAAACAATATAGGCATTCTTTAGCTTCCTCCCCGCCCGACCAATTTGTTGATAATACGCTATAAGCGAAGCGGGAATCTGAAAATGAATGACGAAACCGATATCGTCTTTATCAAACCCCATCCCCAGTGCCAAATTAGCAACTAACACTTTAACCTCATTTTTGATAAGCCTTTGTTCGAGCTGCTCTCGTTCTGCTGGTTTTAACTGGCCATGATACGCTTCTGCTGAAATCCCACATATAGTAAGCCATTTAGCAAGAAGTTCACAATCTTGGATCGTTGAGCAGTATATAATGCCACTGCCTTTGAAATTAGGGACATTTTTAGCTAACCATGAAAAGCGTTCAGATTTCTTCTCCATAACAATATTTTGTAAACGAAGAGAATTTCGTGTTAAACTTCCACGATAAATTTGAAGGTTTATTTGTAATTGCTCTACAATATCCCGAACAACCCGATTATTTGCAGTAGCAGTTGTAGCAAGGACCGGAATACTCGATGGCAATAATTTTAGTACTCGGGAAATCCTCCTATAATCCGGGCGGAAATCATGGCCCCAGTCCGATATACAATGTGCCTCGTCTATTACAATCATACCAAGACCGTTTGGTATTTTAGGAAGTATTTTTTCCGTAAACCAACTATCACTAAGTCTTTCCGGGGAGATAAATAATATATCCACTTGATTGTTTAAGATTTCATCAATAATCTCAGTTAGCTGTGTTCTGTTTGAACTATTTATAGTACTTGCTTTCAAACCGAACCTTTCAGCTGCTTCGACTTGATTTCTCATCAGTGATAATAATGGACTAATAACAATTGTTGGACCACTTCCATGTTCACGTAACAGTTTAGTCGATAAAAAATAAACTAAACTCTTTCCCCATCCTGTTTTTTGAACAACTAATGATCGTTGGCCATCCACTACGGATCGAATAGCTTCAAGTTGTCCACTCTTAAATTTAGCATTCACACCATATGCCTCTCTTAGAGATTGATAAATTTCAGTATCAGTTATTTGATTCATAATTTCCCATCCCCTCCCCATCAATTCAAAATCCCAATTCCTCCAAATACTTCTCCATCTGCTCCTCCACTTCCGCCAGTTCTTGCTTGATGTTTCGAATGTTTTCCTTCACTTGTGCCATATCGACAGGCTCTTCTTCTTCAAACGTATCCACATAGCGCGGAATGTTGAGGTTATAATCGTTTTCTTTGATTTCATCAAGGGTTGCGACATAAGAATATTTGTCAATCGTTTCAAAATTTTCGTAGGTCCCTACAATTTTTTCAAGATCTTGTTCACGCAACTTGTTCTGGTTCTTGCCTTTTTCATAATGTTCTTCACCCGATGCATCAATGAAAAGAACGTCTTTACGTTTACGGTCTTTTTTCATGACAAGGATACAAGCCGGAATCCCTGTGCCATAGAACAATCCTTCAGGCAAACCAATCACGGCATCAAGTAAGTTCATGTCAATGATCTGTTTACGAATTTTCCCTTCACTGGAACCACGGAATAACACCCCGTGCGGTAAAATCGTTGCCATCCGTCCGTTTTCGGCCAACGAATAGAGCATGTGTTGAACGAAGGCAAAATCCCCTTTGGAACTCGGCGGCACACCCCACTCAAATCGGCTGTGCGGATCAAGACTTGCCTCCATCTTGAACTTACTGTCCGTATGGCCTTCCCCTGCAAAGCCCATCGCCCACTTGTCTAATGAAAATGGGGGGTTCGCTACAATTGCTTGGAACTTCATTAATTTCCCATCCTCTAAATGAAGCGGGTTGGAAAGTGTGTCCCCCCATTCAATCTTTGCATCGTCTATTCCGTGCAAATACATATTCATCAGTGCAAGCGAATGCGTTGCACCATTTCGTTCCTGACCATAGATGGCAACCTTTTTATTTGGAACCTGGTTTGCTACCTTAATAAGTAAAGAGCCTGATCCGCAAGTTGGGTCATAAATACGATCATTTTCTTGAGGTTTAACAAGTCGGGCAAGGAGTTCTGATGCCATTGTCGGTGTATAAAATTCTCCGCCTTTTTTCCCTGCGTCAGATGCAAAACGCTCAATCATAAATTGATAAGCGTCACCGATCACATCTTCAGTACCAACAACGGATGGCTTTAGAGTAAGTTTATTAAAGTCCTCCAACAACGCCCGCAGCATAGCATTTCTCTCTTTCGTCTTTCCAAGAGTAGCTTCACTGTTAAAGTCAATGTTTCGGAAAACCCCACGAAGCTTTGCAGTGTTCTCATTCTCCAATCTTTCCAATGCTTTATTGATAATTTCACCAATTTCAACATCGTTGCGCTTACTGTAAAGGTAATCAAATGTGGAAAACTCGTCCAATACAAATCGTTCCCGTGATAACGCCCGTTGGATACGTTGTTCATCACCGTCATATCTTTTTGTATATTCCTCCACATGCTCTTTGTAAGCATCACTCAAATATTTTATAAACAGCATGGTGAGGATGTAATCCTTGTATGTACTGGAATCTACTTTTCCCCGGAAGGTATCGGCTGCCTCCCATAATATTTGATTTATCTGCTGTTGCGTCACTTTCTTACTCATTTCGTTTCCCCCTTCAATGTTCCATTGACAATACTTGTAGATATTCCTTTAAACCATTGCTCTTTTTCCTCAATTAACTGATGATACAAAGCCTTTTCCCGTAAATGGAGCTTCCATAGTTCAACCAATAATTTTTGTTTATCCAATGGTAATTTTTTAATTGACAAACCTTTTAACACACTTTGATTCATACTGGGGATGCGGCTTCCAGACTGGGAACGTTCCAATTCCTTTTTCACTGCATCTGAATTCAAATACCAAGCTACATACTGTGGCAAGAATTCCGAATGATGAACCTTGATTACCGCAAAATAGGAAGGTATTAAGAGCCCGCTTTGTTCGTCATTAATGTAAACGGCCATGTTCGGTTGACTAAGACGCATGAGAACATCGCCTGTACTCGAAAAGTAATGACCCTTCAGGATTTCATTACTTTTAAACTGATCATAAGAGTCGGCCTGAATCATACCGTCTTCCGTTATATTTTTTAAAGAGAGCAAAGGATAGGTCGCTTTTACTTCATAACGCACTTCTGCTTTCTTTCTGCTTAACACAAGCCCGGTTTTAACCTCTGCAATCTGACCAAGTAACATGTCACACCTCTGTTCTGATTTCAAATATGGTATTTAAATTTTATGTTAAATGAAATATATAACATTTAATTACTCGTTGTCAACTGGTGTATGCTATATCAATGTGCGAAGAGACTGTCCAAAAAGCCCCTAAAAGAAAAGCGCTGTCCAGAAAGTCGGTTTTCACCGACTTTCTGGACAGCCCCCGGGTTATTTATATATTATTATTTCAATTGTATACTCACGTTGTGCTTTTCTTCGTAATCATAATCGTCATTCGAAAATACGACCAATGTAAACTCTAGGTTTTCGTTTAAGTCAGGTAGACCGTCCTCCTCTCCGTAACTTTCTATTACCATGGTTGCATCTGAATACTTGCCACCTGCAACAGTTTCGCTAAACGAAACGGAGTCATCAATCATCTTTCCGTCAGCTGACACCTCATGAGCTTGCACTTCAATAGTATCTTCTCTTTTGTTTTCAATCTTAATGTGGATGTCATATCTTTCTTCGTCCCATTCTTTATCTTCTACTTTAACAATATTAGTTAAAGTAGCCTTTAAGTTGTCATTATCAACAAGTACCTCGTCAATAGTTTTCGACTCTTCTTTTTTTGTTTCTTCGTTGTCCTTCTCATCATTCGTTTCATCCGTAGAATTATCTTCGGTCACTTTGGGCGATGATTCAACCGAACTGACTTCTTTATCAGTTTTTTTCCCGCCACATCCTGCCATTGTCAACAGCACTACAACTAAAACAAACAATATCTTTTTCACAAAATTCTCTCCTTACAATTATGTATAGGGACATCTTACCATTTAAATTAAGATGGCGCTATCCTTCTTCCTGGACAGCGCCTTCACAAATACGTGCATTCAATCATGTAAAATTCCCATCTTTTTGGCGGCTTGAATAGCTGCCACGCGATTGTTTACATGGAGCTTGCTATATATGTTAATAATGTGAGATTTTACTGTAGCCAGTGAGATGCATAAATGTTCAGCGATTTCCTTATTTGTTGAGCCTTCGGCAATTTCCCGCAGCACCTCTGTCTCCCTTTTGCTGAGAATAGATGGCTTTTGCACCCGGCAAACAGTCAAAATAGCCTTGTAATGGTCTTTTTCATGCGGAGCAAGATGAGGGTAAACATGTTGTTCATATTGTTGGGCTATCTTGGCGACCATTTCTCTTTCCTTGTAATACGGCAGGAGAATGTGATCTTCGCTGCTGTAAAATAGCGCTTCACGAAACAGATTGATCCTCTCACGCTTCTTCCCGGGATGATGAACGATCATCTTCAATTTAAAAAGAGAACCTTTGATGAGCATGAATTTCACTTTAGTTTTTCGGGAATACGCCAAGATTTGGTCCGTCAGCTCTATCGCCGCTTGATCTTTTCCTTCATGGAAAATGATCTTTGCATATAATAGCTGGTTTTCCAAATGTCTGTAGGGGTTTTTCATCCTCTCATAACCAAATTTATACTGCTCCTGAAGTGAGTCACGGGAATAATTGTTATAACGAAAAACATAGTCCAAAAGCGGCGCCAAATAAACTGGACTTTGATAATTTTCCAAGTTGATCAGCTCATACATCAATGCCATCGCTTCCTCTGATTCTCCCCGGATAAACTTGAATTCCGCCAAGTTATATCTATATCCTCTGCCAATGGGAAGCACGGAATCCGTAATCGACTCCGCTGCCTGTTTTAAACAGCTTTCTGCACTTTTGAGGTCCATCTGCTTTAAATAAATCCCAGTTATGCCAATATAATAACTGGCCTTCAACATCGAAAGACTTTGATGGTCCTCCAGAATTTTTTCCATTTCCTTATAAAAATGTAAACATTGATTAAGTTCACCCATGTCCTCTAATACTTGACACTTAATTGATAAAGAAAAGAAAGTAATAAACGAGTTGTTTCTGCTTGCAGAATAGCTCATGGCCTGATCGATAAAAAGCAATGCCTCCTCATACTTGTTTTGTACATATAAAAACGAGGCATCTTTAATAAACAGAAAAGCCTTCGTCGTTTCTTTCAAAGGAAGAAGGTCGATTTCCGATATGGACATCACGTCAACCTCATTGTAATTGGCGTAATCTTCAACAATCCAATTAGCATATTTAAAAGCTGTATAAATGGAATCCTCGGTCATGTGATCTTTTAATAATTGATAAATTTCCCTACATTTTTCAAATTCCATATTCGCATAATGATAAAAATAGCGCTGAAAAGCAAAATCGGGGTTTTTTGATAAATATCCTTCCGGAATTCGCTCTATATAGGAAAATAATGCCGTGTTCTCCGGAAGCTCTAAGATCAATTTCATGGCAGCAGTGTAATCCTCTGCATAGAGCAAATGATCGATGCACTGATTAAAGTCACCCAATTCTCTCAGACGATGGGCTGCCTTTATATGAAATTGCGTCCTCTCCTGTTGATCTAGTTCATTAAATTTTCCGACTAAATATTCTTTTAAAATCGTATGATGACGATAAATTCCTTTGTCTTCGTCAACACAGATAAGCAAAATATTTCTCTTAATCAAACGTTTGATTAATTTGTTAAAGTCAAGCTGCTCCAACAGTTCCGTACATATTTCCTTGTGAAAATAGGACAGCTTTGAGGTCAGCACAAGAAATTTCTTTTCTTCAGAGCTTAACGCCTCATAAATTTCCTTTGTAAGATAATCGGCAACGAGCTTGTTTTTAAGATTGACTTTCAGGATATCCCCGTGGCTTTTTCCTCCCGTTGCTGCAGCAACGAGCTGAAGTCCCCCGATCCATCCCTCGGATATAGCATATAACTCTTTAAGCGCTTCCTGCTCCGCGTTCAGCTTCAACGTCTCCTTTAAAAACTGAAGTCCTTGTTCCGGCGGCAGTTTCAAATCATTTTCATCGATCACAAGCAGCCTTCCCTCCATATTCAGCACAGCTAAATATAGTGGCGGCTCCTCTCTTGTCAGCAGAATCAAGTGAACATGATCAGGGATATGATTGAAGAAAAATTCGATCGTATCCAGTAAAAAGCGATCCGTCAAATAATAAAAATCATCTAAAACGATAAATAACTCCTCTTGATGATCTAAAGCATTGATTAATAAGGTGATGAGCTGTTCAAAATTGCTCTTCTGAAAATTGGAGTCATAAAGGGTTACAAAATCCTGCTTTGCTACACCGAGATCATCGCTGATGGCTTCAATAAAATAATGCCAAAACGTAAAAACATGATTACAGCTTTCATCAAGCGAGATCCATCTCATGTTTGCCATTGCCTTTTCCTTGGCAAAAGAAGTAATGAGTGTCGTTTTTCCTGTCCCAGGGCCGCCTTTTACCAAAATGACACTGTAATCGCTCATCTGATCCAGCCTTGCATATAGTTCGTTTCGAGGAATATAATCTTTCCTCGGCTGCGGCATTTTCAGCCTCGTTAACATGATTAGCCTTTGATCACCCATACGATCACCGTACTTCCTTCCATCATTACCTTTATTTTACGTTAATCCTTGCGAAGCACATAGTCATTTTTAATTTTAATAACCGCAAAAGCAAAAAAGAACAGGAAGACGGTTATACAATAGCAAAGCTGCGGGAGCATAGCTGATACGACCTTTCCGCTCTCCAACCCTTGAACAAAGCTTAAATAATCCTTTTGCGGCAGGACCCAGACCATCTTCTCAAAAATCTTATTTCCTTTTTCAAAGGAATAAAAGCTCCCGGAGAGAATGGTGGTCAGTATGACAATGGAGGAGCCGATCATATTGGCAGTGTCGGAAACTTTTACAAGTGAAATCAAAAATAGGCTAAAGGAAAGTCCCATCATACAGAGCAGAGCTAAGAGAAGCGCATACTGCCACAGATTAAAGCCAATTGAAAAGCTGAAGCCTTTCATGACGGCCAATATGAAAAACGCCGGCGTAAAAATAAGGGCAAAGCTGAAGAAGAAATGGGATGATAAATAGGTGAAAAATGAAATGGGTGCAACGGTAATCCGTTCAATTTGCTTCCGTTCCATATCTTCAGCGAGCATAAACATAAACAAAACGCATTGCAGCAAAATAAACAGGATCAGATAACCAATAATATTGGTTCCGATTCCCCTGTCATTCTGCAATGGCGGGCTAAATCCATCGGGTTGCTTTACCATTTCCTTCAACATGGTTTCAAAATCTTGATTTTTGATGGTGATAACCTCAAACCCTCCATCACCTTTTTCAACGATCTCCCCGTCATATTTTCCAAGAACAAGCTGGTACATGGGCAATCTTTCCTCCATCGTTGTGAAGTGAAAATAATCTGATTGGAAATCGGTCTCTTTATTGGTGGTGACGACTGCAATATTACCTTTCACCTCAAGCTTTGCATGAAAATAAACGGCTGCAAAAATGGAGATCATTGTCATGACGGTCGAAATAACCAAATAATATTTTTTAGTTTTGATTCGATCATAAAGATTTTTAAACACACTCATCACACATAATCCTCCGTCCGATAGAATTTCCCGCAAAGTAGCAGTGCTACCAGCGATAGGAGTAATAAAATCAGCATCGTTGGCAAGTAATAGGAGAAATCATGATCATAAATGATCTTAAACAGACTTGTTACGATCCACTTTACTGGTGAAAGATCACTCATTTTTTCAATGGTTTCTCCCAACCCGTCCAACCTGAAAAACAATCCTCCCAATAATGCGGAAATATTGATCACCATGCTTAAAACCTGGTTGCTCGTGTTTTCACTTTTGAAAATACAGCAGCATAATACACCAAGAATCGAAGCAAAAGCCTCAAACAAAATAAGGACGGAGAGTGTGAAACCGGTATAGGGACCTCCCAGATGGACTTTTAACAATACGTGCAGCAGCATGATGACAAACAGGTGACAGACTGTGGAGAAAACGAAGCTTGCGGCTATTTTTGTCAAATACATATAAGCTGTCGGCACCGGCGAATAGATGACCCTCATATTCCCTTGTTTAATCCGCTCCTCCATGAAACTATTTGCAGCAATCGTAGAAGTATTAAAAACAATATAGATCATCATGGTAATGCCGTAGTAATCATAAGATGTAATCATATTCCCATATTGACCGCTGCTTAAAAAGCCGAGAATCAGAACAAGCAAAAACGGAAACGCGGTGCCATAAAAAACCCACATGGGGTTCGAGAAAAGATTCAATAAGTCCCGTTTGAAAATTTGGTTAAATGAATACATTCTGCTCCTCCTTAGTCTCTCAACTTTCTTCCCGTAAGGTTTAAAAATACGGTCTCCAGATTGGCTACCCCAGTGGTTACATTATGGATCTTAATGGATTGTTCCATCAAAGTTGAAATCAGTTTATCCAGATTTTCCACGCCTGTTAAAGCCGTGATTTCAAGTTTTCCGTCTTTTATCGTGGCTTCTTTCACACCTTCGATAGCGTAAAAATCCTCTGTATGAATCAAATCCGCATGATCTACTTCAATGATGATCTTCTTCGTATTGACAATGCTCTCTTTTAGCCTTTCTTTCGACCCAGACGCAATAATTTGTCCTTTATCCATAATGATGATCCTTGTGGAGATTTCCTCAACCTCTTCCATATAATGGGTTGTGTAAAGAATCGTCATCCCTTGTTCTTTCATTTTTTTGACCGAGTTTAAAATATGTTTTCTGGATTGTGGGTCAATCCCCACGGTTGGCTCATCCATGATCAAAATATCCGGTTGATGGGCAATGGAACAAGCAATATTCAGCCTTCTCTTCATTCCTCCTGAAAAAGTCTTTACCTTATCTTTTGCTCGATCGGTCAATCCGGAAAAGGCAAGTGCCATCGCTGTTTGCTCATCAAGCTCCTTCCCTTTTAAGCCATAAAGAGAAGCAAAAAATCGCAGATTTTGCTCCGCGGTAATATCTTCATAAAGTGCTATATCCTGAGGAACAACCCCCAGCTTTTGTTTAAAATCCCGATCGCTCTTCCTGATTTTCCTCCCATTGTACGTTAGTTCTCCTGCTTCATAAGCAAGCGCCCCGATAAGGATATTGATGATTGTGCTTTTGCCTGCTCCATTTGGCCCAAGAAAACAAAGGATTTCCCCTTGGTTAATCGCAAAGGATACTCCCTTGATCACCTTGTTTCCTTTGTAGCTTTTTACAAGATTTTTCACATTGATGACCTCATTCATTACAGACTCATCCTCCTTGAGAATCATTGTAGTTTACAACCAAAAAAATAAAATCAACCGTTCGGTTGATTTAAAGGGTTGATTCAATCATTCCATTGTTTGGACCACAAGGATTGGGGGATAGATCCGCTATGAACAAAAGCGCAAGGCGCGCAGCCTTAAGCAACAAGCACAAGGTCAATGTTGATACTGTCAAAAAACTGAGTCAGATTTTATGTTTTCTTACCTTTTTAAAAAATAAAGCATTGGGCTTGTAGAATAAGATTTGTCAAATGCTTTATAGTAGAATAAATTACTATTAAATACCTTTTGAGTGCAAGGCGTAACAATTGGTCTATGGAACGATAAATCATAAGGTGAGAAATTGGGTGATTCTAATCGTTTTAGCTTTTTTAGGAATCTTAGCTTTTTATAGTGCAACAAATTATTATATTGGGAATAAGTTGTTTATTTGGTTGCAACTCTTGCTACCAAATATCAACGGTATATTATTTTGGGGAATATATATTTTCTGTGCCATTACACCTTTACTTGCAGTTCTGCTCTCCAATTATCGAGTGACGGGTTCACTTTCAACTATAACTAGTTTTATTGGCCGTCTAGGCGATCATTGGATGGGGATTTATTTTTATCTCTTATTAATCACGATAATAGTAGACTTCATTCTATTGGCAGGTAGATTACTTAATCTAATTCCTACACCACTAAATGGAGACATTCATTTTTTATCAGGACTTATGATTGTATTAGCTGTTTTTGGATTATGCTCTTATGGTCATTATCATGCAAATCAAATAAAAAATGTGTCTTATGATATACAAATTCCCAAAAAGATGGTAAACAATCATTTAAAAATCATCATGCTTAGTGATTTGCATTTAGGATATACGAATGATGTGGCTTATCTTGAGAAGATAGTAAACAAAATTAATGATATGGACCCCGACATTGTATGTATTGTTGGAGATATATTTAATGGAAGTTACTATGCTTTAGTGGATGCCGAAAAAGCAGAGGGATTGATGAGAGGAATTCAATCTACCTATGGTGTGTATGCTAGTCTAGGTAATCATGATGCAGGATCTACATATAATGACATGATAGCATTTTTTGAAAAAAGTGAAATTACTTTATTAAATGATGAAAATACTATGATAGCGGATCAAATTGTTTTAGTTGGCAGAAAAGATTCCTCGCCAATTGGTGATCAAGGAGAAGAGAGAACAAATATCGCGGATCAACTAGCACAAATACCATCTGATTTACCAATTATTGTGATGGATCATCAGCCATCACATATCTCAGAATATGGTGAGAATGTAGATTTAATTCTTAGCGGTCATACTCATCAAGGCCAGATTTTTCCAGCTAATCTAATTACGAATGCCATATTTGAAATTGATTATGGTCATTATCAAAAAAGTCAAGATAGTCCACAAGTTATTGTCAGTTCGGGTGTTGGTACATGGGGACCACCGATGAGAATCGGTACGGATAGTGAAATTGTAGAGATATTCATTAATCCATTAAGTTCCGCGTTGGATTGAGATGATGACGTTACTATAAAAACTCCATTGTGTTTTGTGCTCTTGGTACGGCTATTGACAACAAGAACGAAGATGGTTGCTCAAGGTGGTTTGAACTACACCTTTAAAACGGTTTATCCATTGCTTCACCATGTGGTCCTTTATGTTCCTACCTCACGAGGACTACCTTTCGGCATAGGCACCGATTTAATAATATATATTTATCATGGCTACACATAATAAAAAATAATATAAGAGCGGAAAATAACCACTCTTATATTATTTTCGTCATTTGCTATATCATTCGATCCTGTACAACTTTTTTCTAATGGCCATACTCATTTGATTTGCATTTACTTATGATCACCTTACTGTATCTAAATAAGATAATTACCACCAGTTAAATATTTTTTTATTCTTTTTTTCTTTCTATTATGCAAACTAGTTCGCTCTATGAACGTTTGCTTCAACGTTTTCTTTTCCTTTCATCTTATAAAGAATCCATCCGAAGAAGAATCCGGCAATAGATGGAAGGATCCACTCAAAACCTTGACTGCTAAGCGGCATTGCTGAAACAAAGCTGTCAATAAATCCGATACGGACGCCTAGTAGACTCAAACCCTTTAATGTGCCTAACACCAGAGCGAATAGCACTGCATAGCGATACGCCTCGTCATTTGGCACATACTTCTTAAATAATCCCAGGAATGTCAACACAATTGCAGGTGGATACACAGTGAAGAAAATCGGGCCTGCAAAGTTGATAATGTTTTCAACTCCAATCACTCCAATGATAACTCCAACAATACAAGTCACAGCAACTATAACTTTGTAAGTGATCTTATTTTTTGTCACTGAGCTTACAAAATCTGCAAGTGCAACAGTTAGACCGATCGCCATTGAAAGACAAGCTAATGACACTGCGATAGACAGGCCTATTATACCAATGTTTCCAAGGCTAAGATTGACAAGACCATTAAGTAAATCCGTTCTCGCTATGTCTGCGGGGAATAAGTTTCCAGCATGTGCACCAAGATAGAGCAAACCACTATAAACCAGAATAAACCCAGCGCCAGCAATCATTGATGCGTTAAGTGTCATTTTCTTGCGGTCTACTTCTGAAGTATAGCCCTTCGATACTATTGCAGAAATAAAGATCGGGGCACAAAGAAGACCCGTTAAAAGATCTCCCGTGAAATAAAGTTCAATAAAAGATGCCGAAAACGGATTTGGAACCTGTGGTGGAGCTGCCGCTGAAAGAGGGGAGGAAATCGCTTTCACACCAATCAATATAAGAATCATAATCAGTCCCGGCGTCAGGACTTTTCCGACCTTATCAACAAAGTTCGACTTATCATTTGCAAAGTAATATGTTAATGCAAAAAACACCACCACTGTCAACTGGATAGGAACATTCGGAAACAGGGGCATCACGCCCATTTCATGTGTCGTTGCCGCTGTCCTCGGGATATTTGCGAGCATACCGACACCAATCATAACAAATATATTGAATGAAACATAGAACCATTTCCCAACAGGCTTGGACAATTCCTCAAAGGATCCCCCTGCGTTTGATACAGCAACAATGGAAAGAATCGGAAGAATAATTGCCGCCAACAAGAGTGCCAGGAACGCAGATATCCAACTTGATCCCGCCATAAAGCCTATTGCTGGTGGAAAGATCATATTCCCTGCCCCAAAGAATACAGCAAATAGTGCGAAACCAACAATCAAACTGTCTTTAGTGAACTTATTCCCCATCTGATTTCCTCCTAGAGTCCATTTAGTATTAACACTTACTATTTACTTGCTTCTATTAATGCATCAAATATTTTCCTGTGAGTCTCATCAGATTTGAGCAGCATTTCAGGATGCCATTGTACACCTAAGACAAATCTTGAAGCATCATCATACTCTATCGCTTCCACAATTCCATCTGCAGCTTTGGCCGTGACCTTCAAGCCATCGCCCAAGTGGCGGATTGCCTGATGATGAATGGAATTGACATTTATTCGTTTCTCATCAAATATCTTATGTACTAAACTCCCATCTTCAATGATGATATCGTGTACATGTGATGACCATTTTTCAAGGCTGACGTGTCCCAACAGTTCTCCCCCGTCATAACACTCATCAAGGTCTTGGTACAAGCTGCCATCAAGAGCGACATTCATAATCTGTGAACCGCGACAAATACCAAGTATTGGGAGACTTGTCTTTTCCAGCGCAATCTTCATTAGTGCAATCTCCATTCTGTCCCTTTCAATAACAGTTTTAGCGAATACAGATGCATCTTCCGCATTTAAATTATCTAATGTTCCAAACAGTCCTTTGTTGTAATTCACTTCTTCGCCATAAAACTTTGGATGGATATCATTCCCCCCTGCAAATACGATTCCATCTAGTCGACTTAGAATATTCCTCATAGAATCTTCATCTTCAGTTTGTGGAATGATAATCGGTACGCCACCTGCTTGTTCAATAGCTTGAATATCCGTTGACAGAGACATGTTAAACGGCACATCATTCAATCCGAATAAACAGCTTCCAACATATGTGCTTTTCAACGCTTCATATTGGGACTGCTCATCTTTATCTCCTTTATTTAGCTTTGGCATGTAACTATAAATATAATTACTTGTTACTCCTATAAGTGGCTTCATTCTTCTACCTCCTCTTGTATGCAATCATATATTGCAAGAATAATGCCAACTCAAGATTGGCTGTTTTCCAACAAAAAAATGAACCTCATTGGTTCATTTTTCTCAAAGTGATTGTCAATTTAACAAAAGTCAGCTGATTTTGAACTTTTTCATATAGCGATACAGGGTAGACAAACTGATACCCAAACTTTCTGCAACCTTCTGTTTTCCCTGTGCCGTACGACCATATATGTTAAAGAGCTCCAGAATTCTATTCTTCTTCATGTCATCTAGGCTGGTTGATGCGACTAAAGGATTGTTGGATAGTATTCGTCTTGCCAATGACTGGGAACTAATCTTATTGCCTTCTTCAACGGCAACTGCATACTCTATTGCATTTTCCAACTCACGAGTATTTCCGGGCCAATCATATTGCATCAAAGCCTTGACCACCTGTTGAGACAGCCCTTTTATACTCTTATTGTATTTCCTGTTATACTTGTTTATAAAATGAGTGGCCAGAGGAATCAAGTCCTCAGGTTTAGCTCGCAATGGTTCGTTTTCGATGACCATAACTGCCAAACGATAGTAAAGATCCTCTCTAAACAGCTTTTTCCCGATCAACTCATGCACATTCTTGTTTGTCGCTGCAATCACTCGAATATCCAGTTTCTTAGACTCAACGCCACCCAGCCTGCTCACGCGTTTGTCGTCAAGCACCTTGAGCAGTTTCGGTTGCAATGCGATATCCATTTCCCCGATTTCGTCCAGGAAGATCGTCCCGCCGTTTGCCAACTCAAACTTTCCTGGCTTCCCATTCTTACTGGCACCGCTAAAGGCCCCTGCCTCATATCCGAACAACTCGCTCTCAATTAGGTTGCTAGGGATGGCTGAACAGTTCACCTCAATGAAAGGCTTGTCTTTTCTTATACTCTGATTGTGGATGGCTTCTGCAATAACCCCTTTGCCCGTACCGCTCTCCCCGAGAATCAGTACATTGAAATCGTAGTCAGCCGCCTTTGAAATCATATCTCTCGTGAGCATGGAAGATTGGCTGCTCCCAATGAAATCCGATCTATTATGAGCAATTCTCGTCGCTGCCTTCCCTTCCTCCTCAACAGATTTCAAGAGATACATTTTTTCAATATGTCGTTCATTTGGATTGATAATGACCCTAGTTAAAGAAAACCTGCCTAATCCATATTCATCATTTATAATAATTGGATGGTCATATCCGATTTCATTCAACCGGTCCAAATCCGCTGGATCAAGGATTTTCCTTAAGTTCATTCCCGACTTGCCTCCGAGCTGTGGTAAATTTGAAAACAGCACAGTGTCATCAATGTCTGTCACTATGATACTATCACTGACATTCGCCATGAACGTTTCCAAACGATGAACATTTGTGGTTTCTTTGAGTTTGAGCTTGATGGTCTCAGCCATCTGGCCTAAAAGTCTCTCATAATCACTAAGTTTTGATTTCAGCTTCTGTTTTTCTTCATCTGTCACGGCAAACAGTGCAATGACACCAACTGCGTAGCCGTCGATGACTATCGGATAATATAAAGTATGTTCCTCTATACAACTCCCAAGTTCTTTGATTTCACAGCCCTCGCACAATTCACTTTCTTTTGGATTGTACATGTACAGCGGCTTTTTTTGTTCCATAACCTTATAGGTGACCTGATTTTTTGTAAAGGGTATGCCTCTTAATATATTTAAGGCACCAGTACTGACTACCCGAATCAAGTTATCATCAACAACATAAAAATTGAGTTCAACGAGATCTTTGACAGTTTGCACATAATCGACTAGGAATTTTTCAATATTGTACAGATGGTAATTGTTCACGATTAGCCTCCAATTTTATTATCAAAATGAAAATCAAAATAAGAATAAAACTGCGCAGCGTTCCTCATAAATACTATGTATATAGCATTATACCAAGCATCAATCAATTTTCCGCTTATATACCCGCTCATCCAAAGGGGAACCATATTCATTGATCAGCTCAATGGCCAAGTATGATGGGGCTGTAGCTTTGAAAATCCGAGTCCCAGAGCAACAATAAAATTGACTATATAAGAATAGGAGGTTACCCTTTTTGTAAGGCATTTCCTTTTTTGGAATTTGGTTTGGTTAACCTTTATATTCCACAAAAAAAAGGTGCTACTCCTATTTTTCAAGGAAAGACAAACAATCTAATCAGTTGACAAAACTCTACAAGAACTACTCGAGATGTTTTTTGCAAAACTCAAGTTATTTATATAAAACTACGGGGATTGGCATGGAGTCTGCGGGCAAGATTTCTAAGCCATGAAGCCAGCTTATTTAAAATATTGCTGGCTTGCCAAAAGAATCTATCATGCTCGCCTCTCCATATAAAACCATGCATTGAATTTGTACGGCACAAGTATGGAGGTCTTCTATCTCCTAAGATGTGTCCATAAAACTATATCAACATTGGTAAAATAAATGATTGGAAATGTAGAATTAAAGCTTCAACCAGCTATCGTTGTGTAGTTCTATGTTTGGAGGGTTTAACGCTTGCGAATCATACCCAAATTTTTTAAAACAGTCATCTTTTTACTTCTATTTTGGTTACTAAGTTATCTTATTTATACGATGTTTCTTGATTTTTTAGATGATTACGATGTATTTAATACAGAAGATACACCTGCGATTGTGATAGAAAAGGTATCTGTAAATAATTTTTTTGGATTGCCGAAGTATTATGCCATCGTCGATTTAAATAATGTGGATGGTTATAACGGAGTTAAAAATAGAGTGTTTCCCTGGCATTTTAAGCGTTTGGATGTCGGTGATTCATTAAAAGGACATCATATTCATGGGGAACATTTTTTTACGACCTACGATATCGTTATGGATAGCTTCTGGTTTATTCTCATTATGTTGTTGCTTCTATTCTTTATGGCTGCACTTCTCTTATGGCCAATTATTACATTTTCTGACTGGAGACAAGCCAAAAACAAGTCCCCCCCACTAAGCAAGCAACAGAAAAGGCAAAAAAAGCAACAGAAAAAAGTATCCGACTCTTTTTTAAAACGAATATTGCCAAAAAAGATGTATCAAGTTTTAACAGAAATAGTATTTGATTCATTTAATATAACTATTACACTTTTCCTAACAGCCTTGCTTGTTTCATCAGTGTTTGCAACTGGTTTTTTCGTAAATGGTTTACATAAATTGTCTCCGCTCGGAAAAACGCAAACAACTGCTTATATAGAGGACAAGGAAGTTGAAAGAGAAATTTTTTCATTTGTTAATAGTAAATATTCCGACCCTTATTATACGTTGGAGCTCTCTTTTATCGATGAGAAAGGGGATCATTATCGTGTAATTAAGGAGGTAACGAGATCGACCTATGTCAATCATGATCTGGGCGATTCTATCGCCATTTCTTATTGGACTTCTAACCCTTATCATCTGTTCATTCGCGGGTTTTCAGTCGTCGGCTTTCTTCAGTTTTATCCCAAATTACGAAAGTAAATATACTAAAAACTAATTTAGGGATTATTGGTAGA
>JAABNQ010000050.1 GCA_009928435.1 Bacillus sp. HF117_J1_D
TTTACCAATAACCCCTAAATTAGTTTTTAGTAAATTTACTTTCGTAATTTGGGATTATTAATAAATGCAAATATTAACAGATATTTAAAAAGGGACTACCAGCTCCCTCCTCTTTATCAATCAATGAAACTCTTAATTTCCACTTTTCAGCGTAAATCCTTATAGAACTCCCGATTTTCCGCCATCGATGTTAATGGACGTTCCCGTCACATATGAAGCAGCATCTGAAATTAGAAATACAATAACTTTTGCAGCCTCTTTGGTGTCTCCTATCCTCCCAAGAGGGATTTGGTGGCGCGGGTCTCTTTCATACTGTTCCCATGTAAGTTCAGGGGCTTCTCGTCTCCACCTTTTTTCTATCTGCTCACTTCTAATTAAGCCGATACATACAGTGTTTACCCTAACGTTATCTGGCCCAAGGTCTTTACTCATGGCTTTCGTAAGCGCCATGCCTGCAGCCCGGCTCACGCTGGTCGGCAAAGAAGAAGCAGGTGGAGTTTTCGCAATAGAGGCTGTTACATTAACGATGGATCCCCCTGTTTCTTTCAAATATGGGACAGCACTACGGGAGCAGTGAATTGCACCAAATAGTTTTAAGTCAAGGTCATACTGCCATAACTCAGGTTCCACCTTTTCAAACGGTACTGCTGAGGAGGTACCAGCATTATTCACCAAAATATCTAATTTCCCAAAATGCTCGACTGTTTTATCCACTATCCGCTTGCAATCTTCTACAATAGTTACATCAGCTTGAATTGGTAAAACTTCGGCTCCAGTCTCCTTTGCAATACGTTTTGCTGCAGCCTCTAAGCCTTCTATATTTCTTGCACAAATAGTGACTCTCGCACCTTCAGAAGCTAATTGCATAGCAGTTTCTAGTCCGATTCCTTTACTTGCCCCCGTAATTAAGGCGACTTTTCCCTTTAATCCCAGATCCATTCACTAAAAACTCCTTCCCATTTTTTTGTTAACAATAAAGATCGGTTCTTCCACAGTAGGAAGAACCGATAAGTTTTTAAAAACGTAAGCGCAATATCGTGATTATGTTTGCGTACCGCCGAAAACCTTTCCAACCCCGTGTATTTTTTCAATGATCAATATAAGAATTACTGAGATGAAAATAACTACACTGGAAACGGAAGCTACTATTGGATTATATGCATCTTGCATGTGTGAAAAGATTTCGATTGGCAAAGTCCGCATATCAGACGATACCATGAACAAAGATACGGTTACGTTATCAAATGATGTAAGGAATGCAAACAATCCTCCTGAAATAATCGCGGGACGAATGAGCGGCAATGTAATTCTCCAGAATACAGTTACTGGATTCGCCCCCAAAATTGCCGCAGCACGTTCGAGATTGTATTCGAATCCACTTAAACCCGTAAGTACAAGCCTGATGACATAAGGGATACAAATAATGATATGGGAAATCAAAAACCCTGTCGGTGTACCTGCCAGCATCATCGGGGTAAAGTAAATAAGTAATGCTATCCCAAGTACGAGCTGGGGTACACTTAACGGTGCGGTCAGAAGTGCTGTAATATAAGCCTTTCCAGGTATCTCATACTTAGCAATAGCAAGAGCACCGAGCGTACCGAACAGAACGGAAAAAAAGGCAGCCAACAAGGCGAACTGGAAACTGTTTACCATCGCTTCAATAAACTCCGGCCGTTCCAAAAGCTTTGTATACCATTGGAATGAAAATCCCTCTGGTGGAAAGCTTGGATAATTTGCGCTTGTAAAGGAAGCAGGTATAACAACAATCAGCGGTATCAGTATATAAATAATCGCCAAAACGGCCACGCCTGTGCGAAGTTTTCCGAGCATCCCCATCACCGGAACACCTCCCTGAACTTACTGAGTTCAAAACCACGTGAAAATAATGTAACTATAATAAGGGTCGTTGCCAAAAGCACGTAAGATATCGCAGAACCGAACGTCCAACGAAGCAAGTTATTAATCTGGTCATATGCAACTACCGGCATAACAGGCACGTTTGCGCCACCCATTAGAGCAGGAGTTACATATGCACTCATGGACAAGCTGAATACAAGCACGCAGCCCGACACGATGCCTGGAAGGCTTAGCGGCAGATTGATGGAAAAAAAGCGGCGAAGCGGACTTGCTCCAAGGATAGAGCCCGCCTTGTCCAATGAAGGATCAATATTATAAAGGCTTGTCGCAATCGCTAAAACCATAAAGGGCAAATATGCATTAGAGAGTCCAATAACAACCCCCAGCTCTGAAAACAGGAGTTTGAGCGGAGCATCAATAATTCCTAATGCCATCAATGCTTCATTGATTGTTCCATTGGGCAATAATAGAAGGTACCAGCCGAAGTTCCGGACCACTATACTGACCAGTAACGGTGAGATTACTAGCAAAGCGATGAACCCGCGGACCCGCGGAGAGCTTTTCGCCATCATCAATGCAACAGGATAACCAAGGAGTAAGCATACTAGAACCGAGTACAAGCTTACTTTTACCGTTATCCATAGCGATGACAAATAGTAACTATCCGTAAAGAATTGCACATAGTTTTGCAGACTGAAAGCCGCACCTGCACCGCCTATATCATCTGTTGTGATAAAACTCAAATAAAGAATATACAACATAGGTACGACAAAAAATCCAAAAATGAATAAAAGAATCGGCAATAGGAGGAGAACCCCTGGAGTCCAGCTCTTCCGTTTTTTACGTTTAGCCGTTTTTAGTTGTTTGACCGGTCCTTGCATTACTTCTTCAGTAACATCATATTTGCGGGACTCCATCCGACATACACCTCGTTTCCTGTCTGTCTCGTAGCATCAAAAGCAGGAGTAAGGATCTGCAATGGCTTCCCATGGAGCAACACATCCACTTCCCAAGTTGTACCCAGATAGTTGATCTGAGTAATTGTTGCTTTATGAAAATCCAAGGATGATTGTGAAGAATCTGGAGCTGTAGCAATTTTCATCTTTTCTGGACGAATATACAGCTTTACCTCATCTCCTGGTTTGCAGTCCTTGTCAGTACCCATGATATTCCCAACATCTACATGAGTAATATCATCGCCCACCTTCACAGAGATTTTCCGACCGTCTATTGAGGCGACCTTGCCATCAAAGCTGTTCGATTTCCCAATGAATTGGAATACAAATTCTGTTTCAGGGTGGTTATAAATCGCTGTTGGGGAACTGATTTGCTCAATTCTTCCTGCATTCATGACTACCACTCTGTCTGACATTGAGAGAGCTTCTTCCTGATCATGCGTAACAAAAATTGTCGTAACTCCGATTTCCTTCTGGAGGCGTTTAATTTCAGCACGTAGTTCATGGCGCAACTTGGCATCCAGATTGGAAAGAGGCTCATCGAGGAGAAGCAGTTCAGGTTCTACTACAAGTGCGCGAGCAATGGCTACACGCTGGCGCTGCCCCCCGGATAACTCCCGGGGATACCTATTTTCAAGGCCAGCCATTTTCACAAGTTCAAGAGCTCGCGAAATTTTCTTTTGCTTGTCCGACTTTGCAACCTTGCGCAGCTTCAATCCAAAGTCAAGATTTTCATAAACAGTCATATGCGGGAATAATGAATATGTTTGAAACACCATCCCTAAATCACGTTTATATGGTGGTACATTAGTCACTTTGTTCCCTTTAATATATACATCACCTTCATCCGCATCCAGAAAGCCGGCGATAAGATTTAAGGTAGTTGATTTTCCGCAGCCGGAAGGCCCAAGCAGCGTAAGCAATTCTCCTTTTTTCACTTCCAGATTAATACCATCTAGTACAGTATTGGATCCAAATCGCTTTATAGCACCTTTAATCTCTACGTCATTTATAGTTTGCATTGGTTGAGACTCCCTTCTTACGATGTTTATTTAAGCAGCTTCCCGAGTTGAGGAGTTACTTCTTTTGACCATCTGTCAGTCCATTCACCACGAATTTCGGCAAACTTGGCAAAATCAGGCTTAAAAGTTTTATCTGTTTCTTTAAGTCCAATAGATTCCCCATATTTTTCAGGAATTTTCATGCCATCAACAACCGGATAAAACCCTTTGTCAGAAATTAGTTCTTGCGATTCCTCACTGATTAAATAGTTAATAAAGTCAATTGCCTCTTTCTCACGAGGTGTGTTTTTTACAAGAGAGGCACTGAAAGCTTGAAGGGGCACACCTTCTTTTGGTACTGTCATTTTGATAGGAACTCCGGATAGGGCAAGTTCTCCAATTGCATAACTTCCCATTACCGTTACATCAGCTGCGCCCTGCTGGATTGCCGGCATCATTTGAGTGGAGTTTTTATAGAAAGTGCTGGAATATCCAGCAAGCTCCTTTGCTTTCTCCAATCCAGGTTCCATGTTATCCGTGCTGCCTCCATTTGCGATTGCCAACGCATTGAGGGTATTAAATCCCCAGTCATTGTTAATGTCAGAAAATGCAGTTTTACCTTTATATTCAGGACGTATCAAATCATTCCATGATTCAATTTGTTTAATTCCATTTTTTTCAAAAGATTCTGTATTATATGCTGGAGCGATGACTAGTCCAAAGACCGGAGCGGCAACTTTGTCTACAGCAATAAAATCGGGATTAATATTTTTCATATTAGGTACGTTTGACTCATCCACCGTTTCAGTCAATCCTTTATCACTTGCTCGTTGAACATCAACTGGTACATAGATAGCAATGTCAATTTGAGGAGCATTTTTTTGTAATTCTACTTTGGATAAAATCTCTCCTGAAAGTCCTGCTACATAATTGATTTTAATACCAGTTTCTTTTTCATATTTTGGTGCAATGACATCCCGTACAGTTCGTTCTATAACTCCACCATTTCCTGCTACGGTTAATTCTTTAGCTCCGCCATTATCTGATTTCTTTCCTTCACCGGGCTTTTGCGGAGTAGGTGCGGAAGCACAGCCCGCAAGAGCTGTTAACATTAAAACAATAAATACAGTAAAAATCCTTCTCATATTTATTTACCTCCTTGATTAATTTTCATTGTTAGGAATTTGTCTTTTCTGAAAAAACTTTTTTGCTCCTGGATGAAAGTCGATGGGTATTTCCATTTTCGCTTCTGTCCCAATAATATCTTGGGCAGCCGGGTGTATTTTTTGAAGTTCAGGCAAATGCTTATACAAGGTATTTACAAGTTGATACGCTTCTTTTTCCGGAAAATCTTTATGTGTCAATAGAACATTTTTTACAGAGACCGTTTGTATACCTTCATTCACGCCTTCATATATGTCCGGCGCTATAACATTTTCTGAATAATTACCATGCTCTTTATTAAGTTTCGACACGATTTCCTCAGGAACAGGTATAAGTGTTATTGGCATCTGTGAAGCTAGGGATGCAATCTCCGGATTTGGTAAGCCAGAGGAAAAAAAAGCAGCATCAATTGTGCCATTCCTTAGTGCATCAGCCGATTGCGTAAATGTGAGGAAATGTTTCTCAACTTTATTGTCGTCCAAGCCAAATGCTGAAAGGATCCGCTCTGCAGCCAATTTTGTTCCGCTCTTATCCGGTCCTACACCGATCCTCTTGCCTTCAAGATCTTTAAATGAACTGATACCGCTGTGTTCTAGGGTAACTATTTGAATATAATTAGAATAAAGTTCGGTAAGCACCCTAAGATTGGGAATAGAATCATCTTCTGCCATTTCACTGAACACATCTACAGTAGCAAAGCCAAGATCTGCCTTTTTCTTGCTTACCAGATCTACATTTTGGAAAGAAGCATTTGTAACTTGTGCGGCCCAAGCAACACCATCGTATTTTTCATACATGGCAGCGATTGCCTGCCCAAGCGAAAAATAGACACCTGACATATCACCTGTAGCTATGATTAGTACATCCATATCCTGTTTAGATTTATGTTCCGATTGGGGATGTGCTACAGCAGGAGAAGGAATTTCCTGCTTCCCATTCACAGCTGTGCATCCTGCTAATATCAGGAATATAAACAGGATTCCTGTGAAGAGTCGTCGTTTTTCCATTGTAAATCTCCTTCCTTGAAAATATATATTGCAACTTCTATGCCAACAACCAAATGTAAGCACTTACAGTGTTTTTCGAGTTTATCCGATAAATAAAACGGCAAAATCTGCCGTTCTATCGGCGGATTTTGCCGTTTTATTGTTTTTTCGTATGAGCAAGCCCTTTCTTTTAGACGATTTTTTCACGCTGTACATAATTCCATCTCTAGATTTGTTTTACCTATACTTCAGCTTTATTTTTTTCTATCCCATACAATTTGATTTTATCTCTTAAAGTACGCTCAGAAATCTTAAGTGCATGGGCTGTTTTTTTGCGATGCCAGTCAAATTTATTAAGCGTTGCAGCAATGACTTGTTTTTCAACTTCCGACATAGGAACTCCAATAGGTATTTTAAGGAGATTTCCATTGTCATCTAATTCAGTTGAGAACAAAGCCGGCTTTTGTTCCTGTACGTTCATTGGTAAATCTGTATCCATAATCACATCGCCTGTAGAAAGTGCAACTGAATATTCTATTATGTTCTCAAGTTCACGCACATTTCCCGGGTAACTATACTCTTGAAGAATCCGGCGGGCTGATGCAGATAACGATTTCTTATCCTGGTTCATTTCCTGACAATATTTTTCGATAAAATGGTTGATCAATAGCGGCAAATCTTCTTTTCTTTCCCTAAGAGCCGGCATTAAAATAGGTATTACATTTAGCCTGAAATATAAATCTTCCCTGAATTTCCCTTCTTTGACCATTTGTTCAAGTTTCTTATTCGTAGCACATACGATTCGTACATCAAGTGAAATCTTTGTATTCGATCCCAGTGGCGTAACCTCACGCTCCTGTAAAACACGCAGCAGTTTAGCTTGGATTGAAAGTGGCATTTCACTGACTTCATCCAAAAACAGTGTACCACCATTAGCGGCGACCCATTTTCCTTCCTTCCTCTCTGTGGCCCCGGTAAAAGCCCCTTTTTCGTATCCAAACAGCTCCGATTCAAGTAACGTTTCCGGTATTGCTGCACAGTTTACGATTTCAAGAGGAGCATTTTTTCTTTTTCCAGTGTTATGAATACTTCTAGCAACCAGTTCTTTCCCTGTTCCACTTTCACCTAATATAAGTACATTTGAATCTATATTCTTTATACGGTTAATCATGGAGAACACATGATTCATCGGTTTGCTCTTGCCAAGAAAATTCTCATAGCCTATCCTCTGCTCCAATTCTTCATGAAGCGTCTCCAACTTGGAGGTCATTTGAGTGAATTCAACAGCCCTCATCAATAGAAGATGAAGCTCTTCCATATTGATAGGCTTTTCAATATAATAATACGCCCCCCTCTTAATCGCTTCGATAGATGATTCTATAGAAGCATACGCAGTCATCATAATGACAGTGGGTGATGGCGTTTCTTTTTTTATTTTCAGTAAAACGTCTAATCCATTTACACTCCCAATGCGCATATCCAGCAAGACGATATCCACAGGCTTTTTCTTAATCAATTGAAGGCCCTTCTTAGGATCAGTGGTGGTTGTAATGCAATAATCATCCTCAAGCGCAAAAGTTAAGGATGCGCAAATGGCTTGCTCATCATCTATGACCAGAACATGCGGTTTCACTTTTTTATCTCCTCCGGTTTGTACAATGGTAATATGATAGTGAATACCGTTCCCTGATTAGGTTGGCTTTCTACATGAATATCCCCGTTATTTTCTTTTATGAGATTGTAGGATAAGGTAAGGCCTAAACCTCCTCCTTTTTCCTTACTTGTATAAAAGGGTTCGAAAATACGGGTTAACTCACCCTTTTCTATCCCTTTTCCTGTGTCCGCAATTATAATCCTTCCGTAGTTGCCATTCTCTTTTTCCATCAAAATCCGAATTTTTTTTTCTGATGAATCTTCCACTGCGTCGATTGCATTTAACACTAAGTTAAAAATCACCTGGCGAATTTGTTGAGGATCAATATAAAATACAAGGTCTTGGTCTATGGATTTTTCAAGAAGTATTTGTTTTTTATCAATTGTAACCTTAAGGAACACTAACAATGAGGAAAGTTCAGGTGCCGTGTAACGTTGCTTGTTCGGCGGACGCGGACGTGAATATTCAATGAGATCAGTAACTATCAAATTCAGCCTGCTCACTTCCGCAGGCAAATGCTCAATAATCAGATTCCTAAATTCAGGACGATCATACTTCTTGGGGAGCATGTCAATGAACGTTTTTATGGCTGTTAGCGGATTGCGGATCTCATGTGCAACACCAGCAACCAATTGTCCAAGTGCATGTAGTTTCTCTTGTGTGATTAGTTTTTGCTGAAGCTTCTTCTTTTCCGTTTCATCATTTAATGCAAGTATATAGCCAGTCAGTTCCTTGTGAGAATCATACATTCTAAGCATGCGGAAGTATATGATCTTTCTTTGTCCATCATCCATTTCTACTTCAATCGTATCGGCTGCATCTTCCTCCGGAGTATCCTGGTCATCACATTTCCGGAAAAACCTCTGTAAAAGTGAAGTGAAATTTTTAATCTCGTTCAATTCATCATCAACCTGACCAAGTATGTCCAAGGCTCTTGTATTAAAACTTTTAATTGTAAAATCAAGTCCGAATGTGACAATGCCGGTGTCAATATTATTTAATATCTGATCTTTAAGAACATTACTATCAGCAATTTCCTGCTGTTGATTTTTCAGATTCTTATTTAACTCCCTTAGTGCATACGTCTGTTTACTGACAGCTTTTTTCAGTCTCTGATTCCATATGTAGATAATAAGAAGGACTAGGGCAACGATTGATAATATTAATGAAAGTAGAAAAATGAAATTTTTTAACCTGGTTATTTCCGCTTCAGGCTTTGGTTTTATCCATTCGTCAATTAACGGATTTAATTCACCTTTTGCTTTTAGGTTGGTAATAGATTGATTTATTTGTCGAAGCAGTTCTTCATTCCCTTTTTTTACAGCTATTGAATAATCGGCGGGTTCAATAACTTCATCAAGAATGACAAAATTATTCTCCTGTTCAATATGTTTCAGGTAAAAACTGGCAGTCCATTTATTTCCTATAAAAACATCTGCTTTTTCATTAACCAAAATCAGGAGACCGGCATATTCATTTGTAACTATTGTCAAATTGGAATTTCTCATGTTTTGCAAGGTGCCAATGACTGGTGAATTATTCTCTAACACTATATGGAGATCACGTATATCAGAAATTTTTTTGATGCTTTTTTTTTTCTCATTTGGAATTATCAACGAGTATGACATCATAAAATACGGGTCGGAAAAATCAAACCAACTATCTTTTTCTGCATTATATGAAACCCCAGCTATTGCATCAATTTTTCCTTCCTTAAGTGATTTTTCCGCTTCTTCTATACTCATCGAGACATATTCAAGGTTGAACTCATTTTCCTTCGAAATTTTTTCCATTAGATCAATGCTGATACCAGCCAATATCCCATCTTCTTTCGTATAGGAAAAAGGAGGGAGCGCCCATTCTCCAGCAACCTTATACGTTTTTTTCCCTGCAAATACTGTAGAAGGATTTAGTGCTACAGTTCCAAGAATAAAGAAAAAAAGCATAAGCAAATAAGGGATTTTGAATTGTTTTTTTCTAATTTCCCCCCATTCCCTTCTAAATAAAGTGGATTCATTATAAATATTGCAACTTAATACCATAGACCATAATACTAGATTAGCCCAGCATACTGGAAGGTGCAATACGAAAAATGATGATTCAATATAGGACAATACCTGCCAAACCGGCTATGAGAATGATCAGTGCAGGGTGCCATTTAAATTTCATCAGGGCAAATAAACAGAATAAAAACAGGAGACCTCCAATCAAAGTTTCCTTCGAGATGGAAAAAAGGCCGTTTGACAAGGCGAAAGAGTATGCCGCGAATATAATCAGCGCGGTAACGACGGGACGCAGTCCATAAAAGGCAGATTGGACCACAGTAATTTCATTTAACTTGTAAAAGAAGGCCGCTATGATTAATACAATTAAAACCGAAGGAATCGTAATGGCAACAGCCGCCGTAATCGCTCCAGGCAATCCGGCTGTATGGAAGCCAATAAAGACGGCTGTGTTCGTGGCAATCGGGCCAGGTGACATTCCGGCGACTGCGATAACATCGATCAACTCCTGGGATGTCATCCAGCCGTGGCGGGTGACTTCTAATTCAATCATCGGGATGATGGCATAGCCGCCGCCAAATGATACAAAGCCGATCAACAAGAATGTGAGAAATATATCCAATAGCATGTTTTTACCTTCCTTCTTCAACCTTTCTTCTGCATGCGCTTCTTTCCTTCTTTGATGGCTTCATTTTCTTAATGGCGATGCCACTCAATATTCCTACAGCGATTAAAAGGACAGGATGCATATGAAAGAAAATGAGCAGTATGACTGCTATGATCATTAAGGCTAAAGTAGATTTATCCGGTATGGAAGAGCGTACAGTCGTAATTGCGGCGTATACGATGAGGGCGACGACCGCAGGCCTAATCCCTTTAAATGCGGCCTCAACATAATCGCTATTTCTGACGGTAAGGAATAACAGGCTTAAAATGATGACGATTAAGAAGGTCGGAATCATCATGCCAATTGTTGCTGCGAGTGCCCCCTTCACTCCCGATATCCGATATCCGACAAAAGCAGCCGAATTAACTGCCACCGATCCCGGAGCTGATTGTGCAAGCGCAAAGGAATCGATGATCTCCTTATCTTGAATCCATTTCTTCTTATCGACCACTTCTTTTTTCATTAAAGGCATCATGACAAACCCGCCGCCAAACGTGACAGGGCTGATTTTCATGAAGGTCCAAAACAATTGCAGGAGCAGATGCTTGTTGTTTGCTTTCATTTCTCCGTTGCTCCTTTCACTTTTTTCCTTTTATGAATAAAGCATTGAAACTATTGTCCAATCAAATGCGCCTTGGCGTATTTGCGCCCAGATTTTATCGAGCTTCGCTCGATAAATTTCCTCTGAAAATCTGTGGCATCCGCCGGAGGCTTTGACTTTATTCAGCCGGGGTTTGAACCCCCACTGAATGGAATACTAATTTGCATTCATCTCACCACTTACAGAAGTGGGAGATTTCTGCTGAATGAAGTTAAAATATGACTGAAATACTTGCATTGCGGCTCCAAGCGCAACAGCTTCTTCTTTTAAGGAACCTTTTTTAAATATTGGGGTAAACATCTCTGGCATATAGATGTGCGATTTTGCAGAGGCAACCGCCTCTTCATAAAAAGTGGGGATTCCATACACAAGGCTGCCGTGGAGAACAACGAGTTCCGGCCGAAGAGAATTGATCATATTCGCCAGGCCGATCCCAAAATAAAAAGCGCCTTTTTTAACAATCCGAACAGCTTCTGGGTCATTTTTTTTCAACAATAGCAAGAAGTCCTCAAAGGAAGTCTCTTCGCCGCTTGCCCTCTTGTATTCTTCAACCATCGCAGGAAAAGAAGCATAAGCTGTTAGACATCCTTCCCTTCCGCATATGCAGACCTTACCGTTTGCCTGCACGATGACATGCCCGAGGGCGCTTGTATCTCCCTGACCTGCATAAAATATCCTTCCATCATTCATGACTCCGCCCCTGATTCCATATCCGTGGACACAATAAAGAATATTACGGAACGCCTCGTCATGTTGGATAAATTCCGCCACAGCCGCGCTATTCGCTCCATTATCAACTAAAATACGGACAGGAAAGCTTTCAAGTCCCTTTCGGATATCGACATTTTTCCACCCTGCTGAAAGGAAAGATTCAGGATTAACCATTTTTCCCTCTTCTCTATGGATAGGCCCTACCGCCCCCACACCGATTCCGAGAAGATCCTTGAAGGAAATATGATATTGAGCCAGCCACGAATCAATTATTTGATTGATTTCAGCAAAAACCACATCAGGTGTCTTTGCATTTGTCATGGAAATGAAATGCCGTTCTATGACGGTAAAGTCAACCGTTGTCAGAAGAACCCTTACGGCAGTCCGGGAAATATCGATACCGATGATCCATGCCGATTCCTTCATTGTTTCATAGAGTATAGGTGGCCGCCCTCCGCTCGAGGGGCCGACTCCCCCCTCCTTAATCCAGCCATTTTCCAAAAGCTCTTCTATCGTACGCGTCATCGTGGTTGGCCTTGCTCCCAGCAGCTCAATCAGTTCCGCTTTTGAAATGGAGTTGCGTTTATGAATTTGTCTGTATGTTTCTTTTAAAAGCAAATTCTTTCTCGAATCGTCAGCCAGGAATTTTTTCAGCAATGTTTATCCTCCTGATTTATCTTTATCAATTTTCCCTTTATTCCTTTTTGGAATTAAGTATCATCTTTATTCTAAATAAATGAAGGCAGGTGTTCAAGTATTTTATTAAGAAAAACGCAAGCGCCTGGCTCAGCGCTGGCAAACAAGATGATTCCCGAGGAGGCAGTTCTTCAGCTACCACAGGGAAGCGACTTGATCCTTGCGGGGCTAGGCGCCGGCGGCACTAGTACGTCCTGTACGTCGTAGCTGGACAACAATCCACTTTGTTCAAAATGTTAAACCTAAAAAACTTATACTTTCTTTTAAAAAAACACAAGGCGCCCTATTGGCGACAAGCACAAAACGAATTTTAGGTGACGCTTTTCACCCATCTCCTCAATTTGGCTTGATTCTTCGCCGATGGCGCCTAAAGCTGAATATATAACTTTTATACCAGTACCTCTTCTTTATTTTCCTTCCTTCAGATAAGTTCATTGGCCCACAAACTGCTCTTCCTCAATCTCTTCGTTCTCAATCAACACAGCTTGATCTGCTCCCATCGCCAGCGCTGTCCGGATTTCTTTCTCTGCTTCTTCATCACCTAAGTCACAACCGTGACTTCTCCCCCGTGCTTGTCACGCAAAACAATCGCCTCTTCGACCGCATATTCATCATATGGATTCATGATGAACTCAGCACTACTATCATCAATTTCATTCCCCGATACTATAATCTTTTCTTCTGTATCAAAAGTCCGTTTCAACAGAACAAATATTTTCATAAGTACCTCCACGCTATTCATAAATAAATTTACTCTTTCTGTTAGCCCAATTGTTTGTTGTATGAAGGAATCTTCTGCTCATCCTTAGCCGTATATTGATAAGAATATTTCTCTTGAACAAGTAAAATAGCAATGGCTCCAACTATGCAGGCGAGACTGATCACCGTAAAGTTTGCTTGAACACTTAAATTTTGCGACATCAGTAGACCCACGAGAGTCGGCGACATAATTCCACCCAATCTTCCAAAGGCCATCATGATTCCAAGGGCCGTTGAGCGAACCTCCGGCGGATAATATTGAGAAACAACTGGATTAAGCAAATTATGAATTCCAATGGAAGCTGCTCCAATAATACCAACGAGAATATAAGCGATGACAATATGCGGGGCTACAGAAATAAATATGAGTGAGAGGGCTCCTGCAAAGAAGAGTGGGATAAGTACTTTTTTCGCTCCATATTTATCCAGCAACGGACCGATAACAATCGTTCCGATCGTAGCTCCTACATTCAGGAGTGCCAAGAAAAGCAGGCTTGAGCTAAGGTCGTAACCGGCTTGAAGCATTAGCTTTGTCAGCCAGGTGTTCATCGCATAAATTAACAGAAAACAACTGAACGAAATGACCCAAAACATAACCGAACTCAGGGATCTTTTTTCGCTCATCAGTTTTCTAATAGATGCTTTCTCCATTCCACTGCCAGCACAGGCAAATTTAGTCGCTTCGCTGAATTTTTCATTCGGAACAGCCTTCTTCATAATAGCCAATATTTCTCTGTCTCTTCCCTGATTCGCCAATACACGCAATGATTCTGGCAATGCCTTTAACATAAACGGAACGAGTAAAAGCGGGACTGCAGCCAACCAAAAAAGAGGCTTCCAACCATATGTCTCAATTACAAATTTACTCAACAGTGCAATAATCATTGACCCGACGGAATAACCGCAAAATATCATCGCCACCATCGTGCTCCGAATTTTTTTCGGTGCAAATTCTGTTGAAAGAGCAACGATATTCGGCATCACTCCACCAAGACCCACTCCTGCGAGAACACGTAAAACAGCAAATAAGAGCGGACTGTTTGCAAAGCCTGATAAACACGTGAAAAAACTGAAAATAACTACACTGCTTATCACAATTTTTTTCGGACCTATCCGATCCGCGGCCATACTCATTCCCACCGCACCCACGACCGTTCCAATCACTGTATAACTTCCAATGGCTCCCGTCTGCACTGGGGAAAGTGCCCATTCCTCCATTAAAACAGGAACAACCGCGCCGTAAATAGCTGTGTCGTATCCATCAAACAAAATAATAAGAAAACACCAGAACAACAGTTTAAAATGAAAGCGATTAAACTTACTTTTATCATAAAGTTGATTAGCATCAATTGTGTTCATGTGAATTTAACCTCTTTTTTAATTCTTCAGTCAATTTTAATTTACTTATTTTTCCTGAAGCTGTGACTGGCAAATTGTCCATGATGATAAACTTATCAGGAACTTTATATTTCACAAATCTTTCTTGTATATATTCCTGGAGCGACTCCTGCTCAAGATCCACGCCCTCTTTCGCTACAACGCAAGCGCACGTCACTTCACCATAAATGTCATCGGGCAGGCCAATGACTGCCGCATCCACAATATCTGGATGCTTGTGGAGACTTTCTTCTATTTCACGTGGGTAAATATTAAACCCGCCCTTAATAATCATTTCTTTTTTTCTACCCACAATCCGAACGTACCCCTTCTCATCCATTGCAGCCAAATCTCCGGAATAAAACCAGCCTTCATGATCAATGGCCGTCGCTGTTTCTTCCGGCATATTATCATATCCCTTTGTCACTCCCGGCCCTCGACATGCAAGTTCTCCAACCTTTCCCACCGGACATTCAGCTCTGTTTTCATCAACTATTTTTAATTCCACACCCGGTATTGCACGTCCAACCGTTTCGGCACGCAATTGATCGGTATCTTCAAATGACGTAATGGTGAGAGTTGCAGATGTTTCTGTCATGCCATATGCAACGAGAACATTACAATTCATTTCTTTCCGGATTCTCTCCACCACCTCCACTGGACAAGGGGCAGCGGCCATTTCCCCTGTGCGCAAAGAGCTTAAATCATATTTCTTAAAATCCGGGGAATTCAACTCCAAAATAAACATAGTCGGAACACCAGGATGCACAGTCACTTTCTCTGCTTCGATTAACTCCAAAGCTTTGGTCACTGAATATTTCTCCATCATCACAAGTTTTCCCCCGCAAAAAGTGGAGCGAAGAATAAACGTTATACCAAAAATATGAAAAAGCGGGTTAGGAATTAAAAAAATATCTTCTTCTGTACACTCCATCACTTTGGCAGCTGACATGGTGCTGAATAATACATTTTCATGCGTCAGCATTGCCCCTTTGGGACGGCCGGTTGTTCCAGATGTAAATAAAATCGCAAATAAGTCATCCTTGGGTTCCACTTGGAAGGCTTCTTCCAAACCCTGTCTGGCTAACAGTTCATCATATTGAACAAACCCTTCCTCTTGAAACCCGACAGATATTATTTCATTCAATGTTGTTACTTCTTTCTGAAGCTCAACAAAATAGCCTTTTTCACCACAGAACAACACTTTGGCTCCAGTTTGTTGAACAATGTAAGAACATTCTTCCTTACTGAAGTAAGGATTAAGGGGAATAAGCACAGCCCCCGCCCGGGCAATCGCAAAAAACGCTGTTATAAATTCGGTGGAATTTTTTAATGCTACCCCTACACGATCACCGCTCTTTACACCTAAGCTGACCAAACCTCTCGCTAGACTAGTTACATCCTGATCAAGTGCACCATAGGTAATCCTTTTAGCTCCGTCCACGATTGCCTCTTTGTCAAAAAATCGTTTAGCAGTCAATTTTAATGTGTTACTGACATTCAGCGTACTTTGCAGCTTATTCATCTTCTTCACCCTTTTTGTTAACGCTCTCATTATCAAAAGTGAATCATGGCATTTTCATTCCTTTTTATACCTGTAAAACTTTTATCATTATTAGACCGATAACTTTAATTTGAATGCAAAAATCTACTAAATTATAAAGCTTCCCAAATGGCTGCGATTCCTTGTCCTCCGCCAATACAAACAGCAGATGCTCCGTATTTATTGTTGCGTCTTTTTAATTCTTTCACAAGCGTATGAGAAATTCTTGTACCGCTTGCCGCCAGCGGATGGCCTAAAGCAACTGCACCACCGTTTACATTTCCTATCTCAGGGTCAAATCCCAATTCCTTTTGACAAGCTAAATACTGAGCAGAAAAAGCTTCATTGATTTCAATTAAATCCAAATCTTTAAGCTGTAAGTCCGCTTTCTTTAAAGCACCTTGAATAGCTGGTACTGGTCCAATCCCCATATATTTAGGTTCTACTCCCACAACATCCCAAGATACGAGGCGCGCGATTGGCTGTAAACCGTTCTTTTCTGCATAATCACTTGAAGTAATGATAACTGCCGCGGCTCCATCCACCATCCCGCTCGCATTCCCCGGAGTCACAACTCCATTTTTGACAAAGCGGGCTTCTAGCTTACTTAATTGTTCCATGCTCGTATTACGGATGTGCTGATCTTGATCCACAACCTCATCGCCTTTTCTACCTTTTACAGTGACAGGAACAATCTCTTCATCAAAATAGCCTTTATCCCTTGCAGCGATGGCTCGCATATGACTTGTCAATGCATGTGTATCAATTTCTTTGCGGGGAATCCGATATTTTTCTGCAACATTTTCCGCTGTTTCCGCCATGGAGTATCCGCAATTTGTATCTAACAGACCATCGAATACCCAGTCTTCCACTAATGGTGCACCAAGCGGGCTCCCCCATCTCATTCCGCGGATTACATGAGGCACCTGACTCATATTTTCTGTTCCTCCAGCTAATACAACATTAGCCTCTCCTGTTAAAATATATCTGGCTCCAGCTAGGATTGTTTCAATGCCTGTACCGCAAACACGGTTGATCGTAACAGCCGGGACTTCAAGCCGAGTACCTGATTGCAGCCCGACATGTCTAGCAAGCATATGGGCATCCTTGCTTGACTGCTGAACATTGCCGAATACGACATGGTCAATATCTTCAGGCGAAATTCCTGATTTTTTAATCGCCGCTTTTGAAGCCATCACTCCCAATTTTGTTGCTGTAATATCTCGAAAAGACCCCGAAATTTTTGCAAAAGGTGTACGGGCTCCCTCTACTAAGACAATATGACTCATACTTAACACCTCTTTCACATGAATAAATGCGCTTGGCGTATTTGCGCCCATTTTTTATCGAGCTCCGCTCGATAATTTTCCTTTGAAACTCTGTAACATCCACCGGAGGCTTTCACTTTATTCAGTCGGGATTTGCCCCCCACTGAATGGAATACCAATAAGCATTCATCGCCACTTACAGAAGTGGGAGACTCCAGCTGAATGAACTTAAACCATGTATCGTTCCGCTGCAATGATTCGATCTGCAATACGACGCTTGATTGCGACCATATTATCCGGACTGCTGCTGATCAGGCGTCCAATGGTCTGGGAAAACTGTTCATTATCGTTTAAGTGATTAAGAATATTCAAGCCTTTTATTGCACACCATTGAGCTGTTTCATGAACATATACTTTTGTGCAATCTAGTATTTGCGCGTTGCGATCATCACTATATTTCGTAAGCAGCTTATCTGCACGAAGGACAGCACTTTCGCTCGCGTAAATAGCAATAGCAAGATCAGCCAAAAAAGCGGCTGCTTCCTGCTCCTCATTCAGATCATCAAATCCTGCCTGGTGAATAGCCTGAATAGTTGAATCCAAGTATTCTTTCATAAGCTGGATTGTTTGTTTTTCCCGTTGCAAAGGGCCATCATTTACTTGTTTATTTTTCAGTGGCTGTTTTCCATTTTTTAATATTGTGGATGCAATAATCATTCGATTGATTTCATTTGTCCCTTCAAATATCCGGTTTATCCGAGAATCGCGATAGATGGCCTCTACTTCATATTCAGCCATATAGCCATATCCGCCATGAATTTGAACGGCTTCATCAACTACAAAGTCTAGTGCTTCTGTAGACATCACCTTATTAATGGAGCATTCAACGGCAAAGCGGGCAATCGTTTTTCCATATTCCTTACCTGAATCTTTCATTTCCTCGAATCCATCTTGCATCGCCCCTGCAGTTCTATACACTGCACTTTCATTGGCGTATGTTTTGATGGTCATATCAGCCAGCTTTTGTTTGATTAAATTAAAACTTGAGATTGGCTGTCCGAATTGCTTTCGTTCATTTGCATATTTAACCGCGAGCTCCAATGATCTCTTTGACGAACCAAGCGCTGAAGCGGAAATTTTATAACGACCAATATTTAATACGTTAAATGCAACAATATGTCCTCGTCCTATTTCACCAATGACATTTTCTACCGGTACTTTTACTTGATCTAAAATGAGCGAACGTGTAGAGGAACCTTTTAAACCCATTTTGTTCTCCTCGGGGCTCGTTGACAATCCTTCAGAGTTCTTTTCAACGATAAAGGCGGTTATTTGTTTACCGTCTACTTTCCCATAAACAATAAACACGTCAGCGAAAGCCGAATTGGTAATCCATTGCTTCTCCCCATTCAATATGTAATGCTTTCCATCATCTGCTAGGACAGCCGTTGTTTTTAAGCCTAGTGCATCCGTGCCTGCTGACGGTTCTGTCAGTGCATAGGCAGCAATTTTATTCCCTGAAAGCAAGTCAGGCAAATATTTTTCTTTTTGAGCTTGGCTTCCAAAATAAGCAATCGGCAATGCGCCAATCCCGGTTTGTCCTCCGAACGTAATCGAGAAGGAACGCCCTAATGCCATTTTTTCTCCAATAATTGCCCCGCTGACTTTTCCCAGATCTAATCCACCATCTTCTTCAGGGATATCAGCACCAATCAAACCAAGCGCCCCCGCTTCTTTGATCAAACGAATTGTTTCATCAAATTCCTGGTTTTCTATTTTTGAAAGGGCCGGCATGACCTCGTTCATCACGAACTTCTCTGTCATATCCGCAATCATTTTATGTTCATCTGAAAAATCTTCCGGGGTAAAAATGTCATCAGAATGGATCGTTTTATTTAAAAAATTCTTCATCTCTGCATTTTTGGTTGCCATTCTCTCAACTCCTCAAAATCTATTAAGAAAAGCGAAAGGCGCGCAGCCTTAGGCGACAAGCACAAGGCGAATTGCGAGGAGGCAGTTCCTCAGTCACCACAGCAATTTGACTTGTGACCTCGAGCCGAAGGCGCCTGTAGCTAGTCATATAAAATCTTAATCCGAACTAAATATTTCATCTGATTTTATGCTTTCTTACTCTGTTAAAAAAGAAGTATCCCTGATGACTTCGACCTCCTGCACATCTCGATACTTCTTTTTTTACATGGTCTATCTTCCTGAATACATAGGCTTTCTTTTTTCTACAAATGCCGTCAATCCTTCTTTACGGTCTTCTGTTGAAAAAGCATTGCCGAAACAAGAGCTTTCGATTGTTAATCCTGTTTCGATATCCGTGTTGCTTCCTGCATTCACAGCAATCTTCATCATTTGCAATGCGATCGGAGGCTTCTGTGTAAGCTTGGCAGCCCATTCCTTCGCAGCGGATAATACCTCATGAACAGGTACAACTTTGTTTACAATGTGCAATTCCTGAGCACGAAAAGCATCAAACATTTCTCCAAAATATAGAAGCTCCTTCGCTATTCCCTGGCCTACTATTTTTTGAAGTCGTTGAGTTCCGCCTCCTCCAGGAATGATCCCCAATCCGACTTCTGGAAAAGCAAATTTTGCTTTTTCTGAGCAAATACGTAAGTCACAGGCCAAAGCCAGTTCAAAACCGCCGCCAAGGGCCAAACCGTTAATTGCAGCAATAACAGGCTTAGTAGAGTTCTCAATTTGCGTATAAACATTTCTGGATACCTTGTTCATTTTATTAATACCTACAAGGTCCAATCCGGCCATTTCATTAATATCTGCTCCTGCAACGAATGCCTTTTCGCCGCTTCCTGTCAAAATGATTGCCTTTACTTGATCATCTTCATCAAGCTCCTGAAATACATTTGAAAGCTCTTTGAATACCTGTGAGTTGAGCGGATTAACCGGTGGCCGGTTAATCGTAATAATGGCTGTATTGTCTTCTATCTCACTGATTAGAAATTCATCATTCATCGTTTTTCCCCCATTAATTATCGTAGTTATAGAACCCTGCTCCCGTTTTCTTCCCATGTCTTCCTGCCCTCATCATTTGTTTCATTAAAAGTGGTGGTGCAAATCGGGCATCATTGAATTCCTTCTCGAAATATTCCATTACATAAAAACCGATATCCACTCCAGCATAATCCTGAAGCTCAAACGGTCCCATCGGATAGTTCAGTCCAAATTTCACGGCCTTATCAATGTCTTCTGCAGTAGCCACACCTTCTTCCAAAAGACGGATTGCTTCTATAAACTGTGGGATCATAATTCGGTTCACGATAAACCCAGGTGAGTCTTTTTTGACCTCTACTACTTCCTTATTTAAACGGGTAGACAACGCTTTCAATTTCTCGACCGTTTCATCGCTTGTGCTATATCCCCGAACCACCTCCACAAGTTTCATAAGCTGTGCTGGATTAAAGAAGTGCATGCCTGCCACTCGTTCCGGGCGTTTTGTTGCGGAAGCAATTTCGGTAATGGACATCGATGAAGTATTTGTTGCCAAAATAACATCTTCTCCCACAATTTTATCCAACTGTGAGAAGACTTCCTTTTTCAATTCCATATCTTCAATAACTGCCTCAATCACAACATCAGCTTCTTTTAAATCTTCCAGGCTTTTCGTCGTTTTAATATGAGAAAGTGCCGCTTGTTTTTGTTCCTCCGTTAACTTCCCGCGCTCAACACTTTTTGACATAAATCTGTCAATCCGAGATAAAGCTCCATCTAAGAAGCGATCTTCTATATCTCGCAAAATCACGTTAAAACCATTCATAGCTGCCAAGTTCGCAATTCCCGCTCCCATAGAGCCAGCCCCTACCACTCCAATTGTTTGAATATTCATATGCACATCTCCTCTATAAATCCTTTAATTATATTATAAGAGGAGAAATCGCCAGATTGTACCTACACAGTGTAGGAAAAGAAATCAATATTTCCGTCAAAACTATCTAAAAAAGACAGCCCGTTCACAGCTGTCTCCGCATATCATACAATTTAAATGCCATCATTAAGTTAAATCTCACTTCAGGATCATTTAAATCAACCTCTAATATAGATTCAATTTTTTCCAGCCGATATAATAAGGAACTTCTATGAATATACAAATCTTCAGCTGTTCCCTTCGCATTTCCGTTATTGACCAAATACACTCTAAGAGTATGGATAAGGTCCATATTCTTTCCTTCAGAATATTTTTCTAGCGGCCCGAGCTGATTCTCCATAAATAAATGAATGGCCTTCGTATGTTCAAGGTGATGCAAAATCGTGTAAGAACCCAGTTCTTCAAAAAAAGCATATCCCTTCTCTCTAAATCTACTTTGAACAATATTTAATGCCTGCCTTGCATGCTCGCTGCTGACATAATAATCCGGGATATTGTCTGCTTTTCTACCGATTCCAATGAATACATTAGAGTTGATGCCGCTCCTTTTGACCGCTTTTTTTATATTCGTGTAAAACCTCGGCCAGAAATCCTGCATCCCTTTATTCGCTGGTACAATGAGAACATACTGATCTTTAAATGTAGCAGCTAAAATTTCTTTATTTTTTTCTATCGCTAATACTCTAATGTAATCCCATACGACTGATTTTTTTGCTTGTTGCTCCAACAAATTGCATCCTTCAATCTCATCATCTTTCAGCGCAATGGATAACAATGCTACCCTATGGGGTTTAAATAAATCCCACATGAATAAATTAGCGTACTGGAGAATGCTCTCTTTATTCTCGACCATTTCAACAAGCAGCTTATTAATAAAGTTTTCTTTTGCCTGTTCTGTTGCATCCAGCACCAACTTTTGTTTAATGAATTGAATGGAACAAATATTTCGGGCCATTTCTATCATGATTTGGTCATAATCATCCAATTTTTCCCCTGACATCCGTACAGCTAAATACCCCAAAACATCGTCGCCTCCGCTAATTGGCCAAATGGAATATGCCTGTCCATACTCCTTCAGGATGATATATGGATTTTTTCTTCTTTTCATCTTTTCAGCTTCAGCACGCAATTGGAGAATGAGACTTTCCTTATTCTCCTCGATTGACAACGATAAAGGATGCATAAAGCGGTCAAAGAGAACAATTGCTTCTTCAAATAATTCACCAAGCATCGAGGTAATCCCGTCAAACCCTTCATGCTTTACTGTTTCTTTAACTAATGCTTGCTGGTATTCAAGTAAAAAATGCAAGCGGTTACGATTTTCCTTTTCCTTATTGTACAGCCGAGCATTTTCCAAAATAGCGGCTATATGATTACTGATGAGTCGAAGTACGTGCAAATCTTCTTCGCTGAATACACCGGACTTTTTCTTTTCAACGTGAAGGACTCCAATCGTTTTTAAATCCATAGATATCGGGACGGTTAATTGCATTCCGCCTATCTTTTCCAGATAAGGGAAATGTTCTTTTAAAAAATAGTTGTGTTGGACTTTCATTTGTTTTATATTTTTCATTTGTCCATATGCTGGCGGCTGAAAAATAAAGCAATTATCCAGATCATTATATAGGTAGATACAAGCAAATTCGGCATCCGTCCCTTTGCCAGCACGCGTTGTGATCTCTTCGACCCTTTCCTCAAATGGCGAATCGATGGATAAATTTTTTGTAATCCATTCTATTCCCTCTATTTCTTTCAACTGCATTTTCCGATTTCTTGTCATCGTAATAGCTAAAGCGACATCTTGACCAAACTCATCAAAATGCTTCCTCATTTCCAAAAGAGGAACATAGCTCAAAAATCCGATCATGCAAAAACCAAACGTATGTAGTTCATCCTTAATCGGTACCGTAAACCATGTTTTCACACCTGTTTTTTTCAACAAAGAGAAAAGCTGACATTCATTGGCCATTGAGCGAGCCTCTTTATCAGTCAAACTATGTTCAAGCAATTGATTGGAGCATTGATCTACAGGCATGGGAAATGAATCTCTCACTTCAGAAACATTGCCGCTCCATGTTTTTGGAACATACATCTCTTCTTCAACAAACACCACACCAACGAAGTCGCAATATAGTTTATTCCGAAAAGCATCACTCAAATACTGAAGTGCTTGTCCCTCTGTATCGATTTTAATCAACTGGCGTGACATCTTACGTAAATGCTGTTCTACTTTTCCGACAACCGTTTCCCTTTGGGCATTTGCCATTGTTCCAACTCTCCTCTCCTGCTTTCTATTATCATAACAACATACGCATCACATAAAAAGAAGATTCACTCACAGAGGGTTTGACCGCTGATGTCTGCCCCCTTAAAATGAATATTAGATTCCTATTATTTCAAATAAATCTAAAGTATTTTTAAACGGGTGAGAAAATAGTGCACGAACAAAAAAGAACTTCGCTAGAAAATGCTCTCTATGTGTTAAAGCTTTTTTCCATGGATCAACCGGAGATGAGTGTAACCGAAATATCACGGCAGCTCAACATTGCCAAAAGTACAAGCTACCGCCTTCTATCTTCCCTTGCTTCCGAAGGATTTGTATATAAGGACCCTCATTCAAATCTATACAGTCTAGGCTCTTCCATTCTGTCTTTGGCAAATATAGTACACTCGCAAATTCCTATTTCCAATGAGGCCCTACCGATTTTAAACATGCTTGCTGAAGCAACTGGGGAGAATGCTCATTTGTCGATTTTAGAAGGGACAGATGTTGTATATTTAAAAACGATGGATGGAATTTATTCATCCGTTGATGACATTCATCACGGCAGCCGAAAACCCGCTTTTTGTACAAGTGCCGGGCAAGCAATCCTAGCGTTTCATCCTGATGCTGCAAAGCACGCTTCTCATGAATTACAAGTACATGCGAAAAATACAATTATATCACCTTTAGCTTTTTTAAAGAGATTAGACAAAGTACGGAAAGATGGATTCGCTATTTGTGACCAGCAATATAGAAATAACATTACTGGCATCGGTGTTCCTGTCTATGGAAAATCTGGACAGACCGTTGCCGCTCTTAGTATTACAGCCTTCTCCAAGAGAGTTTCTTCACCAGGAGTACAATCTAGATACATCGAATTGCTCAAGAAATCATCAGAAAAGCTGACAGACATGATTAAGCTTAGAAAAAGAAGGGATATGACATGAAGGGTTCCACATTATCATCCGTAACCAATGCTTTGCGGATTCTTCGTTTGTTTTCTCAAAAACAAAAAGAGCTAAGTTTTATAGACATCGTCCGCCTATCTAACGTTCCAAAGAGCAGCACCCATCGCACCATTGCCACTTTAGTAAAAGAAGGCTTCCTCAGCAGAAATCCGCGGACAAAACATTATCGTTTAGGACTGGCTATCTTAAGTCTTGGTGGGGTTATTTTTAGCCACCATGAATTATATAAAGAGGCTCTTCCTATTGTTAAAAAGCTCTCAGAAGCTTTAGATGAATCTGCTCATATTTGCTTCATGGAAAATTTGGAGGTTGTTTATTTATTTCGTGTTGAAAGCCGTCACCCTGATCGCCTGCTGACACAAATAGGGAGGAAAAACCCAATTCATTGTACTAGCGAAGGCCTTTGTATTTTGGCTTTTCAAGATGAAAGCACCATCACACAACTCTTACAATCTGAATTATATCCTTTTACTCCATATACCTTAACCGAGCGAAGCGATCTGCTTTCTTTAATGGCTGATATCCGAAAAAACGATTACTGCCTTTTGGAGAATACTTACTACGAAAACTACACAAGCATAGCGGCTCCTATCCGAGACTATACAGGGAAGGTCGTATCTTCTCTATCAGTGATTGGACATACGAGCAGAATAGCAGGCAGCAAACAAGTCAGGTTTATAGAAGAGATTAAAAATGCTGCAAGTAAAATATCTGAATATCTCGGGCATTATTCGTAAAGATACTAACATCGCTGCTGTTCGCCGAAACCAATACGGCATTATAGATCATGATAAAAACCTATTCTAAAGCCGTTCATCTTTAGAATAGGTTTCAATTGAAGCAACCACACCATGTCCATGTAATTTCGCCCATCACTTCCTGATGATCTAACTACCCTATCCTTTCTATAATAAGTAGACTGTATTTTTTTCTGGACCAAGCGGGACATGTCCGGATTCAAGAAGTTCTAGCAATGGCGCAAGCAGCTCTTTTTCACCAGCCATTTCAGCTGTTGCGGCTAATACCGCGACATACATGGCGTGACCTACTAAAAAGCTGACTACCTTTTCCTCATGAAATAGTTGAATAGCTTTCTCAAAAGCTAGATGAAATACAAATTCAGGAATAGTGTCAACAGCTTTTTCCAATAGTTGATTCTGATCCAATTCATCCACTTTCTTCTTTAACATGTCAGGGAGCACACTTAGCGATTCCCAAAGCTCGCTGTCTTCAAAGTTCAGCTTACAGATTGTATCTGCCGCTTCTTCTTTTGATATCCATTTGAGCTCATAATTGCCTACGTTTAATTTTTGCATAAAGCTCCTAAATGTTTGTTCTGCCTCGGCATCTTTCTTACCTGCCTTTTCATACCAATTGATCTTTGAAAGTCTATCTGCCAAGTCGTCGATCGACTGATTCTTCAATCCAAGCTGATCTTGATTCATCGTAACAGCCATTTTTTCAACCTCCTTTTGCTAAGCAAGAGATTTAGTATTTTGTTGTTAACTCAGGAGGACCAAATTTTGGTCCGTATGGGCCTTCATCGAGCCATCGACCTAGTCTTGGGACAATTGAGACGAGCGAGGCCGCAAGTTCACGCTTCATATTCATCTCCCGAGAATCCCCCTGCAAGTGATGCAAAGCTGTCGTTGAAGCGTCACGATTCCATTTTGCCGCTATTTTCCTTTCAGTTGCCGCTGATGATATCGCCTCTTTTCTTGCTTCCTCATTTACAGACTTAAGTGCTTTTTCAATTCCCCGGACAGCAATCACAGCATCAGGAACGCCGGAATTTAATCCACGGGCACCAAATGGAGCAAATAAATGCGCTGCTTCACCAGCTAGGAGCACACGACAATGTTCATCAGTAAATGAGTTGGCCACCACTTGGTGAAAACGATAACTGGAAACCCAAGTAATCCTTTCCGCATATTTCGGATCCATCACTTTCGGAATCCAACTTTTCACACCTTCCAAACTCGTAAACTCTTCTACATCGTCATCTTTTAACAGCTGCAAGTCTACTCTCCACCCGCCTTTGAACGGAACGTGCATGACATTGCGAAAGCCCATGGCAGGATGCTGATAGTGGAATACCCTCTCAATTGGAAGTGGGTCGTTTTCATCTTCTTCCAAGTCGACAACAAGGAAAGTATCATGCGTCCGCGGTCCTTCTAACTTTAAACCAGCTTGCTCTCTCACCACCGAACGGGCTCCATCACACCCGATTACATAGCCTGCCTCCCACTTGTTTCCAGCAGATGTTGTCACGGTCACACCGTCTTCTTGAATATCTACTTTTTCTACAGGCTCCCCCCAAACAAACTTAACTCCTGCATCGATACAAGCTTGATAGAGATATTTTTCAATTTTATGTTGGTGCAGTGAAGTAAAATGAGGCAATTTATTCGAATTCTGATTATCTGTAATCCCATAGTTTCGAACGTATACTTCTTTTCCCCGATAAAGCGTTCGTTTAATTGGCCAAATAACTCCATTTCTTGCCAATTCAAAACCAAGTCCTTTAGATGTCTCCTCAAGCAACTTCAAGGTTGCACTATGAAGGTAAATTGCCCGGCTCCCTGCCCTTGGATGATCTTTCGGGTTAGCTTCAATCACGACGCAAGATATTCCTTTTTTTTGGAGAGCCAGCCCTGCGGTTAGTCCAACTGGTCCGGATCCCACAACGATTACATCATATTTTTTTGTGGTACTCATAATAAGCAGCACTCCTTTTATTTAAAAATGAAAGCGTTTGATAGCTCTATTATAAGTTGATGTATATAAAGAAAAAACTCGATCGTTCTTCTATGTGGAACTCTTAAACAAAATCAAAAGATGAGTCAAACCGCCGAAAAAACGCTCGTCATCGGAAACGATAAACAATTCACACATATAGACTTATAGTCACCTAAGTTCTCCCTGCAAGCTCTCCGTTAGCTGTTCTTGCAATGAAATTTTCCTAATCTTTCCGCTGGCTGTCATTGGAAACTCGTCTACTACAATGATTTTATCTGGTACTTTATAATCTGAAATTTCATTTTTGATAAACTGAAGCAATTCTTGTTCACTTATTTTTGAATCCGCTTTCAATTTAATGCACGCACAAGTTATTTCACCGAGCACAGTGTCTGGCAGACCAACAACAGCGACTTCCTGGACATCAGGATGTTTATAAAATACTTCTTCCACTTCCCTTGGATAAATATTATAACCGCCCCGGATAATCATTTCCTTTTTTCTGCCGACTATACGGAGATTGCCTTCTAGGTCGATTGTTCCTAAATCACCAGTGTAAAACCAGCCGTCTTCATCCAACGCTTTTTCCGTTTGTTCAAGCATATGACAGTACCCTTTCATGACTCCAAAGCTCCGGCAGGCAATTTCACCTACTTCTCCGTTCATCACTTCATTTCGATTATCATCGACTATCTTTATTTCTGCACCAGGAAGGGCTTTTCCAACTGTTTCCGCCCGGACAAGATCGCTATCTTCAAAGCTCGTCATCGTAAGCGTTGGCGACGTTTCGCTCAATCCATAGGCGACCATTATTTCACAGCCCATTGTATGCCGGATTCGTTTGACTATTTCAACGGGACACGGGGCAGCGGCTATAATTCCAGTCCTAAGAGAGGATAAATCATACTTTGAAAAATCTTCATGATTTAATTCAAGAATAAACATCGTTGGTACGCCATGCTTTACTGTTATTTTTTCAGACTCAATTAATTCCAGCGATTTTTTAGCTTTATATTGATCAAGCAGAACCATGCGGGCACCAACAGATATTGTACTGAGAATACTTGGAACCATCCCAAATACATGGAAAACAGGAACTGCTACAAAAAACACATCTTCAGCAGTACATTCCATCTGTTCAGCAGTAATTACGGCGGTGTCGACTACATTTGCATGGGTCAGCATGGCTCCCTTTGGCGGACCTGTTGAACCCGAAGTATACAGGATAGAAAAAACATCTTCTTTCGGATCAATGATAGAAGATGTGAAGCAGATGTCTCTCTTTTGCACGAGTTGTTCATAGCTTACAAATGCGTCCGTCGTGTGCCTAACGGTTATTAATTCCTTAAGGGTGTCCACTCTTTGACAAGCATTTGTAAACTGTTCAAGGTGGTTGACCCCATCAAACTCATTCGTTAAGAATGCAGCTTTTGCTTTAGAGTTTCTTAAAATATATTCCACCTCATTTATACGATAACGTATATTAAAAGGAACGATTACTGCCCCCAAATGAGCAATTGCAAAATAGATGACTACGAACTCGTTCCAGTTTGGTAAGCAAACAGCAATTTTATCACCTTGTTTAATTCCCATTTCTTGAAGGGATGCCGCCAGAGAATAAGATTGTTCTCTAAGATCTTTATAAGACATTCTGCTATAGCCATCAAATAAAACTTCGTGTTCTGGAGCTGCCTGATAAGCTCTTTCAAGTATTTCAGAAACGGATAAGTGACCTAATTTTTCATTCATGTTTAAGAAACTCCTTTCCAATAAATGATGAGAGTGATTCCCAAATAGCCAGTCTCCCTTGGCCTCCTTCAATACGTAATGCGAAAACACCAAATCTTTTATTTCTTTTTTTCAGTTCATACAACAAAAAGAGAGACTAATTCTGGCTCCGCCTGCTCCCAGATGTTGAAAAAATTACTCATCGCTAAAAGAGATAAATTCATTACTTTTCCTAAATTCCGACTTTTCGAAAATATATTACCACTATTTTTCTGGAATTTGTACGTTAAATTTAAGTAATTAAGTTGTTATATTTCCGCAAAATTGCGGATAGATAAGGAACGATAACTTAATGACTTCTATCATAAGAAGTTTATGGATCGTAATTGACGCAAAAATAGAGTAGGCGCATGAATTACTCATGCGCCTCTCACAGATCCGTACGTGCG
>JAABNQ010000004.1 GCA_009928435.1 Bacillus sp. HF117_J1_D
TGATTTCACTAGCTTTCGGATGGTTTTTAGATAAATTTAGTCACGGATTAAGGTATTATTCTAACCTGATGAGTGGAACGAAATGTACTTTATTCATTTTAACGCCAGCCCTTCAAATTGATAACACTTGGTGTAAAAGATATGGATGACTCTTTAAAATTCTATAGAGACGGTCTTGGCTTTGAATTCCCTATCCACGAAAAAGCCCGGTGCTGACCCGACCGGGCTTAAAATGATCACCCTAATGTTTTTTTGCGACTGAAATATCAGCCTATGAATTATATCTCTTTAAAAAAGTGTATCTTTAAATTTTTCCGGTTTTTTTACATAGCTTTCAATTATAAATCCACAATCAGTACAAATAACATATTCAACATCTGAGCCTAGGCCCATCTTACCTTCTGGGTACATAACTCCATACCCTGTATGCTTGCCCTTGCCCAATTCTTTTCCACCACATTTTGGGCATTCGGCTGCTACTTTTGTAGATTTTTCCATTTTAAAGACCTCCATTTCGAATGTATGTTCCTGAGAAAAGCCCGAAAGCAGGGCGTTAATTAACAAAAGTAGTATTACGAGCTTTCCAGTCTTCTAACTTAATAAATACCCAAAATCCATAAATACCCAATGTAATGACTGTAAAGAACCACCATTTAATCCAATGCCCGAATAATCCAATTGCAGAACCATGAAATTGCATTCGCTTACCTTCGATGACAGTGTGATTAATTTTCCATCCATAGATCATGGTGATAGACCATGGGTAGCAAATACCGAAGGTACAAACCGTGACAAGCGCACCAAGAATTACCCAACCTATGAACTGTAATAGTCCTCCGTCAAAATAAGATGTTCTTCCTTTGTGTGTTTCAAGTTTTTCCGTTTGCACATATACCCCTCCATTTTTGAATTATGCAAGTTTTCCATGAAGAAAAAACAAGTCTTTCTACCAATTCATATTGGCTGTAGCTTTACTTTTTCTAAGCTCTGCCATTCTATCTCCATTATAAGAAACAATAAGTTTTTATTCTATAACAGCTATCCTTTTTAGAAACGCTTCGTTGGAAATGTTTAACTTTAAGGTAATATGCGAGGAGATAAATTTGGTGAAATGCCGTTTTTTGTTATAATCTTGATGGGCGGTATCGTTATTGAACTGCACCGTCGAGTGGCTGTTTTAAAAAGGGTTATCTGCCCGGATCCGTCATCGGACAGGGACAGAAGGGTGAAAAGCAAACGTGTAGACTCAGTCCTTCTGCCTTCATGCCGGGATTCTATTTTCAAAGATGAATCCGTTTGGACTAATAGGAGGAATGAAAATGTACAGAACAATGATGAATGGAAAAATCCATCGTGCACAAGTGACTGAAGCTAATTTAAATTATGTTGGCAGTATTACGATTGATGAGGACATTTTAGATGCAGTTGGTATGACGGCAAATGAAAAAGTACAGATTGTAAACAACAATAATGGTGCCCGCTTGGAGACGTATATCATTCCAGGCGAAAGAGGGAGCGGGATCATCTGTTTAAACGGAGCTGCCGCCCGCCTCGTACAAGAAGGGGATATCGTGATCATTATTTCCTATGTTCTTGTCCCGGAAGAAAAAGTAGCTTCACATCAGCCGAAAGTGGCCATTATGGATGAAAACAACCGTATTAAAGAAATTCTAACGGCTGAACCGGAAAATACAATATTGTAAGTGTTTTTTGAAAGGTAAGAAAGCATCAAATCTGACTGACTAGAAATTTTTTATGACAAATTACTAAAAACTCCTGTTAACGAGCCTGCTTAATTCCACATATTTCTAGCTTTATTACAAAATTAATAGTTTAATAGAGATAATCATTGAAAAAGGAGATGTACATATTATGGATCTTTCTTATCATGAAATTATTGTTGCTATTGATGGGTCAAAGCCTTCTGACTGGGCTTTCAAAAAAGCGATTGAGGTAGCCAAAAGAAACGACGCATCCTTAAATCTAGTTCATGTAGTAGATACAAGTTATTACCGCGGTATTGAAATGTACGATATGAATTTTACTAAGAAGGCCCTTAGTCAAGCCCAGGAGCTACTAGATCGCTATGCTCAGCAGGCAAAGGAACAAGGTCTTGACAAAGTGGAAACTATTGTTGAAGAGGGTTCTCCAAAAACAGTTATTACAAAGCACGCAGCAAAAAAAGTCAATGCAGATTTAATCATCTGTGGGGCAACAGGAATCAATGCAGTGGAAAGAATGTTCCTTGGGAGTGTTTCCGAGCATATTACTCGCCATGCTAAGTGTGATGTTCTCGTCGTTAGAACTGAGAAAGAATAAACAGATTAGATAAATTAGAGATCACCAAAACAAGGTGGTCTCTTTTTGTTTTATATTTAGAAAATTTAGTATTGACAATAAATTAAGTCCTGTATATAATGTAGGCAAAATCATCAAGTTCAGGCTGATTTTTTAAATAGGCCATTTTCGTATAACCCCGCTGTCTGGTGTGGGGGTTTCTACAGGGAACCGTAAACCTTTGCTACGAAAAGGCGCTTTCTTCTTTTTGAAGGCTCCTTTTTGTAGCTTTTTTTATTGCCAGTAGCTTCACTTCGGTTCCTCCAGTAACTCCCCAAAATCTGATTTCATACAACGTAAAATGGCTCTATACAATATGTATGGAGGATGATCTCTTGAAAATGATCAAATTCAAGGTGAATGGTCAGGATGTCTCTGTTACCTGTCCACCCAGCCAGCCGCTCCTTGACGTTCTGCGCAATGAATTGCAATTAACCGGCAGTAAGGAATGTTGTGGTAAGGGAGAGTGTGGCTCATGTACTGTGCTAGTCAATGGGGTTGCCGTCTGCTCTTGTCTTATGTTAATAGGACAAATTGAAAATGACAGCGTTATCACGATTGAAGGAATCGGACAGACAGCAAAAATGGATCCCATTCAGCAGGCTTTCTGCGACGAGGGAGCTACCCAATGCGGTTACTGCACACCAGGGTTCATCGTCATGACCAGATCGTTTTTAGACAGTATCGATCATGTACCGACCGCGGGCGAAGTTATGAAAGCATTAAGCGGAAATCTTTGCCGGTGCACAGGGTATACAAAAATCATCAAAGCTGTACAGACAGCAGCCAAAAAACAATCATTGCAGGAGCTTTCCAATTGAACTTTAAAACCGCAGGCCTACTGTTGGCAGCCGGGCTATCCAGCCGCATGGGAAAATTAAAAGCGTTGCTACCATGGAAAGGAATGCCTTTGATCCAATACTAGATTGAACAAATGAAACAGGCCGATATTGATGAAATCATTGTAGTTCTCGGTTATCGGGCAGACCATCTACAAAAAATAATTTCTGCTTGCGGGACTCAAATAGTAATAAACAAACATTATGAATATGGAAAGAGTTCATCTATCCGAAAGGGGATTTCCAGTCTTCAAAAAGAAGTGGATGGCATTTTTATTTCGGCAGTTGACCAGCCTGTACCTTCAGCCATTTTGCAAAAAATGAAGGCTCATCTGGAAGAAAACGAGGCAGCAGTAGTGATTCCGACATATGAAATGAAGAGGGGCCATCCTATTCTGTTACATGCCTCTACAAAGAATGATTTGTTGGTTATAAATGAAGAAACATTAGGACTTAGAAGCGTAATTCGCAAGTACCAACAGCAAATTACTTACTTGGAGATCAATGACCCATCCATTCTTTTAAACTTCAATAAACAGGAAGACTACGATAAAAATCAGGGAGGCTTCAAATGAAAGTTTCCAAAATTGATATGCTCACACCGACAACTGTAGAAGAATGCCTTTATTTTTTGAGTGCTCAGGAAAAGGTGGTTCGTCTGATCGCTGGCGGAACGGATGCTGTCGTGCGGATGAAAGACGGCATTGGCAGGCCTGAGACCTGGATCAACATAAAGGGGATGGATTCACTTAGATATATTCGAGAGGAAAGTGACGGGATCCATATCGGGCCTTTGACGACACATACTGATATGATCCATTCACAGCTCCTATGGGATAAAGCTGACGTACTCGCATCTGCTTCAAACGAAGTCGGCGCTATCCAGATTCAGAATATGGGGACAATCGGAGGTAATCTAGGAACAGCGTCGCCGGCAGGTGATACGATTCCTCCTCTATTTGTACTCGATGCCCGAATCGAACTAAGCTCCATTAAGGGAAAGAGGATCGTTCCCATAACGGAATTTTTCAATGGACCCGGCCATACGATACAGAAGCCAAACGAAATGATCACTGATATCATAATCCGGCCTCAAGAGGAAAATGAAATAGGCACCTTTGAGAAGCTTGGCCCTAGAAAAGCGCAGTCTATTTCAATTGTCAATGTGGCCATGTCATTAAAAATGGGTGAAGGGAAGCGCGAATGTCTCGAAGGGAGGATCGCTTTCGGTTCAGTAGGACCTACAGTCATGCGAGGACCTAAATGTGAACGAATGCTCACTCTCAGTTCCCTTACTGACGATACGATCAAAGATGTGGCTGATCTTGCTTGGAAGGAGGTCATGCCGATCACGGATGGAAGAGCGACAGCGAAATACAGAAGAAGCATGGCAAGCGCTCTATTGGCTAGGGGATTATATAGGCTAATGAAAAGGTGGGACGACAAATGAAGGGGTTGAAAAAGTCAGCTACTGATGAAAAGTTAAAATGGGTTGGAAAGCCAGTTAAAAGAATTGACGGTCCTGAAAAGGTTACTGGAGAGCAAAAATATATGACCGATTATCATTATCCCGATATGACTTTTGGAAAAGTTCTCCGTTCCAAATATCCTTTTGCTAAAATAAAATCAATTGATACGTCAATGGCTGAAGCACATCCTGAGGTCATTTGTGTGTTAACGCATAAGGACATCCCTGGGTTTAATGGATTTGGAATTGTCACACCCGATCAGCCTGTGCTATGTGAAGAGATCGTTAGATGCACGGGAGATGCGATTGCTCTTGTTGCAGCAGAAACTCTTGAAGCTGCTGAAGAAGCGCTGGGCCTAATTGAAGTGAATTATGAGCCATTGGAACCCGTGACTGACCCTGAAAAAGCCATGGTTCAGGGGGCGCCGCAGTTGCATCCGGAAGGAAATATTCATAGTCATGTCGTCATAAAAAATGGTGACATCGACAAAGGGTTTGAAGAGGCTGACTTCATTTTTGAAAATACTTTTTATTCCCCGCGGCAAATGCATGCTTTCCTGGAAACCGAAGGCGGCTGGGGAAAGATCGATAAAGATGGTTCTCTGACTATTCAATGTCCTAGCCAATATGGCCATCGCGATAAGCTTCAGATCGCGAGAGCCCTAGCGTTGAACCCACGGCGCATTCATATTCATTCCAGCCCAAATGGTGGAGGCTTCGGCGGAAAAGACGAAATTACCGTTCAAATCTATCTAGCATTATTGGCTTTAAATACAAAAGGAAGACCGGTGAAGCTTCAACTGTCGCGAGAAGAATCCGTCATTGCCGGCATTAAACGCCATCCATTTAAAGTCACGGTAAAAACCGGGGCGAAAAAAGATGGAACTATTATAGCTCACAAAGTTCGTGCAGTGGGTGACACAGGGGCATACGCATCGTTGGGAGGAGCCGTGGTTGCATTGGCCATTGAACATGCGGCAGGTCCTTATAAAATAAAAAATGTTGACATGGAAGGCTTTTGTGTTTATACAAACAATGGTATTGCTGGCGCATTTCGCGGATTCGGCGTCAATCAAGTGTGCGTTGGAATCGAGACACATATTGATATGCTGGCGGAAAAAATAGGGCTGGATCCGATTGAAATCAGAATGAAAAATGCTTATCGCCAGGGCGATATCTCCAGTCTGGGCCATGTTGTAAAATCAAGTGTCGGTACCATGGAGACCCTTGAAAGGGCGCAAGCATGCGATCTTTGGGCAAATCGCGATTTGTATAAGGAACAGGCCGCGGAACCTTGGAAAAAGCGTGGAGTGTCGCTTGCAACTTCATTTCATGCCGTCGGAATGGGTCTTCGTACCCCGGATTATGGAGCAGCATCTATTGAACTACTGGAAGATGGAAGATTCAAAGTCGGTTTGGCTATTGAAGAAATCGGTACAGGAAACGGAACGGTGTATGCTCAGGTAGCAGCGGAGTGTTTACAGTGTGATATCGATCATATTGTGGTCATACAAGGAGATACGAAAGAAACCTTGGACAGCGGAACGATTTCAGCTTCAAGATCAACTTATACCGGCGGCCGTGCCATCGCGACAGCCGCAACCAATATGATCAGCCTGCTTGCTGAGACAGCGGCAGAAATATTGGGAGAACCGGAGGATCAAGTGGTTGTTTCGCAGAATCAGTTTGCTGCAGCAACTAATGCAGATCGTTCTGTTTCCTATAAGGAATTGTATCAAGTGCTGAAGGGAAAACATCAATCCACCCGTGTTGAAGGGCATTTTTACTTTCCGCGTGAAAAAAAAGAATTGAAAAATTCTGGTGGTACACCTCATCACTTATATGGTTATATGACTCATGTTGTCATGGTTGAAGTAGACACTTTGACCGGAGAAACGGACGTCTTGAAAGTAGTAGCTATTCCTGATGTGGGAAAGGTGCTGAATCCACAAGGATTGGAAGGGCAGACGGAAGGGGGAGCCATTATGGGGATTGGCTACACCTTATATGAAGATGTCATCATGAAAGATGGTTATCATCAAACAAAAAATCTTACAGATTATATCATTCCGACCATCAGGGAAACCCCGGTGATTGAAACAACTCCGGTTGAATCAATGGAAGCATCCGGACCATTTGGTGCAAAGGGGATTGCAGAGGTTGTAATGATTCCGATCATTCCAGCGATTTTGAATGCTATCTATGATGCGGTAGGTGTCAGAATAAAGAAACTGCCAGCCAAACCGGAGCAGATTTTCCACGCAATTCAGGAGTCAAAGGTATATGAACCTGCTTTGGATGAGGCATATTGATGAGCAGAAAAGTGTATGAGAAGCTCTTGCATGCTGTTAAGGACAGTCAAAAGGACACTGCCCTTGTTACCATTACGAAGCATTTTGACGAGGCTTTAATTGGTTTAAAGGTTTTATTTCAGGAAGGTGGCGTCCTCTTTGCTGATACGAGGTTAACAAAAGAATTTCAAGCTGCTATTCTTGAAAAGGTTTGGCCATTTTTCAAAAAAGGTGTTACGAAAGCACTCCAGTTTGAATATGAGGATTGCCAGATTGAATGCTTTATGGAAGTGTTTCCGGTACCACCGCGTCTGATTGTAGCGGGGGCGGGACATGTATCTGAGCCCGTAGCGAAAATCGGTAAAATGACAGGCTTTCATGTTACTGTCATAGATGATCGTTCAGAATTTGCAAACAAAGAGCGGTTTCCCACAGCAGACGAAGTTGTCTGCGCACCGTATGTTAGCTTCTTTAAGGCCCTCCATATAGACCCAAGTACATTTATTATATTGCTCACTAGAGGGCATAAATTTGATGTAGTCAGCTTGCAGGAGCTTTTAAGAAGAGAGGAAGCCATGTCTCAGGAAGCTCGGACAACCTATATCGGAATGATTGGAAGTAAGCGCCGAATCGCCGGAGTCTTCGAGCAATTGAAAAATGAATTTTCTGATCATAGCTTTACAAATATTTATTCTCCTGTAGGACTTGATATCGGAGGACAGACACCTGCCGAAATTGCTGTCAGCATCATGGCTGAAGTTTTAAAAGTGAAAAATGGAAAAAGCGGAAATTCATTGAAGGAGAAAATTCCAAGCTATTCGCAATTGAAGTTTAGGGAGAGAGTGAGAAAATGAACACTCTGGATTTTTTCGAAAAGATTTTGTCTATACAAGAAAAAGGCAATTATGCGGCTGTGGCTACGGTCATTCGAACTAAGGGATCCACGCCAAGAGAAACAGGTGCGAAGATGCTGATCTATCCGGATGGGCAAATCTTTGGAACGATTGGGGGCGGCTGTGGAGAAGGTGAAGTGATTGAAAAAGCGTTTATCGTTATGGATCGAGGAATCCCTCTGCAGCATCAAGTAGATTTGACAGAAGGTTTAATGTATGAGGATGGAGGCATTTGTGGAGGGATTATGGATGTGTTTATCGAGCCGCTCACTTAGAGAAAGCCCCTGCGAACGTTTTTTCTGGGAGCAGGGGCTTTGCTGATAGATTAAGTAATCAGAAAAGGGATGTTACACATAAAATGATAAGCAATCATTTCTTAATATGGTTTATTCGGCAGGGATATTTCTTTTTCCCAGTTCATTTTCATAGATGAACAGAGCATTTTGATCATTGCCGATCCGTTTCAAATATTCGATATGGGTTTCAAAGGAGGCTTCCTCTTCAACCTGCTCGTCCAAGAACCATCTTAGGAACGAAATCGTTGCATGTTCTTTATGCTCCCAAGCTAAATCTGTCAAATTATAAATATTTTTTGTTACTTCTTTTTCTTGCAGCAAAGCTTTTTCAAAAGTGTCAAAAATGGAAGTATAGTCGGTTTCCGGTTCAGCCAAAGCGGAAAACTTCACATGCACCCCACGGTCATTTAAATACTTATATATCTTCATGCCATGATCGCGTTCCTCTTCTGCCTGCTGAAGATAGAAGTGAGCGAATCCAAGATAATTATGATGCTCGGCGTAAGCAGCCATCGCCATATAGCTATGCGCTGAATAAAATTCGTTGTTCATTTGTTCGTTTAATGCTTCTGCTAATTTCTCGTTGAACATGTCTATCCCTCCGTCAGTTAGTATACAAACATCGTAACCGAAAAAACTTTAATAGTCACGAGAAATGGGCTAAATTGATTCCTTTTAGTTCTTCTATCAAATTTTACATTTGAGGATTTAAGCCTTAAGCGTATCGATATATTTCCTGTGTTAAAGATAAATCATTCATACTTCGTAGATTCCATGAACTTTATAAGAGTTCATGGAATTTTTATATTCATAGACTCGCATTGTTTTCATATAAATGAATAAACACGTAAAAATAAAGGATGAAAATAATGCTAAAGCTTGCAGCTAAGTTCTTTGTAACTGTCACCGCTCTATTTTGTCTAGTTTCCGCCATTGCTTTTTCAAGTGTGAAAATCAGCTTGCTGTCATTTATCACTAGCGACCCTACAAGAACAGATTCCTTACTATACGTCATGTCTATGGAAAATCAGGCTTTAAAGAGCGTTCTACCAGAAGGGTATGAGAGATCGTTTGGGAGAGACGCATTGGAGTTGTTCACAAATATTAATTTAAGAAATATGAAGTCCTTCTTGATTAGTGAGATACCTGGTTTGAATGCTGCTACTCCTAAAATCATCGTAGCAGGAAAAGGAACAGATTTTACAAACCTACCGATTGAATCTCCGCCACCTGTTGATTTTGATGTCTATGAAGGGGAAGAGTATGAGGAGGAAAAGTCGGTCGAGGTGCCGCAAACAAAGGATCAGGCTGTCTTTATCTACTCAACACATTCAACGGAATCCTATTTGCCAATGCTGCCAGGGGTGACTGATCCGAATCTTGCGTGGCATAAAGAAAAGAATGTGACTTTATTAGGGAAAAGGCTTGGGGAGAAGCTAGAGGAAAAAGGAATCAAAACGTTGGTAAATAGTAAGGATATTCAAGGAATTCTTAAAAAAAGAGGGATGAGCTATGAACAATCATATGCGGCGTCAAGAGAGGTAGTAGTGGAGGCAATGAAACAAAACAAACAGATTCAGTACTTTATTGATATCCATCGCGATTCCCTGAGGAAGGGTGTAACTACTACAACGATTAATGGTAAAAAGTATGCTAAATGCTTATTCGTAGTCGGTGAAGCTCATCCTAATTATGAAAAAAACTCCGAATTTGCAACGAATATTCACCATGCTATTCAAAAAAAATATCCGAGTCTTTCTCGAGGAGTCTTTGGTAAGTCAAAGGCTGGTGGCAATAATGGAATTTACAACCAAGATCTGGCTGAAAACTCAATTTTAATTGAGATTGGTGGAGTGGATAATACTAAAGAAGAATTGGATAGAACAGTGGACGCACTTGCAGATGTGATTAGTGAATATTACTGGGGTGAAACAATGGAGGTAAATAAAGATTAACAGATTTCCGTAAAGCATTGTCAAAACATTTCCAGCTTAAATTTTAATCTAAAAAAGAGCCTGTTACAGGCCCTGGGCTTAATGAATATCTCGTCTATAAAGCCCCACGACTTTACCGAGGATGGATACATTTTGTAAGATAATCGGCTCCATATTTGAGTTCTCCGGCTGGAGTCGAACATATCCATTCTCCTTATAAAATCTTTTGACAGTTGCTTCATTCTCTTCCGTCATTGCTACAACGATATCTCCGTTGTTCGCCGTTTTTTGTTGTCTGACAATTACGTAATCTCCATCGAGAATTCCCGCATCAATCATGCTTTCACCGACAATTTCAAGAATGAAGACCTGTTCATCGGAAGGGACTAACTGCTCAGGAAATGGGAAATATTCTTCAATATTCTCTACAGCAGAGATAGGTACTCCGGCAGTAACCTTACCAACTAAGGGAAGATTAACTGTGTTTTTGGCTTCGATTTTTGTTTCTTCCTGATCAAGTATTTCGATTGCTCTTGGTTTGGTTGGATCCCTTCTGATTAGACCTTTGTTTTCCAATCTTTCCAAATGTCCATGTACAGTGGAACTGGAAGCCAAACCCACAGCTTTCCCGATCTCACGTACAGATGGGGGGTACCCCTTTTTTTTCACTTCGTCCTTTATGAAGGTTAAAATAGCTTCCTGCCTTTTCGAAATCTTGGACATTGTTTCACACCCTTTAATCTCTATTATGAGTTATCCATATTATAGCATGCAGTTTCTATTAATACAAACGTAGGTTCGAATTTTTGTTTGACACAAACTTATGTTCTGGTTATAATAAAATACATAAACACGAACAAACATTCGGGAGGATGATATTTATGTTGCCAATCTTAAGGAATCATTCTTTTATAGTCATTTTTTTTATACTTTCAACTTTAATGGGGTTATTATTCATATTTAATTTATCAGAAGAGGAACAGCCCTCAGAGAATATGATGGGAGATAAACAAAATATTTTTGTGGAACAGACCCAGAACAGTCACGGGTTGGTCGTAGAAGGCGACCAAGTGATAGAATATAGAGAGAAAGTATCATTGGAGTGATTCGAGTGAATGTTATTGTTTATTGCAGAGTAAGTACTGAAAAACAAGCGCAAGAAACCTCGTTGGCCAGGCAGGAAGAAGAACTGGTGGCCGCCTCAGAGAAATGGGGCTTCCACATAAAGGCGATTATCCATGATCAATCCAGTGGCTATGATTTGGACAGGCCAGGATTGATGGAAATGTTTGATCAGATTGCTCTTGGCAATATTGAGGCTGTTCTTATTCAGGATGAAACGAGACTTGGCCGTGGAAATGCCAAAATAGCCCTTATACATTCTCTATTCAAAGAAGACATTAAATTATATACGCTGGCCCATGACGGTGAACTCCAAATATCCGAAACAGATTCATTGCTCCTTAATATAATAGGAATGATAGAAGAACATCAGCGCAAGCTTCATAATATTAAAATCCGGCGTGGAATGAAAAGAGCTGTAGCAAAAGGCTATCGTCCTGAGCAAAATTTGAAAAGGAGCGGAAATGGAAACGGGAGAGAGCGCAAAGAAATCCCTTTGGAGGAAATCGTCCGCCTAAGGCAAAACAACTTGACCTTTGAAGAGATTGCATCAGTCATCAGAGGCTTTGGTTTTGATGTTTCAAAAGCTACCGTGCATAGAAGGTATCAGGAATACCTGGCTAGAAAAGAGAATAAAAACGACGTTTAACACTCCTTTATTGTTTTCAAGCAGTTTTTTTAGTAGTATTGACTTGCGACAAAATGAAAACAAAGGAGTTTTTTTATGGTTTCAAAAGAAAAACTCAAAAGGATCAATCAACTCGCAAAAAAAGCAAAAAGCACCGGTTTGACTAAAGAGGAAGCGAAAGAACAGTCAAAGCTTCGAGGTGAATATTTGCAGTCTTTCCGTGCTTCAATGAGAGAGACGATTGAAAACGTGCGAGTGTTCGATCTGAACGGAGATGAAGTGACACCTGAAAAGGTGCGAAAAATCCAAGAAAATAAGAAGCTGCACTAGTAATGGTAAGAAGAAGCGGACGTCGTTTAAGTTCTTTTTTGGAGCCATGACTATCCAGAATGCAAGGCATATGCTGGCCAGGAAAAAACTTCAAAGCTAGCGAGTGAAATCTCATGATAGGCAAGTTTGAATGTCAATGCCGAGAACAGGCGTCCGCATTTTTAACTTCATTCAGCAGAAGTCTCACCACTTCTATAAGTTGTGGTATGAAAGCATATTTTAATAGGGCTCAAACACAGGCTGAATAAAGTTAAGCCCTAGCGGAGCTCAATAAAATCTGGGCGCAAATACGCCAAGCCGCACTTGATAAAAGAGTTGTTTAATTTTATCAACCTCTTTATGATAATAATGATGAACATTTGAGAAGGGAAGAATAAAATGGCAAATCAACAATTAAAAGAACTCGATGCGCTCTCGATCAATTCAATCAGAACGTTGTCGATAGATGCTATTGAAAAAGCAAATTCCGGGCATCCTGGCTTGCCAATGGGTGCAGCTGCCATGGCATATGCATTATGGACAAGCCATATGGAGCACAATCCGAAAAATCCAGAGTGGTTCAATCGCGACCGCTTTATCTTATCTGCCGGTCATGGCTCTATGCTATTATATAGTTTGCTTCATTTATCAGGATATGACGTTACAATTGAAGATATTAAAAATTTCCGCCAATGGGGAAGCAGAACGCCGGGACATCCAGAATACGGCTATACTCCAGGGGTTGAAGCGACAACTGGACCGTTAGGGCAAGGTGTCGGCATGGCTGTAGGGATGGCTATGGCAGAACGGCATTTGGCTGCGACATACAATACAGATGATTTTAACATCATTGACCATTATACATATGCATTATGCGGTGACGGAGACTTGATGGAAGGTATAGCTTCCGAGGCTGCGTCCCTTGCTGGCCATTTAAAACTCGGAAAATTGATCATGTTGTATGATTCCAATGATATTACACTTGATGGGGATCTTTCTCAATCGTTCTCTGAAAATGTGGGAGGTCGCTTTGAAGCATATGGATGGCAATATATCCGTGTAGAAGATGGAAATGATGTCGAAGAAATCGGGAAAGCAATAGAAGAAGCGAAAGCAGATCAATCTCGCCCAACACTTATCGAAGTGAAGACCGTCATTGGGTACGGCTCTCCAAATAAATCCGGAAAGTCTGCTGCGCATGGCAGCCCGCTAGGCGAAGCGGAAATGAAATTGGCAAAGGAATCTTACAAATGGACATACGAAGAAGACTTTCATGTACCAGAGGAAGTCTATGAGCATTTTGAAAAAACAACAATCAGCCGGGGAGCAGACAAAGAAGCAGAATGGAATGAGCTATTCAATGCATATAAAAAGTCTCATCCAGAACTAGCCGAGCAGCTAGAGAACGCGGTAGATGGCAAGCTTCCAGAGGGTTGGGATAAAGATATTCCTGTTTATGAAGAAGGAACAAGTTTTGCGACAAGGGCTTCAGGCAGTGAAATCATGAACAGCATTGCCAAGAATCTTCCTTCTTTATTCGGTGGTGCTGCAGATCTGGCAAGCTCAAACAAAACGATGATTAAAGGCGAGCAGGATTTCAGTGCGGAAAATTACGCTGGAAAAAATATTTGGTTCGGTGTTCGTGAATTTGGAATGGGAGCAGCCTTGAATGGAATGGCTCTTCATGGAGGATTAAAAGTATTCGGCGGAACATTCTTCGTCTTTTCTGATTATCTGCGTCCAGCTATCCGCCTCGCAGCTTTGATGGAAGTGCCTGTCACATACGTATTTACACATGACAGTATTGCTGTTGGGGAAGATGGACCGACGCATGAACCAATCGAACAGTTGGCTTCTTTACGAGCAATGCCGGGCGTTTCAGTGATGAGGCCGGCTGATGCGAATGAAACTGCAGCAGCATGGAAACTGGCGATTGAAAGTGACAAACAACCGACTGCATTGATTTTAACAAGGCAGAATTTGCCGACGCTTTCGGGGTCAGCCGATTTGGCGAAATCCGGTGTGGAAAAGGGTGCCTATGTTATTTCCCCGGCGAAAAAAGATCAAGCCGATGTACTATTGCTTGCAACTGGTTCAGAAGTGAGCCTCGCGATTGAATCACAAAAAGCATTAAACGCGCAAGGTATTGATGCGGCAGTTATCAGTATGCCGTCTTGGGATCGATTTGAAAAACAATCAAAAGAATATAAACAATCCGTTCTTCCTTCCTCAGTGAAAAAACGCTTGGCGATTGAAATGGGCGCTTCCCTTGGTTGGGAAAGATACACTGGAGATGAAGGGGATGTTTTGGCTATCGACCGCTTCGGAGCTTCGGCACCTGGCGGCAAGGTAATAGAAGAGTATGGATTTACTCCAGCAAATGTGGTGGAAAAAGTAAAAGCACTGTTGAAATAATGAAATAAAAAGAGGGGGATTCCCCTCTTTTTAAACATGTCAAAAACCCACACAATTTGTTCTATTAGTTTTCGTTTGCTTAATGATATAAAAATACTCATAATGGAACTATCAATCGTTGTAACTTCCAGAAAGAATAGAAAAAAAGCTGGTTATTACAGCAATTGACAAACTTTTCTTTTTTCTTTCACTATAATAAAGGAAAACTGGCAATGGAGTGAAGTTCCGATGAGAACATACTTTATTTATTTGATTAAAGCTGAGTTCGCCGACTATTTTTATGGACGTGAAAGCCGATTTTTTCAACTATTTGCCGGCAGTCATTCCGCTAATGGAGATCTTCAAGAGATTATACATAAGCAAATTGATTATATTACCGAACCTTTGCCATATTTGGATTTACATAAATTGTTCTCTCAATCCGTGCAAAACCAGCAAATTTATATAAAAGGAAAAGTATATTGCATGGGGAACGCAAAAAATAAGGATAAAGCAGAATTGGCCATTGAGGAAGATTATCTGCAATTGAGCGCATGGGGCGGCTTTGAATCCGAAACAATCTTTTTTGAAGTGCTTAGGAAATTCTCCGGACATTTTTTTGCGGTTGATATAGAAAATGAAAGATATGGCTGGGTAAAACCGGTTAAAGAGAGAAAATACATATGAAATCGTGCCACAAGTATTGTATAATATTCGGGGATTCAGTAAACTGAAGTGAGACAACATGAAGGAGGAATTTTTGGATGGTTTGGCAGTTAATTTTAACGGGTGCAATCGCTCTTATAGCTGGAGTGGCGCTTGGATTCTTCATCGCCCGTAAATATATGATGGATTACTTAAAGAAAAACCCGCCAATTAATGAACAAATGTTACGTATGATGATGATGCAAATGGGAATGAAACCTTCGCAAAAGAAAATCAACCAAATGATGGGCATGATGAAGAAAAACATGGACAGCAAGTAAGCGTTGGTATAACAACGTTTATGGGAGATTTCATCAAGCTTCAAGGGTTGATGGATTACATTAATTAGATTGATTTGTGAATCTTTCTCCATGATATTATGCAATTATATGGTGAATCTTTCTTTTTTCCGAAAAAGACCACTTAATTCGTTGGAAACTAAACCAATGAAGGGGTGGTCTTTTTGTGTTGCTTGAAGATGTGGTCAAAGAGTACGAATACTATTGTTTAGCAAAAGGATTCACAGAGAAAACGATGATAAATAAACGGCAAGAACTTAAACAACTGCTCAAATTCTTAGATGAAAAACGTGCTGTTCATGAATTGGAAGGTATATCCTTCCACGACTTAAAGGCATATGCAAGGTTTAAACAACAGTCAGGATTGCAGCCATCGAGTCTAGTTTCAATGTTTAAAGTAATTCGGGCTTTCTTTTCATGGTGTGTTAGAGAGGAATACTTAAATGAAAACATTGCCAAGAAGGTTGATCTTCCCAAACAACCGAAGAAAGTTTTAAAAGGATTTACGGTAATAGAAGTTGATCGGATGATTAATTCATTTACCTATAAAACTTACTTTGAAGCACGTAATAAGGCGATGATTGCCATGCTTAGTGATTGTGGACTTAGAGCTAAAGAATTAAGGGAACTTGAAACAAGAAATGTTAAAGAAACAACAATACTTGTCAACGGTAAAGGCAACAAAGAAAGGTATATGTTTATCTCACCAGCATTGAAAAAAATTCTTATTAGATATGAACGGATAAAGAAAGAGTATTTCAAAGAAAAATACTTCAATGAAAACTATTACTTTCTTTCATATAACGGTGATTTGCTTTCACATGTAGGATTGGACAAGGTGATTAAGGAAGCCGGTAAACGTGCTGGAATTGAGGATAAGAGGGTTTCACCTCACAGTTTTCGCCATTTCTTTGCAGTCCAATTCATCTTAAACACAGGAGGAGGAGACATTTACACTTTATCTAAACTTCTCGGACATAGTAATATCTCCACTACAGAACGATACTTACAATCATTGGAAGATTTTGAACTAATAAAGAAAGCAATGCCATCAAGCCCACTCATGAATCTAAATAAAAAATAATCAATCAGGAGGGACAAGCCTATGCAAACTATGGAACTCAACCAATACGAGCAAAAAGTAATGAATTGGATCGAGGATAACTTTGACATGGATGCCATTGTTGTTGAAGATTTTACCATACTTCCATACGGAAAAAGAATTTTAGATATGCAAGGTCAAGAAATGGCTATCTATTACGATTACTGGACTGATCAAGTCAAACACCTTCTTCCACAAGAATGTAACTACTAATTAAATTTAAATAATCAGGAGGAAATCACAATGTCAACAATTACCAAACAAAAATATGAAGTTTTCGCATTTATCAAGTTACCAATTTCAATTGAGGTTGAAGCACAAAATAAACGTGAAGCGTTAGCAACAGGAAAAATACAACTTGATGATATGACAGCCATTGAGCAAATACAATTGATGATCAAACAAACGGACGGCAATGTGATCAATCCAACTGTACATGATTTTGACGTTGAGGTTGTAGAAGTGCATGAGGAATGACTCCGTACCAAAATGTACAGGGGGAAGGAGGTGTCTTTACCCTTATGGGTGCTTTTATATTTGCTATAGTGTTTATCCCTTTGATGTTTCTTGGATACGTTTTGCTCAATTTATGGCTTTATGGGGTAGATGGCATTAAAAAAGAGTTTATCGGTGCTGCGAACACTGATAAACTCCCGAACTAATTCAACCCTACTCACAATTGAATAGGATTACCCTGCCTTCATTCTACGAAAAAAATTATGATAATGCAAGGCTTAGTTTCCTATTGTCTTTTTTAGGCAGGGTATTCCGTTGGTGGACTGCCGACTCACACCAATTAAAACTAAACTGGAAAGGTTATGGATTAGCCGATGCAATAATTAATCCTAGGCGATATACAAGCATTACCCTGTTTATGCTTATCGCTGAATGGTGCGAACGACCATCAACGGTTCGGTGGAAAGTTTGAGGTAGATATACCTGCAAGACAAGTCACATTTCCTGTCATGGGCAAACTTTTGACAGTAGGCTTGTTTGGATTAATAGTCCACGACTAAACAGGGGCTAAACAATACGGATTCCATAACCCGATATACAAAAGTGTCGCTTGCCTATGTTCATTTGATTATTTTTTTAGTCAATTGAGCGTAGGCAACAACTTTGCTTCCAAGCCGTTGTCCATACACCTCAACCAAAAGTATAAGGGCGTAAGATCAAAGTCAAGTCATTACGTCAAAAAAAATGCAATGAAGATAAGCCGAAAACATACGAGTTTTTTAGTATAAATAAAACTAGCTCCGATGGTCTGCATAGTGTTTGTAAAGCTTGTAGATAATTGGGCAGAAAAACGGTGAAAAACAAGCAGTAAAACACATATATAAATATGAGGGGTTAACAGTTGTAGAAAGCGTCTAAAAAACTCCGTAAAAGAGCTATATATTGAGATCATCATATAAAAGTATGGCTAAAGAGGTATCAAGGATTGCTAATTTTTTGAAGGAGTATTGGGGAGTAAAAAACGGAACTAATCAACACGATAGGGTTCGCCAAAATGGCGGAGGCAAAACGACAAAGGACATTGCGGACTTTATCGGAGAGCCTAAGCGGAATACTGAACGTATTTTAAAACTCCACGACCTAATCCCTGAACTCCAAGATTTAGTAAGCGAAGGGAAACTTGGTACGACAGCAGGGGAACAGTTAGCCTATATGTCCGAAGAAAATCAACGTGCTTTACTTGATGTGTGACATCAATGGTTATATTCCAACTTTAGCTAAGGGGAATTTTCCCCCAAGTGATTTTTTCATCAAAGGAACTAAGCAATGTGAGAAATGTGGGGAAAGAGTTGAAGAATATAATACTAAAAAGTATTGTAGTGAGTGTGCTGAGGTGGTATGGAAAGAACAGGTTAAAATGAATATGAGAAAATATCGAGAACGAAGAAAACGTTATAAAAATGAAGATGCTTAAACCTTGCTATATCAACATTCGTATAATATAAGGATGATATAAAACCTCTCAAACCCTTGATGTTACTGGCTTTATAGCACTTTCCTCTTGATTCCCGTTAAAGGAAGAGTGTAAGAAATGTAGATAGTTTGGTCAAAACGTGACTAAAAAACTCCATAAAAGAGCTATATAGTGAGGAATATTAAATAAATTAATATAAAATAGATGTTTTAATTGTAACGAAATAGAAACCCTGCCAACCCTTGATACATCAACGTTTCACTTTTATAAGGAATTTCAAGTACATTGGATAACATTGATATATGGGGCTTTAAGGGGGCAATTCCTTAATCTCCCCTAAAGGAAGGAAGTGCCGAAAAAAACTATTAAATAGTGTTCTTAATTTAAATATATTATAATGAGGGCATAAAAAGTAATTAAATGGTAAAAATGCGAGGTTTTAGGAAAAAGCCTAAATAAAACTCTACAAAAGAGCTATATAATGGGAGGTATGCAGAAAATAAATGTAGATAGTTTGGTCAAAAAGTGACTAAAAAACTCTCCAAAAGAGCTATATATTGAGATATATTAAATTTCATTGAGTATCATTATCTGATGATATTGAATGAAGGTTAATACCTTCAATGTGTCTAACCATAATTTAATTATTAGTCAATCTTTCACAGGTTGACCTCCTTATCTTGAGAGTGGGCTACATGCCTACTCATTTTTTTATTTATTTTTTACTCAATTTATTTAATTTTATATGAGAGGGGATGATCCCATTGGATTTACAGTCACTTCCTCCTGAATTATGGCTACAAGGAATATTCTGTGCCTTGTTTGTTTGGTTATTGCGTTTTGTAATGACTGAATCAAAAGAAAGGGAAGATCGGTTATATGCTCAAATAGAACGGCAGAATGAAACGCAGGATAAAATTGTATCTTCTCTTGAAAGACTAGAAAAGGATGTTATGGAAATTAAAAAGGGGGTTAAATAATGGCAGAGATCAAACAGGATGGCTATGTATCATTAAGAACATTCATCACATCAAATTGGAAACAAGTATTAATTTTTGATGATCAAGGCGAAGAAGTTAAAAGGTTGTCAGTTGATGATAACAAAGTCAAGTGGACACACGAAAAAGAAACTAGGGAAGAATATATTGGGAATGACAAGTACGGTAGACCGATATATGACCAAGTTGAATTTGAGAGCAATCAAGAATTGGAATTGACCATTAACCTTACTGGTGCAGATTTTACCCTTCCGGCCACTATATCAAAGTGTGTGATTAGGTATGAAGATAAAGAAATGTCCAGCGAAAATTTTCAACCCTTTACTTTTGAAACCGCAAATGATCAACTCACAATTAAACACAAAATACAAGTGCCTGCCGTTGGGTAGGTGATGGATGATGATAATTCAATTACATTCATACGTAAATCCGATTAAATCAACGGTAGGGCATAACAAAGAGGTTGTTATCAAAAATGAAACTGTTCAGGTTGAGTCGTATATCTTACCAATTGTCACAATTGCAGCCGTACCCAAAAAGCAAACAGAAGAAATTACTTCATTTGTCTTGCCTATCAATAGTAATGTATCACTGGCAAACATATCAAAAAAAGAGACTATTATACTCATTTCCTATATAACGCATATAAACGCTCATACAGACGTTTTAGCACCTCCTAATGCAAATGTATTCAATGCTTATCTATCGTATCAAGAAAACGATTCTAAAGCGTTGTTTATAGAAAATAGAACATTTACGGAGGTGATTAATTGATATGGCATACATAGGGGATACAGTACGCTTAAAGGTTCACTTTAAATCATTTGATGGGGATTCGATTGATCCTGATGATATTACTTTAATAATTTACAACACTAATAAAAGCGTAATTGAAACTATCCCTATATCAGATGAAAACAAAACAGCCACAGGACAATATTATTACGATTATGTAGTCGTACCCGATGACATACAAGAATATTTTATATTCGAGTTTCGAGGGTTACATAATAATAATCCTATTCTTGCTAGGGATAGGGTGAATATTAAATTTAATTAATCAAAGGGGAGGTCAATAAATGAACGTAATATTTCTTGAAAATAATCAAATTGTGGATACTTTAGAGATTGATGATATTAATTCGTTTATCAAAACTCTAAAAAGTGTCGACCAAATTAAGTTACATGATAAATATGCAGATGTATTTGAAATTTTATTTGATGTCTATAATGACAGATTAAAAGTCAATATACATCTTATTAATTAATCAAAGGGGGTCAAAGCGATGGAAAAAACTAATCAGGAATTAGAACAACAACAGGAACAAGAGTTGCAGCAAGAAGAAACAGAAGTCATTGAGAAGGAAGGAGGGAATGAAGAAGAAGTTTCTCTAGTTGAACAAATTCAAGCCCAAAAAGAAGAATTGCTTCAAATGCAAAAGGACTTCTTTAAAAGGGAAGTTGAATTAACTTTGAAAGAAAATGGGCTTGAAAAGTTTGCTCCAATTATCAGAGTTGAGACAGAAGAAGAATTAAAAGAGGTTGTCGGAACACTTTCCCAAATTGTCACTGATATTAAAATTTCAACTGGTTATGTGCCAGCAGAGCATAAGAAACAAAACGAATATGATGCTTTTGCTTCAAAAGGTGATACAAAAGGTATGATTGCATCAAAATTATCAAAGTTGTTTGGATAAAAGACGCTTTAACAAAATGTTAGGGTGTCTTTTTTATATTAAAAAACTAAATTATAAAGGAGAAATGTTAAATGTTTAAATCTACTAACTTTACTGATATGGAACAAATTTCACTTGCAAAGGAAATTGCGGTTATTGGTGTACAAGCTACTCCACTTACTTCTATGTTGATGGCAAAAGGAAATGTTGAGAAAGCCCTATCCACTGTTTACACATGGAGAGAAAAGACTCTTGACCATGCAGATGATCTATCTGCCGTTGAGGGTTCAGATGATATTGTGTTTTATGAATCTGCAAGGGCTGAACTGAATAACATTTTGGAGATTTTCAAAAAAGGTTGTAGTATCAGTGGTTCTGCTATTGCCATGAAGTCTACCCAATTTGCAGAGGAAGTTAATGACCGCCTTCTTGAATTGAAAATCAATATTGAGAAAAAACTTATCAACGGATTGCGTAATGATGGCAGCACAGCACCTTTCAAACGTCAATTGAGTGGATTGATTGAAATGGCAGACCCTTCTAATGCGGTTGAGGTTACTGGTGCAATTACAGAGGATGATGTAAAGAAAGTTATGCGTAATCTATGGAATCAAGACCTTGCAGAAGGTACAGTTTATGCTTTTGTAAATGCGGATATAAAAGAGCAGATTGATGCAATCTATAAAGACAAATACGGCTATAATCATGTAACTACTTCATTTGGTTTACTTGTAGATGAAATCAATACCAATTACGGGAAGGTACAATTCGTATTAAGCAAGCATGTTCCTGCTGATAAGGTTGTAGTATTCAATGACTCTTATGTTGACATTGCTTATTTGCGTCAACCACACTTTGAGCCACTAGCAAAAACAGGCGACAGTGTGAAAGGACAAGTTATTGCAGAAGCAACACTTAAAGTAGGCAGTAAAAAAGGCGTTGCAGTTGTAACTGTATCCTAATATACATAACTAAGAGGGTATCCATTCGGGTATCCTCTTTTATTTTTCTTTATTTAAAACTCAATTTATTTAAGGGGTGAGGATGATGATTGACTTGAGAGAAGTTTACCTTCTCAAAAGAAGAAAAAAGAAAATTACAGCAAAAGAAATTGCTCAATACATTAAATGTTCGGCTTCACTAATCAGCCGTTATGAAACTGGTGATTGTGGAATGATGCCGGATAAAGTAAAGGCATATAGAGAATATATAGATAAAAATTAATCATTATTTAATCAAGATATGGAGGTGAGCATGTGAAAGGCTTAAAAGATTCGGTATAACCACTTCCTTTTATTGATGAGGAAGATGAGGAAGTGGATGACAGGTGTAGGATGAATTAAGGATAGTGGGAGAGTTTTTCTTTCACTAAGGTATGAACGAATTTATGAAAAAACAATGTCCGGACTGGGCAAATGAAACAAACTTGGAATTTGATTTAATGATCGGTAATGATTCAGATAGTGCGTTGAGTTGTAACTTATTAGAGGATATTACCAATGGCAATTGGAAGGTTAATTACTTCTATGACTTTGAAAACTTTTACAGACACGATAAAACAAACTTGCCAGTTGTAGGGGTGGATATGGCATTTAGTAAAAATGTACGATGCTTTGATAATCACGTTACAAAACTATATCCTCACAGCCCATACAATAAGGCAATGATCAATCCTAATTTATTCTATGACATATCGGCTGATAAAAACTACTATAAGAAATACCCATTCAGCACATTGATATTGGTTATGGCTTATTATGATATTCCTTTGCCAGAATCAGAAATAGGGAAAGATATTGTCATAGCAGTCGACTCTAGTTTTAAGGGGCATTATACAAGCAAAAAACACTTTAAAGATATACATACCGAATGGCTTGAAAGAATGGGGTTCATTGGGCTTATTGATCGTTTAAATATGAATCCAATCGACTATTATTACAACATACAAAAACAATTCGGACTGAATGAGCCGATACATATTAATGATGATGGGTTGCTTTCCTCTAGGATTGATTTTGAAGGATTGCAGACCTATTTGAATTGGGAAATTGGATTGCCTGAAAAGAAATTTAAACTGATTAAAGAGTGTCAAAGGGAAGGGCATTATCTAGGGAAAAAGCAGATACCTGATAGAGAGAAATTAATTTCACTAGCTTATACAGCAAAGGATTATGTGAGTTATACACATATTGACCTTGACTAACTTTGACCAATCGGGTATATTAAAATGGGGGAGGTATTAGGCATGGCGAACAAAGATTACTTTTTTTGTTACAATAAGAAAGTTTCCGACTGGATGAAAACTAAAAACATACGACATATCACCGTAGCACAAGATCCAAAGACAAAGAAGATTTTTAGTTTATTTGAAATTAATGAATCATTTAAAAAGGCACTAGAAGAATATAAGCTAAGCAAATGTAAATCAGATTAAATATGAAACTCTAATCTAATTCAATTATCTAAATCAGGAGGTACATATGAGTAATACTATTGAGGTAAATGAGGAACAGGCAATAAATATCACTATTGAACATGGATATGAAGGTAATGAGTTTGAAACGGCTGCATGGAAACAAAGAGGGTATTTAAAAAACAATGGAACACTCAAAGCATTAATCAAAAAACTAAATACAATCTTCAATAAAGTTGAAATAGACGGCAGTGGAAAGAAACGTACATACATACTTATAGATAAAAAAGAAACTCCTACAGAAATTAAACATAATTACAAAGGCACATTGCCAACGGATGAAGATGAAATCATGAAGGAATACATTTTTAGTAGACTATGTGTTATTGAAAATGAAGTGTCAAATTCTTATATTGGTTGGTCTGAATTTTTTGGGTTCTTTAATATTGAGAAATCATATGCAAATGAAATGATTGAGTGTATTAAGGATTTGCATATGGGGTTTCCCACAATTTATAATCCAAAAGAGGTAGTAGATAAGTTTTTCCAAGCAATAATCACTAGAAATAAAGATGTTATCAATAATTCCTTTAAAAGACTTCAAAAGGAAAAGCGCATCAAAGTAGAGGAAATTTATAACTTCAAGCGTGTAGATGGGGATTATGAACAAGTAGAACAAGAAGAATATCAAGATGCACAGGAGCATCTAAAAGAATTTTTGGAAACAAAAGATGTGACATACTACCAATATAGCCAGTCGATTGCAAGTATTCATCTTTCAAAAAAGATGAAAAGGGTTTTAAAAGAAGTCAAAAAGGAACTAGAGGAACATTTTGATATTGATTATTTCTTTAAGACATTCAAAGTTACGGTTTTAGATAAAACACAAAAACAGGAAATCACAAATGAAGAGTTTGAAGAAGCGTATTTCCAACAATTTATTAAATTAACACATGACCGGCAAAACAGGGAAAAGTATATGACTTCAATTTCATTTTGGCAAAGATTTTATTTACTCAATACCCTAACCCTATTGAATTATTTTGAGGTATATGATGTTGATGAAATGCTTGCAGATGCAAAGAAAAAGCAAGGCGAACAAACAGATGATTATTATCTAGACTATGCTATTTATCTATCTGAACAGAAAGAAAATGAAAAGATTAGAAGAAATACTTTCGGAAGTATTTAGGATTAAAATTTGACCCCAACCCAGACCTTTAATATAAATAATTATTATTAATACTTTGGGTTAGGGTCACTTTTTAAATTAAAGAGCCTACCGCACCATTTCAACGGAAAAGCGTGTTGAAATGGCTTGGTGTTCAGGCAAAGAAAACCGCTTTGCCTTCACCATATTTTTCTATTCACAAATTTAATCAAAGGAGAATCGGAAATGGAAAAAATAATCAAAGAAATTCAGAAGGAAATGGAAGAATTAAATACTACCATAATGAATATTAGAGCAAATAATAAATATCAGGAAATACTATACAGTAAGATTTTGGATTGTTTGGATGAATTGGATGGTCTGGAAGGTGAAAAAAAATGAATATCTACGAGGCCTTATCAAATGTGAAGGATTGGCGTAAGCGTGAGTATTTCAAATGGAAACACAATATCAGATATGACCAACGACTAGAAAAGAGATCGGAAGAAGATTTTTTGCGATATGTGGGCAGGAAAACAATGAACCCTTTCCTTGAATTTGAACGTTCCCCCGAATATAAGCAATTATTAATGGTTTATTTGGATAGCCAGGTAGCAAATGACTTTGATGAAATTTACAATGTGGTATCAGAGAAGGCTAAACAAGGTGATGAAAAGAGTATTCGCTTATTCCTTTCAATGCAAAAGGATATACAATCAAATGCTAAAGTTGCAGCAAAGAGTCTACAGTTTGTTGAGGATGATATGGCAGATGATGAAGAAGAATATGAGGAATTGGATTTGAGTTAAGGGGTTGCTATTGTGCGTTTCCTTTAATCAACACACCATGTGTCGATTGAATTTTTTGCTTTTCAAAATTGGAAATTGGAGGTGGAAATGATTGATAACAAAGAATAAGAGTAAACCTAAGCAGAATAGAGCCTTACAGAAGGTTATGAAAGATTTTAGATTATTTGCTAAGAATTTCATTAAGATTATAGATAACAATGGGGATAGTGTTCCATTTGTATTGAACCCTGAACAAGAACAATTTATAAAGGACATGGAAAAATACAATATTATTTTGAAGGGAAGGCAGATCGGATTTACTACATTTTCCCTTGCTTATATGTTGTATTCTGCCATTACCAAGGCCGATACGTCTTATATGATGCAAACCCACCATAATAAGGTTACACAGAGTCTTTTACGGAAGTTAAAGCGTATGTATCATTCACTACCGCATGATAAATACCCTGAATTGTTCCCTAAACTTGATTTATCCAATAGGGACGAATTGTCCTTTAAGAATGGCAGCCGTATCATGGTTGCAACAGCGGGGGGAGAGGATTCAATATCAGGGAATACTTTTCAATTAATCCACTTGTCAGAAATGGCAAAGTATCCTGATGATAACCAAGAGGAAATAATTGCAACAGCCATTCCAGCATTGGCAAAGAATCCTGATTCTAAGATTATTATTGAGAGTACAGGAATGGGCTATTCCTATTATCAGGAAATGTTCATGAAGGCATATAGGGGCAAGGAATCAGTTTGGAAAGCACATTTTTATTCATGGCTTGCTAAGGCTTACCAAAAGCAATTTAAACATTCTTTTGATGAAGCAGAGAATTGGTTTAGGTTACATAATAATGGGCGGAGATTAACTTATGATGATTTGGAACATGATGAGCGGATATTAAAGGATAAATTCAAAGCAAATTACAGGCAATTGATGTATAGACGTTATTACATAGAGACTAATTCACTTGAAAAGTTTCAAAGAGAATTTCCTACTACTCCCGATGAAGCATTTCAGACAAGTAATGTATCTGTATTTGATACGAATAAGATAGTTGAACGGTTGCAGCATGTTATTCCACCAATGGAAACCAAAGAAATATATGATCAATTGCCGGACACATTAAAGCCATATATTAATAAGAATTTATTTATTTATCATCTTCCTAAAAAGGGTATGCGACATTATGGGGGCGTTGACGTTGCCAGTGGCACAGGTGGAGACAATGATAATAGTACGATAAGTATATTCAATGCAGATGGTCAGCAAGTGGCATCATTTTATAGTAATGAAATTCCTGTCTATAAGTTTGCGGAAATCGTGGATTCAATAGGCAGGTTTTTTAATTATGCTTTTCTTTGTGTCGAGAGGAATAGTTACGGATTGCCATTATTGGAGAAGTTGCGGAAGGAATATCATTATATGAATTTACTTAAACAAAAGATATTTGACCAAAAAGGAAAGCGTAAATTACAACTTGGCTTCCAAACAACAAAAATTACAAAGCCTATCATCATTAATGACATGAAGGAAAACTTTGAGCTAGGCATGATCAATATTGAATGTGTTAAGACATTGGAAGAAATGAAAATATATCAGGAGACTAACGGCAAGATGGGCAATAAGAGAGGAAAAAATTTACATGATGACATGGTCGTATCGGTGGCCTGTGCTGTTGCTGCACTGAAACAGAATAAATACTATGTAGATATTTAACTGCGACAATATGTCGGTGTTAGAAGTGAGATTCTCTCACGGCTAAAAGTGAAGGGGGAATATAATTGGATAAATTACAGCAATACATAAAAGATAAATATGATAATGCAAATGATTGGTTTGTTGAGGAAGTGCAAAGCGTTTCCAATCAGCAACGTGTCCAAGATGTAATTAGTAAAAAAGAGTATTTGAATGGGAAACATAAAATCCTGAAAAGGCAGCCATATAAATATAATGGTAAGGTTGTTGAGCCTAGACGAATCGTTCTTCAATATGCTAAAACCTTATTAAACTTTCAAAAATCGTACTTGCTTTCTAATCCCATTACATTAACTGGAAATGAAGAAGTTGTCAGGGTATTAAATAATGTCAATCGTAAAGGTAAATATGACAGAGTGAACATGTCAATTTTGGATAAGGTGCTTAAATATGGTAGCGGGATAGAGTATGTTTATGTAGAAGATGGCGTGATTAAATCAAAGTTGATAGACCCATCGGAAGGGTATCCAGTTTATGACTATGAGAATAACCTTATCGCCTTTATACAAGCGTATATGTGTGATGGAATAGAATATTATACTGTCTATGAAAAGGACACAGTAAGCGAATATAACAACGCAGGTGGCTCATTGAGAATGACAGGAAGGTATCATAATCTTAGCGGATTACCTATTGTTTATAAGTCAGACAATGAATTGAGTGATACAGAGGGAAGGAGCGAGCTATCAGATTGGATTGAGATACTTGATTCAATGGAGGATTTGATTAGTAAGTACACTGACTCTTTCTACAAATTTATGAACCCTGTGCCAGTAGTAATTGGTCAAGACTTAAAGGGAGAAGGCTTACCTAGTGATGTTGTAGGCGGTGGCATCCGTTTAGATGATGGCAGCGACTTTAAATTTGAGGGTAATGGATTAGATTATAAATCCTTTGAGACAGTGTATAAGACGCTACTACAGGCATTGCTTGATGTAAGTAGTACACCAGCAGTTAGCCTTAACAAGACAGACGTAAGCAATCTGTCAGAGGTATCCATTAAGTTATTATTTTCGTTGGCTAATGTAAAAGCAAGTATAAACGAACAGTATATGCGTGATGGCATTGAGCAGCGTCATGATGTGATCAGAAGGTTACTTGGGTATCAGGGTGTTAAGTTTAGTGATGAGCAATGGGATAGTTTAAACATGGTGTTCCAATATAATACTCCATCTAATAATACAGAGATTATAAGTAATCTTAGAGAGTTGAGGGAAATGGGTGGAATCAGTTTGGAAAGTATCTTGGAGAAGTCACCAATGACAAGTAATGTTCAGATGGAGTTAGAACGGTTGGGCAGTGAAAAGGTGAGTGTGGGAAATAATAAGGGAAATAGTGAAAGTGGAAAAGTAGAAACAAAAAGTGAAAGTAAAAGTGAAAATGTATTGTAGAAAATGAGGATAGAGGACAGGGGAAAGTTTAAAAGGAATGTTGATATGATGCGCTTTAGTGTGATAAAGGATATATTGAACTTTTCGCCCCTGTTATAATAGGGCTTGACAATTAATAATAAAAATAGGTAAAATGAAAAGTACAAACATTCCCCTGAAAAAATCCTCTAATAAACTCTAATTATTTTCCTTATTTTCCCTTGTAAAAACTGTAAATCAACTACCGATAAGATGCATTATGTCTACTAGAGCTTAAGTTTATGATAATGGATATTAGATACAAGTTAATATGTAAGAAAATGGCAGCAAAATAAAGCATAAAATGATAGGTGGATACCCCTAATTGATAATATGAGTCGCCTAGCATACCATTTTTCACATACAGGAAAATTTTCCGATATTTTCATAATATTAAAGGACTTCCCCCTCTTTGTGTCGTATTACCAAGTTATGATATAAAAGGAGGAGGAAGAGGATTGGATTATTTAGATAAGTATAGAAAAAGATTGTTGAGTGAAGATGGTACTTTATCAAGAATTAAAGCATTAGAAACAGTTATTGAAAAAGGAAAAGACTTAACAAATCATATTGAAAAAAGTGATCCAACTATCACGTTTGAACTCGATAGTATAAATGAAGAGAAATTTAATAAATGGGTATCAATGTGTATTGCAACCTTAGAAGAACATTATAAGGATTCATCTAATATTAAAAGGTTTAATAATATTGCCGAGAAAGCAATAGATTGCGATGTTGAAACTTATAATAAACTTCTTCATAGTTTAGAAGGAATATTAGAATATGAAAGACAAAAGGTTAATTAATTTTTAAGAACACTCTCATAATTGAGGGTGTTTTTTAATTTCATTATACAAAGAAAGGACTGATCACATGAATAACCTACAACGCCTAGAATTAGAAACAAAAGGCATCCAGTTATCTCAATCAGAATTAACCGTCTATCTCCAAGAAAACAACTTGCAGCCCTTTGATGAATATAATCCCCAATCAGCAACAAATAAGAAAATGATTTATCAATCGGCTTTGTCCATACTTGAATCCATTTGCAACAATCCAGTCAATTTAAAATCATATCGGCTTGATGATATGACTGTAAGTGACTTTGCTGATGCCTTAATGGCACGGATTGACCAATTGGAAAGGAAAATAAGGCTTTTAAAAACGGATGAGCAAATTCAAAATGAATCCAACTTCTTTATGTTGTTTTCTGATTGATAATTAATCAAAAAAAGAAAGTTACTCATTCCAAACACTCTCCCAAGCGTAAACAAAAGTTACTCATTCCAAACGCTCGGACAAGCGTAAGTCTAAACGGAAGAAGTAACTTTCTGATTCACCACAGGAAGGAGAAAGGGGAAACTCTTCCCTTCCTACTCATTAATATTATATACTTTCCAAATTTAAAAATAAAGGAGGTTTTTAGGTGAATCCATTTGCAATAAATAAACAGGATATTCAATATCTATTTGAATCGGCTGGAACGGACGTATTAATCAATGATCAGACACATAAAGCAATCATAACTAACTCCGGCTTTAATAGCGAAAATGATGAAAGGTACATAAATACACTTAATCCTATTCGTATGGGCGATTTGGTGACGTATATTGATAATCAATACATAATTATTACGGAGTCTACAAGCAAGCGCTACGCAAAGTATAGAGCCATTATGAGACATTGTAACTTTACAATAGAGTTTCCTGGTGAGATTGAACGTGTACCAGTGTTAGATGAGAATGGTGATCCAATTTTAGATAATCATGGCAGACCTATATTTGAGGAAAGAGAAGGCGATCCTTATTTCATCCCTGCCATAGTTGATGATAAATATTTTCAAGTCAATAACCAGTTTCAAATAAGAGTAGCCGATAATCAAATAATGGTCATTGTACAGGATAATGAATTGAATCGGAATAAGTTTGAAGTAAATAAACGATTTGAGTTGATGGGTAAAAATTGGAAGGTATTGCATGATGATTTATCAAAAGTTGGATTGTTGATTTTGACTTGTGAGAGGGTAGTTTGATACAGGAAGATTAACCATATTTTTTTACCTTTTTGATAATTAAGGTGGACAATTAGATATAAATAAGGTATATTCTTCATAAGCGAATTAAGCGGTCTAAAAATCAATCTTAACTTTGATGTATCAACATTTGTGAATAAATATCAACTCACCTTCGCAAAAGAAAATCAACCAAATGATGGGCATGATGAAGAAAAACATGGACAGCAAGTAAGCTGTATCAAGGGTTGAAGGAAAAATGAGTAGTATTTTCTCTACATTTTGTTGAAGAGTGAATTTTTCATCGCTACTTTATCGTATTTCTGCTTTATCTTTCATCTAACTAATAACTAATCCGAAACCACTTTTTCTATTGGAAACTAAACCAAGGAAAGGTGGTTTTTTTTGTGTCTCACCTTATGGGGGCATTATACTCCGGCGGAGACATCAGATTTTCAGAGGAAAAATGAAGTTAGTTTTTCTGATGGGATCAGTTATGTTGAACAAACTCGAAAAAAAAACGGCTAACCTTATGTCAGCCGGTTTTTCTATGTTAATTAGCGGTTTGCTGCAAATCATGAGAAACAATGTTGTCATATTGATTTAGTAATAAATCTAGTTCTTCGCTGTATTGAAGTGCTAATCTTGATGTGAGGCTAGTGCTTTTTGTAACTTCAAATAATTCTTCCCGCTTTTTCTCAATTTCCTCACGCAAATAGTCTCTCACCTGAAACTCTTCCCTTCCTTGCACCTATATATTTAATTTAAATATTTGTCTTTTTTATTATAGCAAAGATATATCCAACTTTTCTACCATTATTCTGAAAATACATCCTCCTTTTTTCGACTAATTCTGAATGTTTTATGTGGAAATTTGACAAAAAACTTTGGATAGACTTCAGTTTTACTATATAATTGGGGAGTAAAATGATCTAATTTAAGGGATGACTGACATGAGCATTATTATTTCGACTGTAGCCGCTCTTTGCATGGGGGTTCTAGCCATTTTTGTACGCATGAAAGCATCTCAGAAACCAGTATCTCCGAAGAAAATCCTTCTACCGCCAGTTTTTATGAGTACAGGAGCTTTAATGTTCCTCCATCCTTACTTCCGTGTAACGGCAATGGAAGTTTTGGAGGCTGTGATTGTCGGTATGCTGTTTTCCATTCTGCTTATAAAAACTTCCAAGTTTGAGCTCCGGGAAGAGGCCATTTACCTAAAACGTTCAAAAGCATTTGGTGTCATATTGATTGGTCTTTTGCTTATTCGTTTGCTGTTCAAGTCTTTTCTCAGTCAATCGGTTGATGTAGGAGAGTTAAGCGGAATGTTTTGGATATTGGCGTTTGGCATGATTGTGCCTTGGCGTTTAACCATGTATTTGCAATATAAAAAGCTGCGTTTAAAATTGAGCCAGGATTCACTCTGAAAATCCCCTAGAGGGGATTTTTTAAATAAGGGAGAAAGCATAAAATCTGACTCGATTTTCTATATGACAAGTATGCGTTATGTCTATTCGACGCACAGGAAGTACTAGTGCCACCGAAGCCACAGGATGTAGCGGTCTGAGGCGGCCAGGCGCCATCGGCGCAAGGATCAAGTCACGCAGAAGTCTATTCAAGAAGAATGTGCTCCTGCGACATAGTGTATTCGAGGAAGCAAAAGTTGCCTCGTCGCAAAGCTGCATGAAGAAAGTTCGATGAAGTTTCTCACGAAGTGAACTAGTGAGGGCATTGATGAAAACCTCAGAAGGACCAAAAAGCTAATGATAAAAGATAGCTAGGCTCAAGAGATTTTGGGAAAATTAGACGATTTTTCCGATTGAACTTCTGTTTGCAGAATCAAACAGTACAACTTCATATAAATTCCTGATGTTCCAAGATGGCTATAGATTCTGCCCTGATAAAAAGCCAAGAAATGCAAGCAGAATGCCGCCGAAATAGCTAAGAAGCATATAAATTAGTGCCGGCTTCCATTTCTTTTCTTGAAATTGACGAATCATCTCAATTTTAAAGGTAGAGAAGGTTGTATAGGAGCCCAGGAATCCAACACCGATGAATAAGGTCCATTTAGTTGGAGGCATGATGCCTATTAAAAAACCAAGTAAAAAAGATCCAGTTAAGTTGACAAAAAAAGTGGCAGAAGGAAAAGTGTCTTTTATAAGCGGAAATTTATCTGCAATGAAGTATCTGATAATGGCTCCAAAAAAACCGCCAATAGCAATGAGTAAGATATTCAACCGTTCGTCACCATCTTTTCTGATCTCTTTTGGCCAAGATAAAAACCGCTTCCAGCGAGCAATAAGCCCACTCCGGCGCTTAATAGCACATATAAACCTGCCATATAAATGGAAGAAGCCTCATACAATCGAACGGTTTCTATACTGAAGGTTGAAAACGTCGTCAATGAACCGATTAAACCGGTTCCTAAACCGAGCATGATAGGTTTGGGGATCATTTCCTTTCTTTCATTCAAACCGGTCAACAGTCCCAGAAAAAAACAGCCGAGAATGTTTGCTATAAAGGTACCATAGGGAAAAGTAGCGGTTCCAACGTTCATTGTGCCCTGGCTAATCATATAACGGATAACGCTACCTGCCATTCCGCCAATGCCTATAGCCAAATAATTCATCAAGAATCACCCTCTAATGACGAAGGCTTCCGCGAATTGGAAGCCTCAGAATAGATGTTCGTAAGGAGAAATATCAATGTTCAATTCGTTCATTTTCTTGCGCAAGAATTTATGATCACGCTTCGGCGTGGCCAGTATATATCCTCTAATAATCGTATCAAGATCTAGACGCTGTACTTTTTTCTCCAAAGCAACTTCCCCAATTTTACCGGCAATTTTCTGCCTCGCCACATCTCTGAACAACTCAGGCACTGGACTGACCAGTTCATCGAGCAGTTTATTTTGTTCATCTGTCCAAAGGCTCTGTGTCTCTTGGACATAGTACTCTTCCCAGTCCATATCCGACTTTCCATCTTCTTTTGGAAGGCGTTTTAAAAACTTTCGAAACATGAAAAAGCCGCCGATTGCGAACAGGCTAATTAGTACGACCACCCAAAAAAGAATAAATATTAAAAACCAACCTTCAAGCATTTTGTTCCCTCCTGATAATCGGCAATTCGCCATACCAACATTATAGCTAATAAAAAAAGCGGGTGACAAGCTGTTGCTCTTTAAAATCAACATTTTAACGTCAATGAGTGGGAGCACTAATACGCCAAGCCGCATTTTCTATTTCAGGGTGTCCTTCATGCATCAATTTCTGTATATGGAATGTGAAGGAGGTGATCCACATGGCAAATGCTTTTTTGAAATCATCAAAGCTGAGGCTGGTATTTGAAATCATCACTGAGGGGATGGAGAAGCCGGTTTATAAAAGCAAAACATTTAACAACGTCGATCGTGATGCTAGTGCTTCTCAGCTGTATCAAGCTGCTCAAGCGATTAGCGGGTTGTCGGAACACGCGGTCTGGGCAATTGAGCGAAATGACAGCTTTGATATCGATGCATAATCACCAGAAACAGGGGGAAGGGGGGATAAAATTGAAAACTCTGGAATTGCATTTTATTACGGGTGGCGGTAAAACAGCGAGACTTACAATTGAGCAACCGCAGGAACCGGTAAACCTGGAAGATGTGAAAAATGCCATGCAATCAATCATTGACTCAGGAGTATTTATTGATACTGAAGGAAACAAGTATGAAGAAATGAAAACGGCTCGGTTAATTGAACGTACGGTTACTGAATACTCATTGGATTAAATGAATGAGGCTTGGCTAAGTTCAGAAAGATAGAGAGGAGGGAAGGTAGAGTGGAGGAGTTATTGCCCTTCATCAGTGATGTCGGAATTCCGGCACTCGTCACTTTCTATTTATTGTACCGGATTGATACGAAACTGGAGGATGTTGTTCAATCCATTCAAAGCCTTCCGGAAAGGATGGAAAGATAGCATTCTTCCAAAAAAGTCGATCAGATTCATTCTGCTCGGCTTTTTTGCTGTATAGAAGAGATTGTGACGATCATTTGCTATAATAGTAGATATTTAGAGGAAATAGGTGATGAGGGTGAAAATCATTCATACTGCTGATTGGCATTTGGGCAAGCTTGTTCATGGCGTCTATATGACAGAACAGCAAGAAGCGGTCCTAGAGCAATTTATCGAACTCGTTGCTGAGGAGAAACCCGACGTTGTCATTATTGCCGGGGATCTTTATGATCGCTCTGTACCTCCAGTAGAAGCTGTACAGCTGCTTGAAAAAGTGTTGTTCAGAATCAATGTGGAGCTGAAGACTCCGGTTCTTGCCATTTCCGGAAATCATGACAGCGCGGAACGTCTGGCATTTGGCTCCTCCTGGTACCGCCACAGCGGCTTTTATTTGAATGGAAAACTATCCGATTGTTTTGAGCCTATTCGGATTAATGATGTTCATTTTTATCTTGTTCCCTATGCAGAGCCTGGTGTTGTACGAGAGGTATTTCAAGATTCTAGCATTCATTCACACCATGACGCGATGAGCAGGGTTACTTGGGAAATAGAGAAAACAATGGATGCAAATGCTGCTAATATCCTTGTAGGACATGCCTTTGTAACAGGTGGAAAAACGACTGACTCGGAACGGATATTATCTGTCGGAGGTTCCGGCAGCGTTGATTCAGATTGTTTCAGCCCTTTTACATATACTGCACTGGGCCATCTGCATAGCCCAGATGCCATTAAGCATGAGACAGTACGTTACTCCGGTTCGCTTTTAAAATATTCTTTTTCAGAAGCCAAACAGCGAAAAAGCATCTCGATTATAGAAATTGACGCAAGCGGACAATTGACAATACATGAGAAGTCACTGATACCGCCTCAGGATATGAGAGAGATTACAGGATACATAGATGAATTGCTTGATCCGGCATTTTATACAAGTCAAAAGCTAAATGATTTTTTGAAAGTGACTCTTTTGGATGAAGGGGCATTGATTGATCCGATCAATAAACTGCGGGCTGTTTACCCGAACATCTTGCATTTGGAAAGAAAAATAGAATCGGTTGACCTGAAGAAAAGACAGGCACTTCGTTCTATTCAAAGCGAAAGAAAGACGGAACTGGACCTTTTTTCTGAGTTTTATAAGGAAATGACAACGAGCGAATTTACCGAACAAAAGCGGGAGCTGATGGAAGAGGTAATCGATAGTGTCCGTAAGGAGGTGCTCCTTGTATGAGGCCGCTTAAATTGGAAATGCAGGCGTTTGGCCCTTATGCAGGGATAGAGATCATTGACTTTACCCAATTGGCAAGCCGGACAATGTTTGTCATTTCCGGAAAAACAGGCGCTGGAAAAACATCTATCTTTGACGGAATCAGCTTTGCTATTTACGGTAAAGCGAGTGGTGAGGATCGGAGCGGGGCAGATTTGCGCAGTCATTTTGCCAAGGATGATCTTCCGACGGAAGTGGCTTTGACATTTCAATTAAGGGATAAGGTTTATTATATTTGCCGATCTCCTCAGCAGGAAAGAAAAAAGGCGCGAGGGGATGGCTATACAACGGTTAATGCAAAAGCGGAGCTGTACTTGGTTGATGAGTCTGGTAATAAAAAGCTGCTAGCAGCAAACGTAAGGGATACGGAGGAAAAGATCAAAAAAATCATTCAGCTTGACGCAAATCAGTTCAGACAGATTTTAATGATTCCTCAAGGAGATTTCCGGAAGCTGCTGACATCTGACAGTAAAGAGAAAGAAGTCATTCTACAGCGGCTATTCCATACTGAGCAATATAAAAAAATAGAATTAATGCTTAAAGATAAGGCTGGATTGCTTAAACATGAGGTGGAGGGTGGTATCAATCAAAGGAGCCAAAAGCTGAGGGACATTTTTACGAATGGACATGATGAGTTGGAATCAGCCCTTGCCGAACCGATACCTAGTGATACAATCATTCTTCCATTGGTGCAGAAGGTCACAGAGGGCATGAGTCGAAGCTTGGCTGAGCTTGAGAAAGAAATAGAAATCAGGCAAAAACAACGTGATGAGGCTAAAAGGAAAGTAGATGAAGCGGAAAATATTTTGAATGAAATGGATAACCGCAACGCCTTAGAAAAGCAGAAAACCTTGTTGGACGGAAAAAAATCGTCCATCGATGAAAAAAGGAAATCTGTCGCTCTTGCCAGACGCGCAGGCAATTTGGCTCACCAGGAGAATATATGCCAGAGGTTAAAAAAAGAGATTGACGACAAAGACTCAAGGAAAAGAAAGGTAGAAGAAGACTTAGCTTTTACAAAAAAGGAGAAAATAACCGCAGATGAAAATCTGAAAAGAGAAGAAGATAGAAGAGGCAAGAGGGAAGAACTGCATGCGGAAATGTCCCGACTGGAAAGCCTTCGAGAGGATGTTCTTTCATTTTCCAGCCGAAAAGCTGATCTTGAACGACTAGAGCTAGAAGCGAAGGATTATCGTAAAATGCTGAATGAACAAAAGGAAAAAGCGACAGAATGGAGAGAATTGGTTGAGACACAGCAGGATGAACTGAACAAGCTAAGACAACTCCAGGATAAAAATATTATTTTAAAAGAGGAAAAGCTCCGCATCGAACAAGCCATTGATCATCTTCATCAATTGGCGGTTTCAATAGAAAAACAGCAAGACACAAATAAATTGTTCGTTCATCGCAACAAAGAACTGCAGCTCACGAATGCAAAAGTGGAGGACGCGTTGAAGACACTTAAGCATATCGAAGAAAAATGGTTGTCGGGACACGCAGCCATTTTAGCTGGTAAGCTGGAAAACGACTGCCCATGTCCTGTTTGCGGTTCAGCTGAACACCCGTCGCCGGCCCATGCTTCAGAAGATTATGTGAGTGAAGAAGACTTTGAAGTAGCAAAAAAGGATGCGCGCATAATAGAAGAGCAGTTGGATGAAATTCGGCAAAAATGGATGAAAGCAAAAGCAGATGTGGAGTTATGTGAGAAAACAGTATTAGACAAGCTTGATGCAATAAAAGAGCTGTTGCCGGATGTAAATCTGGAAAATGCGACTCTCCATTTGCGAAAGCTTCAAGAGAAGCAACAAGAACTCTCCGTTGAACTGAAAAGCAATGAATTGAAAACAAATAAAATTTCCGAAAAAGACGCCGAAATAACACAGCTTTCTAAGAGACTAAGAGATCTGTCGGCAAAGATGGACGAAACCTCAGAGAAGGAACGGGGGACAGCCCATCAATTTATGGAAATAAAAGCTGCTCTTCAAAGCCTTGCACTTAACCTTCCTGAAGGTATTGAAACGAAAGAACAATACGAAAGTAGACTGTCGGTTTTACAGAAAGAAATCAAACAACTGGATGATATATATAAACAGGCTCAGGATGCCTGTTCCAAACTGAATGAACAACTGGCAGCTCAAAAAATGGCCTTGCGGAATTTGGAAGAAGAAATTGAAAAGCTGAATAACTCATTAAATATTGAGCGGGAAAAATTTTTATATCAGCTCCATCAGGAAGGATTTACTCATTATGGTGAATATGCTGAGTCCAAAAAAGATTCAGCTTGGATTCAAAAGTCTGAAGAAGAAATCAAGGCTTATGGTGAAGAATACCGTTCTGTTACAGATCGTCTAAAGGATTATGAAGAACGATTAAAAGGAATGGAGCGGCCGAATATGGATCAATTGAATGAGGAATTCAGGGAACAGGAAGAAATGCTCTCGTCCATGAATAACCAGTTCTCCGATCTGAAGATGAACATAGATAAAAACAAACGTATCCAATTGGATGTCCAGCAGTTGAATTTACAGATTAAAGAATTAGAGAAACAATATGAGTTGATTGGACATTTATCCGATATAACAAGAGGACAGAATACATACAAGCTTACATTTGAACGATTTGTATTGGCCTCGTTTTTGGATGATATTTTAGCAGCAGCTAATGGAAGGCTATTAAAAATGACAAGTGGACGCTACCAGCTTTTGAGAAAGAAAGAGCGTTCGAAGGGGAATGTTCAAAGCGGGCTTGAGCTGCTTGTATTTGACCAATATACTGGGCAGGAACGTCATGTTAAAACCTTATCAGGCGGAGAAAGCTTTAAAGCGGCACTTTCGCTTGCGCTTGGACTGTCGGATGTTGTTCAGGAGCATGCAGGGGGAGTATCGCTTGAAACGATGTTCATCGATGAAGGGTTTGGCACATTAGACTCTGAATCATTGGATCAAGCTATTGAAGCGTTAATGGAAATCCAAAGTAGCGGAAGGCTTGTTGGCATTATCTCACACGTTCCGGAATTGAAAGAGCGGATTGATGCCCGTTTGGAAGTGTTCGCTGGCCAGAGTGGAAGCAGTACTGAATTTGTATTTTTATCATAAGTAGGAGGTGCATCCTCTTGGAGAAGACGTTTTATATTGCTACACAAGCATTTGGCTGGTTCATATCCATCAGCTTGGCAGTCTTCGGCGTATTTGCCTTTAAACTGAAGTATCCTTTCATTGGAATCCTATTGATTCTCATATTTCTTGCTTCTTGTGTCGTCAATTATTTATTCAGAAAAAAGTGGAAGGAAACGTTATAATAGCGTGGGCTAAACCTGTTATTCTCAATTGGAAGAAACAGTCTTTCTTAGAACTACTTCAGTAATATAGGAGCTTAAAAAGCCGGTATTTCTTTATTTGAAATACCGGCAGATGATGAAGTGATATTAAAGATATTGAAACGAAAGGATTGTAACATAAACATAAATAATGACTGCTATAATATCACTAATTGTTGTGATGAAAGGTGCGGAAATGAGTGCGAGATTATGTTTAAATTTATAAGCTAGATAAGGGATGATCGTGCCTGCCAATGTATATAGGAAGATACTCAAAAACATTGACAAACCAACAATTATTCCCATGATAATCGTATGTTTAGACAGTATATATCCTATGACCATCGAGATGGTACCGCACACTAGCGCCATTAGGAACGCGGTCATTATTTCCCTTTTTAGCAGCTTGACAAAGCTTGCCTTGTTTAATTTTCCTTGTGACAATCCTCGCAGGACGACGGCTAGAGATTGTGTACCTGTATTGCCGGCCATGCTTGTAATGAGTGGGATGAAAATGGCCGATAAGGCTATGTGTTCAAGGAATTCTGGCGTATGGCCTTTAATGGCAACAGGAATCCATCCTAAAGCTAGCAGTACAAGTAATGACCGAAGCCGGATTTTGATAGAGGAGTAGGCAGAAACATGTAAGCCAATGGCGCCTCTGACGGCAGCCATTTCTCCAAAGTCTTCGTTTGTTTCTTCACTATATACGTCCATCATATCATCTACTGTAATGATACCCATCAGTTGATGATTCAAAGAGACAACCGGCAAGGCCAACAAGTCATAATCTTTAATTATTCTTATCACTGTCTCTTGATCGGTAGCCGGATTGACTGAAATAACCTGTTCTTTCATGAGCATTTCCATTGTACGATCGCTTTCATTTATGATGATGTCCCGTAATGAAATGACTCCCGTGAGCCGATGCTCACGATCGATGACATAAATATAGTAAATTGTTTCGGCATCTTTTCCTTGTGTTTTTAGCCTTGCCAATACCTCCGAAACTGTTTCGTCCGGAAGTGCTGTTACATATTCTGTTGTCATGATGGCTCCTGCTGTCTCCGGTCTATAAGTGAGCAGGGCTTTCATGTTTTCTGCATCCTTTTTCTCCAAGCGATCCAGATAGTCGTTACTTATATCCCGAGGAAGTTCGTTAAGAAAATCAACTGCCTCATCTGCAGGTAAGGACTCGATCGTTCGAAGCATATATTTTTTATCCAACTCTTTTTCAATCAGCTTCTGCTCTGAAGGGTCTAATTTTGAAAAAATGGGAGCAAATTCATCAGGTTGAATCGTTTGATAGAATGTTCGACGATTCGACTGGTTTAGCATGTTGAAAAAGTCAATTTGATTACCGGAATGTAGCTTCAAAAAGTCTGAGCGAAATTGTTCCTGGTCCCCGTTTTTTAAGGATAAAAACAAATAGTACGTATACTCCTCCCATTTTTTGATTGTTAACATGATCATCACCTACTTCGTTAACAAGTGTTCATAGATGTTCTACCTCCACACTTAAGACATGATCGATTTTCTTAAATAAATAATAAATTTCCGTTGTATACTGTCCTTCTGGAGCAGACAGCAATAAATCAATCTGTTGATTTCCATCCATGTTATCTTTAATTTTGACATTACGTACAATCAATTCCCGTTTCCGGTTTTGTTTAAAAGCTTTTGATTTCCCTTCGATTGTTTTCAGCAGTTCCGTCATTTTTGAATTCGGACTCATCATGACTTTCACCGAAACATCCCGTTGCCTTAATCGTTTTGGGCCAACTTTTTTGATAGCACTCGGGAATAAATTAATAGATAAAATAAATAACACAACTGCATAAAATGCTTCTATATATAGTCCCACGCCAATGGCTATCCCTAGCCCCGAGGCGGCCCATATTAATGCTGCGCTAGTTAAACCTGAGATTACATCGTTTTTCCTTCTTAATATCACGCCGGCGCCCAAAAATCCAACTCCGCTAACAATCTGAGCGGTCAGTCGCATCGGGTCCATGTTCCGAAAAACAGGTGTGGCGAATCGATGAAAAGATTCAATGGACACGACTGTGACAAGGCAGCTGGCAACACAAATAATCATGCAGGTCTTTAATCCAAGCGGTTTGTGTTTAAGTTGGCGGTCAATACCAATCAACAGCCCGAACAGTAATGCCAGAGTAAGCTTCAAAATTGTTTCTGTATAACTCATGTTGTCACCTTCTTTTAAAAAGGCAATGTAAAGATGCCTTTTTCGCCTCTTAAAGAGTTAAGTACCAAGAGGCGATGGAGAAATAAATGAGTACCCCGACGATATCTGCGATAGATGTGATTAATGGTGCACTGGCAGTTGCAGGGTCAAGCCTCATTTTCCTGAAAATAAACGGTAATGACATACCGATGAGGCTGCCAACCATGACAATGAGAACCATTGTAAGGGAAACAACAATTGCAATATCCATTCCGCCTCTGTAGAATCCGATAGTTGAAACGGCCAGTGCCATTGTCAATCCTAGAAACAAAGATACAGAGATTTCTTTGGTGAAAAGCTTTAACCAGTCTTTTACTTTGATATCGCCAACCGCCATCGCTCTAATCATGAGTGTGGATGCCTGTGAACCTGCGTTACCGCCGCTGTCAACAAGCAAAGGCAAGAAGAACACGAGAGCAATCGTTGACTCAATGATGTCTTCAAAATGGGCAATTCCAGCACCGGAAAAAATATTCATAAAGACAAGGACAACTAACCAAGCAATTCGTTTGCGATAAAGTGTAAAAATGCTCGCATCTTTCAAGCTTGCTTCCAGCGAAGAAACAGGTGCCATTTTATGAAAATCTTCTGTTGCTTCTTGCTGCATAACATCTAAAATATCCTCTACGTGGACCACACCAACAAGCCGCTGTTGGCTATTCACAACAGGAATGGTGACTAAGTCTGAATCCCTAAATACTTCTGCAGCTTTTTCTTGATCTAAGTCTGTTGAAAGTGAGGTAACTTTTGTCACCATAATATTCGTAATCGGCTGATTTCCAGAGGCGCTTAGCAATTCTCGGATAGATAAAGCACCTTTTAACTTATGATTATGATCAACGATGTAGAGATAATGGATATTCCTTTTATTCTTGACGTTTTCCCTAACATACGTAAGGGCTTCATCGACTGTATTTAGTTCCTGAACCGCGATAAATTCCGTTTTCATTAATTTTCCAGCAGTTTCTTTTTTAAAAACGCTGTTGTGATTCATCTTCATGTTGTGGACCTCCTTAATTTTGTCCACTTATCCGATGAGGGAAAGTGGACTTCTTCCGTTGTTCTACCCTTGACAAAAAGCTCAGACTCTCCGGCCATTCAGAATCAGGGGAACTATCCATTCCCATCACCTCCTATAAACGTAAAAAACACCCTCAACGAAAGAGGGTGTTTTACACAAAGCAAAAAATACATGCTAAAAAAACCCCAATTCGTTGAGTTTTAGCACTATATGGCATAGGATGAAAATTCCATCCAGCTACATTAAAAACCACCTTAAGTCGATGGCTTCTGTTGACCCATTGGTGTCTTTGGACATTTCTGGGCAGCAGCGTATCTCCATATAGGAGCCTCACCTAACGAGGAATGTTTTATTATTTTTGAACACAAACACCATAGTAACATGGATAATAAAATTGTCAACACTATTTTTACTTAATTTTGAACTTAATTTTGAAGACTTAATTTTGAAGGAAAATTGAGAAAAATTGAAAGGCTATGTAAAATAAATTACACTGTTCATATGATAGAAAATAAATGATTGCAAAATGAAAACGTTTGTATTAATATGAAATTATCGTCGATAATGTGACGAACATTTGCACCTCATACGTGCAGGTGCCTCGCTCGTTATCCGGCTACAGGAGGACCTAAAGTGTTTCCAGATCATGCTGTTTATATCATTGGGGATAGCAAGACAGCGTCAAATAATCCCATTACACAAAAGTTTAATACTTTTTTCATCGGTCTTGTTATAGACAGGAACAGTCATGAAATATTGGAAGCCGAATGTTCTTCAACAATTGCGCTTACATCCAAATTTGTCCAGTCTATTTTCAAGGGAAAATCAATGAATGAGCCAGAAGCTGTCATACAAGAGATAGAAAAGAGATATTTCGGTTCTTCTCAAAAGGCCATCATTGTAGCCTTTAAAAATGCGCATATTAAATATACCCAAATGATAGATCGTTAGCTGCTTCATTTGTTATTCGCAATTGAAATCCAGCTGTTAGGGAGTTTATTTCCTAATGGCTGGATTTTTTGATTTTTAAAATATAGGAGGATTTGATTATGATTCAAGATGGCGTTATATTTGTTTGTTTTTTACTGGCGTTTACCGCCGCCATTGCGGTTGCAGAAAAAAAGATCGGAGGCAAGTTTTTTAAATATGTGCCTGGTATCGTACTCATTTATATTGGTGCCGCTCTAATGAAAACCTTCGGTCTTTTTTCGTCAAGTGAGTCAGTTGAAAATGCTTACTCTACTGTGCGTGGACTTTTGCTTCCAGCTATGCTGATGTTAATGCTGCTTCATTGTGATCTTAGAAAAATCATTAAGTTAGGGCCGAAAATGCTGCTGACTTTCTTTGCCGCATCAATCAGTATTGTAGGAGGATTCACGATTACCTACGCACTTCTTAACGGTTTTTATGCTGCCGATACGTGGAAAGCTTTTTCGGCACTGAGCGCAAGCTGGACAGGCGGATCAGCTAACATGGTGATTTTGCAGGGGATCTTGGATGTACCGGAAAACATTTTCGGCTATGCGTTGATCATGGACACGGTTAATTACTCAGTATGGGTTATGTTTTTATTTTGGCTTGTACCCCTTGCTTCGAAATTTAATAAATGGACAAAAGCGGATACCACTTATATCGATGAAGTGACTGCACAGTTAGAGGCGGAGGAGGAAAAGCAGGAACCGATCGGTTTTGTAGAATTAATTGGTTTCCTTGGACTCAGTTTGATGGTTTCCGTATTGGCCACAAAGATTGGCGAAAGATTGCCTGAACTTGGTGCTGCCGTCAATGCCACGACTTGGACAATCATTATAGCCTCCGTTGTCGGTCTTGTTTTGGCCGTCACCAAAATTGGGAAATTGCCGGGTTCCATGGAGATATCAAAGGTCATGCTTTATATCATCATTGGGTTGATCGCATCACATGCTGACTTCTCTCAATTGTTCCAGGCACCTGTTTACATTTTATCTGGTTTTATGATTATGTTCTTCCATGGGTTGATCATGGTTGTCCTGGCGAAGATTTTCAAGCTCGATTTATTTACGATGGGAGTGGCTTCGCTGGCTAATATCGGCGGTGTGGCATCTGCGCCTATTTTGGCAGGATCATTCAATAGACTGCTGATTCCTGTCGGGATTTTGATGGCCGTTCTTGGAAGCTTGCTCGGAACGTATTATGGAATTTTGACATCTTACATTTTATCAGCTATATAAGGGAAGGGTACAACAATGAATATTCAATCAATAGAAGTTTCAGTAGAAAAATTGCCGTTAATCAAGCCATTCAAAACTGCCCTAAGGACAGCAGATGAAATAGAAAATGTTATAGTTATGCTTCGATTAGAGAATGGGATAAGAGGAATGGGCGCCGCAGCTCCGACTGTGGCGATCACCGGTGATTCAACGGAAGGAATTAAGGGGATTATCCAATCAGTCATTACTCCTCAGTTGCTCGGGAAGCCCATTACCCAACTCAACCAGCTTTCTAGAATTGTGCAACAAAGTTGTGTCGGGAACACAAGTGCGAAGGCCGCTGTTGAAATAGCAATCTATGACACGCTTTGCAAGTATTGGAACATACCTTTATATCAATTCCTAGGCGGTAAAACGAATCAGTTGCTAAATGATATGACTATCAGTATTGGTGAAGAGGAAAAAATGGTCACCGAGGCCAAACAGATTGTAAATAATGGATTTTCAATCATTAAAATTAAAGCCGGAAAAGACTGGAAGAAAGATATTGAAAGAATTTCGGCCATTCGCGAGGCAGTCGGGAATCACGTGACGCTTCGTGTAGATGCAAATCAAGGATGGAGCGTCAAGCAGTCTGTTGAAGTGATAAGGGAGTGGGAAAAAGACAGGTTAAATATAGAACTTGTGGAGCAGCCTGTAAGAGCTCATAATATCACTGGATTAAAAGAGATTAAAAGAAATGTCCAAACGCCGATAATGGCTGATGAAAGTCTATTTTCTCCCAGAGACGCTATGAAATTGTTATCAGAACAGGCTGTGGACTACTTAAACATCAAGCTGATGAAAACTGGAGGTATTCGCCGAGCTCTTCAAATCGCCGACATGGCAGAAGTGGCGGAAATAGAATGCATGATTGGCAGCATGATGGAATCGAGTGTCAGTGTCGCGGCGGCGGTACACCTGGCCATTGCGCATCCAAATATAACAAAGATTGATTTGGATGCCCCTTTGTGGATTAAAGAAGAGCCATTTGAAGGCATAATATATGAAGAAAATACAATACAGATTTCAAGAGATTCAGGTTTGGGTGTTAGAAGGAAAGACACATTTTCTTCTAAAAAAAGATAAAATAAAAAGATAATTATCTGGATTTAAGAAATGGGCGGATCCTCATTTTGTCATCAGGGTGAAGCTAAAGAATAACATTGCATATCGCATTGATTTTAATCATGCGCAAAAATGCATTTCTATGTTGTAACTGATTTGTAATAGAAAGCAGAACAAAAAAACACTTCGTACCAGTGAAACTGACAAAATACTAGAATTTTAAAAACTACTTGATCAAGGTGTTACTACAGAAGAAGAATTCATACTAAAGAAAAGAGAATTGTTAGGTCTATAAGGCATCCTTCGGAATGCTTTTTATGAGGCTGTCACAGAGGACAGCCTTATATTTTATTCATTTTCCAGTACTATTTTTAGTGTGTCTATATTCTTATTCATGAGGCTGAAATAATCTTCTTTTTTGGATTTGTCATCCTCGGTTATATATTCCAAGTTGTGTAAAGTGATAGGTTTAGTCCCAGTTTCTTTTTGGACCGTATCTACGACTTTAGCCGACGGAACTTGATCATAAATAATGTAGTGAAGATGATGCTCCTTCGCTGTCTCAATAATGGTTTGCAAATGTTTTTGTGAAGGCTCATTTTCTGGACTTAACCCTGTTATACTGATTTGGTGAATGCCATAGCGGTGCTCCCAATATCCATAGGAAGCATGTGAAACGAGCAAGTCTTTATGTTCGGCTGCTTGTATTACTTCACTCAAATCAACATCGAGTTGTTCAAGCTTTTGCTTCAGGTCTTGGAAATTCTGTTCGAACTCATCCTTGGCAGAAGGCATTGCTTCTGATAATGCCACTTTAATATTTTCGGCCATTTTAATTGCATGAATGGGATCCATCCAAACATGGGGGTCTTGATCATGGTGATGGTCATGATCATGATCACCGTCAGCGTGTTCATTTTCCTCATGGTCACCGTGATCATCGTCGCCATGTTCTTCCTCCTCATGGTCACCATGATCATCGTCGCCATGTTCTTCCTCCTCATGAGCATCATGGTCATGGTTTCCATGCTCATCCTCACCGTGCTCTTCATGATCGTGGTCATGCCCGCTCAATAACTCAATTCCATTGGAGGCCTCCACCATTTTTACCTTTTCATTGGCCAAAGTTTTCTCTGCTTTTTCAATAAACGTTTCAAACCCGGCTCCATTATAAATAAATAAGTCTGCATCCGCCATGTTCATCATCATTTTTAAGGTTGGTTCAAAAGTATGAGCATCCGCTCCGGCAGGGTATATACTTTTGACATCAACATATTTTCCGCCAATTTTCTTGGTGAAGTCTTCTATCGGAAAGATGGTCGTATAAATTTTAATGGTATCACTCGTATGTTCCTTCACATTCTTATTGGATGACGACGGTGCACCTTTATTACAGCCACTCATAAATAGGGCAATGATTAATATGGCTGTAAAATAAATTGATTTTGTTCTCATTAGTCAATTCCTTTCCGCAATTATGATAATCGTAATCATTACGATTATACAAACATATTATTGCACTTGAGAAAAAGAAGGGAAGGGGTCGTTCAATGATTCCCAGTTCTCATCCATTTCATCCGCGGTCAATAAGCATTCATCCAGTTGATTTTCGATTTCATCCTTTGCCATGTCAATCCCGATAAAAGCGATTTCTGTCATCCGATCACCATAGATGTCGTCCCATCCGTCCAATAATTGACTGTCTTCCTGTAGCATGATTTTGCGCTCATCTTCTGGAAGGGAGGCGATCCAATATCCCGCTAATTGTATTGTGATGGAAGTTCCTGCCTGTGACACAAGTCCTGCCATATCGTTCCTTGTTGCAAGCCAAAAGAATCCTTTTGATCGAACGACCTCTGCTGGCCAATATTCAAGCCATTTATAAAAACGCTCAGGATGAAAAGGACGCCTTCTGCGATATACGAAGGAGGAGATCCCATATTCTTCAGTTTCAGGAACATGTTCTTCATTCAGTTCTTTTATCCATCCAGCGGATTGGCTTGCTTTTTCAAAATCAAACATTTGAGTATTTAAAAGTTCATTTAATGGAACTGAACCATAAGATGTTTGAATGATTTTTGCCTCAGGATTTAACGTTTGCAGAATATGGGCCATTTGTTCCGTGTCAGCTTTATCAAGAAGATCTGTTTTATTTAACACAATAACATTGGCAAATTCAATTTGATCGATCAATAAATCTACAACGTCTCTGTCATCAGACTCGTCAGTTCCATGATTGCGGTCCAGTAAACTTTCTCCGGAAGAAAAATCAGACCAAAATTGATGGGCATTCACGACAGTGACCATCGTATCCAGACGGCATTTTCTTGTTAAATCTATATTCAGTTCTTCATCAATATACGTAAATGTTTGAGCGACTGGTATCGGCTCGCTTATACCAGTTGATTCAATCACGATATAATCAATGTTTCCAGAATCCACCAATTTCTCAACTTCTATCATTAAATCTTCCCTCAATGTGCAACAAATGCAGCCATTTTGGAGTTCCACGAGCTTTTCTTCTGTTCTCCTAAAGCCTCCAGAATGTATCAGATCCGCGTCGATATTCACCTCGCTCATATCGTTGACGATCACCGCGACACGGAGACCATCCCTGTTATGTAAGATATGATTCAATAAAGTTGTTTTTCCCGCTCCTAAATAGCCGCTCAAAACGGTGACAGGTATTTTAGTCATCAAATTCCTCCTCTTTTTAAATCGTAACCATTACGATTTGTATGTTATAATAAAAAAAACAAGATAGCAAGGGAATAATTTGATTAATTTTTTTCTTTATTGCTTTTTATAATCTTGACAGTGATTGTGGAGGGGGATTTGAATGTGAAAACAAAAAGCAGCTCATAAGGGTGTCTGTTTATGAGTGGCGATCCAAATGTCTATGGAGACTTCAATATAGTATTCATAAATTATTTGCGCATTTGACAGCAGAAATAAGAAGAAGGAGAGGAAAAAATGAGTTATCATCACCGGATTCCGGTATATGTATTAAGCGGGTTTCTCGGAAGCGGTAAAACGACTGTTTTATTACATATGCTTGAGCATTGTAAGGAACTGGGGCTTCAGCCAGGTATTATCTTAAATGAGCTAGGAGACAGCAATGTAGAAAGTCATTTGTTTAAAGGAAAAAGGGTGTTTGAGCTTCTCAATGGTTGTATTTGCTGCACTATTCAAGATGATTTAAAAGAAACAATGAATGAGTTGGTTTTGTTAATGGAAAAGCAGCCACTGGATATTTTATTTATTGAAGGGACGGGTGTTGCCAATCCTTTAGAAATACAAGAAGTACTTTTGAGTAACCCCTATATTGATCAGTTTGAATTAATGTCTGTTATTACTGTTTTAGATGCCAACAATTATTTAGATTATCAAAGTGTTTTTTCAAGTTCAGCTGAAGTCCGAAATCTTTTAAGAGAACAAATGATCTGTGGAAGTCTTTTGATATTAAACAAGACGGATCTAATACCTGATGGACAGATTCAGAAAGTAAAACAAAAGATTAGGAAGATTATCGGAGATAAAAAAGAGCTAGTGGAAAGTCGATATGGGCAAGTGCCTCTAGATCAACTGTTTGAAAAACGAATTCAATCCTATTTGATGGGGAAAGAAAAATTGACAGCCAAGCACCATCATCATTCCACTGTTCAGGCCATCAAGCTAGAAGAGCTGCCTCCAATTAAACAAAAATCATTTACTAAGTGGCTTAAACAGCTTCCTTCCAATGTTTTGCGGGGAAAAGGCTTTGTGAACGTAGAAGGATCTGATCGACTTTATAGTTTTCAGTATGCCTCCGGGAAAACTGTACTTGTTCCAGTACCCGACTTAATGGATCGAAAACCTGTGATGATTCTTATTGGGGTTGGTATAGATGTTGAACAAATTAACCATGAATGGAAACAATTCATCTGTCACTAGTATTTTCGGTATGAATCTAATTTGAATGGAGAACAAATATGCGTTTTGGAATGATTTGGTTGAAACAAGGGATCAGCCTATTACTAATGGGGATATTACTTTATTTGTTTATGTTTGCAGATTACACGCAAGTTCAAGAGTTCATTCCCGTAGGGTTGTTAAATGTAAATACCATTTTTTTAAGTATCATATTGGAAGCCTTGCCATTTGTATTACTAGGTGTTTTTGTATCAGCATTGATTCAAACCTATGTAGCCGAAGAGACTGTACAACGGTTTATCCCAAAAAATCCGATCGTAGCCATTATTCCGGCAGCCATCGTGAGTGCGATTTTTCCTGTTTGTGAATGTGCGATCATTCCAGTTGTAAGAAGGTTAATCAAAAAAGGAATGCCTTTGCATATAGGGGTAATATTTATTGTCGGAGCCCCCATATTAAATCCAATTGTGTTTGCATCTACTTATTATGCATTTCAGACAACACCGAGTATTGCTTATGCAAGGATGGGCTTATCATTCCTGATAGCGATCATTATTGGCAGCATGACGTACGTCATTTTTCGGAATAGTGATCAGTTAAAATGGAATACTGCTGAATTGATCTATCAGCCGGAAGTGACAACGAAAAACCAAAACAAACTGAAGTCGACCTTTTACCATGCAAGCGATGAGCTTTTTGACATGGGAAAATATTTGATTATTGGTGCGGCTATTGCCAGCTTGTTTCAATCAATGTTTGATAGAAATGTATTAATCAGCTTAAGTGGGAGCGAGTCAACGTCTCCATTAATCATGATGGGCTTTGCCTACATATTATCACTTTGTTCAGAAGCGGATGCTTTTGTTGCATCTTCGTTTGCACATACATTTTCTGTAGGGTCGCTACTGGCCTTTTTAGTATACGGTCCTATGCTTGATTTAAAAAATACGTTTATGTTGTTTGCTTTTTTTCGATCTAAATTTGTCATTGTTTTTATGGGCATTGTGACAGTAACGGTTTATGTGATCATATTAGTCTATCAATACTTGTTTTTGTGAGGTGCACGTATGAATAGAGAACATGATTATAGTTTCCATGCCATGCTACGGGGAATTATTTTAATCGGTTTTTTCCTCTTGATTTTTAAACTGATCATGACAGGAAATATCCGGCATTTCATTGCGCCTAAAATGGTTCCATTTTCATATTTCTCAATAGCTGTTTTATTCATATTGGGCGTTATGCAAGTATGGAGAAGCGGTTCGGATAACATCGAAGATCTATATTGCAATTGCGGTTTTGACCACAATCAAAACGGATCGTTTTTTCAGTCCATTTTTATATATGCATTATTTATTTTACCAGTTATTTCTGGAATGTTGTTTCCAAATAATGTTTTGGACAGTTCCGTTGTGGCCAAAAGAGGAGTGAAGTACGGTTCCGGGGAATATTCGGAGCCACGGAAGACTGATCATGGCCGTCCTGATACCTCACTTGCAGAACAGTATTTGGAGGATCCAGATGCTTACATGAAAAATCTTGATGAGAAAATGGAAGAAGAGTTCAACAGTACAGAAGAAGAGTTTAATAGTACAATTGAGGGAGATGGGAATGATGATTTTACTAATGGACAAATCATGACAACAGATGATGAGGAAAAATTGAAGTCGGAGCTTCTAAACAGTGAAAAAATATTTGTAGATGATGATCGATATGTTGCAATCCTGGATATTTTTTATAATCAGCAGCACTTGTTTGTAGGTAAGGAAGTAGAAGTAATGGGGTTTGTATATAAAGAACCTGAGTTTAAAGAGGATCAATTAGTCATAGCAAGGTTTGGAATTTCGTGCTGCGTTGCAGACGCTGTAGTGTACGGCATCTTCTCCACGATGGAGAACGCTCAAACGGTAAAAGAGGATGAATGGGTGAAAGTTACGGGCACTTTATCAACGACTCATTTCCAAGACAGCGAACTTCCGTATTTGCAAATAAGCCATGTGGAAAAAGTGGAGCAGCCAGAGAATCCGTATGTGTATGAAATATTAAAGCCAATGGCAGAATAATCTCGAAAGGAGTGCATTTTCATCCATGCACTCTTTTTTTGTTGACATTATTTCAATAGCGGAAAAGAAAATGTAGTGTATTTTAACAAAAAAATAATCGAGAACAAAAGAATGTGTTGCTTAAATGACAACATTGACAATAGGTCTAAAGATTACAGCCTTTGCTATATCGTCAAGTATCGATAATCTAGCTGTAGGGATTTCTTAGGGTATTCGAAAAGTAAACATTCGAATGGAACCAATCTTTGTATTTTCGTAAATGGATACTGACGAAAATGACCAACGTTGATTTTGTTGACAAAAAGTCAACGTTGTTTTATCGTAAATTATAATAGCGCCTTTTTAGTTTTTCGTATGCTATTTTGATAGAACAGTTAGAAAGGAATATCAAATATGTCTAAAGAAGAGAAACATAATACACTAGGTTCGTTGTTAAGGCGATTATTAGATGAACGTTCATTATCCATGAGGAAATTCGGTGAAATGACACAGATTGATACAGCCACAATTTCTCGGATTATCAACGGGAAGCGGGAAGCTAACCCCCAGCATTTAAAAAAATTTTCAGCATGCCTTCAAGTACCTTTGTCGGAATTGTTCGAGGCCGCGGGTTACCAGATTGAAAATAAGCAGGAAGAAAATCTATCGGATATCCATACATCTGTTGAGTTGATCCAAAACTATCTTGAATCCTCTAATTTATATGATAAAAATTTCAGTATTGACGAAGTCGACCAAAAATTAACGGATTATAGTCATTACTCACAGACTGAAGAAGGGAAAGAAACCATCCTTAATGACTTTGAAAACAAACTTCAAAAAGTAGGGAGTATAGGTCCTTTTATTAATCATCTAAAGGATTTATATAAGAAATTTCTGCAAAGAAAAGGAACGGCTTATGAGTTAGCCATCATTGGAAGTGTCCTTTTGTACTTTATTATTCCTGTGGATGCAATCCCAGATTATATATTTCCTATTGGCTATATTGATGATGCCATTGCGGTGCAAATCACATTGAACGCCCTTGCAAAATAACTTAATAAACCTGGAAAGAAGGAGTGGCTTTTTCTATGAGAGCTAGGAAGAGAAAAATATCTAAGCTCAAGTGGGTAAGAAATATTTTGATACTTGCCTTCGTATTCATTTTAACAGTAGGAGTATATAGTATCTGGCAGTATTATAAAGGAATATCTGAAGCAAAGGACGGCCCTTATAAAGATGATGGCTCAACCTTTGATCCTTTTAATGGACCGGAACCGCAATTTGGGGAGATTAATATTCTATTAATTGGTAGCGGGACCGAGGGAATTCAGACACCCTTATGATCGCCCATTATGATCAGAACAGCCATGATATTAAGCTTGCTTCTATAATGCGAGATACCTATGTAGATATTCCCGGCCACGGAATGCAAAAAATAAATGCGGCATTCGCTTTTGGCGGTCCAGAATTATTGAGGCAAACGATTAAACAGAATTTTGATATTGATATTCATTATTATGCGGTCGTTGGTTTTGAGGGGTTCTCGAAAATAGTAGATGTCCTTGCTCCCGACGGGATAGAAGTTGCTATTCCATACGAAATGTCATACGGGATTGGCATGACTTTACAGCCAGGTAAACATACCTTGCATGGAGAGGAGCTCCTGGGCTATGTTCGTTTTCGCCATGATCGATTGAGTGATTTTGGGAGGGTAGATCGTCAGCAGGAAGTGATGTCCAAATTGAAAGACGAAGCTGTCAGCATCCATAGTTTAGTCAATTTGCCGAAGATGCTTGGGATTGCAGATCCATATATTGATACGAATGTGGATAATAATACCATTCTATCGATTGGAAAAGGCTTAATTGCAGGAAAGTCCAAAGAGATGGAGACAATAAGAATACCAGTCGAAGATTCCTTTGTGAATAAGCAGGCGGATGTTGGAGCAGTTCTTAGTATTGATTTTGATAAAAATAAACAAGCCTTAAAAGAGTTTTTAACAAGTTCCAAAAAAGATAAAGTTGCAGTTGAATCATCATCATTCACATTAGAATTCCATACCGATTGTTGCTTTAATGTCAATTAAATAAACAAGTGTTGATAATATTTTATTTCATGGCTAGTATTGGATTTTCGTGTGTTTAAAACACCCTCTTTCGTTGAGGGTGTTATTTTGCGTCTTATGGAGGTGCAGCTCATCTTGGATAAGAAATCTACCTGTTCTCATACCGCTTTTGCGACTGAGAACAGGCTTTTTAGTTTTTAAGCATACGCAGTCCATTCAAAATAACGATTAATGTACTACCTTCGTGTCCAATCACACTTAGTGGCAGATTGACAATCTGCAGGAAATTTGAAGCAACCAATACTAAGATCACAGCAATCGAAAGTATAATGTTCTGTTTAATGATCCGGTTCATCTTTTGGGAACGCGCAATCGCCTCAGGGATCCGTTTCAAATCATTCTTCATTAACACAACATCTGCCGTTTCAAGCGCAATGTCTGTTCCACCGCCCATTGCAATACCGATATCAGCAGTAGCAAGAGCTGGAGCATCATTGATGCCATCTCCCGTCATTGCGACAGGACCATAGGTATCTCTTAATTTCTTGATTTCAACCAGCTTTTCTTCAGGTAGTGTATTTGCCAGGAAGAAATCCAACTCAGCCTCTTTGGCAATGGCACTCGCAGCACCTACACCATCCCCGGTAATCATGATGGTATGAAGGCCAAGCTCTTTTATTTTTTTTACAGTTTCTTTCGCTTCATCTCTGATAAAATCTTTGAAAGTAATGATCCCAGCAAATTGATCATCGTACCCTGCAAAAATAATAGATTTTCCTTCTTTTTCAAGCTGGGCTGCTTTTTTGGCAAAAAAAGGATCCTGATTCCCTGTAACGAATGAAGCTTTCCCAAGTTTCCATTTCTTTCCGTTAACAAAAGCAGATACTCCTTGTCCGGGGAAATCATCAAGGTTTTCAACGGGAAGTATGGAGATATTTTTATTTTCAGCGTAACGGACAATGGCAGCTGCAAGCGGATGGGTCGAAAGCCGTTCGATGGAGGCAGCTGCTTGTAAGAAACGTGCCTCATCCATATTCTTCCTGACGATGACATCAGCCACTTCATGTTTCCCTTTGGTAAGCGTACCTGTTTTATCAAAAGCAATCGCTTTTAATCCAGCTAACATCTCCAGGTGATTCCCTCCTTTAACCAATATGCCTTTTTTGGCCGATGAGGCAATGGCAGACAAGGTGGCAGGCATAATGGAAGCGACTAACGCACAAGGGGAAGCTACCACGAGTAGGACCAAGGCACGGTATAACGTCTCTTTCCAATCCCACCCAAATAAGTAATGGGGAAGAAATAGCATCAGGACAAAAACAATTAAAACAATTCTCACGTAGGTCCCTTCAAATTTTTCAATGAACTGCTGAGTGGGGGACTTTTCATTTTTGGCTGCTTCAACTAGTTCGATGATCCTCTGGAAGAGCGTATCTTTTTGTTCCTTTGCTACTCTAACCGTCAAAGCTCCATTTATATTTACAGTTCCCGCAAAAACCGTATCTCCCCTTTGTTTTCCAATTGGAACCGACTCACCCGAAATGGCCGCTTCATCAATGGATGAATGACCTTCTTCAATCATTCCATCAACAGGTATCCTCTCTCCGGGGCGCACGGATATTAGATCGCCAATCTTCAAATCTGCTACGGAAATAGTTCTTTCTCCGTCATCAGTCACTAATACAGCTACATCTGGCTGCAATTTCACGAGTGAAGATAATTCCTTTTGGCTTTTGTTCATGGCATATGTCTCCAAGGCTCCGCTCAATGCGAATATAAAGATCAAAATGGCGCCTTCAGCCCAAAAGCCGATGATGACAGATCCGACAGCTGCCATCATCATTAAAATTTCCACACTGAATTTTTTATTTTGAACTAGTTCCGTCAATCCTTCTTTCGCTTTATAAAATCCCCCGATTAAAAAAGCCGGTATAAAAAAGAACGTGGACAAGATTGGGATAAAAAAGCCTACAGCTATGAGGATGCCGCTAATTCCAGCAGCAATCAATTCACCGTGTTTTTTAAAAAGACCGGTGTTTTCTTCACTCTTTTTGTCTTTCGGCATTCATTCAGCCCCTATTCGTTTATTTAAAATGATTATAACTTATTTAAATAGAAAGGACACGAAAAGACCCTGGTTAATTTTGCCGGAGAATATTTAATAAAACGATAAAAATACAGGATTTGTCACTTGATAATAATTATCATTAACAAGTAGAAGGAAATATCGTCATTTCAGTTATATTGGGGTCAATACCAATAATCATTCTCAATTAGGATATTATATTCTCATTTATGTGTTGACTTCAATGAACTTTTTTAATATGATATCTATATAATAATTATTATAAAGTAGGTGCTGTGAGCAACCAATTTTAGGAGGTGCAGAAGTATGAATCTTGAAATTCAAACAATCGAAAGTCAACATGATGTTCAAAAAATAAATTTTATCGAAAAAGTGAAAGCGAATGGTGAACTGATCGCAGCTATTGTCAGTGGTTTTTTTATCTTATTTGGATGGATTCTTGAAAAAAACGGAATGGACATCGCATCCGTAGTTTTCTATCTGCTTGCGTTTGGAATCGGAGGTTTCGCTAAAGCTAAAGAAGGTTTGGAAGAAACCATTAAAGATAAGAAGTTGAATGTTGAATTGTTGATGATTCTTGCAGCAATTGGCTCAGCCGTTATTGGTTATTGGACTGAGGGGGCCATCTTAATCTTTATATTTGCATTGAGCGGAGCCTTGGAGACATACACGATGAATAAAAGTCATCGAGAAATCTCTTCTTTAATGGAGATTCAGCCGGAAGAAGCCTGGCTGTGGATGAATGGTGAAACAAAACGAGTTCATGTTTCAGAGCTGAATGTTGGGGACTTGATTTTGATCAAGCCAGGTGAAAGAGTTCCTTCAGACGGTCAAATCACCCGAGGCAACACTAGTTTAGATGAAGCTGCTATCACAGGGGAGTCTTTGCCCGTTTCTAAGGGGGTTGAGGATGAAGTCTACGCAGGAACGCTGAACATTAATGGTTCTATTACTGTTGAAGTTACCAAACATAATGAAGACACTTTATTTCAAAAAATTATCCAACTCGTGCAGTCAGCTCAAAGTGAAAAATCGCCTTCACAGCTTTTTATCGAGCGCTTTGAAGGTAAATATGTCAAGATTGTCTTGATTGTTGTTTTCCTAATGTTATTTGTACCACATTTTGCTTTTGGCTGGAGCTGGAACGAAACGTTTTACAGAGCCATGATTTTGCTGGTCGTAGCGTCTCCCTGTGCTCTCGTGGCGTCCATTATGCCGGCGACTCTATCTGCCATTTCAAATGGGGCTAGGAAAGGTGTTCTATACAAAGGTGGAGTACACTTGGAGCAATTAAGTGAAATTAAGGCGATTGCCTTTGATAAAACGGGTACTCTGACTAAAGGGAAACCTGAAGTTGTCAATGTGATTACACGTGAAGGTGAAAACAGTGATCAGGTGCTGCTAGCTGTAGCATCTATAGAAGAACATTCCAACCATCCTCTTGCAAATGCGATTGTTCAGTACGCACAAAATAAATTAACTGACCCATTCATTCATTTGGAATCGGTAGAAGATGTTGTTGGCAGGGGAGTAAAGGCTGTAATAAACAATGAAAGCTGGAAAATCGGAAAAGAAGACTTTATTAAAACAGGGGAGACTGATCAGGTTTTAGTCAACAGTGCGAAAGCTCTAGCCAATGAAGGCAAAACGACTGTTTATGTCCAAAAAGACGATGAATTAGTAGCAGTGATTGCGTTAAAAGATATGGTAAGGCAAGAATCTACGAAGGCTGTCGATGAGTTGAAAAAACTAGGGATTTTCACGGTTATGGTTACAGGTGATAATGAAAAAACAGCGCAGGTAATTGCTTCAGAAAGCCATGTACAGGATTTCATAGCGGATTGTTTGCCTGAAAACAAAGTTGCCCATCTGAAAGAATTGCAGGAGAAATATGGATCGGTTGCGATGGTGGGTGATGGGATTAACGATGCCCCTGCATTAGCCACGTCGAATGTTGGTATTTCAGTAGGAGACGGTACGGATGTCGCACTTGAAACAGCAGATATGATCTTAATGAAAAATGATTTACTGCGCATACCGGAAGCGATACGTTTATCGAGAAGAATGAATAGAATCATCAAACAAAACATTTTCTTTTCAATAGGGATCATTGCTTTGTTGATTTTATCAAATTTCTCCCAGGTAATTGATTTGCCTTTAGGAGTTATTGGACATGAAGGAAGTACAATCCTAGTTATTTTAAACAGCTTGAGACTTTTGAAATAAGATATTGGGCTGGGATCCTCACTTAGGTATAGCACAAAATTAAACCGCATGAAATCCAACGTGAAAACGCTGATTTCATGCGGTTTATCATTTTTATAGGATTTTTACCCAGATTTATTTCAACTTGTGAGTGAAACTATTTTGGAGACGATTCGTATACAGGATAAATCATACATGAGGATGAGTCGATATGACTGAATATGAGAAAACTATAATAGAAGAAATTCGAAAATGGAGTCGAAAAATAAACAAACGCTCTAGCCTGATGAACAGGATTTCAAAAAAGGCGCAAACGAAGGTAAATGGGTTCATTCCGGAAAAGTTCCATGAAATCATGACAGAAAGTATTAAAAACATGGTGAAAGCAACGCTCGTCGGTTCTGATTTCCTTACTCGGAAAAATCAGGCATCAGACATGAGCTTATTTGAACGGGATGAACTTGTTAAAAGAAAGCTGGATGGTTATCGGAAAACCGCGGTCATCGAAGGTGCTGGGACTGGGGCGGGCGGAATATTGCTTGGGTTAGCGGATTTCCCATTGCTCTTATCCATTGAGATGAAATTTTTATTTGAGGTTGCAGCTATTTATGGCTTTGACACAGAGGATTACGCTGAGAGGCTGTTTATTCTTCATGTATTCTTGCTTGCTTTTTCCAGTGATGATACCCGTAAGAGGACATTCAATATTATAGCGAATTGGGAAGAGGAGAAGGATCAGCTGGCAGATATGGATTGGCGCGAATTTCAACAAGAATATAGAGATTATATTGATTTAGTGAAAATGCTCCAACTGATACCCGGATTTGGCGCCATCATTGGAGCATATGCAAACTATAACTTGCTGGATCATTTAGGTGAAACAGCCATGAATGCTTATCGGTTCCGGTTATTGAATGAAAATTTGATATAAGTCATCAACATTCAACATCTAGTCTTTTAATGAACAAGGTCATCATGTTTTGCGACCTTGTTTCCTCATTTGATTGACTCTTTTCAAACAAGTGCTATAATTAATCTGAGCCTAAGTGATAATGATTTTCATTCGCTGCCGATATTACATAAGGATGTTTGGTGGGTGATCCGTGAAACTTAAACTTTTGATACCAATATTATTGGTTTTATGTATTTTATCTTTATTTATAGGGGTTAGCAACATCTCTCCTATTGATTTATTGGACTTTCAATCAGGGGAAACACAGGTATTTCTAATCAGCCGTCTGCCAAGACTGTTGGCGATCATATTAGCAGGAGCAGGCATGAGCATTGCAGGACTAATCATGCAGCAGTTGAGCCGCAACAAATTTGTTTCGCCGACCACAGCTGGCACACTGGATGCTACTAGATTAGGGATTCTTGTTTCGATGCTGCTGTTTGCTAATGCGACGATGCTGGAAAAAATGGTCGTATCCTTCGCCTTTGCGCTTGCAGGGTCGCTATTATTTATGCAAATCCTTGACCGCATCAAATTTAAGGATGCGATTTTTATTCCGTTGGTCGGTCTTATGTTCGGGAATATTTTATCATCGGTAACGACGTTTTTTGCATATCGGGCAAATGTCATTCAAAATATGTCAGCCTGGTTGCAAGGGGACTTTTCCATGATTATGAAAGGGCGATACGAGCTATTGTATGTAAGTATCCCTGTCCTGTTACTTGGCTATTTCTATGCCAATCGGTTTACTGTTGCTGGCATGGGAGAGGACTTTGCGAAAAATCTGGGGTTATCCTATAAACGGATTGTTAATATTGGATTGATTCTCGTTGCCTTCATTACAACGACAGTTGTTTTAACGGTGGGCATGATTCCATTTCTCGGCTTAATCATTCCGAATATCGTATCGATTTTTAAAGGTGACCATCTCCAGAAAACACTGCCGCATACGGCTTTGCTCGGAGCCATATTCTTGCTTATATGTGATATATTGGGGCGTGTCCTCATTTATCCATACGAGATTTCTATCAGCTTAATGGTAGGAATTATTGGAAGCGCCATTTTCTTATATTTGCTGTTTAGGAGGAAGGCCTATGCGTAATTCAGTAAAGATGGGCATTCTCTTCCTAATTGCTTTGGGTCTTTGCCTGCTCTATTTGTTTCATGATTTGAATGGAAGCTTTGATTATGCATTACCTCGGCGGGTAATTAAAGTGCTTGCGATGATCATAACAGGTGCAGCGATTGCATATGCAACGGTTATTTTTCAAACAATTACACATAATCGGATATTGACACCAAGTATAATGGGGCTGGATTCTCTCTATTTGCTCATTCAAACATTTTTTATTTTCTTTTTAGGCTCTGAACATATAACAGTTGTAAATAAACAGGTGAACTTTCTACTATCAGTCGCGGCGATGATTATCTTTGCGCTACTCTTGTATCGGTTTTTATTTAAAAAAGGGCAGCAGTCGATCTATTTCCTTCTTTTAATAGGAATTATCGTTGGTACATTTTTTCAAAGCATCAGTACCTTTTTGCAAGTATTGATTGATCCGAATGAATTTTTAATTGTACAAGACCGCATGTTTGCGAGCTTTAACAATGTCAACAGTGATCTTGTATGGTTGTCACTTCTGTTCATCCTCGGTGTCTTTGCGATTGGGTGGCGATCTGTCAGCAGCCTGGATGTAATGTCGCTTGGACGTGATGTTGCTATAAATCTTGGGATTCCCTATGATAAAACAGCAAGAAAGATGCTTATACTGACCGCCATCCTAATTTCAGTTTCAACGGCGCTCGTTGGCCCGATCACTTTTTTCGGACTAATCGTCGCCAATCTGGCATATCAGTTTTTCAAGACATACAAACACAGTATTCTCATTACCGGAGCAATCCTATTAAGTGTTATCGCCCTTGTTGGAGGACAGTGGGTTGTGGAACGGGTGTTCACTTTTTCCACGACGTTAAGCGTTATTATTAACTTTGTTGGCGGCGTTTATTTTCTTTACCTATTGCTTAAGGAGAGTCGATCATCATGATTGAAGTCTTGGGATTGTCTAAATTTTATGGCAAGAAAAAAGTGGTTGAAGACGTATCAGTTAAAATTCACAGTGGTCAAATTACGTCATTTATAGGTCCGAACGGTGCAGGTAAATCGACCCTTTTATCGATGGTCAGCAGACTATTGGATGCAGATACAGGGGAAGTCCTGCTTGATCAGACAAATATGAATAAAATGAAATCCAACGAACTTTCAAAAAGGGTTTCCATTTTAAAGCAATCTAACTATGTGAATGTCAAACTGACAATCAGGGAGCTGGTGTCGTTCGGGAGATATCCGTATTCAAAAGGCCGGTTGACGAAAGATGATAAACTTATGGTGGAACAGGCTCTTAAATACATGGAATTAATAGATATCCAAGATTCCTATCTGGATGAATTGTCAGGCGGTCAACGTCAGAGAGCATTCATTGCAATGGTTATTGCCCAGGATACAGATTATATCCTGCTGGATGAGCCACTGAATAACTTGGACATGAAACACTCTGTCCAAATTATGAAAATTTTGCGAAGGCTTGTAGATGAACTGGGGAAAACCGTCGTGATTGTTCTGCATGATATCAACTTTGCCTCCGTTTATTCCGATAGGGTTGTAGCGATGAAAAATGGAAGAGTAGTGAAAGATGGTCCGACTGAAGAAGTGATTCAGTCGGAAGCACTGAAAGAAATTTACGATATGGACATTCCAATTAAAAACTTAAACAACTGCAGAATATGTGTGTATTTTAATTCGTAGATGAAGGAAATTTCTGTAAAGATAAAAAGTGGACATTAGAAAATGATTTAGTTAAAAAGACAAACGCCTATAAAGATGGAAAAATCACTTATTTGGATGCGGACTACTGGTATCTTTCTGGTGGAGGACTGAAATCCATGAAAGAAATGGTTAAGAGTGTAGAACAAGCTTTTTAATGGAGGGAGTCGCTGCAAAGCATGCAGTGGCTTTTCTTTTTATTATTAAAGAGTATAGCTTATTTTCTATCATTTTATTTGTTGATGAACCTAAAGTTCTATATAATTATGTTAACATCTAAATAGGTAATGATCGCCTCTACATTACTGCTCCGTGAGGACTTCTTTTCGAAAAGACCAATTGGAATGCGGTTTCTTCATTTTCCCAAGAATGACGATGACCGATGTGCTGATAATCCCACAACACTACGGATAAAGCAACTTCCTATAGATTCTTTTTCTCATGAAAAAAAGTGATTCTAAATCGGTGTGGACTTCATTATTAAATTCTATTTTTCGTCTTGGAATGAATAAACTTTTCCTTATTATTTTGAGCATCTGGCTATTGAGCCAATCATCATGACATCATTAGAAGAATGGATGGAGGAATGGCCTTGGATTTTACTGTAGAACAAATTGTTTTTATATTATCAATTTTACTGATAGTCGGTGTGTTGACAGCAAAGTTCTCCTCGCGTCTTGGAGTACCTTCTTTGGTGCTGTTTATCCTTGTAGGAATGGGTTTAAATCGCTTCTTTTATTTTGATAATGTCAAATTGACCACTTTGGTAGGGACCATTGCATTGGTCATCATTTTGTTTGATGGTGGGATTAATACGAAATGGAAGGATATGAAGAAGGTCATCGTTCCAGCGGGCTCACTTGCGACTCTTGGCGTTGTTCTTACCACTGTGATTATGGGAACTTTTGCTAAATATATTTTAGGTTTTAGTTGGCTTGAAGGACTTTTGGTTGGTGCCATTGTTGGTTCGACTGATGCGGCCGCTGTTTTTGCCGCTTTGGGTGAAAGGAATATTCGTTTTAAGTTAAAAACGACATTGGAAGCTGAGTCTGCATCCAATGACCCAATGGCCATCTTTTTGACTGTTTCCTTGATTGAGTTGATCCAAACGCCAGGTTCTTCCTATTTTCAGCTTTTGCCAAGTTTCTTTTGGCAAATGGGTTTAGGTCTTGTATTAGGACTGATTTTTGGGAAGGTCTCGGTTTGGGTCATTAACCAGATCAACCTTGATTCCTCAGGACTTTATCCTGTACTTGCTTTATCATTTGCAACCCTGACATATGGGGTTACAAGTTTAATTCATGCCAGCGGCTTATTGGCTGTGTATGTGATGGCAATCATCGTTGGAAATTCTGACTTGACCTATCGTCATTCCATTATTCGTTTTCATGCAGGATCCGCATGGATGATGCAAATCACCATGTTCATATTGCTAGGCCTTCTTGTTTTCCCGTCAGATCTGTTAAAAGTTACCTGGCAGGGACTGCTGCTTTCGTTCCTTCTCATGCTTGTGGCAAGGCCGATTAGCGTTTTTATTACGATGTTGTTTATGAAGTATACGTTTGGAGAAAAGCTGCTTATTTCATGGGCAGGGCTTCGCGGGGCTGTTCCTGTTGTTTTGGCCACCTATCCATTGGTAGCCGGCATTGAAAATAGTATGCTCATGTTTAATGTAGTATTCTTTGTCGTTTTAACATCTGCCCTATTGCAGGGAGCAACTATCACGCCGTTAGCAAATGCATTGGGTTTGTCAGAGGGAAACAAAGTGTCGATCCCGCATAGTATTGAATTGGTTTCAATCGGTAAAACAAAAAATGAAATGATGGAAATCATGCTTGAAGAACAGGCATTATTAGTAGGGAAAAAGATAAAAGATATAGAGTTACCGGAGGAATCGCTTATTTCTGCTATCATCAGGGATGAAACGCTTGTTACTCCAAAAGGGGATACAACGTTGCAAGGAAAGGATATATTGTATATTCTTGTAGCGAAGAAAAAACGCGAGAAGGTAAAAGCAATATTCCAGGAAGTTGCTTTAGAATCGACGCCTGAACCTAAGTTTAAAGAAGATGCCACTTAATTGTTTAAAAAACGCTGCCGCAGCAGCGTTTTATTCCAGCGCCGGATTTGCTCTCGGTGCTTTTGTTCCTTTTTCTGGCTTGATGGCCATAAACGCTAGAATAGCCGAAACAGCACTTAACCCAGCCAATAGGAAGATCATACTTTTACTTCCTTGATTCATCATGATGGCGATGACAGGAGGTCCTGCTGCGACTCCCGCAAACCTCATGGAACTGAATATTGAAGTGATGGTTCCGCGCATTTCTTTTTCAATACTTTGGGTCAAAATAGCGTCAAGGCAAGGGAGAGCAGCTCCGATACCAATTCCACACAGTGAAAAAATCGAAATTAAAAAAATGAATTTTTTCGACAACAACGCTGTGATTATCATACTCCCCATTAAAACGATTCCGAAAAAAGAAACCCATTTCATCCTTTGTAGACTATCATTAATCCATTTGCCAGCAGTAAAAGAGGCAATACAAAGTGTGGCAAGAGGTATGGAAAGTAACAGTCCTTTTTTGATGCCATCAAATCCATAGTTATCTTCCAAAATGGCCGATAAGTAAAAAAGCATACCAAATAGCACAAACATCAGAATGGCGCCAATGAGGAATACAGCAGTAAGCCACCGCCAGTGTTCCTTAAAAATTTTTTTAATATTCTTGAGGAATCGACCAAAAGAGAGTTCATGCTGATCTCCTTTTGGCTTTTTAACCAGTATCATGATTAGTAAGACTGAAATAAGCGAAAATATAGGTATGGACAAAAATGGAAGGAACCAAAGGATTCCTGCAAGGAAAGAACCTAAAATGGGACTTAACACTTTTCCAAAAGTATTGGATGTCTCTACTACACCCAAAGTGGCACTTACGTCCTTATCCCTCTTAAACATATCCCCAATAAGTGGAAGTACGATAGGGAAGGCCCCTGCCGCCCCAACCCCCTGCAAAATTCTTCCGCACAGAATCATGAAGTAAGGTGAATCCATTTTCCATGCTGCCCATCCTGAAATAAGTCCCCCGATGCCTGTAATAACCAAGGATGGAATGATAATAATTTTTCTGCCGAATTTATCTGATAAAAATCCAGCTATAGGAATCAGAAAGATTGCCACTATTGAATAGACAGTGATCATAAGACTGGATTGCAGTTTCGTAATATCAAGCTTTTTTTCCATTAAGGGCAATACAGGAATAAGCATGGAGTTGCCCAATGTCATAATAAGTGGAATAGATGCGATGGATACAAGGGACCACTTTTTTTCTGCCAGCTCACTATCTGAACGGCCAAATTCCAATTTGTCGAATGTAGTCATGCTATTTCCTTTCAAAGTATGGTATCAATACTTAATATGGCTCGACTTTTACTTTTTATCACAACATTTTTCAGGAAAAGTGGGGAGAGTCTTTTTATAATTTTTCGGAAATATCTACTTCTGTATATTGTAGGTCTACGTTCTTTGGAATTTGCACTTCAAGAATAAGGTCTTTCACCAATGCTGTCGCACCTTTCCTTTTAACGAGACAAGGAAGAGTGATGGTATGTCGATCTCCAATTTCGTGAAAATTCTCGATAATAGCTTGATTGGATGTATGGAAGAATTTCAACTGATCTTGTTGCTCTTCACTTTGTAATTTTATTCGTATGAACACATAATCGAATGTTTCAAAAACATCTACATCTAGTTTGGTTTGTTGGTCTTGATTAGTGGTTGAGACATTAAAGGGGGTTGCTGTTTCTGTTTCGGCTGAATTTTCCCACTGGGAGGGGATATATTTTTTAATCATTTCATTGACATATGACTGGATATCCGCTGGCTTCATTTGCTCAGTCATCTTTTTTAAATCATCATTAAATGGAAATTTTCCCCACGGAAACACTCAACCACCCCCTTGAATAAATCATAATAGTATATGCGTAATAGGTGAGCGTGTAACAAACGAAAAGAAAGGTAAGAAAATAGAGCCATTATATTTGAATTTTTCTTGAAGAGTAGTAAGATTGTATATGGAAAAAATGACACAAAAATGTAACAGGTTCATGATGGAACTTTGTTAAAAGATGAGCATAACCCAGTCTGCATGCAGAACTTGACTGAATTTGTCTAAAAGATGACATTTATCTTTTACTAAATTGTTTGCAGTGATAAAATGGAATTGCACTTAAGGTTTGATTAGATTGACCCACGTTTTTTTGACCGGGATTACAAAGATATAACCGGTTTAAAAATAAATTAAGAGCTTCATGATGGAGGTTTTTTAACAAATGAGCAGACAAGCGTCTTATCAAGATTCGCCTTGGGCGCAGTTTTCGGGACCGAATCTTGGTTATGTAATGGAGTTGTATGAACAATACCTCAAAGATCCTGATAGCGTCGATCCTGAAATGAGGGCGGCTTTTGATCAATGGGGGGCTCCGGCTACAGCAAGGCAGGTTGAAACAACTGAAGGTCAGGCGGATGTCTCATTCCAAATGCCTGCGACACACAATCGATTGAGCAAACTTGTTGCCGCGGTCAAATATGCGGATAATATTCGTACTTATGGCCACCTGATAGCGGATATCAATCCGATCCGCCGAAAGGAAAAGAATACAAGAAGGCTTGAACTTTCAGAGTACAATCTGACAGAACAAGACTTAAAACAAATTCCGGCATCATTTATTTCTCCAAATGCTCCATCTAATTTGAAAGACGGGCTTGATGCAATCAATCATTTAAAAGAAGTATATACAAAAAAACTTGCGTTTGAATATAATCATGTCCATGAATTGGACGAAAGGAACTGGCTGCAGCAAAAAATCGAAGAAAGCGGTTATTACACAAAGCTAAGTAAAGAAAGAAAAATTAACTTATTTACACGCCTGGCGGAAGTAGAGGGATTTGAAAAATTCATTCATCGAACTTTCGTAGGTCAGAAACGATTTTCTGTGGAAGGATTGGAGACGCTGATTCCTTTAATGGATGAGGTCATTAGTCTAGCTGTAGAGACCGGTACTAGGACAGTAAATATTGGAATGGCACACAGAGGCCGTCTAAATGTTTTGGCCCATGTACTTCAAAAACCATATAAATTGATTTTCTCTGAATTTCAACAAGCACCTAATAAAGAACTCATTCCGTCTGAAGGTTCGATTGGTATCACATATGGATGGACTGGAGACGTGAAGTATCACCTTGGGGCTGACAGAAAGTTGCAGCGCGGTACGACCGCGACAACCAGAATCACGCTTGCGAATAACCCAAGTCATCTGGAAGTGATCAACCCTATCGTGGACGGGTTTACACGAGCAGCCCAGGAAGATCGTAATATTCAGGGTTATCCAAAACAGGATTTGGACAACTGTCTTGCAATCGTTGTTCATGGTGACGCAGCTTTCCCTGGTGAGGGAATCGTTCAGGAGACTCTAAATATGGGGCGTTTGAAAGGGTACAATACAGGCGGCTCCATACATATCATCGCCAATAATATGATTGGATTTACGACCGAAAGCAGCGACTCGCGTTCAACCTTATATGCTTCAGACGTCGCAAAAGGTTTTGAAATTCCGATTGTTCACGTAAATGCGGACGATCCAGAGGCAGTACTGGCTGCATCCGTTTTAGCACATGAATATCGCCAGGCTTTCCATAAGGACTTCATTATCGATTTGGTCGGTTACCGCCGATTTGGTCATAATGAAATGGACGAGCCAATGGTTACCAATCCGCTTATGTACAATATCATTAAGAACCACCCTACTTCTAAAGAAGTCTATGCGGATAAATTGGTCCAAGAAGGACTTTTAACAAAAGAAGAAATTGACAAAGTTGATAAGGAAGTACAAGCAAACCTGCAAAAGGCATATGATAATCTTCCTAAAGTGAATGGCAATCCGGATATCGTCATGAACCCTCCAAAAAATGTTGTGAAAAAGCTTCCAAAAATCGATACATCAGTTAAGATGGATGACTTGGAAACAATCAACAGGGAATTGATCACATGGCCAGAAGATTTCAATGTCTTTCCTAGGCTTAAACGAATTTTGCAAAGAAGAGCAAATGTAATTACTGAAAATGGAAAAATAGATTGGGCACACGCTGAAGCTCTTGCTTTCGGATCCATCCTAAAGGACGGCACACCGTTAAGAATGACTGGGCAAGATTCACAGCGGGGTACCTTCGCACAAAGGAACCTAGTACTGCATGATATCAATACGGGTGAAGAATATATTCCAATGCATCACTTATCCGATGTAAATTCATCATTTGCCCTATATAATAGTTCTTTAACTGAAGGTGGGGTAGTCGGATTTGAATACGGCTATAATGTCTTTGCTCCAGAAACCTTGGTTATTTGGGAAGCTCAGTTTGGTGACTTCGCGAATATGGCACAGGTCTATTTTGACCAATTCATCGCATCCGGCAGAGCTAAATGGGGGCAGAAGTCAGGATTAGTTATGCTTTTGCCGCATGGTTATGAAGGTCAGGGACCAGAACACTCAAGCGGACGAGTGGAAAGATTCCTCCAGAGCGCTGCTGAGAATAACTGGATTGTTGCCAACTTATCTAATGCTGCTCAATATTTCCATATCTTAAGAAGACAAGCAGCGATCTTGAACAAGGAAGAAGTGAAGCCACTTGTCATTATGACGCCGAAGAGCTTACTCCGTCATCCGCTTGCTTCCGTTGAAGTTGAGGAATTAGCGCAAGGCTCCTTCAAGTCGGTCATAGAACAATCGGGCTTGGGAGAAAGCTATGATGCAGTTGAGAGAATTGCACTTTGCAGTGGTAAAATAGCGATTGATTTGGAAGAGCAGTTGAAAAATGAAACAGATGTGGATTGGCTTCATATTTTGAGAGTCGAAGAGCTCTATCCATTCCCGAAAAAGGAAATTGCAGAAATTATATCCAGATACCCGAATCTGAAGGAAATTGTTTGGGTGCAAGAGGAGCCGAAGAATATGGGCGGCTGGCTTCACGTAATTTCTTATATAAGGGAAATTAGGCCTGAAGGTGTTGGTATTAAATATGAAGGACGCCGGAGAAGATCAAGCCCAGCAGAGGGTGATCCAACGGCACATAGAAAAGCTCAGAGCCGTATTGTACAGTCAGTGTTTACAAAATCAGAATGATTTTTGAGATAGAAAACCATTTGGGTAACTGATTTAATGAGGATGGATAAATGGGAGAGCTTTAGGCGCATCAAACATGAGAGAGGAAAAGTTTTCATTAATGTTGCTAAATCCAGTCTTCTGCTAGTCGTCTTTCGCTTTTCTATATCATCCGCAAACATTAGAGGAGGAAATAAAGTGGCCGAAATTAAAGTACCTGAACTTGCAGAATCTATTATGGAAGGGACAATCGCTCAATGGTTGAAAAAGCCTGGCGATTATGTTGAAAAAGGGGAATATATTGTAGAGCTTGAAACGGATAAGGTAAATGTGGAGATTATTTCTGAAGAAGCTGGAGTTCTCAAAGAGTTAAAAGCAGAGGAAGGCGAAACAGTCAACGTTGGAGATGTAATCGCAATTGTCGACGAAAGTGCCTCAGCGGCACCTGCAGCCCCTGAAGCGGCTTCTCAGGAGCCAACAAAAGCTGAAAAAGTTGAACCTGTTGCTGCTCAACCAGCAGTCGCGCAGCAAGAGGAAAAGCAGGGGGAAGAATCAAAAGATCGCCCAATTGCATCTCCAGCTGCTCGCAAATTAGCCCGAGAAAAAGGTATTGATTTAACAGAGGTCCCGACTGTCGATCCGCTTGGAAGGGTACGAAAACAAGATGTAGAAGGATTTTCAAATCAGCCTAAGCCTGTTGCGACACCTGCTCCTCAAGCGAAGCCTGCTGCAGCTGTTCAAGAAAATCCTAATAAACCTGTAGAGCGTGTAAAACTTTCACGCCGCCGTCAAACCATTGCAAAAAGACTCGTTGAAGTTCAGCAAACGGCTGCTATGTTGACTACATTCAATGAAATCGATATGACAGCAGTGATGGCATTGCGCAAACGCAAGAAAGACAAATTCTATGAAGAACATGATGTAAAACTCGGTTTTATGTCATTTTTCACAAAAGCTGTTGTAGCAGCATTGAAAAAATATCCTGCGGTTAATGCGGAGCTACAAGAAGATGAGCTTGTTTATAAGAAGTTTTATGATATCGGGGTAGCAGTTTCTACTGAGGAAGGCCTCGTTGTACCAGTTATTCGTGATTGTGACCGCAAAAACTTCGCTGAAATTGAGGATGACATTCTTACAGTTGCAAAAAAAGCACGTGATAATAAACTAGCCCTCAGTGATTTACAAGGCGGAACATTTACGATAACAAACGGTGGTGTATTCGGTTCGTTATTGTCTACACCTATTTTGAACGGAAGCCAAGTGGGGATACTCGGCATGCACTCCATTCAGACAAGACCTGTGGCTATTGATGCAGAAAGAATGGAAAACCGTCCGATGATGTATGTTGCCTTATCATACGATCACCGTGTCATTGATGGTAAAGAAGCAGTCGGATTCCTCGTCACAATTAAAAAGTTGCTTGAAAATCCTGAAGACCTTCTCCTAGAAGGATAATGACTCCAAAAAGACGGAAAATAGAAGTGCACCCCAAAGTCATAAAATCTAACTTTGGGGTGTTTTATTATGATGGATTATTTGTTGCTAGTGGTCTTGGAACAAAAGGGGGAGCTTGCTTCAAAAAGTGAAGATGATGACCCAAGAACCGACATAAGCAAACCGAAAGCGGTCGTAAGTGGGGTAGTTCACACTGTATCTACACTGATTAAAAATGAGAACCCTAAAGAGGAGTGCCAAACTATGAACCTCGGAAAAGAATATTTAAAAGTTGTCCAAGAACGATTTAACAATGTCAAAGACCTCGGGGATAAGACAATGAGGCAATTGTCGAACGAAGAAATTCACTGGAGCTTAAATGAAGCCTCAAATAGTGTTGCTATTATAGTTAAACATGTAAGTGGAAATATGATGTCGAGATGGTCCGATTTTTTAACTTCGGATGGAGAAAAATCTTACAGGAATCGCGACGGAGAATTTGAGAAGGATACAACATCAAAACAGGAGTTGATAAGAGCCTGGGAAAAGGGGTGGAATACTCTTTTTGAAACATTAAAGGCGTTAGGCGAGAAAGATTTATTAAAAAGTGTATACATTCGTGGCGAAAGTCATTCGGTATTAGAAGCGATTGAAAGACAAATGGCTCACTATGCCTATCATGTAGGCCAAATTGTTTACATCGGTAAACAAATAAAAGGTGAGGATTGGGAAACACTCAGTATTCCGAAAGGAAAATCTGAAGAATATTTGCAAAAAATGTTGAAAAAAAATAGTTAGAAGAGGTTACGCATGTTCAATTATCGATTGTGACAAGGAACACTAAAAAAATCAGCGGCGTCGTCCTTGGATGTAGTTCCTTTTAAAAAAGCGTGCCATATGGCACGCGGTCTTTAAAAGTAAAGAAAGTATACGATTTTTTTATCGTTTTCATTTCAAAAATCAGCTTTCCATGCCTAGCTCCAGGTACCCTGCGACTAGCGCTTTTTTCATGTTCTTACAGGTTTAATCCTCGTTTTTTGATTTCCATCTTCAGCAATCGTATCCAATCGGCACCATGATCATTCTTTTTCGCATCTCGGTAGGCTGCAACTAACTGTTCATTAGTCAAAATCTTCATGCTAGCAAAAACCTCCTCAGGAAATTGAATTTTCATTTTTTATTGTACCTGTTTTCAGATAGATTTGAAAGCGTTTTATTGAATTTATTCTATCAAAATATGACATTTTACGAGTTTTACCTAGTCAGCAGAAGACGCAGATTTCTGTAATTGCTGAGATGAAAGCCTATTGCTATTCCATTCAGTGGGGGGTCAAACCTCGGCTGAATTGAATCTGGGCGCAAAGAACAAAAGCGAAAGCGCCTGTTCATCGACGTACAGGCTGGACGACTCCTGACGAGATAGAGGAAAAAGAAAAGCGGAGAGTGCCTGCTTATCGGCGCAAAGCTAGACGAGCACTGAAGAAGGCGTAGTTTGCCTTCAACAGCGTTTGGCTTATGACCTCGAGCCGATGGCACTCGCAGCTGGACAACACGATGAGCCGAAGGCGAATCGATGTTGACTTATCGGAGGAAGGAAGAGGAAGTCTGCTAGTCGATAGGCGCTGGAGCTGGACGCAGCATAATCTGATAAACAAATTATACAAAAGCATAGATTTTTATCATTTCCTATACCATGATAAAAAAGAGCCCCTCAAAGAGGGACCCTGCATAAAGTGTTATTTCATCGAAATCCAAACACTTTTGACTTCGGTATAGTTATTCAGAGCATATGAACCCATTTCTCTACCAAGTCCTGATTGCTTAAATCCGCCGAATGGAGAAGCTGCGTCAAAGGCATTATAGCAGTTGACCCAAACAGTTCCGGCACGGAGACGACTTGCAACGTAATGGGCATTTGCTACATCCCGTGTCCAAAGTCCAGCTGCCAGTCCATATTCGGTTCTATTTGCGCGCTCAATCAACTCATCGAGATCTTCGAATGGCAGTGCAGATATGACTGGTCCAAAGATTTCTTCTTTTGCGATCGTCATTTCGTCATTGACATCCGCAAATATGGTTGGCTCTACGAAATAACCTTGATCCTGTGGCTTTTGTCCACCAGCAAGAAGCTCGGCTCCTTCACTTACACCTTTTTCAATATAATTCAAAACCCGGTTTTGCTGCTCAGCAGAAACGAGTGGTCCCATTTCGGTATCTTGGTTTAAACCAGCACCTTGTTTAATACTTTTCGCATGGGAAGCCATATCAGCCATTACATTATCAAAGTTTTTCTTTTGAATGAATACCCGAGAACCAGCGGAGCACACTTGTCCTTGGTTGAACATGACCCCATTCAATGCACCTGGAATGGCTTGAGTTAAATCCGCGTCAGGAAGGATGATATTAGGTGATTTTCCACCTAGCTCCAAAGTAACGCGTTTAACTGTTTTAGCACATTGTTCCATGATTTTCTTTCCAACTTCTGTGGATCCTGTAAACGCAATTTTGTTCACATCTGGATGATTTACAAGTGCAGAACCTGCAGGCTCACCAAAGCCTGGCACAACATTAACAACACCTGGAGGGAATCCAGCTTCTTCCACCAGTTCAGCTAAGTATAAGGCGGAAAGCGGCGTTTGCTCCGCCGGTTTTAATACGACCGTACATCCTGTGGCTAGAGCTGCCCCAATCTTCCACATTGCCATCAATAAAGGGAAGTTCCAAGGGATGATCTGCCCTACAACACCTACTGCTTCATGTCGTGTGTAGTTAAAAAATGGTCCTGCTACAGGAATGGTTTGTCCTGTAATCTTTGTGGTCCAACCTGCATAATAGCGCAAATGTTCAATGCATAGTGGAAGATCCGCATTCATTGTTTCCCGAATCGGCTTCCCGTTATCTAGCGTCTCAAGCTGTGCGAGTTCCTCTTTATTTTCTTCTAACAGGTCGGCTAGCTTGTAAATGAGTCTACCTCTTGCCGCAGCACTCATTTTGGACCATTTTCCTTCATCAAATGCTTTGCGTGCAGCTTTTACCGCACGATCTATATCTTCTGCACCTGCTTCATATACAGTAGCGAGTGTTTCTCCGGTCGCAGGGTTTGGAGTGTCAAAAGTTTTACCCTCGGCGCTTTTAACAAATTCACCATTAATATAAAGGTTTTTTGTCCCCTGTAAAAACTTTTCTACTTTCTCTTTTACATCCATTGTTACTTGGCTCATTGAATTCCTCCTTAAAGATAGTTTCCAAGGAAAAGACAGGTAACCGCTTCCAATTATAAGTTTACTATGAATATAAAGAATTTACAAATGGAATGAATAGAAAATTTATCATCATAAACTGACAAGTTTCGGGATTCATAAAATTATTTATCGATGATTATTATTTTTTCTTACTATTTTCGTTTGAACATTCTATAATGAATATATTAGGAGAAAGAAGGAGGCAATTTTATGTTTGATGAAAGAACTGCGCTAAAGCTAAGATTAGAGCAAATGCAGGATGCAGAAGAGAGATTGCTTAGGGAGTTCCAAAAGGAAAGGGCTTTCATATTCTCACGGTTGCGTGAACTTGATAGAGAGGAAGGTCTGAAAACAGCAGCTAAGGAGGAAGAAACTCAATATCTACCGCCTGCCAAAAACTATTTGAAAGCACCGGGTGATAATATGGATCATACCAGTTCGCCATCAAGAAGGGCAAGACCATCCCGAAGAAGCAAAACGACTAAAATGCGAGATATTGCCATCTCAATTTTAAAAACACAGTCTGCCCCCATTCGAGGCATTGAATTAAAAAGGGAGATTGAGGAGCAGACGGGGCTTCAAATCGCCAACATGACCACATTTATGAATACGATTACAAAAGCAGATCCAAATATTATGAAAATAGGGCGTGGCTTATATACATACAGTCGAGAGCCGCAAGCATCGAAAACTATCTTTCTAGGGACTGACGAAATAGATGAAGCTCCGAGCAATGAACCATAAGCATGCTGAAAACAGCACGCTTTTTTTCTTTGCCACTGATTTGTTAAAATGGTGAAGAAAGAAATTGAATTGCTAAAAAGGAAGGATTGTTCACGTTGAATCTTGTAGACCTGCCCAGTGATATTCAAAATATGGTAGAGAAGAGAAAGCGGGCATTCTCTTATTACCACGAGGAGTTAATTGGCGAACATAGATTTCTGTCAGAAGACCAGACGATCTTTCAGGATGTGATCATAGCATTATCTCTCGGAAAAAATGTTTTATTAAAAGGTCCGACTGGCTCTGGTAAAACAAGGCTCGCGGAGGCACTGTCGAGTTTCTTCAGTCAGCCTATGCATAGTGTTAACTGCTCCGTCGATACGGATACGGAAGCGCTTCTTGGCTTTAAAACAATTACACAGAATGACGGAGTGAGCAGGATTGATTTTATTGAAGGACCTGTCATCAAAGCAATGGAGAAAGGCCACTTGCTTTATATAGATGAAATTAACATGGCAAAGCCTGAAACACTACCTCTGTTAAACAGCATATTGGACTATAGAAGAATGCTGACGAATCCTTTGACAGCTGATGTCATACGTGCTAAGGAAACCTTTGGTGTGATTGCGGCGATTAATGAAGGCTATGTTGGGACTGTTCCAATGAATGAAGGATTGAAAAATCGATTTATCGTAATCGATATCCCCTATGTGCAAGGGGAAATATTGAAGGATGTCATCAAACAAGAGAGCAAATTACTAAATGAGAAAATGATTGAACAATTTGTCCAATTATCCGCCGATTTGCTAGTTCAGGTAAAGAGTGGAATCATTCCAGAGGAAGCGGCATCTATTAGGGCTCTGATTGATACTTGTGATCTTGCTGTGTATATGGATCCTCTCAGGGCTGTTCGAAGGGGAATATCTGACAAATTAGAGGAAGAGCGGGAACAGGCAGCTGTGTTAAATATTGCCTCAACGCTATTTAAATAGAGGTGGCAGGTATGCATCGTTTCATTGCATTCAATGACGAAAAAGCCGACACGCTTCTGATGCTGGAACTCACAGATTTGGCTAAAACTCTTACAAAATCTGCATGGTATGAAGCTGAAATTCGTGCACATTCCTACTTAAGCAAAAGAGAGCAAAAAGTCTTTGTGAGTCATTTCTGGAATCATCGCCCTGATTGGGTAAAAAAGTCGGGGATGAAAAGTGATGTTTATTTGCGTGCGTTGGGGAATGTGAATTTTACTGATTTCCAGGATGTTGAACTATTCAGGGATATCATATCTACTTCCCCGATTCCGCGTTTTGCCGGGCAACTCTTTATCCTTGCTGAAGACTTAAGAATAGAGGAGTTGTGTAAAAAGGAAAGGCCGGGAATGGCATTTGAATTCAAGGTTCGACGCAAAATATACAAAGAATATTTCGAGTCCCAATTGGTTGTGAATCTGGAAAGGAATCTTTTTATAGATGCTTTGTTCAACATGATTTATTTAAGCTTGAACTCTGAAAGCCCTATTCTAACAATGCCCTCCTTCCATTCGGAAATCGACGAAGGCATCCCCTTAATCCGTGGTGAACTTGAAAATCTCTATGATACTCAATCAACCAAATCAGTTGCAGATGTTTGTCTCAAGATCGTGGAACGGGTGGGCCAGCTCATCAATACAGATATGATCAATGAATACTATCATCTACCTGGACAAGAACAAAATCTACTTGGCGTCATGTCATATTCAGATCTGTTAAGAAAAGATTCGTTACAAAATGATGATACGACAGTGAAAAAAGCCGGTGGAGATGAACAGGTGCATGAAGAAGAGATGAGAACATGGCATCGGGAAACAGAAAGTCCAGGAAAAAGTTTTATGCAATTTAATCTGGATCAGGGAACTAGGACGGATATTCCCGGCGGAAGTGAACGAGAGGGGGAGGAAGGGGATCAGGCGCTTGGAATTGTACAAGGGAGGAGCGTGCAAACAGATAAAAAGGAATATGACAGAATGGAATTGACCAGTATGGGTGAGCTTGATACTTCCATTGGAATTGGAAAAAATAAATATGGTACATCCAATAAAAATGCACGATCCGTTTTTCTAAAAGCCGGAAGACCGAGTAAAGAGGCTCTAGCTGAGTATGGGAAACTGGAAAAAGAAGTGAAATTTTATCATAAAAAACTAAAAAATATCATTCAGCGCATAATGGAAAAGAAAGAGACTGACCATCGAAGCCATCTGCAAATGGGACGGCTTGGAAAGAGTCTTTTACCTTTCTTTACGGATGAAAATCCGAAGCTATTCTATAAAAAGGCAGAACCCAGTAAGGAAATTGATGCATCGTTCATTCTTCTAGTAGACTGCTCAGCGTCTATGTTTGATAAAATGGAAGAGACAAGGCGTGGCATCATCTTATTTCATGAGGCATTGAAATCTGTCGGTGTACCGCATGAAATCATCGGTTTTTGGGAGGATGCCAACGAATCAGCCAAGGACGACCAGCCAAATTATTTTTTTCAGGTCATTCCATTTTCCATGTCCCTGCAACATAAAACAGGTCCGGAAATCATGGAATTGGAAGCCATGGAGGATAATCGAGATGGGTATGCCATTAGAATCGTTGCTGAAAGGCTGCTTGAAAGAAAAGAGAAACAAAAGTTTTTAATTATTTTTTCGGACGGGGAGCCTGCGGCATTTGATTATAACAATGGAATTGTGGATACCCACGAAGCCGTCATGGAAGTCCGTAAAAAAGGGATAGACATTTTTAATATATTCCTGTCTACGTCTGGTTTAGAATTTGAACAGAAAAAAGTTTTTGAAACTATATATGGCAATCGCAGTATTATTGCTCCTTATGTGGAAGAACTGCCTGATGTACTGTTCCCTTTGCTGAAAAAAATCTTAACTAATTCAATCAATACGTAGGGGCATAAGTCCAAATAAGATGGATCAAAGTTAAAACCCAAGAATGTCAACTATTCTTGGGTTTTATTACTATGGCTTTTGGGATGAAACAAAGCTTTTCTTTTTTTATCTCGTCAGGATTCGTCCAGTCTGTACGTCGCTAAACGAGCGCTTATGCTTTTCTATTGTCCAGCTCCAGCGCTCAGCGACTAGCAGACTTCCTCTTCCTTCCTCCGATAAGTCAACATCGGCTCGCCTCTGGCTTCGCCGTGTTTCCTTTATCTCGTCAGGCCTCGTCCAGTCTGTACGTCGCTAAACGAGCGCTTACGCTTTTCTTTTCATCACCAACTCCTACTCGCTCCACCACCGCCTGATGAACCGCCCCCTCCAGATCGTGGTCCGCCTCCACCACCGCCGCCTCTGTTTAAGATTGCAGCAAGCATTCTAAGTAGACTTAGGGTAAAAGCTCCTCCGAGAAAGCGGAAATCCATGAAGATGATTCCAGCAAATATCAAGATGAATATAAGTACGGACAATGGCGATAGACTTTCGGTTTGACTGTATTCTACACCTTCAGCATCGGCTTGTTTGTCCAAGCTGTACTCTTTTGAAACTTCATTAAATAGCTGTTTATAAGTGTTTGTGATAGCAAGGTTAATCTCATCTTGCTCCAAATAGGGTATAGCATAACTATCGAGAATTCGTCCCACTTTTCCATCCGGTAAAGCGCCTTCTAAGCCATAACCCACTTCAACCCTTATTTTATGCTCTTTCGGTGCCAACAAAAGCAAAACACCGTTGTCCTTTTCGGCATTTCCAAGTCCATATTGTCGGAATGCCTCTAAGGCATATTCTTCTACTGCTTCGTTTTCCAGTGAATTGATGGTCAGTACAGCGATTTGAGCCTGTGTGTGGTCATCTAAATATTTGCCAAGCTCTATCAACTCATTTTTCTCATTGTCTGAAAGGACATGGGCAAAGTCCTGGACATAAATATCTCCTACAGGATCAGGGATATTAGCTGCCACCGCTTTAAAACCCGTAATAGAAAAGAAAAAAAAGACGAGAATGGGTAGAGAGAGCAGAGCCCGCCTCATCACTCTCCATTCCCTTCAAAATCAACGTCTGGCGTTTCTTCTGCCCCTGCTTTCGCTTTAAAGTATTCTTTTTTCTCAAATCCAAACACCGAAGCGACGAGACGCCCAGGGAATTGTCTTACTTTTTTATTGTAAATGGTTACTTGATCATTGTAGTCTTTTCTCGCAACAGCAATACGGTTCTCAGTTCCCGCAAGCTCGTCCATCAGCTGGGTAAATTGTTTGTCTGCCTTCAGCTCTGGATAATTTTCAGAGATAACCAATAATCTACTTAGAGCGTTGGACAAAGAGGCATCTGCGTCAGCTTGTTCCTGAACTGTGTTCGCGCCAATTAGCCTTGAACGCGCATCTGCGATATCTCCCAACACCTTTTCTTCATGTTTTGCATAACCTTTGACAGTATTAACAAGGTTCGGAATCAGATCCGCCCTTCGCTGCAATTGGTTTTCAATTTGGGAATATTTTTGTTCAACATCCTCTTCAACATTTACAAACCCGTTGTAACTTCCTAACAACGGAACTAGTATAAGGGCTAGAATAACAAGTACCCCAATGATTGCTCCTAATCCTTTTCTCATTTTCTTCACTCCTCTTAAATAGTATAACGGATGTACTGGAAGAATGTTTCAGCTTTTTTCATTTATTTACCCAAATAAAGTAAAAAAACCTCCACCTAATTATCTTAAAACATGAACGCACAAGGGAAAAGTGATACAATCTGTATAAACCTTGCATAAAGGGATGGATTGGAGCTGAAAGAAATGAGCAGGATGAAAGATCAATTAAACCGGCCTTTGCAAGACTTGAGGATTTCTGTTACAGATAAGTGCAACTTCCGCTGTCAATATTGCATGCCTGCTGATATTTTTGGTTCTGATTTTAAATTTTTGCCAAAAAGTGAAATATTATCATTTGAAGAAATAGAACGCCTCGCTGCTGCCTTCAGCAAATTAGGGGTTTCAAAATTAAGAATTACTGGCGGCGAACCGCTATTAAGAAAGGATATCGCTGTTTTAATATGTAGGTTGCATAAGATTCCTGGCATTCAAGATATTGGACTGACGACTAACGGTGTACTGCTTCCAAAATTGGCGAACGCTCTTGTGAATGCGGGCCTTCATCGAGTAAATGTTAGCCTTGATGCGTTAAACGATAATATTTTCAAGAAAATCAATGGCAGGGGTGTTAGCTCCAACGTTGTTCTGAAAGGGATCAAAGCAGCACAGGACGCTGGTCTTGGTGTAAAAGTCAATATGGTTGTTCAAAAAGGTGTGAATGAAAGCGAAATCATACCGATGGCCCATCATTTTAAAGATATGGGTGTAGCTCTTCGTTTTATTGAATTTATGGATGTCGGTAATTCTAATGGCTGGGATTTCAGTAAAGTGGTGACAAAAAAAGAAATGCTTGGCCTATTATCGGATCATTTTGATCTTGAACCAGTAGATCCTCATTACTTTGGAGAAGTGGCCAAACGTTATCAATATAAAAACACGGATACAGAAGTCGGCTTTATTACTTCAGTTTCCGAGTCGTTTTGTTCTAGCTGTACCAGAGCACGGATTTCAGCAGACGGCAAATTTTATACTTGTTTGTTTGCTTCAAAGGGCTATGATTTGCGTGGGTTGGTTCGCGACAATAAGGGAGAAGAATCTTTGATCAATGAAATCCGTTCCATTTGGAATCAACGAAAGGACCGCTACTCTGATGAGCGGACAGAAGAAAGTGCTAAGTCTAAAGAAAAAATAGAAATGTCCTATATTGGCGGATAATGCTGGGAAGGAGTTTGATGAATCAGTGGTCGAAAGAAGAAAACCGATTTGGATCAAGGAAGCAGTTGAAAAGGTAATGGGGTATAAAAAAAGAGGGGAAGGGGAAACGGTATCTATACATGAGTGCGATGACCGCTATCTTTATTCTCCGTTGATCGCTGATCATGATGTCCCGCCATTTGATCGCTCTCCTTATGATGGCTTTGCATTAAGAGCTAAGGATACGGAGAATGCATCCCGGGAGAATCCCTTATTGTTTGAAGTGATTGATGAAATTGGGGCGGGGCAGGTCAGCTTGAAGACGGTCGGTCGGTTGCAAGCGGTCCGCATCATGACGGGGGCTCAAATTCCAGATGGGGCAGATTGTGTGATTATGCTTGAATTGGTTAAAGAGATCACTGAGGGCGGGAAGAAATACATAGAAGTAAAAAGGACTCTTCACGAAGGCGATCATGTTTCCTATCAAGGGGAAGACGCTCAAAAAGGCAGTCCGCTGATAGATAAAGGGGAGAGAGTCACACCGGGAATTAAAGCGCTGCTCGCCACATTCGGCTACAGTAACGTGAAAGTAGCCCAAAAACCTACTGTTGGAATCATTGCAACTGGAAGTGAGCTGCTTCGCCCTGAAGATGATCTTGTACCGGGAAAAATAAGGGACAGCAATGGTTACATGATTGAATCACAAGTCCTTCGAACAGGCGGCCTCTATAAAAAATATGATCATTGCGCGGATGATTTGGAATCATTGTATAAGGTGATGGTAGCAGCTCTTGATGAATGTGATATCGTCATTACAACAGGCGGCGTCTCTGTCGGGGATTTTGACTACCTGCCCGAAATCTATAACCGACTTGGCGCAAAACTTTTATTCAATAAAATAGCCATGCGTCCAGGGAGCGTGACAAGCTGTGCTGAAATAGACGGCCGTTTGCTTTTTGGATTATCAGGCAACCCATCAGCTTGTTTTGTTGGGTTTGAATTGTTTGTTAAACCTTATTTACGCTATTGGATGCACTCTGATCGTCCATATACGCGTTTCATTACTGGTGAGTTGAACTCTGATTTTTCGAAACCAAATCCATTCAGCAGATTTGTAAGAGGCAAACTGATCTATAAGGATGGGAAGGTATATGCTGAACCGGTGGGATTGGATAAATCGGGGGTAGTCACATCAATTGCCTGGGCGGATTGTCTCATTATATTACCGGGAGGTACAAGGGGTTACCAGGCTGGAGATTCAGTTGATTTAATCCTACTTGAGGATCAACAAGGAAGCGGAGTGCCATGGCAGGAAAGAAAATTATCCAAATTGTAGGATTTCAAAACAGCGGCAAAACGACTTTGATTGAGAGGCTGATTACTGCATGCAAAGAAATGAAGCTTGCAGTCGGGACAATTAAGCACCATGGTCATGGCAATGCACCTGATCGTGTTTTGTTAAATAAAGATTCAGAGAAACATCAGCAAGCAGGAGCCCTTGTCACAACTGTTGAAGGAGCGGGTTCGTTACACTTAGAAGCAAAGAAAGACAAATGGGAGCTGCAGGAGATTGTCAAGATATATGAGCAGCTTCCCATTGATATCATCCTAGTTGAAGGGTATAAGAGAATGAACTACCCAAAAGTGGTGCTTGTGCGAAATCCACAAGATGAATTTCTTCTAGAAGAGTTGACTAATATTATGGCAATCATTTCAAATGAGCCTTTATCTAGTACATTGTCTTCCACCATTTTTAGACAAGAGGAAATGGATCGATTTATAAATTGGTTTATGCAACAAATAAATGCGGCTGAGGACTAAATGTCTTGAGTCGCATTTATTTAGTGTAGTTTTTCTTCTACTTTTTGGCAGACTTCGTCGGCAGAAAGACCATGTGCTTCAATGACAGGAACCTGGGTGCTTGTTGTTTCGATTCCCATGAAATTGGAATCCATCCCAGTGACAATATAACAGTCGATATTATTTAAATTTGATGAGGGTGAAAAAGAAACAACCTGGTAGCCCTTTTCCTCAAGCGCTTGTGAAACATTCCCCAAACCTTCTTCGACACCGATTCTCATTTGCAACACCTCCTTGTTCTTACTTAAATTTAGGATGTTCAAAAAGTCACCAAATCATAAGCAAAAAATCTCTTCGGGTATTTGACCAATCAGCATTTCCTTTTTCCCTCACATTTAAATGTTTGAACACGCGCTTATCAGTCTATTTTGATCTTTTACAAAATCACATAAGCATTTCATTTGGAAACCGTAAGAGCGGAAATGTATAATATTATTCATGTTTGAAATGTTCAAGTAATTTTGGGCCAGAATTTCTATAACGATATAAGTTTGGAGGAAAAAACATGGTTCAACAATGGGAAGTGATTATAATGAAAGGCGAGAGTGAACCGTGGTGGTTTTTTCCAAAGTGGAGAAACGATATCATTGAAATGTATACTTACTCAGATTCAAATGCTGCCATTCAGCAGTATATGTCCCTTTTTCAGCAAATGAAAGAGGAATTTCAATGTGTTAAAGTAAAAAAAACATCTTTGGCTGCCTTTTGGAACAAGGAGGATGTCATATACTGTGAGCAGTGTGATGATGATCTTCAATTGTATTACGGGCTGCTCATTTTAGCAGATGGTGAGCCCTATCAATTTCCGGAGAACGTAGAAAATCCAGTCAGGAAGAAAAGAGAGATAAAATGAGCGCAACGACCAAAATAAAAACCACATCAGCGCAAGACAAAAGGCCTACCGTCTACGGAATACTCTTTGCAATGAGCGCCAGCCATCTCATGAATGATTCCATTCAATCTGTTGTTCCCGCAATGAATCCAATTTTCGAACAGACGCTGAATTTATCGTTTGCGCAAATAGGATGGATTGCTTTCGTTCTGAATATGACGGCTTCTGTCATGCAGCCGGTTTTCGGATATTTTGCAGATAAAAGGCCTACCCCTTTTATGCTGCCTATCGGAATGTTTATGAGTATGCTAGGCTTAATTGGTTTTGCTCTTTCTCCCAATTTTTATGTCATCCTTCTCTCTGTCTTTTTCATAGGCATTGGATCAGCTGTCTTTCATCCAGAAGGTTCACGCGTTGCTTATATGGCCGCAGGTCCAAAGCGCGGGTTAGCCCAATCCATTTACCAGGTTGGCGGAAACTTTGGGCAATCTTTAGCGCCGGTCTTTACTGCATTTATTTTTGTTTCGCTTGGTCAAAAGGGCGCGCTTCTATTTACGATTGTCACGATAACTGGAATTATTATCCTTTTAAACGTCTCCAAATGGTATAAAGGGCAGATACAGGACGGAATGAGATTCAGTAAAAAAAACAGGGTCGAGGCACAGGAGTCTGTTGCCCCAGTTCATAAAAAAATCAAAATCGCATTGGGGCTGCTCATTTTTCTAGTATTCGCAAGGTCGTTCTATGTTGCCGGTATTAATAACTTCTATCAGTTTTATTTGATAGAAGATTACGGTTTGACTGTCAAACACGCGCAATTATACGTATTTATCTTTATGTTCGCTGGAGTATTGGGAACCTTTTTCGGAGGTCCGCTAGCCGACCGTTTTGGTCGCAGAAATTTGATTTTTCTATCCATGGCGGGTGCTGCTCCGCTCACAATTATATTACCTTTTGTGCCACTTTCATGGATCATCCCGATATTTTTTGTTATTGGTTTCATTATTTTATCCAGTTTCAGCGTAGTTGTTGTATATGCGCAAGAATTGCTGCCATCAAAAGTGGGGATGGTATCTGGTCTGATTGTCGGCCTTGCCTTTGGTATGGGGGCGGTAGGAGCCGTATTATTGGGAATATTGGCGGATATGTATAGCATGCGCTTTGTCATGATATTATGTGGAATGTTGCCGTTTGTAGGTATTCTGACATGGCTGCTCCCAAGTGATGACAAAGTCCGAGAGCTGACATCAGCCAAGTCATAACGCCATTTCATCGCCCCGGTTATTCCGGGGTTTTTTCATAAAACAATGTCAACTCGAAAATCAGATTCACATCTCAAGCTCCAACCTCCAGAACGTACAAGTATAAGTGAAGCTGATTGATGGCGCATTCTGAGCCCATCAGGCACCCAGCGCCCTGTGATTTTTCCCATGTTTGCCAAGCATCACAAACGATAGTATAATCTTTATCGCAACCTACTTTTGTATCTTGCAAATATAAAATCCTAGGTGGTAGTTAAAAATGACAACAAGTAAAGAGTACAGAGTATTATTGTATTATCATTATGTAACAATTGAGGATCCGGAGGAGTTTGCGAAGCAGCACTTGAAATACTGCAAAGAGAACGAACTAAAAGGAAGAATTCTCGTAGCAAATGAAGGGATTAATGGAACCCTTTCGGGTACTGTCGAGCAGACAGACAAATATATTGAAATGATGAAAGCTGATCCACGCTTTGCGGATATGGTTTTTAAAATAGACGAATCGGATGGACACGCATTTAAAAAGATGCACGTCCGTCCTCGGAAGGAATTAGTCACCCTTCGATTGGAAGATGACATCGATCCTCGACAATTGACAGGAACATATTTGAGTCCGAAGGAATTTTTTGAAGCGATGCAGGATGAGGATACAGTTGTCCTGGATGCGCGCAATGATTATGAATTCGATCTTGGACACTTCAAAGGTGCTGTCCGCCCTGACATCAAAACATTTAGGGAGCTACCTACTTGGATCAGGGAAAACAAAAACAAATTTGAAGGCAAAAGAGTCCTTACGTATTGTACGGGCGGCATCCGTTGTGAAAAGTTCTCCGGTTGGCTCGTAAGGGAAGGCTTCGAAGATGTCGGTCAGCTTCATGGCGGGATCGTCACTTACGGTAAAGACCCCGAAGTGCAAGGGGAGCTTTGGGATGGAAAATGTTATGTATTTGACGCAAGGATTTCTGTTCCAGTTAACCGCAAGGAGCATGTCATTGTTGGGAAGGACTATTTTGATGGCGAGCCTTGTGAAAGATACGTGAACTGTGCAAATCCAGAGTGTAACCGGCAATTCCTTTGCTCCGAGGAAAATGAGCATAAATATATGCGCAGTTGTACTGATGAGTGTCGTGTACATCCTCGCAACCTTTATGTAAAGGAACACAATTTAAGCGAAGATGAGATTAATGAGCGCATTAAAAAACTTGAAGACGAAAAGGCGTTGAATATTTAATGGAGGAACCCGTTCATCTGTATAAGATGGCGGGTTTTTCATTAGTGTTTTTACAGCAGGAATATGCAATAATGTATATATCGCTATATAGAGAGAAACGAGGGAGTTTATGGTTAAAGAAAAATGGTTCAGGATTGGAACAGGCATTGTTATGGCTTTTTTGATTATTTTTCTGGGCACGAAGGTGAGTTTTATCTTTACCCCGTTAGTGATTATTATCCAAACGCTGTTGCCGCCTATTATTATCAGTGGTATTCTTTACTACCTGCTGCGGCCGATTGTTAACATACTGGAAAAAAAGATGCCTAGAACCTTGGCCATTGTGCTTGTTTTTGTTGGGATTGCAGGCATAATGACAGCGGCGGTTTTCATAATAGGCCCGGAACTGCAAAGACAGTATAATCTTTTTATGAAAAACCTGCCTGCGTATTCCAAATATATACAGGAGTGGGCTCTTTCTACGATGAACCAGGACTGGTTCCAACGATTCCAAGAGAACGACTATTTGTCCGTGGAAAAAATGACGACTTATTTGCAAAATAATGCACAAAGCATGCTTCAGGATGCTAGTTTAAAAATTGCGAGCACTGTCGGCTTTGTTGCCAATATTCTAATGATTCTTGTATTAATTCCGTTTGTCCTATTTTTCATCCTTAAGGATGGAAGGCAGGCGCCGACTTTTTTATTGAAAATCCTACCTAAAAAACATCAAAATGAAGGAATAAATATTTTAAAGGACATGGACGAAGCTTTAAGCGCATATATCCAAGGCCAACTTATCGTCAGTTTCTGTGTGGGATTGACCGCTTATATTGGTTATTTAATTATCGGTCTGGATTATGCCCTTGTTCTCGGTTTTGTTGCTATGATTACAAACGTAATTCCTTTTATCGGGCCATGGATTGGAACATTTCCTGCGGTGATTGTTGGGCTACTTGATTCTCCTTTTCGTGCGCTTCTCGTTGTCATAGTGGTGGTAATTGTACAGCAAATTGACAGCAATATCACTTCACCGCTTGTTATGGGGAAAAAGCTGAATATTCACCCATTAACCATTATTTTTGTTCTATTGGTGGCCGGGAAATTTGGTGGACTGCTTGGTTTGATTTTTGCTGTTCCAGTATACGCACTGTTAAAAGTCATTGTCACTCATTTGTATCGATATGTTAAACTTGATTAAACCCGCGAAATGCGGGTTTTGTTATTTTTTTCATCTAATAAATAAGCGAATCTCTCATAAAATAGAAACGTTCTTTAGAACAATGAATGATGGAGGGAATGCAAATGACTGTTATTAATAACGTGAAGCAGACTCTGACAGGATTGAAAAGTGCCCAGGCGAGCTTGGAAGGTTTTGCGCTTCAGACAGATAATGAACAAGCTAAGCAATTGTATAAGATGACTGCACAGCAAACACAGGCCGTCATTGATGCACTTGAACCGAGGGTTCAGGCAATCATGCAGGAAGAGCCGCAATATAACGAATAACTTTTCTTCAACAAAGGGACAGAACAAAGTTGCTTCTGTTCCTTTTTCAAAATAAAGGAGGTCATGGCTTGACTGTCATTTCTGATGTAAAAACAACTCTTGCGACAATGAAAGGCATACAAGCTTCTTTTAGTAAATTGGCTATGACAAGTACGGGACAGGAAGCAAAGAAGATATTCCACGAGTGCATGATGGAAACAGAGCCGATTATCTCTGATTTGCAAAAGCGGATTGAATGGATGATGGCGGAAGAATTGCAATATAAGAACTCTTAAAAGGGAGGCTATAACTTGGATATTCCCCAGTGGCTGAATATTATTATACGATCAGTTCTATTGGTGATGGTATTATTTTTACTCACAAAATGGCTGGGCAAGAAGCAGCTATCGCAATTATCCTTCTTTGAGTATATAGCCGGTATCACAATTGGCAGTATTGCAGCTGAAATTTCAACAGGGCTGGAAACAAATTTTTTTCATGGTGTATATAGCATGCTTGTATGGACAGCTATCCCATTCTTTGCAGGTTTACTCGCCATCAAAAGTAAGAAAGCTAGGGACTTTATTGAAGGTCGCGAAACAGTTGTAATTAAAAATGGAAAAATTCAAGAGGAAAATCTAACAAAGCAGAAGTACACTGTGGATGAGTTACTTCATCTTTTAAGAAAAAAGAACGCATTTCAAGTTTCGGATGTAGAGTTTGCAGTACTTGAAGCAAATGGGGATTTGAATGTACTGCTTAAAAAAGAAAAACAGCCAGTGACACCACAGGATTTAGATTTAGATACTGCACCTGTAAAAGTTCCCGAAACAGTCATATTAGAAGGGGAAATGATCGATTCAGGTCTTGCAGCCTGCGGATTAACAAGAGAATGGCTTGATGTAGAGCTACAAAAACTAGGGATCGTCCTTGATAACGTGTATATTGGACAAGTGGACTCTTATGGACAATTAACGGTCGATTTATATGATGATAAGATCAAGCTTCCAAAGCCGCAGGAAAAGCTGATGTTGTTAAGCGCTTTAAAAAAATGTCAGGCAGATCTTGAAAGTTTTACGCTGGCTACAGAAAATGAATCGGCTAAGCAGATGTACAAAGAACACTCGAAAAAGCTGGCGGAGATTATCAAAAAATCAGAATATCTGCTTGTAAAGTAAGAAGGGGCCATCCGCTATTTGGACGCCCCTTTGATTTTTAAGCATACATTTGTTCAACTTGCTTTTGCAGTTGTTCGCTTTCCAAATATTCATTGTAAGTCATGTACTTATCAACAATCCCAGAAGGTGTCAGCTCGATAATCCGATTGGCAAGTGTTTCGATGAACTGATGGTCATGCGAAGTGAATACCAAGGACCCTTTGAAATTCATCAAACCGTTGTTCAACGCAGTGATAGATTCGAGATCCAGGTGGTTTGTTGGTTCATCCAATAAAAGTACATTGGCACCGCTCAACATCATTTTTGAGAGCATACAGCGTACTTTTTCCCCTCCAGATAGTACGGAGGCTTTTTTCAATGCTTCTTCCCCAGAGAAGAGCATTCTTCCAAGAAAACCACGCAAGAAGCTTTCAGTTTCATCCTGCGGCGAATATTGTCTCAGCCATTCAATAAGGCTTAACTCGACGCCTTCAAAAAACTCCGAGTTATCTTTTGGAAAATACGACTGTGAGGTAGTGACTCCCCATTTATAACTGCCGCTGTCAGGCTCCATTTCTCCGGCGAGTATTTGCAGCAATGTCGTTTTGGCCATTTCACTTTTTCCAATCAGTGCCACCTTATCATCTTTGTTCAAGGTAAAGCTGATATTGTCCAAAACTTTTACACCGTCAACCGTTTTTGTAAGATTGCTCACAGTAAGTAGATCGTTTCCGATTTCTCTTTCCGGTGTAAACGCCACATAGGGATAGCGTCTGGAAGATGGTTTTATATCATCAAGGGTAATCTTATCCAGAAGCTTTTTCCTGGACGTCGCTTGTTTGGACTTGGAAGCATTCGCGCTGAATCGAGCAATAAATGTTTGCAGCTCTTTGATTTTTTCTTCCTTCTTTTTATTGGCATCCTGAGCCATTTTTTGTGCCAATTGGCTCGATTCATACCAAAAGTCATAGTTTCCGACATATATTTGGATATTGCTGAAATCCAGGTCTGCAATATGAGTACACACTTTGTTCAGGAAGTGTCTGTCATGGGACACAACGATTACAGTATTCTCGAAATTGATCAAGAACTCTTCCAGCCATTGAATAGCTTTAATATCGAGATGGTTTGTCGGCTCGTCAAGCAGCAAAATATCCGGCTTTCCAAAGAGAGCTTGCGCAAGGAGAACTTTGACTTTTTCGCTCCCGGACAGTTCAGCCATCTTCTTGTTATGGAGATCTTCGTCAATACCAAGACCTTTTAAGAGAATTGCAGCCTCCGATTCTGCTTCCCAACCGTTCAATTCGGCAAATTCACCTTCGAGCTCCGCTGCACGCATGCCATCCTCTTCGGTAAAGTCTGCTTTCATATAGATAGCGGCTTTCTCCTGCATGATCTCATACAGGCGAGAATGTCCCATCATGATCACTTGCAGGACTTCAACTTCTTCATATTGAAAGTGATCTTGTTTTAAAACAGCAAGCCGGTCATCTGGAGAAATGGATACAGTGCCTGTTTGTGCTTCGATTTCACCAGAAAGAATCTTAAGAAACGTAGATTTCCCAGCGCCGTTCGCACCAATTAACCCGTAACAGTTACCAGGTGTGAATTTAATGTTTATATTTTCAAACAGTTTTCGGTCTCCAAAACGTAGACCAACATTATTTACAGTAATCAAATTTATCATAACCTCCAAAAGAAATTCCTGTTTATTATAACATTTTTCACCATTGGTGGGGAAATAGCTTCTACTCCTTGTTTTGTAATTTGGCTTTTGCCGCATATAATAGATGTATTATATTGTTCATAAATGAGGGTCGCTAAATGAGGAAGCAAGCTATATTAATTGTCGAAGATGAAGAAAAAATTGCAAGGGTGCTTGAGCTTGAGCTGTCTTTTGAAGGGTATCATACCGAGAAAGCCTTTACCGGGGCGGATGGTCTGAAGAAGTTCCGTGATCAAACATGGGATCTTGTCCTATTGGATATTATGCTACCAGAAATGAGTGGTATTGAGGTATTAAGGAGAATAAGGTCTGAGGACAACCATACGCCGGTTATATTATTGACTGCAAAGGGCTCTGTTGAAGATAAGGTTTCAGGACTGGATCTGGGTGCCAATGACTATATTACAAAGCCATTTCAAATGGAAGAGCTTTTGGCAAGGGTTCGTGCAGCTTTAAGATTAAGCCGGGGTCAGACCCCTGATATTGTAGACGAAGGCTGGATACAAATAGGAGATTTAAGGTTAAATACTTTATCTAGAGAGGTAAAGAGAGAAAAGGACGATATTGAACTCACTCAAAGAGAATTTGATTTGCTCGCCTATTTGATGGAACACGCTCACCAAGTCTTAAACAGGGAACAGATTCTTAGTGGGGTTTGGGGATATGAGTATTATGGCGATACAAATATCGTAGATGTGTATATACGCTATTTAAGAAATAAGATGGATAAAAAATACGATAGACAGCTAATCCATACTGTGCGTGGAGTCGGCTATGTTTTAAAGGAAAGCCAATGAAACTTCAAACAAAAATTAATCTATACTCGGCTGTCATGTTCATTGTTCTCCTCCTAATTATTAATACGGCTATTTATTTTACTTTCAGTCGAATGATGTTTGATAGTGAGCTAAAAAGGGTGACGGGGGAAGTAAAGCAAACAGTACCTGGAATCAGTCAGGCAAAGGCTAGCATTCCTATTAAAGATTTACTCAGAGCTCATATGCCAGTCAATAGCATGCTTCAAATTGTGAATGCAGATGGAACCCCGGGTCCGGCAGTTACTTCTACTGGACAAGAAATGCTGAGAGAGGCACCAGTGACCTTTACAAATAAAGAGCAAAAGAAAATCGTTGAATATGCCAATATTCCTTATGCTTTCGTTTCAATACCGATTATTTGGAATGACGGAGAGGTTGCAGAGCTTCAATTAACTCAAAGCTTGGAGTCAACTGCTAATAATTTGACCATTTTAAAATTTGTTTTGAGTGCAATCACGATCCTTGCGTCTATACCAGTCTTTTTTTCGGCACGTTTGTTGAGTAATTTTATTGTTTCGCCTATTAAATCGCTAATAAAGACAATGAAAGAAGTTCAAGAAAGCGGGCATTATAAACGGATTGAACTGCGAAGGCAGTCTAAGGACGAGTTATATCAACTGGGAGAAACTTTTAATAACATGATTGGCCAACTTGAGCTCAATCATGAGAAACAAGAGCAATTTATATCTAATGCATCTCACGAATTAAAAACCCCCCTTACTGTCATTGAAGCATATGCGAACCTTTTAAAGAGAAGGGGAAAAGAAGCTCCAGAATTATTCGATGAATCTGTAGAAGCGATTCAAATGGAATCACACAGGATGAAGGATTTGATAGAACAGTTTCTATTACTGGCAAAACATGATGAACAATGGAAGGTTGAACAGAAGGAAATTCAGTTAAGCAGCTTCATCGAAGAGTCAATCAGATCTTTTAGAGCTGCCTTTAAACGAGAAATACAGCTGAAAACAATGGAAGATATTACAATCAAAACAGACTCACAGAAATTGAAACAAATATTTTACATTCTGATGGACAATGCACAAAAATACAGCGATGCGCCGATTCAAGTGAATATTAGGATGATGAATCAAAAAGCACTTGTCGAAATTATTGATCAAGGCATAGGGATTCCTAAAGAAGAACTAGAGAAAGTATTTGACCGGTTTTATCGGGTGGAAGAGTCACGCTCGAGAAAGTCCGGGGGCTTTGGTTTGGGTCTGTCGCTCGCTAAAGAACTGGCAGATGTCATTCATGCTGAGATTAATCTAATCAGCAAAGAAGGCTCCGGGACGACAGCACAATTAAAAATTGAAACTGGTCTCTCATCAAATTCTCATAATGAATCTGTATAATGAGTATAAAAACTTACGGGGCGAAGACAATGATTAGAATTTCCAAAAAACGGGTCGTACTTATTATTTTAGCAGCAGGAGTTATCATTACTCTAGGATGGCAATTATCGCTGTTAATGGTTTCAGCAAGCCCTTTGACAGAGACTGATGCAAGGAAACTGGTGAAGGAAATGTATGGAGGAGAAATTGAAACAGTAAAAAAAACCAATGCAGCCTTCTATGTTACGCTACAATCGGAAAACAGACATTATAATGTGACTGTCGATGAAAAAAGTGGAGAAATACTCAAGGTAGAGAAAAAGGAACATAAACAAAAGGAACAGCAATTGACAGAAACTGAAATTAAACGGCTGATTCAGCAAAGCTATCCAGGTAAAATTGAGCAATTGGAAAAGAAGTTAGAAGACAATGAGCATTTTTATTTTGCTGTTGTCAGAAAGGATTCTGTTGAAACACAATTAAAGATCCATCCTTTATCCGGTAAAATTGTAGAGTCTAGCAACAAGAAAGTCGACATTCAGGAAGATTCTGTACACGGGATTACAGAGCAGGAAGCGAGAAAAATAGCTTTGAAACAAATAAATGGAGTCGTCGATGATGTAGATATAGAAGTATCAGATGGGTTGAACTACTATCTTGTGGAAGTGGAACGAGATAAAGAAAAGGAGGCTATAGTTCAAATCAATGCGATTACGGGTGAAGTCCTGTCTATTACCTGGGATGATTAATCAATCGTATATCTTTTTCTCATCGTTTTCTCATTTTCTTATAAGGATGTCCTCATTTTCAGAGGTTAACATGAAATTAACATTCATTAAGGAGGAATAAAACAATGATGAAAAGAAAACTATTGGTTGGAAGTATCGCAGGGTTACTCGTATTAGGCGGTGCAATTGGAGCTGGAGCAGCCTCCAATACTCAGGATGTTGGTAGTAAAGGAAAACCTGCTGATTTGATTTCAACAAGGAAAGCCGAAGAAATTGCGATTGAAGAAGTCGGGGGCAAACTGAAAAGTATAGAGCTTGAGAGAGAAGACGGACATTTCGTGTATGATATTGAATTAATGCGAGAAGACAATCAGAAAATCGATTTGGAAATCAATGCTGGATCTGGAAAAATCATTAAGGTTGACAGAAAAGATGGTCATGATGACGATAATCGCTCAAGCAAAAACAAAGAGGCAACCATTTCTCTGGACGATGCAATTTCAGCAGCTACCAAAGACACACCAGGAAAAGTAAAAGAAGCGGAATTGGACGATGATGGTTATTACGAAATTGAATTAGTAGTTGGGGTAAATGATGTTGAAATGAAGATTGATTCAAATAGCGGAAAAATCATCGAAAAAGAAACAGACACTGATAATGATTAATTAGAGTCTGATTCAAGTCAAGGCGAAGCTGCTCAGGTTTCGCTTTGACTTTTTTAAGGTAAGAAAACATAAAATCTGACTAAGTTTTCTTTTTGACAAGTATGCGTTATGTCTAGCTTCGACGTACAGGAAGTACTAGTGCAGGCGAAGCGACAGGACGTCGCTGCCTGAGCCTGCCGAAGTACAGGAAGTACTAGTGCAAGCGAAGCGGGGTGTAGCGGTCTGAGGCGGCGAGGCGCCATCGGCACAAGGATCAAGTCAAATGGCTGTGGTGGCAGAAGAATGTACTTAGTAAAATTTACTTCTAAAGATATTTCGTTTTTTTCATACAAAAATGGCGATAACGTAAAGAGAATATGATCATTTGTCGAGACTCCCCGAAGAATCACTTTCACCGTTCATTTTTTTTATTCCATAAATGGGGTATAATAGTAAGGATAACAAGAAAGGGGATCTTATTCATGGCTTATAGAAGAGGGCCTCAGGAGCCTGTTCCTGAAGAGGAAACAATTGTTTGGTCATGTACGAATGAACAATGTTCTTGTTGGATGAGGGATGCCTTTTCTACAGATAATAAAACAATCTGCCCGATTTGCAAATCGGAAATGGCACAAGAAACTAGAGTTTTGCCAGTTATCTCGTAATAATTTAACGCAGCCGTTCCGCGGACCCCGCCGGAACGGCCTTTTTAATTTCATTTAGCAGAAGTGTCCTACTTCTGTAAAGAGGTAAGATAGGCATATTGGTGTTCCATTGAGCCACGGCTCAATTAAATTAAAAGGTGATGATAATTGTAAATTTCCGCACATTTTTTTGCCAAATTGGGAAAACTGAAAGATATGAAAGGCTTAATAAGGAGGAAACATCCATGACTAGTGAACGTGCCAACAACAATTCCCTGCCTAACGATCCAAAATCATATTGGATCGATTCAGCAGAGCTTCCAGTTTTTCCAGCGCTTGAAAATGACATCGAAACAGAGGTCGCCATTGTTGGGGGAGGAATTTCTGGCATTACAACTGCATTTTTGCTAGCAAAGGAAGGCTTGAAGGTAACGCTCTTGGAGTCAACACGGTTATTAAATGGTACAACTGGACACACGACAGCAAAGGTAACAGCACAGCACGGCCTTATATACGATGAATTGATCGGACATTTTGGGGTGGATATTGCCAAGCTGTATTATGCAGCAAACGAGGATGCAGCCCATTTTATAGAGAACCTCATCGAAAAACATGGTATCGAATGTGATTATCAAAAGGAGAGCGCGTTTATCTACTCCACCTCTGAAAGTGACAGACAGAGTCTTGAAAATGAAGCGAAAGCCTATAGAGAAATCGGAATTGATGGAGGATTCATTGATCATATAGCGTTGCCAATTTCAACCATTGGTGCAGTGGAGATGAAAAACCAGGCACAGTTTCATCCGCTGAAATATTTGGCACATCTGGTAAAGGAAATAACCGAACATGGTGTTCAGATTTTTGAAGAAACTACGGCTATCAATATGGAGCATGGGGAACCGGCAATCATTCATACGAGAAATGGCATAAAAGTAAAGGCGAAGTATGTTGTTTCGGCATCTCATTTTCCGTTCCATGATGGTAAGGGATACTTTGCACGTCTGTACCCAAAGCGTTCCTATGTAATCGCTGTTAAACCCGAGAAAAGCTTTCCGGACGGCATGTATATTTCGTCGAGCAAGCCTACTCGGTCATTTAGGAGTGTAAAAATTAACGGGGAAGACATGCTACTCGTCATTGGAGACAGCCATAAAACGGGTCAGGGTGTTCCCGAAATAGAACATTATGAGGCGCTGGAAAAAGAGGCTGTGAAAACTTTTGGTGCACAACAAGTTTTATACAGATGGTCAGCGCAGGATTTGGTGACACCTGATAAGGTGCCCTATATTGGGCGCATTTCGGAAAGTCACGATAATGTCTTCGTTGCAACCGGATTTAGAAAATGGGGCATGGCACACGGGACATTATCTGGAATGTTGATCAGTGACTTGATTTTGGGCAGGGACAACCCGTATGAAAAGCTTTATGCTCCTTCCAGATTTCCATTGGATCCCAGCATGAAAACATTTGTGAAAGAAAATATGAATGTCGCAGCTCATTTAATAGGAGGAAAACTTGATCGTCCTGATAAAGAGATGAAAGACATTCAGGATAATGAAGGTGCGGTGATTACCATCAAAGGGAAGAGAGCCGGGGCGTATAAGGATAACAGCGGGGAACTGTTTGTAGTAGATACGACCTGCACTCATATGGGATGTGAGGTCAATTGGAACAGCGGCGATAAAACTTGGGACTGCCCTTGTCATGGATCCAGATTTTCTTATGAAGGTGAAGTGATTGAAGGTCCAGCGGAGGAGCCATTGAAGAGGATTGACCCCGAAAAGATTGATTATTCGACTTCAACATAAGCTGGAACTTTCTTCTTGGTGTTAGTCAGCTTTTGTTCATTTTGCTGAATAAGAAGTAAAATCGGGACTCACAATAAGAACAGTTCAAAGAAGGACTTTGAACAAATATAAGTGGGATAAACAGGAGGCTGTATCATGAGGAAATTTTGGTCAACAATGCTTGCTGCTGCTGGAATCAGTGCTGCGGCGTACGGCTTGAGCAAATATCGGAATGGAAAATATATGGAGCCTGTAAAAAAAATGCTGAATAATACCAAGGACATGCTTCAGAATGCCGGTGGTGCAGCTAATAATCCATTGATGGAAATATCAAAAGAACTGGCTCCTACCGATTTGACCAATAATAATAGAAGGAAAACGAAGCAAACATCTCATTAATTCAAACAGAACCAATGAAGCTCCTGGCAAGATTGCCGGGGGCTTCATTCTTAAAGAAAATAATATAATTTCGAAATTACAGAAAGCCTTTTAACCAGCTGCTGAGTTGGATCGAAGTACAGGATTATAGGTGCAAGGAAGGAGACAGGAGTCGCGTCTTTGAGCCCGCCGCTCCATTATCTACGGAATGAGGATGCGTAAACAGGAGAGTTACCTCACTTATATTATCTCAAAAAAATTGCAATTCATTATTATAGGAAATTTTGGTAGAATGAGATAAATATAGAAAAGAGTTTGGGAAGGTGGATGTTTTACCAATGAAGGAGGCTGTCATTTTTCAACAGCTCTTGAATCGTAAAAAAAGACTCATTATACCAATGACAATATTCTTTATCCTGTTTTATTTTTCCCTGCCTTTTTTCATATGGTTTTTTCCAGAATGGATAACGAAAGAAAGGAATTCCTTATTCATCCCATGGTGGTGGCTCTTTGCTTTTTTTCAGTTGCTCGTGACATGGATACTGGGATGGGTTTATTGGTCCAAGTCTAAAAAGCATGATGAGATAATTGAAGAATTGAAACAGGGGAAAGACTCATGAATTATACATATTTTTTCTTTTTTCTTTGTATCATTGTCTGTACTCTAATTATTACACATTGGGCTGCGAAGCGAGATCGGACGACTTCACAATTCTATGCCGCTTCTGGACTTCTGACCGGATTTCAAAATGGGCTGGCGATAGCTGGTGATTATATTAGCGCTGCATCTTTCCTTGGGATAACAGGCGCTATCTCTCTTCATGGATATGACGGTTTTTTATATTCTATCGGCTTTTTGGTTTCCTATTTGATTGTTTTGTATTTGATAGCCGAGCCCGTTAAGAATCTAGGAAAATATTCCTTGGCGGATGTCATCTGTGCACGCTTTCCAAGGAATACAATCAGACTCATGATGGCATGCGGTACTTTCTTTATTTCCATTTTTTATATGATTCCCCAATTAGTTGCTTCGGGACTATTGATCAGGTTGCTCTTAGGAATCGACTATTCTATTTCAGTTTTGGTCATAGGAAGTTTAATGACTGTATACGTTGTACTTGGAGGAATGGTTGCAACATCTTGGGTGCAAATCGTAAAGACCGTATTGCTCATGTCCGGTACTTTCCTCGTATCACTAATGGTGCTAGCACACTTTGATTGGAAGGTGGTTGAACTCATTGATTATGTAAAACAGGGTACCCCCCTTGGAAAACAATTTTTCTACCCGGGAAACCTGTTTGATGATTTCTTGGAAATGTTCTCGTTAAAATTGGCCTTGCTATTGGGTACAGCAGGCTTGCCCCATATATTAATCAGATTTTACACTGTAAAAAACACGTTGGAAGTGCGGCGTTCTGTCATTACAGCCACTTGGATCATCGGAGTGTTTTATGTCATGACTCTTGTGTTGGGACTTGGAACGATTGCTATTGTGGGAATGGAGCAGCTAGCAGTTGAAGATCCAACTGGAAATTTAGCGGCACCGCTATTGGCTAAGGAACTGGGCGGGGATTTCCTACTTGCCTTCATTTCAGCACTTGCTTTTACAACAATCGTTGCTGTTGTTACAGGGTTGGTTATATCTGCTACCATTTCACTTTCACATGATGTTTATCACCATATTTATAAAAAGGGAAAAGCAACTGATCAAGAGCAGCTTCGTGTTGCGAAATGGATGGCAGTCGGGATTGGGTTAATCGCAACAGTATTCTCATTGGGATTGGAAAATATCAATGTTACTTTTCTTGTCTCCTTAACATTTGTCATTGCTGCTTCGACAAACCTTCCCGTGATTCTTTTAACAGTGTATTGGAAACGTTTCAATGAAAGGGGCGTTATGACAGGAATGCTTAGTGGTTTTTTGTCTTCTGTCATACTTGTATTGTTCGGTCCCCATATTATGAATATTGATAATGGCTGGATTAGCAGAGATGCGCTGATTCCACTTTATAATCCCGGTATTATAGCTATTCCAATCGGATTTTTTGGAGCGATCCTTGGGACTCTGTTCTCCCGCAGGCCTACAGATGAAAAGGCTTTCTCTCGTACACTTGTTAAAGCCCAAACAGGAATAGATACAAAAGGACGCGGTTGGTGGAGTTCATGACGTATATTCTAGTGCAGCGGCTTGGACTTTTATTGATTGTGGCCTTTTTAATGACAAGAATTTCGAGCTTCAGGAGCCTGCTGGATCGAGAAATGGATACGAGGACCGTCATTTTGCATGCCGTCATTTATGGTCTGTTTGGAATTGCAGGAACCATTTCAGGTATTGTCATAGAGAACGGGAAAATTGTATCCCCATTTATATTTTTTCCAGTCCAAGGAAATCAATTGGTAGTCAGCTCCAGCCTAGTGGCAATTGTCATAGCGGGCTTGTTGGGTGGGCCGGTAGTTGGCATGGGGGCAGGTTTTATTGCAGGCATCCACCTTCTTTATCTCGGAGGGTTAGGAAATACCGCAGGTTGCATTGTAAATATCCTAACAGGATTACTCGTTGGTATGACTGCACGTTTTTTTTCAAATGACAGGGTGATATCTCCATTAAAGGCACTATTTATTGGAATATTCCCCCCTATTCTACAAATGGGGATCCTGCTGATCTTCAATCCTCATGATGATTTTATAAAGGCGGCTGTCGATCAAATCAGCTTGCCTCTTGTCTTTTCAAACAGCGTGGCCATTGCGATATTTATGGCTATGATAGCTGCAGCCATTAATGAGCAGGAACGAGAAGCAGCCTTGGAGTCAAGGAGGGCATTGATGATAGCTGAGGACGCTTTGCCCCACTTGAAAAAGGAATCTCCATTTGAAATGGCACAGGGAATAGCGGAACTGCTGTTTAAACGATTGAAGGTTGCAGCTGTATCGGTTTCCAACCGAGAGCAGGTATTGGCTTATGTGGGGCTTGGTGCAGATCATCATAAACCTGGGGATCCTTTGCAGACAAGGCTATCAAATGAGGTCATTCAAACAGGCATGTTGAAAGTGGCCTATTCCCCTGATGAAATCTGCTGTCAACATGAAAAATGTCCATTGCAGGCAGCCATCATTGTTCCTATTTTGGAATCAAATAAAACAAGCAAGCTTATCAAACTATATTTTCGAAAATCACAGCATATCCGCTCGGTTGAAATCGTTCTAGCACAAGGATTGGGAAAGCTTTTGACCAATCAGCTCGCCGTTGTCCAATCGGAGAAACTACAGACACTGATCCGCGATGCTGAACTGAGGAATCTAGAAGCGCAGATTAATCCTCACTTTCTTTTTAACACGCTTCATCTTATAGCGACTTTATTTCGGAGTGATCCAGAAAAAGCCCGGCACATTACAGTGCAATTAGGAAGTTTTATGAGATTTAATCTTCGTTTGGCTTCGACTTCTCTGGTAGAACTAGAAAAAGAGTTTGAACATTTGCAGTCATATATCGAAATCATCCAAGCGCGCTTTTTCGGACGTATCACTATATGCTTTTCTCCGATTGAGGAATGCAAGGATGCTCTGATTCCTCCTTCAACGCTTCAGCCATTAGTGGAAAACAGTGTAAACCATGGGTTGGAGGACGTAATGGAAGGTGGAAAAATTGAAATTGACATAAGACAAATAGGGGGAAAGGTGCAAATTATTATCCGCGATAATGGCAGCGGGTTTTCTGAAAAAAGCCTCGCACTGGCTGGACACTCTCCTGTTGAAAGCAAAAGGGGAGGAGGCACGGGATTATATAATGTAAATCAGCGTTTAATAGGAATGTTAGGGGAACAATCCCGGCTGCATATTCGCAATCTGCCTTCTGGAGGCAGTGAAATTTATTTTGAAATTCCAAAAAATCATTTAAGGAGGAAAGCTACATGACCATTCGAGTAATGGTTGCTGAGGACGAGCGTCTTGTCAGGGAAGAGCTGATTTATATATTGCAGCAGGAAGAAGATCTCTTGCTCTGTCCCAGCGCCGAGTCAGGTGAGCAATTGCTTGATCTGTATGAAAAATATGCGCCGGATGTCATATTTTTAGATATACATATGCCCTTGCTGTCGGGTGTGGATGTTGCTAGAAAGCTGTCCAAAGAGAATAAGGCACTTCCACTTTTTGTCTTCATCACTGCTTATGATGACTATGCTCTTGAAGCATTTGAAGTGGAGGCGGTGGACTATCTGTTGAAACCATATGATGAGGCGCGTTTAAAAAAGGCATTGGACAGAGTTAGGAGACGGATGTCCAATGCTCTTCAGCCTGACTCACTCATATCAAAAAAAGAGACGGACTCTTCAGCTTCCATACCTGGAACCTCAAAGCTGTTGATTGATGATGGAGAAAAAGTTGTGGTATTATCACCTGAGTCTATCTATTATGCAACTCGTGTAGACAGGTATGTAGAAATACACACAGAAAATGAATTTGTTCGAGGGAAAATGACCTTGCAGGAATTGGAAGAAAAGCTAAAGGGGTTTCCTTTTTTTCGGACACATCGGAGCTATTTGGTTAACTTGGATTATATTCAAGAAATAACCCCTTGGTTTAATGGAGCCTATAATCTTATTCTAAAAGGCGAAAAGAAAACGCAGATTCCAGTTAGCCGAAGTGCACAAAAGAAACTGTTTAAGCTATTAGAACAGTGATTGAAACCGTTTACATATAAAATATAGCAATTCGGGTAAAATATCAGACAATTCGCGCGCTTATTTCCTTTTTGTCACACCTCTGTTTTATAGTAATGAAAATCGGTTTTTTGCAACTGATTTTATTCCAAACTAGGGGGTACGAAAATGGAAAACTACGAGCAAATTGCTAATTCGGAAGAGTTTTTAGAACTAAAGAGAAGCAAGCTACTCTTTGTTTGGCCTGTGGTCATTTTGTTTTTCTGCCTGTATCTGTCGTTTCCACTGATGGCCGCTTACGCCAAACCACTTATGGGTAAATTTGTTACAGGAAATATAACCTTCGGATACTTGTATGGTGTAGCCCTTTATTTTGTTGCTTGGGCTCTGGCATTTGTCTACTTTGCTAAGGCGAAAGGATTCGACCAAAAAGCAAAGGCTACATTAGATAAATACGGACAGAGGAAGGGAGCATAGATATGGGGGCTCATCTGTTTGGGATATTTTTATTTGTAGCCATAGTCGGGGCAACGATCTATATCACGCTATGGGCTGCTAAAAGAAATAAAAGTACAGCTGATTTTTACACCGCTGGCCGATCCTTGACGGGATGGCAAAATGGGTTGGCGATATCTGGCGACTATTTGAGTGCCGCCTCTTTTCTGGGGATTGCCGGGTTGGTGGCATTAAATGGTTACGATGGGTTTATGTATGCTGTCGGCTGGATGGTCGGGTATGTAATCGTTCTATATATTGTTGCAGAACCGCTGAGAAACTCTGGTAAGTTCACAGTGGCGGATGTACTGGTTTCTCGATTAAAGGAAAGACCAATTCGAATGATGACAGCCACTGTTACTTTAGTTGTTACAACATTTTATATGGTAGCGCAAATGGTCGGCGCAGGAGCCATTATTAATTTGCTTGTCGGCATTCCATATGAATTGGCCGTTATCATCATCGGAACATTAATGATTATCTATGTCATGCTCGGTGGAATGCTCGCAACGAGCTGGGTGCAGATTATCAAAGCCGTGTTGCTAATGTTTGCCACTCTTATTCTTGTTTTATTGGTCGCATTTATCTTTAAGTTCAGTATCTCTGGTTTATTTGGAGAAGTAGTGGCCAAAAACGGCAATGAGTTCCTATCTCCGGGAGTATTGTATAAAAATCCAATTGACCTGTTATCCCTTGGGATGGCATTGATTTTGGGAACTGCTGGTCTACCGCACATTTTGATTCGCTTCTATACGGTTCCGTCAGCACAGGAAGCAAGAAAATCAGTTATTTGGGCAATGGTTTTAATTGGGGTATTTTATATCATGATTGCTTTGGTCGGCTTTGCTGCTTCAGTCCTAGTTGGTTCTGATGATATTCGGGCGGCAGACAAAGGCGGGAATATGGCTGCGCCGTTGTTGGCTCAATATATTGGGGGTGGAGCAGGAACAATCGGCGGAGAGATTTTTATGTCGATCATATCAGCGGTCTCCTTTGCTACCATTGTTGCGGTTGTTGCCGGGCTTGTAATCACAGGGTCAGGGGCGTTTGCACATGATATTTATACGAATGTCATTAAGCGTGGAAAAGTGGACAGCAAGAAGCAGTTCATAGTGGCGAGGAATACAGCTTTAGTGATTGGTGCATTGTCAATCATCCTTGGTATTTTAGCCAAGGGAATGAATGTCGCCTACTTAGTTGTATTGGCCTTTGCTGTTGGAGCCAGCGCGAACCTTCCAGTCATTATCTTCTCACTCTATTGGAAGCGTTTTAATACTGCTGGAGCCATTGCTGGTATGCTTGCTGGCATGCTGAGTGCCGTTATTCTGGTCATTATCGGACCAAGTGTCATGGGAGAGAATGCGATCTTCCCGCTTGCTAATCCAGGTATCATCAGTATTCCTTTAGGCTTCCTTACATCAATCGTTGTTTCCCTCATTACAAAGCCGGAGGACAATACTGCCAAATATAACGAAATGGATGTCAAGTCAAACACCGGGCTGGGCGCCGAGCATTAAATATGAAGCTGTCCAAAAAGTCAGTGAAAACTGATTTTTTGGACAGTTTATTTTTTTACATTGCTGACGGGGTGACGTAAAACATACATCGATTTTGTCAGCATGATTCACAAAACTATTTTTTGATGAAAAAATCTAAAAATGAACTTTATCCATTGCTGAAATGTTGCTTCCCGCTTATAATAGATTTTACTAGATTTTTCAAGCAGGAGGGATTTCATTGCCAATTAATATTCCTAAACAAATGCCAGCGCGGGAAGTTCTTGAAAAAGAAAAAATATTTGTAATGGATGAGGAAAGAGCCAGTACGCAAGATATCCGTCCATTAAATATATTAATTTTAAATTTGATGCCGGAAAAAGAAAAGACGGAGGTACAACTTCTAAGGCTCCTTGGAAATACGCCTTTACAGGTAAACATAACCTTTTTGCGCATGGAAACACACGAATCCAAAAATGTAAGCAAATCGCACTTGGAGCAATTTTACAAAACATTTTCAATGGTCAAAAATTATTATTTTGATGGTATGATCATCACGGGAGCCCCGATTGAGCATCTTCCATTTGAAGAGGTCAATTATTGGGAAGAACTGAAGGACATCATGAATTGGTCTAAAGATCACGTTACCTCGGCTTTACATATTTGCTGGGGGGCTCAGGCAGCACTATACCATCATTATGGGATTGGCAAGTTTGAGCTGCCATCAAAATGCTCTGGTATTTATAAGCATACGATTGCTGATCAGACCATTAAACTTGTTCGGGGATTTGATGAAGTCTTTTTTGCTCCACACTCACGCTATACAAGCGTTAGCCAGGAAAAAATCACAAATCATCCTGATTTGAAGCTACTATCTAAAGGGGAAGCCGGACCGTTTATGATTATATCTGAAGACGAGAAACATATTATGGTTACAGGCCACCTGGAATATGATAGTGATACGTTAGCTATCGAATATGAACGGGATCTGAAAAAAGGGTTGCCTGTCGAAATGCCGGAAAATTATTTTCCGAATAACGATGTGAACGAGCAGCCGCTAAATACATGGAGGTCTCACAGCCATCTTCTATTTTCCAACTGGTTGAATTATTACGTCTATCAGGAAACTCCTTATGAGCAAGATCGTAAGGTGAAAGTCAATATCCCCGTTCAGAACGAACATTAAAAAAGATCGCACGAGGATTTTCTTTGTGCGATCTTTTCTTAGTATAGCCATTTATAAAATTCTATGATTGTGCCGCTCCCAATTCCAGCGTTTATCGCAAACAAGACGTCGCGCTTTGAGCCAGCCGACGTACAGAGGTTTACGCTTTTATTTATGATAAAAAATGGAATATACAGACTTTTTTCGAGGGAAATGTTATATTGATAAATAAAAGAGGAGGGGGAGAAACATTGGCAATTAAGTTGAGAAAAAAAAGAGAGTTATTTACTTTTTATGACACGAAAGAGGGAAAAATTGAGTGTGAAACCGAGATTCGCTTTGATCCGCTGACAGGGGAAACATCCCGGCTCGTTTATGATGCGGGATTGGCCATTACCCCCGTAGACTATTCTGAAGCAGCCGAAAAGACAAAGGGGGTCAATTGTCCATTTTGTCCAGAGAACATATTAAATATGACACCTGTTTTTCCGCAGGAGATTGCTAAGGAAGGGCGGATTACAAAAGGTGAAGCCATTGTGTTTCCAAATCTTTTTCCATATAGCAAGCATAATGGAGTAACTGTTTTCTCTGGTTCTCATTTTGTCCGCTTAAACGAGTTTACGCCTGAATTGATAAAAAATGCTTTTCAGGCAGCACAGATGTACATACATAGAGTATCAGTAACAGATTCACAAGCAAAGTTTGCCTCCATTAATTGGAATTACCTGCCGCTTTCAGGGGGTAGTATCATACACCCCCATCTCCATATCATTATTTCGGACACCGGGACAAATTATCAGATGAATACTTATGAAAAAGCAAGGCAGTTTGAAATGGAGACAGGTACAAAATATTTTAATGCCCTTTCTGAAACCGAGAGATCGATCGGGGAAAGATGGATTGCTGATAATGGGACGATAACGTGGCTACATGCATTTGCACCAAAAAGTCATAATGATTACATAGGAATATTTAACAATGCCTATTCCATCGAGGATATCAATGAGGAGGATTGGGACCATTTTGCGAAGGGTCTACAGGCCATATTTTCCATCTTCACCGATCAAGGCTTTTCCAGTTTCAATATGATGCTTTCAATCGATCCAGAACAAAGAGAGCCTGTTCATGTCCGGCTTATTCCAAGATTGACGATAGGAGCTCTTGAAACAAGCGATATCAACTTTTTCCAGGCATTACATCAGGAGCCACTTACTTATAAAGCTCCAGAGGACATTGCGGAAAAATCAAGGAGACGATTTGAGGAACTGCTCTAATCATGCGCTTGAGTGAACCATTCACCATTTCCAATAATAGAATAAAGGTGTAGATACTTGGAGGTGGCGCTGTATGGCAGTCGTAAAAGCAAGGACAGCCGATATTGACCTCTTGGCAAGGCTGCTGAGAGCAGAAGCAGAAGGCGAAGGGGTACAGGGAATGCTCATGGTTGGCAACGTAGGGGTCAATCGAATCAGGGCAAACTGCTCCGATTTTGTCGGTCTCCGTACTATCCCGCAAATGGTATACCAACCAAAAGCATTTGAAGCCGTGACTCATGGATATTTTTATCAAAGGGCACGAGAAAGCGAAAGAAGGCTGGCAAGACGATCCGTGCAAGGAGAACGACTATGGCCTGCTAAATTTAGCCTTTGGTATTTCAGGCCGCAGGGCGATTGTCCTGCTACATGGTATGATCAACCGTTGGTCGGCAGGTTTAAATTGCACTGTTTTTATGAACCAACGGGCGAGGAGTGCGAGAATATCTATACAACATTTTAGGATTTTAAAAACAAACAAGCGAGATTATTTCGCCTGTTTGTTTTTTCAAAGAATTATTCACAGGAGCTTGATCTTTGACGGACAGAACAAACTAGTGCCACCGAAGCCACAGGATGCGGCAGCCAACGCTTCCATTGAGATCAACTGAAGAACCGCTCCATAGGATCAAGGGGTTTGCGCTTTTCTTAAATAAAAGGATGAGAGCCGTTTTTTATAAATCTTCTTATACAGATAGGCAATTCCATTTAACAGGAAAACTGGAAATCTTTTTGGAAAATAGGGTTTAAAATAAAAGTAGGAAAAAGCACTTTTGATGTCTTCCCACTGATGGCATTTTGCTGATTGTCGAAAGCGAGCAACATCAATTACTTTTATTGAGCCTTTGGGCGTGATGATGATGTTTCGCAAATGAACATCTGACGGATTTAAACCTTTTCTTCTAGCTAAGTATAGGGCAAAATCGACTTCGTGTATTTCTTTTTCAGAAATCGGAATGCCTAGTGTCAAGCACTCAAAAAGCGTACGGCCTTCTATATAATCAATAACAATATAGTTTGAACCGGATTCATAAAGATTGGGAAAAAAGTCAATGTGTTTGATTATTTGATAAATGCTCGCTTCTTCCAATGCAATATTGTTCAATCCAGGGAAGAATACTTTCATCGCTTTAGTTGTATTATTTATCAAAAATACAAAGGCACTACGTCCAACACCTATTAATTTTAAGGAATCTGCTTGTCCAACAACCATAGGTTTTCCATTGAGATATTGTATTTGTACACTTTCTGCTAATTTTTTATAAAAATTCATTATGATCTCCTTTCGATAAAAAAGACATCCGTACCAATTCCTGGGTTAGGTCTTTTTAAAAAAAGGAAAAAGACCCTGCCAAAAATTGGCAAGGTCTCGCAAACAACACAACTGTGCTGCCAACAAAGCCGAGGAATAACTCCTGTATTGACGACTTTGCTGTATAGCTACTCCCCTTCTGTAGAAGATATGATCATGATAATAAGTATATTATAAAGTTCTATATACTTTGGAGTCAAATAAATATTGAAATTCCTAATTTGAATCTGCAACTGAACGGATTTGATTAAGGGATGAAAAACTCCGGATTCCATCAATCTCCATCATGGAATTCGGAGCTTTTTTGATTATTTCTTAGTAACAGCACGGTCTTTTGGAGCTGCCCAAAACGCTACTGCGACGGCCACTCCAAGTACAATGAAAGGGGCGTAAAAAATGAAAAAATTATGCATATGCAATCTCCTTTATTCATAATGGATCTTATTTACCTGTGACATAGTCTTTATTAAATAGAAATAGCCGCAACAATAAGTAAAGGGAGGGGATTAATAATCCCAGTCCGGCAATAAAGGCGACAATCAGCGATATGGCCATGGCTTTATTTGTAAAGCCGTCATAAATGGTTAAATGCGGATAAAGCAAATACGGGTAATGCGAAATGCCGTATGCGAAAAACGCAAGGGCGAACTGCCCCACCAGCAAGCCGAAAGCTCTTCCGTAATGTTTTCTTTTCCAGATAAGCCATACAGTTCCGATAAAGAGTAGGAAGGATAAAGCAAACATCCACCAGAGATCCAGTAAATTTCCAAAGTGTTCCGGGTTATGGTCACGGAGTTCAACAATGATCCCGGAAGCTGTGATGATCAGTGGTAGAGACCAAATGAGGGCATATCTTCTCATTAGTTCTGTCGCATCCTTATCCTTTGCCTTATGGGCGTACCAAGTCAGAAAAACAGCTGAAATATACAATACGGCCGCAATGCTTAATACGACAATGCTCCATGTAAGGGGGCTGGTAAACAGCGCCCAGTAATCCAGCACAGGCTTATCATCTATCATCGAAACAAAGCCGCCCTCCGAGATTGTTAGCACAATTGATAAGGAAGCTGGAAGGAACAGCCCGGAGAGGCCATACATGAACGAATATCCCTTATGCCCCCTTGATCCGTATGTTTCAAAAGCATAGTAGGAGCCCCTAATAGCCAGAAGGATAATGGCAATACTCGCAGGGATAAGGAGAATGGTTCCATAATAAAAGGCCGTTTTTGGAAAAAATCCTACGATCCCTACGAAAAAGAATACAAGAAATACGTTGGTCACTTCCCATACAGGGGACAGATAGCGCTGGATAATATTTGTCAAAACATGCTGCTTGCCTGCATACAGGCTGTATGCGTTAAAAAATCCTGCGCCAAAGTCAACGGAAGCAACAATAACGTAGCCGAATAAAAATGTCCATAACACCATGATTCCCAATATTTCTAGATTCATCGAACGACACCGCCTTTTTCCGCCTCACGATCTTCGAGCTCACGTTCAACAGGGTTACTGCGAAACATTCTGCTCAATACAACGACACTTCCAATCGCTAGGATGATATACAGCCCGGCAAACAGCACGAGCATCAGATCAACCTGTCCGCTTGATGTTGCAGCATCCGACGTCTTCATCAAACCGTAAAGAATCCAAGGCTGTCTTCCCACTTCAGCCAGCCACCATCCCATTTCGATGGCCAGGATGGATAGGGGGCCTCCGAGCACAATCAGACGGCGAAACCATTTTGTCTGAATAAACCTCCAGTTCCTATTGGCTCCCAGTAAAAATACAATCGACAATAATGTCATCCACATACCTACAGACACCATTATATCGAAGAGGTAGTGAATATACAGAGGTGGAATCTCTTCCTCAGTAAATTGGTCGAGACCGACAACTTCGGCAGAGGGTTTGTTGTATGCCAAAATGCTGAGTGCCTTCGGAACTTTAAAGGCATATTTCACTTCTTCATCTTCTAATTTTCCGAATAAAACCAGTGGGACATCTCCAGATGTTTCGAAATGCCATTCAGCAGCTGCAAGCTTTTCCGGCTGATAATCCGCTAAGTATTTACCAGAAAAGTCTCCGATAACTGCTGTAGCAATGGAAAAAATCAGTCCAATCTTCATGGTTAAAAACAAAGCTTTTTTATGATAAATATGGTCCGATCCTTTTAATAGCCTGAACCCGGCAATAGATGCCAACACAAAAGCGGAAGTCATAAACGCACTGGCAACGACGTGTGCTACCTTTGTAGGCATTGCTGGATTGAACATGGCAATGATCGGGTTGATATTCACAAGCTCCCCATTCACAATGTCAAAGCCTTGTGGTGAATTCATAAATGCATTGACGATTGTAATAAAGACAGCCGAGAAGGCTGCTCCCGCTGCGACCGGTATCAGCAGCATGAGATGCTTGCGTTGATCCTCGAACCGGTCCCATGTGTATAAATAAATCCCTAGGAAAATCGCTTCGAAAAAGAAAGCGAAAGTTTCCATAAACAGAGGTAAGGCTATGACATTACCTGCCAATTCCATAAAATTCGGCCACAGAAGCGAGAGCTGCAATCCGATCGCCGTACCCGTCACAACCCCAACAGCTACAGTGATGACAAAGCCACGAGCCCATCGTCTTGCTAATAAAATATAATGCTCATCATTCTTCCTGATGCCAACCCACTGTGCAATCATAATCATCAGCGGAACGCCGACTCCGATTGTGGCGTATATGATATGGAAAGAGAGGGTAAGTTCGGTCAATAGCCTGCTGTAAAACAAAGAGTCTCCATTAAACATTAAACTTCCACCCTTTCATTAACTTCCAAAAATTCGTCCAAGCATAGATAAAAGCATAATGGCCGCAACACCAAATGCAAGTCCCATCAAAATCCGTTCATGTTTTTTATACATCGTTTAAACACCCCTCGTTTTTTATAATACCCTTGATTGAGTTTTTTGAACGGATATTATGTGGCAAATTGTTAGCGTCTTTATGATAAAGTTGTGAAAAGATGCACAAGTAGTTGTTTTCTGTTCTGAGTCCTGTTTTATGCAACGAAAACATTAATAATATATTAAAATAATGTTAAAGCTGGAAACAATATATGAAAGGTGAATGGCTGGAAAACCTGACAAATATTACGATAACAGTTTGATCTCTGTGGCCTGAAGAAACCGCATTTTACTTACAAAAACAGAAAAAATATTATGTGTTAATATCAAGTATTGGTACCTGCTCCTAATTTTTTTGCAGGTATTAGTACTTACTCTTAAAAGTTGATGGTACTTCAGTTAAATATCTTAATGGATACACTTTTTTGTAAAAAGAGGTTGTTGGAATGTATCCAGATGCTCAAATTCTTATATCAGTTTATCTGTTTTTGAAATGATTATGGCGAATGTCAACTTCCTTTCAAATAAGTTTTTAACACCTCCTTTACAGTGATTCGAAAAATCCATGAGTAAGAAGCATAAATGACCAAATGCACGACTATAATCGTAAAGGCGGGTTTGCTTCGCTTCATGGGATTCAAATTCTGTTTTTATAAAGGTTGATGGGGGGCAATAAACATGGATAAACATTATCGGATTGCCATTATCGGAGGAGGAACAGCGGGGATCAGTACAGCTGCAAGGCTTTTAAAAGACTTAAGGTCACTTGCTGGGGAGATTGTCATTATCGATCCCGCTGAAAAGCATTACTATCAACCGCTTTGGACATTAGTGGGGGGAGGAGAAGCCAAAAAGGAAGAGACTGAAAGAAGTATGGCAGAACTGATTCCTCGAGGAGCTGATTGGATTCAATCGGCGGTTACCTTTATTGAGCCTGAGGAAAATTATGTTCAGCTAGCTGATGGGATTAAGCTTGGATATGAATATTTGATTGTGGCCGCAGGAATAGAAATTGATTGGGAAGGGATAAAAGGGCTGACAGAAACACTTGGACAAAATGGGGTGTGTAGCAATTACTCTTATCAATATACAGATTATACATGGGATGTGATCAGGAAGTTCAAAGGCGGGAATGCGTTATTTACACATCCGGCTACTCCCATCAAGTGTGGGGGAGCTCCGCAGAAAATTATGTATTTAGCAGAAGATTATTTCAACAGGACAGGCATCAGGGACAAGGTGGAAGTGATTTTCGGTTCGGCCAATCCTGCTATTTTTGATGTCAAAAAATACCGGCTGGCCCTCGAGAAGGTTTTAGAGAGGAAAAAAATCGATGTACGATTTAAACACAATCTAATAGAAGTAAAAGGTGATTTACAGGTAGCGATTTTTGAACATGTTGAAACAAAAGAACAGACTTCTATCCATTATGACATGCTTCACGTCACTCCGCCGATGCGTGCACCGGCTTTCATAAGAAATGGCATGCTTGCTGATGAAGCCGGCTGGGTTGATGTTCATCCTCATACGTTACAACATCAAAAATATGAAAATATCTTTTCACTCGGTGATTGCTCCAACTTACCAACATCCAAGACAGGCGCAGCAGTTCGAAAGCAATATCCCGTTGTTGCTGAAAACCTCTTATCTTTTATGAAAGGAGAAGCGCTGGGCGCCAAATATGACGGCTACAGTTCTTGTCCGTTAGTGACAGGGTATAACACATTAATATTAGCTGAATTCAATTATGATAAACAACCGAAAGAGTCATTTCCATTCAACCAGGCGAAGGAACGGCGCAGTATGTACGTGATGAAAAAAGATTTGCTTCCGATCATATATTGGAATGGGATGTTAAAAGGAACCATGGGTAGTGTAAAAAGTTCTATGAAAGATAAGCCGTTTCCACTTTTCTAAAATACAGAGGGAAAATGTCGTCCGCAATCGCCCCTGACAAACAGTCAAAAAAGGTTGCGGTAAGAGTATCAAGGGCGAAGGGGACAAAAGCAGGCACGACAAAGAGCCCTTGACAATATCCAATTTTAACCTTTTTATCCATTCGGTTTGTCAAGGGTTCGCTCCGCCGATTGCTCGGATGCAAGGGCTCAGCTAAACAAAAAGCTAGGCGGACTGCTGTTCGTCCAAGAATTCCTGGGCCAGCGAAATCAGTTTTGTCCATCTTTCCGGCATATTGGGCATCCTTTGAAGTTCCGGGATGATGACAGGCACCTGATTCTCCAGTGCTGCGTGTGGTCTAAGGAAATTAAAGTATGCCACAAACAGGGTCACAAAGGAGACGGATCCTTCTTGGGAGCCGAATCCAGTAGTCGCCCGGTAATTGCCTTTAAATGTCCGGTTGAGACGCTCAATGATTTGTTTAAGCGGACGGTATTCTTCTGAGACAGGATCCTCGTTGGTCAGACCAATGACTCTGTGGATGTCAAAGTGAATGCCGTGCTGGGCGAAAAAATGCTGGGCCAGAATGTAGATGGGATTGCCATCGACGACAAACATCAGGTCCTCAGGGATTGTTTTAAGTTTCTGCAGCACCTGGTCCAGTGCTCTAATGGCCGACGGTGTGTCCCTGTTGGGTGATACAGGGTAGGACAGAATAATCTTCTTGACGGCATCAAAGAAAAAGAACAGATAATGCCAGCGCCCTTTCACGCGGATATACGTTTCATCGCCGCAAAAGCTGTTTGACAGGTCGTAGGGATAATGATCAATAAATGGCTTGGTGATAAGGGCGACGCTGTTCATGTAATTCAGGATGGTCTGATGAGAAATTTTAATGCTGTGCACATCAAACATCAGGGCAGCTGTTTTTCTGGCTGAGAGTCCGTAATTCACGTGGTATGTCAAAATAAGCCCCAACGTATGGGCCGACACGTAAATGCGTGAAAGATCCACTTTAGGCTTTACAGGTGACTCCTTGGATAAAGGCTTGAAGTCAAAGGTAAACTCCCGAAAGATGTATCTGACTTTGAACGCCTGAGGATCTTTTTGGAACTGCTCCTTTTCTTCTTGGGTCATTTTGTTTAGATTATTTTGGTAGAACGAACAGGCATTGTTTTTACATTTGAACACGTAAAAATCCTTACGTTCCTTGATTCTTTCCAAAGTCTTTAAACAATGAGGGCATTTGAGGATGGCCTCTTTTAGGAAACGGTTTTTCTTGCTAAACAGACACGCACAAATTTTGCATTGATATTGCCCTTTATCGCCGTTATTGGCATAAAGGTACGAAGAAGGTGCCGAACACTTTGGGCATGTGAGAGCAGCCGGAACTTTAACCACACTGTTTTTCCGACGCACAACCGGCTTTAAAGGCTTTCCATGTTTAGCTTGATAATCGGAAAGAAGCTGTTGATAGTCAAGCTTCTCCAGATTTTCAATGATGGGCATCTCATCAACCTGTAATTTGCGATAAGGCTGGTTCACAGGCTCATCGAAAGCGGCTTTAGCCACTGATTTGCCAAGGATCATTCCTAAAAGGCCAAAAATAATTTTTTCTTGAAACTTGATATATCTAAGTAAATACGCTATAAATTGAGGTAACAACTTGTCACTTCCTAATTTTAGGGATTTGGTGTCGTGTGGTAACCTCATCAAACCTTAAAATTTAGGGGGTGGCAAGTTTTTTGCTTTTAAAGCCCTTAAGATCAAGGGATTATTAGCTTTTTACTATGGAACTTTTGACAATACGGAACCATGTAGGGGGGAAATAGATGGAAACAGCCCTTGTAAGTAAAGGATTAATGGAAAAGCTGAACAATCCGGATATAACGGATTCATTGGAAAGGCTATTGGACCAATTACCTGGCATCGTTCAGAGAATGGATACATTGGAGCAGCTCCTAACAACAGTAGAATCTGTCATGGCAGATGAAAAAACGATAGAAAAATTACAATTAAAGTTGGAGCATACGAATATTGATTGGAGAACACTTGAATCAGGCATACATTTGCTTGAAAAGCTGCCATCACTGTTACAAATTATAGGTAAATTGGAGCAGGCTGCAGTTTTCGCAGAAGATGTGATGAAGGATGACAAATCTGTTCAATACCTTTTACAAAATGTTGAGGATTATATGAACCCAGTAAAAAATCGATTTTCACAAGGAAAGAGACTGTGGAAGGAAGTAAAAAGTGAGTCTGAAAAAAACACCCGGCAAATATCCATGCTTACAATGATGAAATGGATAAAAGAGCCTCAGGTGCAAAGGCTTTTAGCTTATGTTCAGGCATTTATCAATGCGATTCCAAATCCGGAAAATAGAAAGGAAGATTGAGACGAGTGTTATGAAGGTATTTTTAAGCGGTAAGAAAGCAAAAAAATGACTCCGTTTTCTTTTTGACAAGTTTCTCCTTTTGCTTGTCGACTAAGGCTACGCGCCTTGCACTTTTCTAATGTATAATGGTGAAAAAGTGACGCGAAGGGAGAATCGGATCATGATTAAATCATTGAATGTGGGCAGGCCGCAGCTGATTGGGAATCCATTTGGACAGGTAATCAATTCCGGAATTAGAAAAAAACCTGTTTCTTCAGCATATCTTTATACATCAGGCTTTGAAAATGATGACGTTGCAGACAATGACAGTCACGGTGGTATAGATCGTGCTGTTTGTTTTTATCCCTTTGAACATTATGCAGACTGGAACTCACTTTCAGGTACAGAGCTGGCTATACCCGCTTTTGGAGAAAATGTAACTATCAATGGGTTTACAGAAGACGATATATATATCGGTGATATTTTTCAAATTGGCGATGCAAAAGTTGAAATCACCCAAAGTAGGATCCCTTGCGCTAAAGTGGATATTTCCAACCGGATCCGGGGATTATTTGAACAATTTATTCTGACCGGAAAAACAGGCTATTTTGGAAGAGTACTGGAGGAAGGTATGATAGAAGAAACGTCGGAGATTACTTTGATTGATCGACAGAAGCAGACCATTTCAGTAAGGGGCTTGCACCATTTATTTTTTCATCGCCAGAATGCTGCAGAGATTGAGAGGGTCATAGAAATCAATGGGATTGCTGTGGATATGCGGACACGGCTTAAAAGACTCCTGAAAAAACACAAATAATAATGATTGCTTCAAAGTCGCTTTGGTAATTGATTGCCGAAGCTTTTTTGTTTCTGGGAAAAAATAATGAACCTAGACCCGAAGGATGTAACGGGCTTGTTGTTAGTGAAGTGGAGCTTTTGTTAATCGCTCTGCTTTCTTTTGCCAATACAACGTTTCGCTACACATGTAGCGAAAGGATACAGTTAATGTCATTTCCCTCAACAATCAAATACGCATCGGCGTATTTGCGCCCAGATTTTATCGAGTTTCGCTCGAAGCATTTTCCTTTGTAAATCTGTAGCATCCGCCGAATGAAGCTAAACCAAATGCCGAAATTGTTTCTTTTATTTTATTCTCGAAGACAAGTTGGTATGCTTTTTGCAATTATAATCATTAATTCAATGGAAAGGAGAGAAAAACAATTTGGCAAAGTCACAGATTCTTGCGATTGACGCTGGCGGAACAATGACAGACACCTTCATAATCGATGAAACGGGGGATTTTGTTGTAGGAAAAGCCCAAACTACACCAATGGATGAACATATAGGGCTGTTGAACTCTGCCAAAGACGCATTGGGACAATGGGAAGTAGATGTGGAACAGGAGTTTCCAAATTTGCGGGCTGGGGTTTATTCTGGTACCGCCATGCTGAATCGTCTTGTATCCAGAGTTGGACGTCGTGTTGGATTAGTCGTGAACAAAGGAATGGAAGATAACCACCGCATGGGAAGGGGGATTCAATCCTATTTAGGTTATTCCTATTCTGACCGGATTCATATTAACACACATCATTTTGACCCACCGTTAGTACCTCGAAAATGGACGATTGGCATCACCGAAAGAGTAGATATGTTTGGGAATGTTGTCATTCCGTTATATGAGCATGAAATTGAACCAGCTATTCAAAAGCTAATAAACGAAGATGTCGAAGCGATTGTCATTAGTTTACTCCATTCATACAAGCATCCAGAACACGAGAGAAAAATCAGAGACATAGCAAAAGATTTAATTCAGAAGGCAAAAAAGGATATTCAGGTCTTTGCAACAGTCGATTATTATCCAGTGAGAAAGGAATCTCACAGGACAAACACAACAATTGTAGAAGCCTATGCTGCTGAGCCATCTAGAAAAACCTTGGAAAGAATAGATCAAGCTTTAAAAGAAAATGGAACCGATTTCAATTTAAGGATTATGGCCAGTCATGGCGGAACCATCAGTATAAAAGCAAATGAGCTAGCTAGGACATGTGTCTCTGGTCCAATAGGGGGAATGGTTGGAGCAAAATATTTAGCGGAAAGTCTCGGGCTTAAAAATGTAGCATGTTCGGATATTGGAGGAACCAGTTTTGATATTGGACTGATTACACAAGGGGACCTTGCCATTAATTCCAGCCCAGATATGGCTAGACTAGTCTTATCTTTGCCTCTAGTGTCTATGGATACAACAGGTGCAGGGACCGGAAGCTATGTAAGAATCGATCCGAACTATGGAAATCTGACACTCGGTCCAGATAGCGCGGGATCACTTGTAGGAGTATGCAACCCTGAAGGAGGCATTGAAACTGTTACTGTTTCTGACTGCCATGTTGTGATTGGTTTGATCAATCCAGATAATTTTATTGGTGGTGCCATTAAGCTGTCGCGTGAACGGGCATACCATGCCGTTAAAACTCAAATTGCAGATCCTCTTGGGCTACCTGTCGAGGAAGCGGCACTGGGAGTTATAGAATTACTTGAATCACAACTTCGAAACTATTTAGAATCGATGATTCTTGGTAAGGGGTATTCGCCATCTCAGTATGTTTGTTTTTCCTATGGTGGGGGAGGTCCGTTACATACAGCTGGCTACACTAAAGGACTGGGCTTTGAAGATATACTCATCCCTGCATGGGCTGCTGGATTCTCTGCGTTTGGATGTGGTGCTGCGGACTTCGAATACCGCTATGATAAAACTTTGGACTTGAATGTAGACGAGGCTGCGGATAGCCAGACTGTTATGAAGGTTGGAAAAGAATTACAGTCTTCATGGAATGAGCTTAAGGAGAAAGTGACCGAAGAATTCAAGAAAAATGACTATTTGCCTGAGGATGTGAACTTCCGTCTCCTTTATCGTATGCAGTATCAAGGGCAGCTCAATGATTTGGAAATTGAAGCGCCGATAAAAGAATTTAAAAATGAAGATGACTTTGAAACATTGGTTAGAACCTTTGAGGACATGTACACAAGAGTCTATGCGAAATCAGCCTTGTCTCCTGAACTCGGTTATTCTATTACCGGTGCGATTGTTCGCGGAGTTGTTGATGTACCGAAGCCGGAGATTCCGTCTGAGCCTTTAGATGGGGAGACGCCTCCAAAGGAAGCTTTCTTAGGGACCCGTCAGGTTTATTGGACAGATGGATGGCAATACGCCGATATTTACGAGATGGAAAAACTGATTCCTGGGAACCGAATTAAGGCATTTTCTATTGTGGAATCATCAGCAACAACTTTGGTTGTTCCAACAGGATTTGAAGCTTATTTGGATGAGAACCGAATTTTCCATCTAAAGGAATTAAAATAATCAATGCGAGGAGGTATTCCACTTGGCAAAAGCAATAGATAGTGTTCTACCAAAAACACAAAAACCGATCGGCTGGGATGGAAAGTCATTAAAGCAAATGCGTCATGATATGACAGAGATCAGTAGAGAAACGGGGCATTATGCCGGATTGACTTCCTTGCCATTAAAAGAGTCAGATCCAATAAAATTTGAGAAGATTTACTCGAAACTTCGCGGCGGGGTCGTTCATGCAAGAGAAACGGCTAAGAAAGTGGCTGCTTCTCCCATCGTAGAACAGGAGGGTGAACTATGCTTCAGTCTGTACTCTCCTGAAGCAGACTCTATTGTTACATCGACAGGAATTATTATTCACGTCGGAACGATGGGAGCAGCAATAAAATTTATGATTGAAAATGATTATGAAGAGAATCCAGGAATCGCTGATAAAGATATTTTCTGTAACAATGACAATCATGTTGGAAACGTGCATACGTGTGATATTCATACACTGGTTCCGATTTTTTGGGAAGATGAGATTGTCGGTTGGGTAGGTGGGGTTACCCATGTTATTGATACAGGAGCTTCCGCCCCCGGAAGTATGCCGATGGGTCCCGTACAGCGTTATGATGATGGTTACCAAGTAACCTGCCGGAAAATCGGAGAAAATGATGTCTTATCAAAGGACTGGCTGCTAGAAAGCACCCGTTCTGTAAGAGCGGTGAAATATTGGACTCTGGATGAAAAAACCCGTGTTGCAGGCTGCCATATGATCCGCGATCTTGTTTTGGACGTGATTCAAGAAGAAGGGATTGACACGTACAAAACATTTATCCGCGAAATTATCGAAGATGGTCGCCGCGGGTTTGTCAATCAGGTAAAAACCATGCTAATACCGGGGAAATATCGTCAGGTTTCATTCAGTGATGTGCAGTTTAAGGGATTGGACCTGCCAAAATTTGCTCAGGTTGACACGATTATGCATTCACCATCCGAAATCACTGTCCATAAGGATGCAAAGCTTGAAATTGATTTTGAAGGAGCAAGCCGTTGGGGATGGCATCCGTTTAATGCAACTCCAGTGTCTATGACAAGTGGTATCTGGGTTATGCTGTCACAAACACTTGTACCAAATGATCGGATCAATGATGGCGCTTACTATGCTAGTAAATTTGGTACTCCTTTAGGTTCGTGGCTAAACCCTGATGACATACGTTCTGCTCATTCTAACACGTGGCATGCACTTGTGGCGGCTTGGTCACCATTATGGCGGGGCTTAAGTCGAGCATACTATGGGCGTGGATATCTGGAAGAAGTCAATGCAGGAAATGCCCATACTTCCAACTGGCTGATGGGAGGCGGAATCGATCAATATGGAGGACTTTCCGCCCTGAATAGTTTTGAGACCGCTGCCTGCGGTGTAGGAGCAAGCGCGGTTAATGATGGTATTAGTCATTCAGCGGCTTTATGGAACCCGGAAGGTGACATGGGGGACATGGAAATATGGGAACTTCTTGAACCGCTCGTATACATGGGAAGGGAAATATTACCTGGATCAGGCGGTGCTGGCAAATACCGCGGCGGTAACGGATGGCAGTCACTGCGTTTGGGCTGGGGCGCGAAAGAATGGACAATGTTCGTTGCTGGTGCTGGTGTAATGGCGACAGATTGCGGATTAATGGGAGGTTATCCAGCTTCCTCAGGTTATCGGTTTACAGCTTATAACACTAATTTAAAAGAGAGGATTGAAAAGAGGCAGCCTTTGCCACTTGGAGGCGATATAGATCCAGACAAGCCGCTTTATGAGGAAAATATGGAAGCTGAAGTCATTCACCGTGACAGACAGACCTGCTCCACACAGGAAGAATTCGGTGATTATGACCTCATCATGAACTATTTGCGTGGAGGTCCAGGATATGGCGACCCAATTGAACGTAATCCTAAAGATGTGGAAGCTGATTTAAACCAAAGACATATTCTTCTTCGTTATGCTGAAAAAGTGTTTGGATGTGTGTTTAAAGAAAAAGACGGTACGTATACAGTTGATATCAAAGCAACAGAGAAAAAACGGAAAGCAATCCGGAAGGAACGCTTAAAAAGAAGTATCCCTGCACAGGAATGGCTCAATCAAGAGAAACAAAATATACTTGATCAAAAAGCATCATTGCAAGTAAGAAATATGTATGCTGAAAGCTTCGCCCTAAGTGAAAAATTCACACAGGAATTTAAAGAATTTTGGACATTACCTGAAGACTGGATCATTCATGAAGAAGAATTAAACATGCCTAAGCTTGGAAAGCATATCAATCGCTTCAAGACAGGAGTGAACTAACATGGCAAAATACGATAAGAAGTTAATCGGGGAATTGATTGATGGAACATTAGATTTCTATCAATTAAAAACGATGATGTCTTCCCATAAAGACAAAGATAGGTTTTCTATTTATTTAAGTGTCATGCAAGAAAGGGTTCCTTGGGATGACCCAATTTTACTACCTATTGGAGAGCATTTGTTTATTGTTCAAAAAAAAGATGGCGAGCGGATTGTGAAATGTGACTGCGGACATGAATTCTGCGATTACAAAGATAATTGGAAACTACATGCCAATATATTTGTGCGGGATACTGAGGAAAAAATGAATGAAATCTATCCTAAATTGATGTCGCCTGATACAGAATGGCAAGTATTAAGAGAATATTATTGCCCAGGCTGTGCTTCCCAATTGGAGGTCGAGGCCGTTACCCCTTGGTACCCGGTGATTAAGGACTTTGAGCCGGATATCGATACATTTTATAATGAATGGATCAATACTCCATTACCAGGCAGAGCCTGATAAACATCTGGCGACGGTTAACAACCGTCGCCTTTTGTGAAAAAAATTAAGGAAGGGGGAGCAACTTGAAAGAGATTCTGACATCATTTGAAGAAGCAATAAAAGATATACATGATGGTGCTGTGATTATGGTAGGAGGCTTCGGCTTAGTTGGAATACCCGAGAATCTCATTAAAGCATTGGCTAAAGGAGGAGCTAGGGATTTAACGATTATCTCCAATAACTGTGGAGTTGATGATTGGGGGCTTGGACTATTATTGAGGAATAAACAAATAAAAAAAATCATCGGCTCATATGTAGGAGAAAATAAAGAGTTCGAACGGCAAGTATTGGCCAACGAAATTGAAGTTCAGTTAACACCTCAAGGTTCACTCGCAGAAAAAATTCGTGCTGGCGGAGCAGGAATCCCGGCGTTTTATACCCCTGCTGGTGTTGGCACCTCCATTTCAGAAAAGCGCGAGGTGAGGAATTTTAACGGCAAATATTATTTATTGGAAGAAGCGCTAATAGCAGATTTCAGTCTCGTTTACGCTGAGAAAGCAGACCGAATGGGGAATTTGATTTTTAACAAGACGGCAAGAAACTTTAATCCGATGATGGCTGCTGCCGGTAAAGTTACAATTGCGGAGGTAGGTGAGATGGTTGAAGCTGGACAGCTTGACCCTAATACTGTCCACACCCCTGGCGTTTATGTGCAAAAAATGATCATCGGGCAGCAAGAAAAGCGGGTTGAACGATTAACTATAAAAAATTGATCCGGGAAGGGGGAATGAACTTGAATCAAAATAAAATGATCATACGTGAACAAATTGCCAAAAGAGCTGAGAAGGAGATTAAAAGCGGCGACTATGTGAATCTAGGTATTGGCATTCCAACCCTTGTAGCAAATTTTATTCCAAAAGATAAACAGGTAGTTTTACAATCTGAAAATGGATTATTGGGAATCGGTCCTTATCCTACTAAAGAAGAGGTTGACCCCGACTTGATCAATGCAGGAAAAGAAACGATTACAGCTATTGATGGTGCGGCGTTTTTTGACAGTGCTGAATCATTCGGAATGATCCGGGGCGGTCATATCGATGTGGCGATTTTGGGAGCGATGGAGGTATCTGAAACAGGAGATTTGGCCAACTGGATGATTCCTGGAAAAATGATTAAGGGGATGGGCGGGGCAATGGACCTTGTACATGGTGCCAAGAAAATTATTGTCATCATGGAACACACAGATAAACAGGGAAATCCTAAAATATTAAAATCTTGCACTCTTCCCTTAACCGGTAAAAAGGTAGTAAATCGGATTATTACAGACCGAGCTGTGATGGATATTACTGAGAAGGGATTAACATTGATCGAAATGGCAGAAGGTTATACGGTAGAAGATATTAAAGCTTCTGTCGAACCTGAACTCATCATTAGCGAAGAAATTATGCAAAATCATTAATCAAGGGAAGAAACGGTCTATCCTTTAACCTGGATAAACCGTTTCTCCTTAAGTAACATTCAGTTGGTATTTCTCAATTTTTCTATAGAGAGTTGTCCTGGCAATTTTGCAGCGCCTTGCAACTTCAGAAAGATTTCCTCCTGTTTCCTCGATCAACTGTTTAATTTTATTCTTTTCCTCTTGCTCCAAAACGGTAAGTTCATGATGTTCACTGATCAACTCCTGACTACTATCCCTAAAAAAATCTGGCAAAGAATCCATTGTAATGTGGTTATTACTGCAAAAAAGTACTGCATACTCAATTGTATTAGTTAACTCTCGAATGTTCCCAGGCCAGTGGTATTGATTCAGCAATGAAAGAACTTCGTTCCCGATTGTCGGTACTGGTTTATCGTGTTTTTTTGCATAATGGACAATGTAATACCGAGTAAGGAGAGGAATATCTTCCTTGCGCTCTCTGAGCGAAGGCAGATGAAACTCTACAACATTAAGTCTGTAGTATAGATCTTCCCGAAATTTCCTTTCTGCAATCAGCTCTCTCATATTTCTGTTTGTCGCCGCTATAATGCGAACATCAACCTTCTTCGAACGAGATGTGCCAAGCCTTGCGATTTCTTTTTCCTGCAACACGCGTAAAAGATGTACTTGCAAATCAAGCGGCATCTCACCAATCTCATCTAACAATAAAGTTCCACCATCAGCTTCTTCGAACCTTCCGGCTTTCCCCTTAGGGTTTCCACCAGTAAAAGCACCAGGCTCATAGCCAAACAATTCACTTGCCATTAGTTCTTTCGGTATGGCCCCACAGTTTATAGCAATGAACGGTGATTGACTGCGTGAACTTTCCTTATGGATGGCTCTAGCGAATACTTCCTTTCCTGTTCCGCTTTCCCCAGTAAGAAGAATGGAAACGTCAGTTGGAGCTACTATTTTCGCCCTGGAGATTAGTTGATTCATTGGTTGGGAATTCCCAATGATTCGCCCCCAATAAGTATAATTTTTTATTTGACTAGTCTTTTCTAAATGAAGCAAATAACCAATTCTTTCCGAACCTTGAACAATCACTTGAATAAATACCTTGATTTGAAGGGAAGGAACGTCCAGCTCCCATTCATATTCATTATTTGTAAGCAATGAATTTCGAATATGGTGAAATTCTTGATGGGTAGCTAGTTGTTTCCAGTGATCAATTTGCAATAAAAAAAGGCATTTTGGGTCCGCATGGATGATATTTAACATGTCGTCAAGCATGATGACGCTATCTGATTTCCATCTATCGACAAAGCTTTCATAAAATTTTTGTAACTGATGTCGCTGTTTAAGGGAATGTGTCTTAAAGTTATGTTGAATCATCTTTGATATATTTTGTACTACGCTTAAAGAATGAGGTTGAACAAGCTGTCTTGGTCCAGTTAAATCGATAATACCTAGTACTTTTCCTGTTAAAGGATCCTTGATTGGAGCTGCTGAGCATATCCATGGATGAACACCTTCACAATAATGTTCGTGTGAAAAAATTTGAATAGGGTGGCCAATCGCCAACGCAGTTCCAATTGCATTTGATCCGGCGGCTTTTTCACTCCAGTCTGCGCCGCGAATGAAACCCATCTCTGCAGCCTGCTGCTTTATCTTTTTCTCTCCCTCCAAATGTATGATTGTTCCTTTATCATCAGCAAGGGTAATGAGGTGCCCAGTGCCCTGTACTTGCTGATGTAATGATTCAACAATGGGAAGGGACGTTTTATACATTTCCGACTGGCTTATTGTTTCGTCTAAACGTTGATCGTCAATGATGATGGAGGTTTGCTTTTGGAGTGGATCGACCTGATATTCCTCGCACCTTTTCCAAGATTGGTAAATGGTTTGCCGTACTTTAACCGGTTTCTGTTTATCGGAAACAAAGTACCCCCATTCGGATTCCAACTCTCTCATTTTCACATGAAGGTTATCGGTTGAATGAACTGCCAAATATGTATTCACCAATGCATGTCCCCCTTCGATAAACTCACAACTCAAAAAGACTTCTACTAATACAAAAATGAAAGGACAATTTAGTCATTGGCATAAGAAGTAATCAATACCATTATATTTTAAATCTTTAGACTCGTCAAATAACTGAGTGCGCGTGTTTGAGTCAACCATTTGTGGGCAGGTATTTTTGCCCTTTTGCTTTGTAAGCATTTTCAAACCTTTAGGGTTCCTCAAAGTCGATTATTTTTGTATTTTTAAAAACCTGACAGTCCTT
>JAABNQ010000179.1 GCA_009928435.1 Bacillus sp. HF117_J1_D
GGTGACAAACCGGAGGAAGGTGGGGATGACGTCAAATCATCATGCCCCTTATGACTTGGGCTACACACGTACTACAATGGCTGGTACAACGGGAAGCGAAGCCGCGAGGTGGAGCCAATCCTAAAAAGCCAGTCTCAGTTCGGATTGCAGGCTGCAACTCGCCTGCATGAAGTCGGAATTGCTAGTAATCGCGGATCAGCATGCCGCGGTGAATACGTTCCCGGGTCTTGTACACACCGCCCGTCACACCACGAGAGTTTACAACACCCGAAGTCGGTGGGGTAACCCTTACGGGAGCCAGCCGCCGAAGGTGGGGTAGATGATTGGGGTGAAGTCGTAACAAGGTAGCCGTATCGGAAGGTGCGGCTGGAT
>JAABNQ010000051.1 GCA_009928435.1 Bacillus sp. HF117_J1_D
GGCATTCACCACCCACCTATAGAGGATGGGCGACTTCTGCCTGAATTAAGTTAAAAAAGTGGATGAGGTTCATATCATAAGTCTGTTTGATATATCAGTATATTCTCATGAGTTTCTGCTCCCCTTCTTCCATGCAGGCAGTATATATTTCATGCATTCCCCATGACCTGCAACACGCTTAAACAGCGAAAAAAGGATTTTATACCTTTCTTCCATTGCGCGTTTAACAATGTGCTCAATTTGTTCATTTTTTAAATCAAATAGAACCTCGTCCATTTCACGTTTCAGCAGATAAATGATCTCTTCTTTCTCCTGCTCCGTCATCAGCATCCCATACATGACTACACCTCATCGATGATTTTAGTATTCATAGCTATCCCCAAATTTTCCGGCTCCATACCCATTTCTTTTGTAGACCTTTTAGTCATATGTATCAATAGTTCAAGCATAGATTGTACAAGGATGGAGATTGAAGGTGATAAAGTGAATTTTTTTGTAACGGTAAGTGGAAGAAGGATTAAACAGGGATTCCTTATTGTGATGATTTCTTTTTTCACCGCACTTTTTTACTTTTCCCAATCAATGATTCAGTTTCCTGTCTCATCTGCAAAAGATCAGTCAAAAGCGATTTATAAAGGCGAAAAAGGAGTCGCACTTACGTTCAATATTGGTTGGGGAGATGTTCAGGCTGAGCCGATTTTAAATGTACTAGAAGAAAAGGAAGTTCGCTCAGCTACTTTCTTCCTGTCAGGCGCTTGGGCGGAAAGGCACCCAGAGGTTGTTGAAAAAATAAAAGAGATGGGGTTTGAAATCGGGAGTCTCGGTTATGCATACGAAGATTACACCGAACTGGAGGATCGGGAGGTTGAGCTAGACATCAACAAATCTCTTGAAGTCTTCAAAAAGCTAGATATCAAAGAAGTGGAGCTTCTTCGTTCCCCAACTGGGCATTTTGATAAACGCACGCTCAAAATAGCTGACAACATGGGATTGACTGTTGTACATTGGAGTCTAAATTCACACGACTGGAAAAACCCAGGAGTCTCGGCAATCGTCCAAAACGTCAGCAAGGTAAAAAAAGGGGATATTGTTTTACTCCATGCATCTGACGCAGCGACTCAAACCGCTAAAGCCCTGCCAGAAATACTTGCCCTCATCAAAAACAAGGATGATCTGGTGACGATTTCTTATATGATTTCCAACGGAAAGGTAAAAACAACCTTAATACCATGAAAAAACGAACCTCTTAGCGCAGGTTCGCTTTTCTTATTGGCAGGAAATAACCTTTCCCTTAGGATTTCACTGGCTTATTTCCGGACATATTCTTTTTCGCTTCAAGCCTACGGGCCCTATCCTCTTCCGATAAACGGTTATATTTCGGGAGTACCAATAGCTGGTATATATTGCAGGAAATGAGAGGAAAAATAACTAAAAATAGCCACCCCTCGTCATTCGCTTTCAAAACAGGAAGCCATTCCAAAATAGTTATGACCACCATGAAAAACAAAGCGGAAACAAAGGTTGTTCTCGATGTCGCCTTTGCTTTGAAATAGGCAGTAATTAAGCCGACAACCAAAATAAGGGTAGCCAGTCCGATATAAGGAAGAATGCTTTCCCCTTTACCTGCAAACGACTGAAAGCGGAGGTAAACCAAATCAAAAAGAACAATGATAATAAGAACGATTTGAACGGCGTTCCATAAAGAAATAGAACGGAAAATCCCGAGACCAAACTGATGGATAAATAAATAGGCAAAAAAACCGACCTGACTTACAACACTGAATGTAAAACCAACACCTACAAGCCAAATAAATGTTGAAATAATGGCTCCTATATTCATTTCTGTAAAATATGGCTGAAATTCACTCCATCGAACCAGGAAACCGAATATGCCGGTAATGATTCCTCCCAAAAAAAGTGTCGAAAAGAAAAAGCGTAACCAATTTCGGATTGTCACAGACCTAATCCTCCAATTATTATTCTTGTCTACCCGATTTTATCAACCTTTTTTCAAAAAAGCCATTGCTCGGGTAAATGTGCATAAATTTTTCACAAAGTCCCATATTAAAAATACGGAGAAACATTAAGAAAGGAGCATTTTACATGAAAAAGGGAATGATCCTGCTGCTCCTCGTCTGCTCATTGTTGCTTGCCGCCTGCGGGGGGAAAGATGCTGATGTTGGACAGCCCGACTATGACCAGACGAAAAAAATGATCGTAGATATTTTAAAAACGGATGAAGGAAAAAAAGCTGTCAAAGATATCATGACAGATGAAGACATAAAGCAAGAGCTTGTCATGGATCAAGCCGCTGTCAAAAATACAGTAGAGAAAACCCTCACTTCTGAAAAAGGACGGGAATTCTGGAAAAATTCCCTTGAAGACCCGAAGTTCGCTGAATCCATGGCCAAAAGCATGAAAAAAGAAAATGAACAACTTCTGAAATCATTAATGAAAGATCCGGAATACCAAGGAATGCTTATAGATATCTTGAAAGATCCAGCCTTCCAAGACGATTTAGCCCAAGCACTAAAAAGTAAAGAATTCAGAGAACAAATGCGTGAAGTCGTAACAGATACGCTTGAGAGTCCGCTTTATAAAGCCAGATTAGAGGAAATCGCCCAAAAAGCTACCTCGGAGAAAAAAGGGAACGAAAAGAAACAGAACAATGAAAACACCCCATAAAAGAGAACTGCCCCAAAACCAAAATCGGTCTGACGAAAAACAAAGCGTTTCGTCAGACCGATTTACGTAAAGAGCTTTATCAAATTCACCTTGGCGTATTTCCGCCCAGATTATTTCTCCAATTCATGAATGACATTTTCTGCAATTTCTCGATAAATCTGTCCCAATTTATGTTCTTCATCATAAATGGACGGTGCAAAGTCCTCTTCATTCCAATCAGGCTGCTGAAGTGGAAGCTTTCCAAGAAGCTCTGTGCGAAGCTCTTCTGCAAGCTTCTCTCCTCCACCTTGTCCAAAAACGTATTCTTTCTCGCCTGTCAACTTGCTTTCAAAATAAGACATATTTTCAATAACACCCAAAATCTCATGGTTCGTCCGAAGCGCCATCGCTCCAGCACGCGCTGCAACAAATGCGGCAGTTGGATGTGGTGTTGTCACGATGATTTCCTTTGTGCTTGGCAGCATCGTATGGACATCCAAGGCTACATCTCCCGTTCCTGGAGGCAGATCAAGAAGCAAGTAGTCCAAATCTCCCCATTCCACTTCAGTGAAGAAATTGTTCAGCATTTTTCCAAGCATCGGGCCGCGCCATATAACAGGAGCATTATCCTCCACAAAGAAGGCCATAGAAATAACCTTTACACCGAACCGGTCCACAGGAAGAATCTTTTTCCCTCTCACAACCGGCCGCTCAATAATCCCCATCATGTCTGGGACACTAAATCCGTAAATATCAGCATCAACAAGCCCAACCTTTTTACCAAGACGCGCCAATGCCACGGCCATATTGACAGAAACAGTTGATTTTCCAACGCCGCCTTTTCCACTGGCAATCGCGATAAATGTTGTTTTGCTATCAGGAGAAAGCAAGCCTCCTGCAGTCTCATCAGGCATATCTCCAGCCGCGCGGTGTTTCGCCAACTCTTCTTCTGGAAGATCGGTGAACCTGATTCCAACCGTAGCAGCTCCTGCCTCTTTTAAAAGCTGTACGACTTTGGATTGAAGCTGCATCTGTTCCGGGGTTCCGGTTTTAGCCAGCGCAATTTTTACACTGACATGCTCCTTCTCCTCTTTGATCTTCACTTCTATAATCCCATTCGTTTCCTCTAACGTCTTATGTAAAAGTGGGTCTTTTAATTCTTTCAGAATGTTAAACACCTGTTGTTCAGTAACCAATTTCCACACCGTCCTTTATCGAATTGCACTTTTGATTCAGTATACCATATTCGTATTGTTTTCTATGAAAAGACGCTCCATAGGAAAAGAGAAGAAAATGTAAAAACCCACTATCAATAGTGGATTTCGCAAGCTTTCACAAAAGCAATTCCACATCAACCTTTCCCTACAACCTAATCTTTTATCTTTTCTTTCGTGAAATACCTCATAACCCCTCGATAAATCCCCGCTGCCACTTTTTCTTGATAATCATCTTCCTTTAAAGCAGCTTGCTCCCCTGGATTGGATAAAAAACCAATTTCAACCAAGGCCGCCGGTTTTTTAGAGTGTTTAATCAAATATATATTTTCAATTATCTTCGCTTGACGATCCGTGTTTTCTAGGCTGACAATCAACTCTTCCTGAATCAATTTGGCCGCTCGCTTATTTTCTACTAAATGGGGAGAATAGAAGGTCTGCGCACCCTTCCACTTTGGAGAAGGAATGGAATTTAAATGGATACTTATCAATAAGTCAGCTTCAGATTCATTAACCAATTTGAGCCGTTTCCTCAAATCAGCCGTTTTTCTTTTACTGAGCCCCTTTATACCCGGTCCTGCCAAATCGGCATCCGTTTCCCGTGTCATCAAAACCAGCGCCCCCTGCGCCTGCAGATAATCCCGCAGTTTGAAAGCAACCTTAAGAGCGATGTCTTTCTCAAGCGCTTCGCTGTCTCCAGCCCCTCCATCAGGGCCGCCATGTCCCGGATCTAAATATATTATTTTTCCAGTCAGCGGAAGATTCCAAGTGTCAAATGAATCCCGCGGAATAAATTGATATTGGACAATTAAAAACATGAGCGCCGCACCGATGATGAAAAAAATAGTCTTCGTTTTCTTTCGCATGCGATCTTCCCCTTTGCCAAGGATTCCTCACAAAAGCATATGGGACAAGATCAGCATTTAGAACAAAATAAGGGCAAGGAGCACCCCTACTCACTTTAGGAAAATCAAGCGAAGATCAGTCTGTCAATATTCGACCCTTCCTTTTTAGTTGATCACAAATTAGTAGTACATCCAAAAAATGACAGGCTGTCAGCCTCCTGCTTAAATCGCAAAAAACGCATGAAACAGGATGGTACCGACCCGATTTTGAAATCCCATTTTATGCGTTTTATTCATTGTGAAAGTTTAATCCAGCTCTTTTGGAAACAATAAGTTGGAATCCCGGAAATACTTTTCAAACAGTTCATTGGATACCGGCTTACTGAACAGGTATCCTTGTCCTTGGATGCAGCCGCCTTTGTTTAAATGTTCAAGTTGTTCTTTGCTTTCAACACCTTCAGCAATCACACTAATGTTCAAAGTATCTGCAAGCGTCAAAATAGCGTTGACAATCGCTTTGCTCTCGACGTTTTGGTGTATATCCCTTATAAAAGAAGAATCTATTTTCACTGTATCAACTGGCAAATGCTTGATATAGGTGAAGGAATTGTATCCCGTACCAAAGTCATCTACTGAAATCTTAACGCCAAAACCACGAATCTCCTCCAAAATGGCTGCGGCATTTTCAAGATCAGCAAAAATACTCTCGGTGACCTCAAGTTCCAGCCACTTCGGATTAAGCCCTGTTTCATTTAAAACTTCAATCACTTCATCGAGCATCCCTGTTTGTTCCAGTTGTCGGACTGAGACATTCACCGAAACGGCTACTTTCGAGTAACCCATATTTTGCCACTTCTTGTTCTGTTTGCAGGCTTCACGGAGTACCCACTTTCCAAGCGGAATGATTAAGCCTGTTTCTTCCGCAATCGGGATGAATTTGTTAGGAGGCACCTTGCCCAAATCCGGATGGTTCCAGCGAACCAAAGCTTCCATACCAACTAAATTCCCATTGGAAAAATCAATTTTCGGTTGATAGTCCAAATAAAATTGTTCCTGTTCAATCGCTTTTCTCAATTCGACTTCCAGTAAGATGCGCTCCAATGATTTCTCTTCCATATCAGGGTCAAAGAGGGCATAACCACTTCTTCCTCGTTCTTTCACTACATAAAGAGCTGTGTCCGCTCGCTTTAATAATTCATCAGCGTCTCTTCCATTATCGGGATAAATAGCAATTCCAATGCTACACGAAAGGAAAATATCCTTCTCAAAAATGTCTACCGGTTTCTCAAAGTTTTTTTGAATTCTTTCCACCAATGACCTTACATCCGCTTCATCTTCAATATTGTCAAGAAGGACCGTAAATTCATCTCCGCCAATTCTTGCCACAAAATCAGTTGATCTGAGTGATTGTTTGATGCGCTTTGCTGCTTCCATGAGGATGTAATCACCGGCATCGTGGCCCCAAGAATCATTCACATATTTGAAGCGGTCCAAATCAATGAACATGACAGCCACTTTCGAAGGTCTTTTTGTTTTAGCAACGGTCTTTTGCAGCTCATTCATAAACAGTCTACGATTCGGCAGGTCTGTCAATGTATCATGAAAAGCCAAATGGTATATTTTCTGTTCCGATTTTTTTCGTTCAGTTATATCCCTTGTGACGAGCATTACCTTCCTGATATCACCGTTATCGTTCAAGATGACATTCATCTTGGCCTCTACAGAAATACAGCTTCCTGAACTGGTTTGTAAACGAAATTCAAGCTGGGAAGTGATCTTCTTCTTTCCCCAGAGCTGTTCTATTGTCTCCTTTACTTCTTCCTGGTCTGTTTCGTATATTAGGTCAAAAATGGTGCCTTTTCTTATTTCATCCAGGTTGTACCCCAATAACGAACCGTGGGATGGTGACAGATACAAAAGATTCCCCTCTGCATCAACTGTCGAGATCAAGTCAGAGGAATTTTCAGTAATAAGGCGGTATCTCTCTTCACTTCTTCTGATCTCTTCTTCCATTTCCTTTCGGGCAGTGATATCATTCCGAATCGCAACATATCGGTGAGGTTTACCTTTTTCATTTAAAAAAGGAACGATGGTTGTATCCACCCAATAAAATGAACCATCCTTTGCCCTGTTGCGGATCTCACCTTCCCAGACACGTCCCCTTCCAATGGTCGCCCACATATTCTTGAAGAATTCCTTTGAATGGTAATTGGAATTTAAAATTCGATGGTCCTGCCCGATCAATTCATCGTGGCTGAATTTTGATATTTTACAAAGCAAGTCGTTAACATATAGGATTTTTCCCCGTTGGTCAGTGACCGCAACAATTGAAGATTGATCCAATGCATACTTGATATAGGCTAGTTCCTTCAAAACTTGTTCAGAATCCGTCTGATCGGATAATTCAAAGTCATGAAGGTAAAGCCTCGATACCTCTTCAACTGCCGAATCTGATTTACCCATTTTACCTCTCCTCCATAGATGCTAAAGTGACTGAACTCCCAAAAAAGCTCCTTACTTTCTATGTTCTATCATAGCACGACAAAGCTAAAAATGGATACTTATTCCTAGTCCTTTGGAATCAAAAATAATGGTCCCATTCACAATTTCGTATATATGAAATAAGTCAGAAGCAACAACTCCTAACCAAGTAGAATTCTGTGTATTTTCTCCCAGATTCTATCGAGCTTAAGCTCGATACATTTCTTCTAAAAATCTGAGGCATCCGCCGGAGGCTTTAACTTTAAAAGGTAAGAAAGCATAAAATCTGACTAAGTTTTCCTTCATCCCTACCTAAGCTTTGCGTTGGGGAAGGGGATTTCTGCCCTAAGTTGTTGACTTGTATCATTCTGTTTTCAACCTTCTTTCAAACAAGCGTAGAACCATTGATAAGCTAAAGGTGATGACTAAATAAAATAAAGCTACTGTTGTATAAATTTCCACTGCATTAAAGTGGTTGGCTGCAATCAAACGTCCTTGAAAAATCAATTCAGGGACGAGAATGACAGACAATAAAGACGTATCCTTGATACTAATAATAAATTGGTTCCCAAGTGGTGGAATCATTCGTTTAAAAGCCTGTGGCCAAATAACATGGAGCATCGTCTGCTGATGATTCAACCCAAGAGACCTCCCTGCCTCCATCTGGCCTTTATCTATTGATTGAACAGCTCCTCGTACAATCTCTGCTATATATGCCCCTGAATTGACAGCAATAACAATAATTCCCGCTGTGATGGAATCAAGGTTTTTTCCGATAACCAAAGGAAGAGCAAAGAAAATCCAGATAGCCTGGACAAGTACAGGAGTACCGCGAATGACTTCAACGTACACAGTGGAAATGATGTACAAAAACTTAGTCTTAGCCACTCTTCCGATTCCAAAGAGAGCCCCTAAAGCAAAACCGATGAGAAGCCCCACAACTGAAATGAGCAGTGTGTAATACAAACCTTTTGTCAAATCCGGCAAGAATTCAATGACACCTGCCCAATCAAATCTACCAATCATTACTTCACCTCTTAATAGAAAAGCGTCGGAAGCCCTGTCAGACGACGAACTCACCAGCTTCATACCATTTTGTAACGCGGTAAAAAATAACTTGCTAGCTTGTGACCTTGAGCCGATAATGCTTGGACTTCAAGCGCCACGTCCTGTGACACCAAAGCGAAACATAACTCAAAACTTTGTCGTACCTTATCTTCGACGAATAAAAGGGTGTAACAAAAGTTGGTTACACCCTTTCCTTCAGGATCATGACTATTCAGGCTTTTCACCAAACCACTTTTCATAGATTTCATCATATTTTCCACTCTCTTTTAACGTAGACAAAGCTTCGTTAACCTTGCTTACAAGTTCATCCTGGCCCTTAGCAAAGGCAATACCGTACTGCTCAGCTTGGTATAACTCGCCAACCAGCTTCAAACTATCTTCCCCTTTAGTCTGGATATAGTAAGCAACATTCGGAGAGTCATAGAGAACCGCGTCGGCACTTCCGTTTTCAACGGCCAAATACACCTGATCCAATTGCTCGAACTGGCTGGCTTCCGCTCCCTCAATATTCTTTTTAATATAATCAGCGCTTGTAGATCCGAGTCGTGTTGCAACTGTTTTCCCCTTTAAATCCTCTATACCGTTAATGTCTTTATTGTCGACGGAAACCCCGATTCTGAGACCGGCATCATAATAAGGGTCACTGAAATCAACCGTCTTTTTACGGTCATCTGTAATCGTGATCCCAGCAATGGCAATATCAAAGGATCCCGTCTGCAACCCAGGGATAATGCCATCAAAATTTGTCGTTTCCAACTGAATGTCAAAGCCGACTTCATCCGCAATCGCATTAATCAACTCAATATCGAATCCAACATATTCTCCATTTTCTTTAAACTCGAATGGTACAAAAGAAGTGTCACTAGCTACTGTATATGTATCTTTCAAACCGCCATCTCCGCTTTTTTCACTTTCCTTGTCGGCGTTGTCTGAACCTCCGCTTGTGCTTTCAGATCCTCCACCGCACGCAGCCAGAACAAACGCCAGTATAAGTAATAAGACCCCAAAAAGACCGCTTTTCTTTATTCTCACGAGACATCCTCTCTCCTTCCCTATTGTAAGCACTTACATAATTGAACTAACTATAACAAAGATTGCCTTGTTAGAAAAGTCCATATTTTCCTTAAATTATAGGATTATTTGTCTTATCAAGCCTTTCATGACTCTTTAGAGCCATAATGCTTGCTATTATTCCGAAATACGAGTGGAGGCTGATGATTGTAAAACTGCTCGTAATATATTTGTTACACAACTGAAAAACAAAGTCACAATTTGTCGTGGTATGCTATATCTACCATAAACAAGAAAATGTTGGAGTTTCAGGGGGAAAGTGCTAGAATGACGATGTTCAAAAAAGCTTTAATTTCATTATTCGCCGTTATCACATTTGCAGCAGTGATCACTCAACCTATAGATACAGCTAGTGCGGCAGCCAAACCATCAGGTTCAGCAATTGTAAAAGAAGGTAAAAAACATTTGGGTGTTCGCTATCTGTATGGCGGAACAACTCCAAAAGGATTCGACTGTTCAGGATTTACTTCCTACACATTCAAGAAAAAGAAAGTCAAGCTTCCAAGAACAGCAGCTCAACAATATAAAAAAGGAAAATCCGTCAGTAAAAAGAATTTGAAAGCTGGAGACCTTGTATTCTTTAAAACTACTTCAAAAACAAAAATCTCTCATGTTGGGATTTATGTTGGAAACAACAAATTTATCCATTCTGCGGGAAAAGGTGTATCCATCACATCTATCAATGATCCGTACTATTGGAAATCTAAATATGCAGGTGCAAGAAGGGTATTATAATCCCTCATTAAAACAGACAGCGAGAATCATCGCTGTCTGTTTTTTTCACCTATTAAGCTGTATAGCCTCCATCGACTGGGAGATTAACACCTGTAATATAGACCGATTCATCAGATGCCAAGAATAATGCCGCATTGGCAACATCTTCCGCATATGCAAAGCGTCCAAGCGGAACGCGGCTCAGAACCTTGTTTGCATTGGCTTCCATATCATCGTCTTCATCGCGAGCTAAAAATTCCTTCAGCATTGGGGTTTCCGTGAATCCCGGGCAAACGCTGTTGACACGAATTTTGTGTTCCCCCAAGCTCATGGCCAATGCACGAACCATGTTGCTAACTCCCCCTTTTGCTGTTGAGTAAACAGGGCTAAAGTAAGAGCCTACAAGGCCCGAGATAGATGAAGTGAAAATGATCGAGCCGCCATGATCTTTCATGAACGGCAGAACATATTTCGTCAGGAAAAAACCGCTTTTCACATTCAAGTCCATAGCAAAGTCAAAACCATCTTCTTCTACTTGATCGACACCGCCTGGGCCTGGTGTTCCCGCATGATTCCATAAAATATCAATCTGTCCATATTTATCAGTGATTTTATCAACCGTCGCTTTGATATCCTCCACACTGGTCATGTCTGTGCGATAAAAATGGGCTTTTCCGCCGCTAGCTTCTATTTCTTCAACAACAGCCTGTCCACTCTCTTCATTAATATCTAAGATGTTAACAATCGCTCCTTCTTTAGAGAATAACTTCGCTCCCGCTTTTCCCATTCCAGATGCTCCTGCAGTAATCATCGCTACTTTGTTTTGTAATCTCATGAGATGAACTCCTCTTTTCTATTATTTTATTAAAAATGTACTCAACCATGGCACGTATAAGAGAATGATTGTTGCTACAAGCAAGGCCCCCAAATAAGGCATCGACCCTTTGATGACAACGCTCAGCTTTTCCTTAAAATGCCCGCTAACAACAAACAGGCTTAATCCAACAGGCGGTGTAATCTGAGAAATCATCATGCAGGCAATCGTTAATACACCAAAATGAATCGGATCGTACCCTAGGGCAACTACGGCTGGATATAAAATCGGTATTGTAATATATAAAATCGGCACAGCATCCAAGAACATTCCAAAAATAAGGAATAGGACAAGGATTAACAGCATGATCAGCCATCCAGGCAATGCCAGTTGAGACACAAACTCTGTAATTTGCTGCGGAACATGCGCATAAGTCAAAGCTGTTGAAAACATATTTGCTCCTCCGAGCAGCAAATAAATGACAGTGGTTGTCACCATAGAGCTAACTAAACTTTTTTGGATATTTTTCTTAGTGAATTCTTTTCGGTTAAATAGGAAACTGATAATCAAAACATACACAACAGATACGGCCGCAGCTTCGGTCGGTGTAAATACACCAGAATAAATCCCACCCAATACAATAACTGGCATCAACAATGACGGGAGAGCCACAATAAACGATTGAAAAATCTCCTGTGCACTGCTGCGTTTTTTCCTTTCCGTCTTGTCCTTAACACTGACAATGATGGCAGTGACAATCAATAAAGCTGCGATGACCAGTCCTGGAACAATCCCGGCAAGAAAAAGTTCCGCTACATCTATCTGAACCATTGATGCATAAATAATCATGTAAATACTCGGCGGGATCATTTGACCTAAGGTTCCAGCAGAAGCTACTACTCCCATACTATTCTCCTTTGAATAGCCGAGCTGAATCATTTGCGGAATCATCATGGATCCGACGGCAACAACTGTAGCAGTCGCGGAACCTGACAGAGCACCAAAGATTGTTGCTGTGATAACGGCTGCTGCTGGCATTCCACCAGGCAAGTGGCCAATCAAATGGTTAACAAAGCCAATCATTTTATTGGCTGTCCCCATATAGGTCATCAAGTTACCAGCTAACAAAAAGTATGGAATCGCTAGTAGTATCCACTTATCCGTTGCAATCAAAAATTGCGAAATGATTGCTTCCAACGGCAAATCCAAAAACACAAACATCAAGATACCGCCACTTAATCCAAGTGAAAGCCAAATAGGTGCACCAACGATCAATAAAATGAAAAAGATAATAAGTCCAATCAGTAACATATTCGAACCTCCCTCCTAATTCGTCTCCGCTCGAAAAAGATTAAAGTCAATCAACATTTGCAAAAGAGCGTAGACACATCCGAAAAGCATACCCGCTACAATCGCAAATGCTGGAATGACCATCAGCATTTCACCAGAAAGTGTCATTAAATTCATGTTGTAAATGGAAGACATCCAAATGATGCCGGCATAAAATAGAATGACAAAGGCAATAAACAAAATGATTCCAATTAGAAACTCCACAAGATATTTGCTTTTTCTGGATAAACGATCCTCAAGAAGAGACATTTTTATATGTTCATTCTTTTTAATTAAGGGGCCAACGTACGCAAACACCCCATAGACGATGGCGTAACGACAGATCTCTTCCAATAGTTGATAAGAAATCCCGAACTGGTACCTCAAAATAACTCCAGCAAAAGCCAGTACAACACTGATAATCAAGCACAAGACAGCTATGATCTCCAGCGCTTTATCCAAAAGTCTTGTCGAGTTCTCCAGTTTCTCGATTCGATTCATATTTTCATCTCCTTATACTCCACATCAGTTATCATCTCTCAACCTTTTCGCTTCTTTTATTAGCTCTTTAGCTCTAGGTTCACTTTTCATAAAGCTATCCCAAACAGGCTCAGTTACTTTCTTCCACTCTTCTATTTCTTCAGGTGTCGGATAATAGGTTTTAATTCCCTGCTCACTTTCAAGCCTTTCATTGACATCGGCAATTTCCTTGCTAACGGTGTCATAAGCATATTGCTCAAGGTCTTTTCCAGTTTCCACAAGAATCTCCTGAAGATCTTCCGGCAAGGATTCAAATTTCTTTTGTGACATCATGACAGGCATTAGGTAATTAACGAACGGATAAAGAGTTTGCGTTTTAACAGGAAGTTTATTGTCATACAAATACAGCGGAACAGTGATTAATCCATCTACCACACCCTGCTGTAAGGCAGTCGGGAGCTCTGTCCCCGGTATAGAAATACCACTGGCTTTAATCGCTTTCAAAGTCTGCGGGGCTACTTTTCCGCCTGGTGTACGCAATTTCAATCCATCTGCACTTGCTGTATCTGTAATCATCTTGCTTTCATCTGCGGTCCATAAAGTAGCGTATAAATCCGTGGAATCAAGTGAAAGGACCTTTAATCCTTTTTCTTCTGCCATCTTAGCTATTAGACGGCCACCTTTTTCACTATCGACAAATGCTTTCCGGCTATCCATATACACCTTGGGATCTTTCGGATCATAATCAAATAAAAATGGTAGATCAAAAAAATACCAAATGGGATCAAAGCTTCCCGCTATTGAAGTGAGAGAATGCGTCATGTCTATCTGCCCCTGCAAAATACCCGGTATTTCCTGTTCAGATGGCATCAATTGTGAATCCGAATAGATTTCCAACGAAAGGCGCCCATCACTTCTTTTTTGCAACTCCTCATCAAACCAGACCATATATTGATGATGGAGCGTGGCCTTTTGATAGGGATGTGAGACTCTTAAAACGTAGGAATCTTTATCCTTTGAACCGCTTCCATTTGAAGAACAAGCTGTCATTAAAAGCATAGATACTAGGAAAAAGACGAATAGCTTATATTTTTTCATTGTTACCTCCATAAATTGAATATTTTTACTTCTATATCAAAACCTTAACTCCGAGCGTTCCCTCCTCAGCCAGCAGAATGTTTGTCGATTCCTGTAAAAACGCTATCTTAATATATAGCAAATAGCATGCCAACTCATTAAATCTTGATTTTATTACGATTTATTGAAAATCAGTCCATTGATCGGTGAAATAATTCACCATTTCTTCAAAAAATACCTGAAGGAATCGCCAAAAAAATTTTTCTTATTGATATATAATTGGATGGTGAAATAATTCAGCAGTGTTTGAAAAAATTCACCACACAAAATTAAAGGATTTAAAAGGAGTGGAATTCTGGATGACCGTCCATAATTCATCATCGGACTACTATGATCAGGCCTCCGCACTTGACCACTATAAAGACTTAGCTCATAAATTGGAAACAGTCATTGAATTTTCTACAGATGGCATTTATGTAGTAGACCGTTACGGAATTACTGTTCTGGTCAATCGGGCATATGAGGAAATGACTGGCTACCAAAAGGCGGACCTGATTGGAAAGAATGTCTTAGACCTCACGGAAAGAGGGTATTTTGATCGCTCTATTTCCGAGCTCGTCTTTAAAGAAAAAAAGCAGCTATCCATCGTTCAAAAAATTGGTAATGAGGAAAAACTTGGCGAGAAGAAAGAGGTAGTAGTGACAGGCAGTCCTGTATTTGATGACGATGGAGAATTATCTTTAATTGTCATCAGCGTAAGTGACATCTCGGAAATTAGTAAAATGAAGCGTGAACTAACAAAAGCAATGGAAACGGCCGAATTAAACTCTCACCGCTTCGCTGTCCATACAGAGTTCGAAAAGAACCAAACCATTGTTTTCAAGAGTCCACAAATGAAGCAGGTATACGAAAAAATTCAACAGGTAGCTCCATTCCCCACGAGTATTTTACTGTCTGGGCCTTCGGGTGTGGGAAAGGAAATGCTCACAAACTTAATTCACCATTTTAGTCAGAGGAAAGACAAGCCTTTGATCAAAATTAATTGCGGAGCGATTCCGGAAAATCTCTTGGAATCCGAATTATTCGGTTATGAAAAAGGCTCTTTTACTGGCGCGAGACAGGAAGGAAAAGTCGGATTGCTTGAGCTTGCTGATGAAGGGACGATCATGTTTGATGAAATTGGTGAGATGCCGCTTGCTTTGCAAGTAAAATTACTGCGGGTTATACAGGAGAAACAAGTACGCCGGATTGGAAGCAACAAGACAAAGGATCTAGATATACGGATTATTTCTGTAACAAATAAAAATTTGGAGCAACTTGTGAAACAAGGCTTATTTAGAGAGGACTTATATTATCGTCTGAACGTTGTTTCCATAGATGTACCGCCCCTTTCGGAACGCCCAGAGGATGTTCAGGAATTACTCAAGTACTTTTTTTCCTATTTCTCGAAGAAGTACCACATTCAAAAAGAAATTGCGTACGAAACGATCCGATATTTGACAGCCTATCATTGGCCAGGAAATGTGCGGGAATTACGAAATATGGTTGAGAATTTATTTGTTTCTACTTCGGAAGCAACCCTCGAACCCTATCACCTTCCCTTCCGGATCACCCAGGTTGAGCAAGGCTCCAAAGAAGTCCCATTAAAGCAAATGGTGCAAAATTATGAAAAGAAATTGATTATGGATGCCTTGCAGAAAAAACAATCCCTGCGCCAAACAGCAAAGGAGCTGGGCATTCATCATACAACATTACTGAAGAAGCTGCAGAGTTGGGGCATAAGATAAGAGCGAACACAAGCGGGAACATTACCACTGGCATGTTCCTGCTTTCTTATTGTTATTTCTGCAGGGGTGCCCAGTGACAATTCATTGGTCTTTGCTTTTACGTTAAACCTTTGCGGGTAACTATTACGGAACAGGCTGCATATAATTTTTTTATAATCCCACTTTGTGAAAAATGTTCATATTCCCTTTACAAATTTCGTGTCCCGAAGTATAATAATGTAGTTGGTTACCTAGGTAAATATTAGAGGTGATTCGATGAACCCTGTGATTCATGAAATTTTTCAAAAGACCCGACTGCTTACCAAAGAGCTTAATACTACATTGAAAAAACATGACTTGTTCGCTTCGCAGTGGACAGTCCTTTATTGCGTTTATCAATATGGAGAAATGACACTGACAGATATATGTAAATATCTAAATGTAGAAGCACCGACAATCACTAGGACAGTCAAACGCTTAGAAGAACTTGGCTGGCTCAAAACATGTGCAGGAAAGGACCGCCGCGAAAAAATGGTCCGGCTGGCTGAAGAAGCAGAAACTAGATTACCTCATATTAAAGATTCCATTGAACAGTTTGAAGAACGGACAATGGAAAAATTGACCAAAGAAGAGCAAACCATGTTAATGGAGCTCTTGAAAAAATTAGATATGGAAGGAAGATGATAATTTGCCAAAAACGCAATCCATTTGGACAAAACCATTCATTAGCTTGTTCTGCACGAATCTTTCTGTTTTTATCGTGTTTTATGGTTTAACGGCGACACTGCCGCTATATGCAACAGGAATTTTAAATAAAACAGATCAAGAAGCTGGTCTGCTCATGTCGGTCTTTTTACTTTCCGCCATCATCGTTCGGCCGTTTACTGGAAAGATTCTAGACCTGGTCGGCAAAAGAAAAATGCTTCTCATCAGCCTCATCTTATATTTGCTTTGCACGATCCTATATTATTTCATTCATCCATTCAGTTTGTTACTTGCTTTGCGCTTTTTACATGGAATTGGATTCAGCATTGCAACCACCGCATGCGGGGCCATTGCAGCAGATATCATTCCGCCTGCACGCCGCGGTACAGGCCTTGGCTATTTTACCATGTCAACGAACCTTGGGGTTGTCCTCGGTCCACTCATTGCCTTGTCTCTTATCCAAGCGTACTCCTTTGACATGCTGTTCATCATTCTCAGCCTTTTAATGGTAACAGGGTCGCTTTTTTCCTTGATCGTGCCCGCCCATAAGCAGCAGAACCGCGCTAAGGTGAAAAAAGGGATGTCTTTTAACGACTTATTTGAGAGAAAGGCTGTGCCTGTAGGCTTTCTTGCTTGTCTGACTGGTCTATCATACGCGAGCATCCTATCCTACTTATCCATTTATGCCCAAGGAAAAGATCTGTTGAGTTTGACTAGCAGCTTTTTCCTGATCTTTGCAGCTGTCATGCTACTTGCAAGACCGTTCACTGGAAGATTGTTTGATCTGAAGGGGCCTCAGTATGTCTTGTATCCCGGATTAATTTTATTCATCGTCGGACTGATGATGCTGGCCTTTACCAATTCGGCTGCTACCTTTTTACTCGCAGGAGGTTTCGTTGGGCTTGGCTACGGCTCTTTGGTGCCAAGTATGCAGACGCTCGCCATCCAATCTGCGCCCATTGAGCGAAGCGGCTATGCCACTGCCACCTTTTACACTTTCTTTGATAGTGGGATCGCTTTGGGATCATATGTGTTCGGAATGATTGCTGTAGCGAGAGGGTACCAATCAATATATCTAATTTCCAGCGTACTCGTCTGCTGTGTCTTTCTATTGCTCATAGTTTTAAAACCAAATAAACAAGATCATAAAGCAGCAGACACTGTAGAGAAAGTGGAAAGCTTTTGAAGAACGGATCAGATATCACTACCCTGTAGTCGAGAGTCATATGCAAAGAGACAACGGCCATTTGAGTCGCTGTCTCTTTTTTATTCCAATAAAGGATACACTAGCAATCTCCCTGTTCAGATAGTTGGCAGAACGACTTTCTCTGAAAAGAGTGAATGCAGGTGACTTCATAAAAGACAAAAACAGCAAATCGTCCTGTCACAATTTGTTGATTAGGTTTATCTTGAATAAGCACCTGATTGCCTGTTAAACTTGTCATAGATTCATCAAGTAAGGGAGAGTGGAGTAGAGATGAGCATAGTTCAAGAAAAAGGTTATTTTGGCCAGTTCGGAGGCAGTTTTGTACCTCCAGACTTGCAGGAAGTAATGGATCACTTAGACGCACAATTTGAAAAGTATAAAGATGATGAGGAATTCATCCAGGAATACAATTATTATTTAAAAGAATATATAGGCCGGGAAAACCCGTTGACTTTTGCTGAAAGATTGACGCAGGAGCTTGGCGGTGCAAAGATCTATTTGAAACGGGAAGACTTGAACCATACCGGCGCCCATAAAATCAATAATGCTATCGGACAAATTTTACTTGCCAAACGCATGGGCTTGAAACGTATTATTGCTGAAACTGGAGCGGGCCAGCACGGCGTTGCTACAGCTACCGCTTGTGCAATGTTCGATATGGATTGCGTCATTTATATGGGGGCTGAAGATACAAAAAGGCAAGCTCTGAACGTATTCCGCATGGAATTATTGGGTGCAAAGGTTGTAGCGGTTGACAAAGGACAGGGGCGTTTGAAGGATGCCGTGGACGAAGCATTAGGTGACCTTGTACAAAACTACAAGAATACTTTTTATTTGCTTGGCTCGGCGGTCGGTCCTCATCCTTACCCAACGATCGTAAAACACTTTCAATCAGTGATTAGTGAAGAGTCCAAGAGACAGATTGTTGAAAAAGAAGGCAAATTGCCTACTGCAGTTGTCGCCTGCACCGGTGGCGGGAGCAATGCGATTGGAGCCTTCGCCCATTATATCGATGAAGCTGATGTGCGTTTGATTGGTGTTGAACCAGACCAGGCGCCATCTTTAACAGAAGGCGTTCCTGCCGAGCTTCACGGATTTAAATGTCTAGCGCTCATCGACGAAGAAGGCAATCCGAAACCAACCTATTCGATTGCAGCCGGTCTAGACTACCCTGGTATTGGTCCTGAACACAGTCATTTGAAGGAATCTGGGCGAGCGGAATACCACACAGTTACAAATGAAGAAGTCTTGGATGCATTCAAAATACTCTCGAAAAAAGAAGGAATCATTCCAGCACTTGAAAGCGCGCATGCCATAGCATACACATTAAAATTAGCCCCAACGCTGAACAAAGATGACATCATCATTGTCAACTTGTCCGGCCGTGGAGACAAGGATGTGCAGCAGGTGTTTGAAATGGAGAATAATTCAGACAACTAACAGGGGGATACCCCCTGTTTTTTTTATTTTAAAAGGATTTTATAAGAAAAATGTCTAATGACTACCGCTATCACACCTACAGATTTTCCTCCTACCACAAAACTGGCTCTAGTAACCTGGATTTGGTAATGTTAAAGATACAGAGCTTATATTGTTATTTTTAAATAAATGAGAGGAAAGGAATGCAAAGGTCATGAAAGAAGAACCACAAAAAAATCCAAGAATGTCCTTTTATTTAATCATTTTGTTTGCTGTCATTCTTTTGAATGCATTTGTGTTCCCGAAAATTTTTGACCGTGTGGAAGATGTCGATTACGGTACTTTTCTAAACATGGTGGATGACGGGAAAGTGGAGAAAGTCGAAATCCGACAAAATTATATTATGTTTCAACCTGCTGGGGACGATAAGGTTACATACAAAACCGGAGCCGTCGACGATCCCAGTTTGGTTGACCGTTTACACGATGCAAATGTGACATTCACGAAAATCATCCCAAAAGAAAACTCACCTATCCTGACATTTGCACTAACCTGGATTATCCCTATCATTATTTTCATCATCTTTGGTCAAATGCTGGCGAAAAGGATGAAATCAGGAGGAGCCGGGAATGCATTAACATTTGGAAAAAGCAACGCTAGGGTGTATGTGGAGGCGGAGGTTGGAAAGTCGTTTGACGATGTTGCCGGCCAAGATGAAGCCAAAGAGGCATTGATGGAAATTGTTGATTTCCTTCATAATCCCAAAAAATATAAAGATATCGGCGCTAAGATGCCAAAAGGCGTCTTGCTGGTAGGCCCTCCCGGAACAGGAAAAACATTGATAGCCAAAGCATTGGCTGGGGAATCAAAAGTCCCTTTCTTCTCCATTTCTGGATCGGAATTTGTGGAAATGTTTGTTGGTACAGGTGCTGCACGCGTGCGGGATTTGTTTCGCCAAGCGGAGGAAAAAGCACCATGTATTGTGTTTATTGATGAATTGGATGCAATCGGCAAAAGCCGTAACTCGGGGGGAGTGCAAGGCGGCAACGATGAAAGAGAGCAGACATTGAACCAGCTGTTATCCGAAATGGACGGATTTGATGCTGACAAGGGCATCCTTATTTTAGCAGCTACAAACAGGCCTGAGATACTGGATAAAGCCTTGCTCAGACCAGGAAGGTTTGACCGCCGTATCCCGGTGGAGCTGCCGGACTTGACTGCACGTGAAGCGATTTTAAATGTCCATGCCCGCAAAGTAAAGTTAGCTGATGACGTCGATTTACATGAAATTGCCAAAATGATTCCGGGAGCCTCAGGGGCTGATTTGGCAAACATCGTAAACGAGGCTGCGCTCCGTGCTGTCAAGCTTGGCCGCCAGCTAGTGAATCAAAGCGATCTGGAAGAATCAATTGAAGTCGTTATTGCAGGCTATCCGCGGAAAAACAAAGTGCTCCAGGAAGATGATAAATTAACTGTCGCCTATCACGAAGTGGGACATGCACTAGTTGCCGCGCAGCAGTCTCACTCAGCACCAGTACATAAGATCACAATTGTACCAAGGACATCCGGATCTTTGGGCTATACATTGCAGGTGGAAGAAACGGATCAAGTACTGATGAGCAAAGAACAGGCATTGGATAAAATCACTACGTTCATGGGCGGACGCGCTGCCGAAGATATCATTTTTAACCGGATTACTTCAGGTGCCGCCAACGATATTGAACAGGCAACAAAGATCGCAAGAGCGATGGTCTCAAGGTATGGAATGAGTGATGAATTCGGCATGATGGCGTTAGAAACAGTCAACAACCCATACTTGGGAGAAGATACGACACTGCTTGTATCTCCAGAAACCGCCTCGAAAATCGATGACGAGGTGCAGCATATTATTAAAACATGCTATGGTCGCGCGAAGTCCATCTTAGAAGAGAATAAAGATAAACTGCATGAAATCGCCAAATATTTAATTGAAAAAGAAACCATTTCCGGCCAAGAGTTCATGGAAATATTACATGCCAAATAGATTTTTTTAGCGCAACAGCCCGACTCCTTGCAATGGAGACGGGCTGTTTGATTAGCGATTGTAATTTTTTCAAAATCTATTAAAATAAGGAGTAGAAATTAAATCGGCGTACCAAGGGGAGCTTTTTGCTGAGAGTGGATTCGTTCCGGACCCTTTGAACCTGTTAGATAATGCTAGCGCAGGGATGGTATATAGACGGCAATGATATTTTCATTGCCTTGTTCCCCTATGGTTACGATCGGTTATCACATCATAGGGGGTTTTTTTATGGTAAGGGGAAAGATGTCATTACGTGCGTTGATTGAGGTGGCCATTTTTGCGGCATTTGCCATGATGCTGGATATGATTCCATCGATTCAAGTTACTCCGGCAATCAAGTTTTCAGTTGCCATGGTACCTATTTTTATCGTTTCACTTCGCTGGGGAATAAAGGCCGGGTTTGCTTCCGGTTTTTTGTGGGGATTACTGCAAATTGTGACAGGGGATGCTGCTGGGCAAATATTGACGCCTCTTCAAGGGTTGATTGAGTATTTTATTGCATTTAGCTTTATTGGTGCAGCAGGATTGCTTGCTCCTGCCGCGAAAAACGCTTTGCAATCTGAAAGAAAAATCATCCTGACCTTGTTATTATTTGCCGCTATATTTATTGGCGGTTTTGCAAGATATATTTGGCACTTCATAGCAGGAATTATTTTCTGGGGACAGTATGCACCTCCAGGGCAATCCGCTTTTCTATACTCGCTCATTGCCAACGGTACTTCCTGGTTTGCCTCTTCACTCGCTTGCTTTATCGTGATCGCATTGCTTGTCACAACAGCCCCTCGCTTGCTGCAAGTTAAATGAAGAAATGGTACAAGCTCTTAATCAGTCAGACACCCCCCTTGGAGACATCAAACGCAATGATTCCTTTAAGGGGGGCTTTTGTTCCGACTCATATCATAAACTTATAGTTTATTTTTTTGAAAAAAGCCTCTCAGCACAAACTGGAGTCTTGTTCATTGATTATCGTATGGAAAAAGATCACTATATTACTTTTGCTTTAACATCATGAGCATTGTGATTGTAATGATTGTAAAAGCAGTAAGCGCCAAGAAAGGAATCGTGATAAAACCGAACCAATTGATATATTGACCCGAGCACGGTACTCCGCTTGTACATGTAGCGAATTCATTTAGTGAAGGAATTTTTTGCAATGCGTAATGATAGCTGGAAGCGATCATACCGATGACCGATATCGGCAACACGTACAGGTAAATTTTCTTATCATTCCGGTAGAAGGCTATACCTAGAAAAATAACAAGTGGGTACATTAAAATCCGTTGATACCAGCAAAGTGTACAAGGTATAAAACCCATCTGTTCGCTAAAAAACAAACTTCCGCCCATCGCTATGATAGATGTTATCCATGCGAGTAAAAGATTTTTATTTACCACTTGCAACCGCCTCTTCCACCATTGTGAATAATTCATCCATGCTTTTGCCATCAAATTGCTTTCCATTGATATAGATGACAGGAGTAGATGAAATGCCTAAGTGATTTGCGATGCCTAGATCCTTCTTTAAGGCTGCTTCTCCTTTTCCTTTATTGTAAGCAAGCATGACTTTTTCTGTTTCCTCTGGACTTGCAACTTCTGTTAATACGTCTGCTAAAAATTCATCCGATAAAGTATTCAACTCTCCGGATTCATTCGTTTGTTTCTCGAACAATAAATGATGAAAATCCCAAAACTTTTTATTACCCAGCTCTTGAAAAACTGTTTCAGCAAATTGTGCAGACGTTGTTGAATCAGCACTAATAAATGAATAGTTCATAAAGTAGAACTTTGCTTTCCCCGTTTCAACTAATTGTTCATTAATCATTGGAAAAATACTATCATTAAACTCTTTACAATGCGGACATTTATAGTCGCCAAATTCAACAATTTCAACAGGTGCTGTCTCTTCTCCTATAAACGGCTGACCCTCATAATCAATGTTGCCGGCCGTCTCTTCTTTTTGAACATCCTTTAAGACAATAATCCCTATAATACAAATCGCCAATATACCAATGAACCAAAATATTTTCTTTGACATGTCCACACTCCTAATTTCAAACTACGATACGTAGTGTATTGGGTAAAAAAATTTACGCAAGTGCGTAAATAAAAAGTCCACAAATGAGACTGAAAATGAGCAATGAAATTAATGCTATTTTAAACGGAAGCTGCAGTTGCACTTCCTTTAATGGATTCAGAATATATTCAATTCGATGATTTAACGATGTATTTGCGAATGAGACATAAGTAAAAGGCATCTTTTCCTGCTTGCCTACTTTTAACATTTTCAACAGAGCGTTGCCCAGATTGACATATGTCTCTTGTTGTTTAATAGCAAAATCATCTGCCAATATTTCCTGAATGACGCTGTATTTATGATGAAACCACTTCTGAATGGGAATGTACCACATAATTGATGAACTGAGTGAAAGTAGAAAGATTTTTAAAGGATCACGATGTTCTTTATGATACATCTCATGAGAAACCACTGCTCGCAGCTCATCATGATTTAGAAGGTTGATTAAACCAGTAGTGACGATGATTTTAGGACTTACAAATCCCATCGTAAACGCCATAGGATTGGGATGTGAAAGAACCAATAGCTCTTCTTGTCCCATTCCGAATACACGACTCATTTCGCTCGTAAGTTTTTCGTCTTTGTATTCCTGAAATCTGCTTTTCATTCTGGTCGTTTGAACCCATTGCGAACCTATTTTCCATAGTGCAAATAGGAGCGTATAAATGACCAGCCCATCAAGTGCGTATTCAAGAAATGACAGTCCAAACGCTTTTAACCAGCTGTGGCATACGGCAACGAGGTTAAAATTCACATTCCAGCCTGCCAGCATTGAGGTGACATATAACCCCATTTGAAATAAAATTATACCTGAAATGGCAAAGGATATGACAAGCATAAAAGAGGATTGACGTTTAGACATTTGTTACATACCCTTTTTCAATTCTATAATTTTGTGCTCAAGCTTAGCAACAAGATCATCGTCAGCTTCTTCAAGTGCATCCAGCATATGACTTACGACAACATTTCCAAATTCGTCCATAAGCTCGTTCGTCATTTCCTTTGACTGAGTATTTAAAAACTCCATCCTTGATAGAACAGGCCTATAAACATATGATCTACCTTCTGTCCTCTTTTGAAGAACTCCCTTTTCAACTAATCGATTCATAACAGTCATCACTGTATTGAAATTCACCGGTTTTTCCCGTTCAAGAGCTTGCTGAACATCTTTAATAGTCATTTCATCATGACACCATAAGATGTCCATAATTTTTGCCTCAAGAGGTCCAAAAAAACGTTTCAATCCACTTTCGTTTATTTTAAACTTCCAGATTTTCAAGATTGCCCCTCCCCACATTACTCATTGTAGTGTTATGCGGAAAGCCCGTCAATAAAAATTCATTTACAAATTTATGTAGTCATGCTAAAAAAACCACTAAAAGATGTGGTTTTTTTCACATTTATTTGCGATATCATAGCGGCAAATTCTGACTCTGCAAAACACTACTGCCCGTCAGCTGAACGAAAGAGTCACGCTCAACCTTAAACTCAGTTGCTCCGGCTACTAAGCACATCTCGTACGCTAGAAAAAAGGAAAACACTGACAGCTCTGTTGCTAGCTCTATTGCCTGTTTCCTCATTTGTACAAAATAATGCTTAGCTTCTTACCATTATCATCGTTCCTTCAGACGTGGGGTGCCCTTTAATTCTAAAATCGTCGGCGCCCCAATTCCGAACATCGCCATCTGAAGCTCCATTTCCCGGATTTTCATTACTTCAAGGACATCTTCCGGGCTCTGGGTCGCTTCTTTCAGGATGGACCGCCCGAATCCAACAAGGTCAGCACCCAACGCAATGGTCTTGGCTCCGTCCAGCCCCGTCTGCATCCCGCCGCTGGCAATCAGCGGACAGTTCCCAACGCTTTCGCGAACTAATCTGATCGATTCCGCCGTCGGAATCCCCCATTCGCTGAAGCTTTCTGCGGCAACCCGCCGAATTGGATCTTTAGCACGGAACTTTTCTACCTGACTCCAGGAAGTGCCGCCCGCTCCGGCGACATCGATAAACGCAACGCCGACCTCACTTAATTTTCGGGCTATCTCACCATCGATTCCCCATCCAACTTCTTTGACCCCAACCGGAACCTCCAGCGTGCTGCACAGTTGTTCAATCTTCTTTAATAACCCTTTAAAATTCGTATCTCCCTTTTCCTGAATCACTTCTTGGATGCTGTTCAAATGAAGGACGAGCATATCCGCCTCGGTTATCTCGATAATTTCCCTGCATTCCTTGACGCCGAATCCGTAATTTAATTGAACAGCGCCCAAGTTTGCAATGATCGGGACACTCGGTGCGTATTTCCTCATCAGGAAAGAGGAGGAATGTCCATCGCTGTCGAGCAGTGCCCGGGTAGATCCGAGTGCAAGCACCCAGCCCCTTTCTTCAGCCGCTGTTGCCAGATTCCGGTTAATTGTCTCAGCGAGAGCCGTCCCGCCCGTCATAGAACTGATAAGGAACGGCGTTTTGCAATCAAAACCAAGAAATTTGGTTTCAATGGAGATTTCGTCAAAATTAATTTCAGGGAGTGCATTGTGGATGAACGTAAGCGACTCCAAGCCTGTTGAAATCGACTCCCCCGTCACTTTTTCGTTCAATGTAATTTGAATATGTTCAGATTTTCTTTGCTCGATTGAGTTGGCCAACGCCAACACCTGCCTTTACCATCAAATTCTTTGCAGATTTCGCCACCGTTCTATGTTGCAGACGGCAGATTGCAAATAGAAAAGTGTCCTTGCTACACCAGCAAAGATGGAACTAATCGATTTGAACTTCTTCCACCGTTTGTTCTACTTCTGCACGTGTGATTTTTTCGCGTCCCTGTTTCATCGCTTTTAACGTTTTGTGAGCTAGAGCAAGCGGCAGACGACAGAATAATAAAATGCTTTTCTTTTTGATAGACTTCATATACTCATCTGCTTTCGCAAGATTTTCATCTGCATATACGAATAGATCGGCACGAGTCCACCCATCAGGTACAAAGCTCACACCACGTTCGACCAAGTCTTCCTTTTCGTTACGCAAGATGTTTACGGCCTGAAGTCCCCGCCCGTAACCAATGGCAAGTTCCCGTTCTGTTTTTTCTCCGCCATAGTGCTCCCAAAGGTCCGAGAGCATGACTCCAACCAGTCCTGCAACATAATATGTATAGTCATCCAGATCTTCACGTGAGCGGATATTCCAATTTGCTTTTGCCCATTTTGCCATACCATAGGCCATTTCACAAGCAGCATTCGTGACGATTGGCAGGGCATCATTTGGACAAGCTTGCAGCCACTCTTCTAAACGAAGTGTCACTTCTGGCATTCGAACTTTTGCCTGTCCTAGTATTCTCAAATATTCTTCGTTATCAAATGGTTGCTTGAATAATTCGCTTACTTGCATTAAGATTGTATATTTTACATCACTGTCCAGTTCTTCATGGTCCTCAATTTCATCAATTGCTCGAAATATTAAATAAGCAGCTGCAACCGAATACTTTAACTCTTTCTGTAAAAAAGTAATCGGAATGTAAAATGTACGACTCGTCTCTTTTAGCATACGCATTGCATCTTTAGGAAACGCACTCATCCTTCTTCCGTACCTCCTATTAAAATCTGACTAACATCATCTTGACATCCTCCCCGCCCATTCATGATTATTCATGAACGAGGATTCCTAAAAGGA
>JAABNQ010000052.1 GCA_009928435.1 Bacillus sp. HF117_J1_D
AGCCAAGCGATTCATGGATCCGAATATGATTAAACCAATTCACATAATCAAATAGTTCCAGATCCAGTTCCTATTGGCTTGAAAAAACGGCGCCATTGACGAACTCTGTTTTGATCGTCTTAAACATAGCTTCCGCAACGGCATTGTCATAGGGCGTTCCTTTTGCGCTCAGGGAACGCTCAATGTCAAATGCCCCAAGAGCTTCATCGATAAGCTTATTTTTAAACTCACTGCCCCGATCGGTATGGAACAATTCGAGGCGATTTAGACTGTAGGGAACCGATGCAAAGGCACGCTGAACTAAGGCTGCAGTTTTCTCAGGACCGGCACTGTAGCCAATGATTTCACGATTATACAAATCTACCAAAACACAGATGTAATGCCATTTTTGTCTAACACGGACGTAAGTCAGATCACTGACAACGACCTTTAACTCTTTGTCTTGATTAAACTCTCGGTTGAGTACGTTTCCAACCTCCGATTCATTGACTGAAGTTTTCCGAGGTTTAAACTGGGCCACGGTATACTTGGAGACAAGTCCCTGCTCTTTCATAATCCGCCCAATACGACGGCGTGACACTTGCCAGCCCGTTTTTTGAAGCTCAACCTTTATTTTTCTCTGACCGTAGTTATTTCTGCTGGATTTGAATATGCTTTTGATAAGTCTTTTCAGTTCCTCCTCTTCCTGGTCATCTTTGATTTTGGCCTCATAATAATACGTACTTCTAGGGATTTGTAGGACGTCGCACATTGCTGATACCGAGTATTTGTGAGCGTTATTTCGAATCACATCTACTTTCGTCCCATGATCAGCGCGGCTTGCTTTAAAATGTCATTCTCCATCGCAAGTCTTTGGTTTTCTTTACGTAGCTTAATCAGTTCTTCCTGTTCAGGCGTTCGGTTATCTTTTTCTTCAAAAGAGCCACTCGTATTGTGTTGGCGAACCCATTTATCAAAGGAAGAAGGTGTCAGATCATACTCACTAATGATTTCGGCTCGTGGTTTACCAGTTGCATACAGCTGTACGATTTGTTCTTTAAATTCTTTTGAAAAAGTTCTTCTTTTCCTTTTGGTCATTCTCTATTCTCCTCTGACTAGATTGAATCAAGTCTATATGACCTTAACAAATCTGTCCAACTAAGTGTAATCGATTCACCTTCATGACGTTGAAAATCGAAAAGAAAAATGCTTTCTTCCATGCGGTTATCGAACGAGCGCGAGGCATTAAGGATAAGGATCAGATAAGAATGTTCCTGTACCGTTTTTCAGCTGGGATGAAAGCCATCCTGGACAAAGACACGCGCGGTATCCAGCATTTTAAATACATAGAAAGAGCAAGCAATCCGCGGCAGCTCAAGCTGAACCTAGCCCTTTGAATGCAACAATTAAATATCCTTGTCAAAATGTACAATTTTCGTACGTTTAGTTTGTGTTGCATAAAAATTGATTTTTCTCGATAAACGCACCATCCATTTTCCAAATGACTGTCAAACATCCCACTGACTGGTCGATAGCAGGAAAATCGGTAAACTTAAATATAAATAGCATTGACAGTTCATTATATGTGGGGTAAACTTTCGATAATGATAATCATTATCAATATATGGTGTTAATGGATTTTATCATGACTGATGCACCTCAAATACATATAGAAATAGGAAGGATTATATATGCAAAACAAAAAAACGTTTTTATTAATGTTGATGTTGATTATTACAGTTTCCCTTGCATTATTAGGTTGTTCTAGCCAGTCTTCAAAAGATGATGTAGAAAAACCAAAGACAGCTGCATCAAAGGAAACAGACTCTCAATATCCAATTACTATTACCCATGCTTTAGGTGAGGCTGTTATCAAAAGCAAACCAGAACGAGTTGTAACAATTCAATGGGCAAACCATGATATTGCTTTAGCATTAGGTGTAGTGCCAGTTGGTTTTTCGGCTGCAAACTTTGGTGTTCAAGATGATAGTGGATTATTACCATGGACAAAAGAAAAGTTGGATGAACTTGGAGAAACTAATCCTAATGTATTTCAAGATACGGATGGTTTAGATTTTGAAGCAATTGCTGATGCTAATCCAGACGTCATCCTTGCTGCATATTCTGGTATTACAGAAGAAGAATATGAAACATTATCTGAAATTGCCCCTGTTGTTGCCTACCCAATTGCCCCATGGGCAACTACATGGCGTGAGCAAGTTGAGCTCAATGCTACAGGTATAGGTATGAAAGAAGAAGGTGAGCAACTTATTAAAGATACAGAGCAATTAATTGCTGAAAAACTAAGTGCTTACCCTCAAATTGATGGTAAAAAAGTCGTGTGGGTTAACTTTTCAGCGAAAGATTTATCTCAATTACACATTTATACTCCAGTTGATTCACGTGCAGCGTTTTTAGAAGAGTTGGGTTTGACTTATCCAGAAAGTGTGACTGCACTAATTAAAGATCCAAAGAGCTACTCATTAGAATTGAGTGCTGAGAATATAGAAGCTTTATTTGATGCAGATTTAATTGTCGGTTATGGTGATGATGCGCTTTATAAAACAATTAAAGCAGATCCAATACTAGGAAAAATTCCAGCAATTGAAAGAGGTTCTGTGGCATTTATTACAAGCGAGTCACCATTAGTAGCAGCAGGAACTCCAAATCCACTGTCTATAGCTTATACAATTGATGAATATCTAAAATTAATCGGTGGAGCTATTGATAAAATTGAAGAATAGCACTTCAGCTTCTAAAACAAAGCAACTTGAATTACAAGTACCAAAGCATTTTTCACTTATTTTAGTGGTGGGACTAATCTTACTAATAGTCACAATCATTGCTTCTATTGTCTTAGGAGCTAGAGTGGTCAGCGTTCAAGAATTAATCGATGGGTTGTTTTACCAAAATCAAGATTCCTATGGTGCAAACGTAGTGCAAAAACGAATTTCGCGTACGATTTTTAGTTTGTGCTGCGGTGCAGCGTTAGGTATTGCGGGTGTACTTATGCAATCTGTGACACGTAATCCATTAGCTGACCCGAGTATTTTAGGTGTTAATACAGGTGCAGCTCTGTTTGTAGTGAGTGGTATTACATTTATAAATATTACTACAGCCAGTGAGTATATTTGGTTAGCTTTAATCGGAGCAGCCGTAACAACAGTTTTCGTTTTTGGAATAGGCTCTATGGGGCGTGGTGGCGCAACGCCAATAAAATTAGTTTTAGCTGGAGCTGCAACCACTGCAGCTCTATCTTCACTAGTAACTGCAATTATGATTCCAAGTCAATATGCAATGGATCAATTTAGGTTTTGGCAAGTAGGAAGTGTTGGTTCAGGGTCATGGAATTCAATCACTATTTTTATTCCTTTTTTACTAATAGGGATGATACTAGCGTTCATATCAGCGCCAGCACTAAATGCATTAGCATTAGGTGACGATGTTGCAAGAGGTCTAGGTGTACGACCAGGTTTATTAAGAGTAGTTGCAGTTTGCGCAGGGGTTATTTTATGTGGAGTAACTACTGCTTTAGCCGGTCCAATCGGTTTTATCGGTCTTTTAGCCACTCATGCAATGCGTTTAGTTATTGGGTCAGATTTACGCTTTTTAATTCCTATGTCAGCATTAGCAGGAGCGATTATTTTAACATTTTCTGATGTGGTAGGCAGGCTCTTGGGAAGTCCAGGGGAACTTGAAGTAGGTATTATTACAGCGTTTATTGGTGCACCAATCCTCATCTTGCTAGCAAAGAAATCGAAGGTGAGGTCATTATGAGAAACCAATCTGGTGAAGTAATTTTTATGATGGTAGGTATGCGTAAAAGAAAAAGACGCTGGGTTTTTGTTACCTCTTTATTAGCCATTTTAGCTGTCGTACTTTGTTGTGCGATGTTATTGTTAGGAAACACGATTTATCCGGCGAATGTGGTTATTCGATCTTTAATGGGAGAAGAAATTGCTGGAGCTAATTTTGCAGTTAATACGATTCGACTTCCAAGAATGATTACAGGACTATTTGCAGGGTTTGCTTTTGGCGTGGCAGGTTATATTTTTCAAACCATTTTACGAAATCCATTAGCCAATCCAAATATTTTAGGCATTACATCAGGTTCTAGTGCGGCAGCAGTATTTTGTATTACAGTATTACATTTAAGCAATACAGCTATATCTATTGCGGCAGTTATGGCAGGATTAATTATTGTAATCGTCATGTATTTCTTATCTCGTGGTCGATCATTTTCGATTGGACGTTTAATTATTATCGGGATTGGGATGCAAGCGATGTTAGATGCGGTCATTTCATATTTGATGCTAAAAAGTGCGCAACAAGATATTGCAGGGGTACTTAGATGGTTAAGTGGTAGTTTAAATGGTTCAAAAATGAGTGAAGTACTTCCTTTAATTATCATAGTAGCTGTATGTACGCCTATTATGCTATTACTTGGCAAACAGTTAAGTATGCTAGAATTAGGTGACCAAATGGCAGCATCACTTGGTGTAGCGACCGATAAAATACGAATCATTTTAATTGGAAGTTCCGTATTTATAATTGCAATTGCTACAGCAACGACTGGGCCAATTGCCTTCATATCTTTTTTAGCAGGACCAATTGCAAATCGCCTAGTTGGTGTCAGTGCGTCAAATATTCTTCCAGCAGGTTTAGTCGGAGCCAATCTTGTATTATTTGCAGATTTAATTGGACAGTTTGCATTTGAATATAGGTTCCCAGTAGGTGTTATTACGGGATTACTTGGAGCACCATATTTAATTTACTTACTAATCCGAATGAACCGAAAAGGAGAATTGTAATGAGCAATACACATGTTTTTCGAGTAGAGCAGCTTGTTGCTGGCTATGATGATAAAACTATTCTTCAAGGAATAGATCTTGAAGTACCCAAAAATAAAATTAGCGTTATTATAGGTGCAAATGGTTGCGGAAAATCAACACTTTTAAAAACAATGGCAAAACTTATTAAACCAACGGAAGGTAATGTCACACTTGATGGCAAAGCTATCAACAAATACCCGCCAAAGCAACTGGCACGTTTATTAGGAATCCTTCCTCAGTCTCCTGTAGTACCTGATGGAATTACTGTCGCCGACTTAGTTGGTCGAGGAAGGTTTCCACACCAGTCTTTATTCAGTGGATGGTCGAAAAAAGATTATGAAGCTGTAGAAGAAGCTATGGAGTTTATGAATATCCAAGAATTTGCGAATCACGATATTGATGAGCTTTCAGGTGGCCAACGCCAGCGTGTATGGATTGCAATGGCACTTGCGCAACAAACAGATATTTTACTTCTAGATGAACCAACGACTTTTTTAGATATAACTTATCAGGTAGAAATACTGGACTTACTTACAAATTTAAATCGTAAGTACGGTACAACTATTGTTATGGTATTGCATGATATTAATTTATCAGCACGTTATGCGGACTGTATTTTTGCAGTGAAAAAAGGACAGCTTATAGCAGAAGGAACACCTACTGAAGTTCTAACAAGTGATCTAGTAAAATCAGTCTTTGATTTAAATTGTGTTGTCATTTCAGATCCAATTTCCAATACTCCATTAGTTATTCCAAAAGGGCGGTATCATGTAGTTGATTGAGAAATATCTGAACGGTTCTCGAGTCTATAATAATAAAGTTTCTCTAGGTTATCCGATAAGTTGCAAAAGCATAAGCACGCAAACCCAAAATCATATCTCAATTTAGGGTTCAGATAGCCTGAAAAGGAAGTTATAGGATGTGAAATCATTTTAAAAATAGCCTTTTAATTTCAATTACAATAGATTTAACCAGACGAAGCAACATGTGGTAAGTGATTAACTAACCTTTCAGCAATGCCCCCATTAATCAAATTTACAGTTTCTTAATTCCTACTAGGTTAAAGGATCTGGGGGGGCAGGATGTAATGGAATATGGAAATTCAAAGGAGGTATAGGCGATTTAAGAGAACAAAGGAATAGAGAGAATCGGCTTTCCAGCAGCCATCCCAACTGCATTTGCTCTCTTTTTAATTAGAAAAATAGTGTAGAGATGTTCTTTTTAGCCCCTTGTTGCACTAACGCTTCGTCTTCCTACATTAATTGAAAATCTAAAGAAGTTTCTTCATAGAACCAACTTTAATACTTGTACCATTAGGTTTATGTACGACTTCCTCGTCATAATGGATGTAGCCTATCGATCTATATAGCTTTATATTTTTCGGAACCGTCAAACGCACTTTGCACAGTACTGTAGTTACTCCTATATTAGTTGCATAATCCTCTAGTGATTTTAATATTTTTTTCGCAATACCTTGCCCTTGCTTCTCTGGAATAACGGAAAGCCTGTAAAAATATAATCCCTCGTCTTTTACCTGAAAACGTACCATCCCAACCGGTTCAGTATTGTCAAATCCAATTAAAGCTCTTTCTCCGTTTTTTAACGCATTGGATATTGATTGCACGGTCTCCTCTAAGGCACTTGAAGGAGGATTTTCATCTCTATATTCCATAAAAGCTTGAATCATTAAATCATGTATTAATGGTGCATCAGAAACATTTGCGATTTTTACTTTCATAATATTCCTCCTTCCTATCAATAAATATAGATCATATTAATCAACCTGTCCCGTTTGACCTTATTCAGCCGAAATCTCTCACTCCCGTAAATGCATATCGGTATTCCATTCAGTGGGGGTAAATTCGCCTTGGAGAATTTAATTAATAACAATTTATGTTAATTTCCACAATAATCCGAAATACCTTTACAACTATTTTATTATGTGCTAATATACCGTCAAATAAAACTGACCGTTTGATTTTTTTAAACGTCAGGAGGTCTTTATATGAAAAATAATATGATTATTGATAATCTCCAACAGCTTAAGGCATTAAGTGACCCGCTTCGTGCAAAAATCATGATGCAGTTAGTAATGCGTCCTTATACTGGGAAACAGCTATCAGAAATACTAGATATCCCTCGGGGAAAGGTACATTACCATCTCAAAGATTTGGAAAAAAATAAGTTAATAGAAATCGTTAAAACAGAAGAAAAAAATGGGATTGTACAGAAATTTTATCAGGCAGTGGCTTCTGATTTTCAAATTTCTGAGGAACTTCTTCCCCAAAGAACGGAAGTCGGTAATGCAACAAAACAATTAATGTATGGGATTCTAGAAAGAGCAAAGCAAGCAGTTAAAACTGCACCTCTTGATGCATTTGAAACAAAGAAACCGAATGAAGATCCTCTAGAACGAAGCTTTATTTCAACTACTTGGGAGCTTGAAGCGACGGAAGAACAATTTAAACAATGGAAAAAGAAATATGAAGCCTTGATAAAAGAATTAGATCATATGGGAAAGAATACCAGCTCAGTTAAGAACAGCTATTATATCACCACCATTGGCTTTCAGACAGATAAAAAAGAATAGAGTGGGAGGCGTTGAGATGCCCCTTTTCAAAAATAGGAACTACCTGTTTTTGCTATTTGGCAGGGTGGTCACAAACATTGGGGATAGCCTGTATTATGTCGCAACGATGTGGCTTGTCTATAAACTGGGGGGAAATGCCTTTTACTCTGGTCTCGCTGGATTTTTAACTCTTTTGCCTTCATCTCTACAATTTATTACTGGTCCGTTTGTTGATACCTGGCCAGTCAAGAAAACATTAATTACAACCCAAATTCTGCAGACGTTGCTTATCCTCATCATCCCTATAACCTATCATTTTGATTTGTTAACGGTCCAACTTGTATTATGTATTATGCCTATCGCTTCATTTATTCAGCAATTTGCATATCCATCTCAAACAAAGGCACTGCCGATGATCTTAGACAAAAAAGAACTTATCAAAGGGAATTCTTATTTTGCATTTGCCTATCAGGGAATCGATTTAGTCTTTAATGCCATCTCAGGTATACTTGTTGCTTTTTTAGGAGTTACCTTCTTATATATATCAGATTCCATTATTTTTGCCATTGCAGCAATGTTGTTTAGCTTATTAAAATTTCCTTCTATAAAGGATGAACAAAAGGAATATAAAACTGGTAAGATTCCTAAATACTTGACTGACTTAAAAGAGGGGTTCGCCATCGTCTTTCGCTCATTAATTGCAACATTTTTAATTGGATCGATTGTGGCAAACTTTTGTATTGGAGCCGCAATGGCTATATTGCCATCTCTTGCAGATGCTCAGGGTGGTCCAATCTATTATGGTTTTTATTTGGCGGCTATGTCTGTAGGCGGATTAATAGGTGCATTGTGCGGAGCTTGGATGGGGAAATTCCGACTAGGTTTTTTTGTAATAATTTCCTTTTGCATTAGTGCAGTATTTTGGATACTTGCCGCTTTGGTTCCATCAACATATATTGCTATAATATGCTTCGCCCTTGCCTGGATACCAATTGGTGGCACGAATGTCATTTTTGCAACAACAATGCAAACCGTTGTCCCACAACACCTGCTAGGACGATTAAATACAGTATCTGGCAGTATGAGTGCAGTTGCGATGCCAATTGGTTCACTTGCAGGTGGCTATGTATCTAGTATAACAAGCAGTACACTAACATTCTCCTTGACCGGAATTGGTTTATTAATTGTTTCTATTGTTTGGATGCTTCATCCGCGCTTAAGAGACTTACCGGAAGTAAAATTGCTGTCTGGGGATATTATGGGAATTGATTTACCTAAATCCTCTAGAACAGCAGAAGCAGAATAAAAGGGATTAAAAACTTAACAAGCCAAACATAAAAAGTCGATTCCTTAGCGTGCAGGAATCCGATTTTTTTAGGCTGAAATTCACTAAGCTTACAAAGTTTCTGAAACTTGCTCGTTGTCCAATATCAAGTGTTAGCCAGTTTCAAACCATAGGAAGAAAAGATCCTTTGATAAGCAATATGAAGGTAAGGAAATAATTAAATGGAGAAATAGAGTATTACCGGAAAACGGTTGAGGCATAGATAAGGCTGCGAATGATTGTTTTTTTCAAGAGTTATTTAATCCAATTTTCTCCATCGAAGGTTGGTTTGAAATGCATCAAGACATAAAAAATAAGAGATGTTCCATATTATACAAGACTACTATGGGACATCTCTTTCTCCTCCTGTTTCACAATTTCGCTATATCGAAGAGAGAACCTTCTATAAGTTTGCCTGTTTTGTCAACGGACAACAATATACGGTCTCATCATTTCATAATCCTCATGCTCCAAGATGTGACAGTGCCAAACATATAGTCCTGTAAAAGGACCAAACTTCATAATAATTCGAGTGACTTGTTTGGGATTGGCTCTTACGGTATCCTTCCATCCTCGTTCTTGCGGCTCGGGAGGCATCGCTGGACTCGTATAATGGATCACTCCCTCTTTGTTAAACTTGTCTACGTCGAAATTTCTCCGATCTATTATTTGGAAATCGATTAAGTGAAGATGGATAGGATGTGTATCGCTAGTTAAATTAATAAGATACCATATTTCGGTCGATCCCAGTTTTGGATTTTCAGATATGGGGGCTCCCCACTCCTTATTATCGAGCAGCATGAATTCCCGGTCATAACGGTCTCTGTTGTCATTTAATGTAAGGTACCTTGACTTTGAAGATAACTGTTCATTTATCTTAGGAAAAGGAGCCATATTAGTCGGAATGGTGCTGGTATCGACACTAGAAAGGGGAAGAGTTACTGCAAACTTCATGACTGTTCCAGTGTTTTCATCCGGTGGAGTTCCTGTAGGGAAAGGGGTAGGAGCATCGTTTTTCATAATAATATGTTTGTCCTCGAGATTTGTAAAATCAACTATTATCTCCGCTCGTTCTGCAGGTGCTAATAAGATTTCTTTGACACCTATCGGATATTCCATGAACCCTGAATCTGTTGCAATTTGATATAGAAGCTGTCCTGAATCGAGCTTAATCCTAAAGAATCGGCTGTTGGATCCGTTTAGCAGTCTGAAGCGATATTTGCGCGGTTCAACTTTTAAAAACGGATGTACTTTGCCGTTTACTACAATTGTATTCCCAAAAAATTCAGGAATAATCGATGTTTCTAATTCTGGAACAGGTGGGTCCGGTTGTTTCGGATAAAAAAGAGAGCCATCTTTATTTAAAGATTTATCTTGCAGCATAAGCGGAATCTCATACTTGCCGCACGGTAAATTTAATAATCGCTCACGTTGGTCCCTAATAAAATAAAACCCTGCTAATCCCGCATAAATATTAAGCCTGGTGATACCGAGAGTATGATCATGATACCAAAGTGTGCAAGCCGAGTTGCAATTATCATATCGATAAATTTGTTTTCTGAAATAGGGACCGACTTGCTGAAATCCTTTTGTAAACCAAGCCTCTGGATAGCCGTCGCTTTCCCACTCCACACAAGCACCGTGGAGGTGAACTACTGTGCGGACTTCCGGTACATCCATACTAGCGCCATGTACTGTATAGTCTACAGGGAGCAAGTGCTTATCTGGAAGGTTGTTCATCCATTTAATAAACACGATTTCTCCACTGTTTACTTCAATTGTAGGCCCTGGATAATTGCCTTCATATCCCCAAACTGTTGTATCATTTAATTCCTTGTGAAGTGATTGCTTGAACTCAGTCATATTTACTTCGTAATAAGTATAAAATTTATTTTTCTCGCGGGGTTGTAAAACAGGTGGGATGGGAAGTTCGTCTACAAATTTAGTAAGACCTATTTGGAGAGAATGGTCATCCATTGCGCTACATTGGTTATCAGATGTGCATTTACATTGTTCACCGCATCGACAATTTGGATTATTACAGTATGGATTGCTGCAGTTCCTCCTGAAATTGTACAAATTGGGTGAAATATCATCATTTATACTCATCCAGATTCCCCCATTTTTTGTATTTACCCACAGATTTTCAAATAGATGAAAAACTAAGACATTCCCACCACAAGTTCCAGCTTTCGTGCCAATTCCTCTTATCTTGAACTATTCTTAAATTATGCATATGGGGCTTGGACAAATACGAACACTGGGGAAAAAGAAAAATGTCAATTCCAACCCCAACTCTTACGGCATACTGACTAAAAACAGCAAAAAAAGGTCGGATTTCATGGGGAATAATACGCGTAATTTCATATATATGGCTTGAACAAAAGAGTTGCACTTTACAGAGGATGATTTTGAAACAAGTGCAGTAGGATTTCCTGGTTTCAGACAGTATTTTGGGATCACGGATAGTATTTTTGATTTCTGGATTATATTCTTGAATCCTGGACAGTATTTTTGAATCCTGGACAGTATTTTTGAATCCCGGATAGTATCCTCCAATCTTTGGACAGTATATGCCTAAATTCAGACAGTATTTTTATATGCTGTGTCTTTTTGACTGAAAAATCTTTAATTGTACGGAACTGAACCCAAATATGGGCAGTAGAAGAAGAAAACTTCAGTTCAACTTATATAGATGAAAAAAGTTTATTTTCCCCACAACATGTTGATCTATTTACTTTGTTCAACAGAAGTCTTCGACTTCTGTAAGTGGTGCGATGAAAGCATAATGGTATCCATTCAGTAGGGTTTCAAAACCAGGCTGAATACGGTTAAAGCTTCCAACGGATGCCATAGATTTTCAGAGGGAAAATTTATTGAGCGGAGCTCGATAAAACCTGGGTGCAAATATACCAAGGCGCAGTTGATTAAAAATTATTTGGAATAGCTAATGCCCCGTTATTAAGAATTAAAACGGCCTTTTTTAATACGGTCAACGGGAAATAGGCTCTTACATTAGTAACAACAACCTAAAAGCATCATATTTTGTTGAAGAGATAGACGTTAATTAATTACGCAAAACACTCTATTATTTAAGTCAACTCTCCGGTTTGCCCTAATTTTTAAATACAAAGGGGGGAAACAAATGCAGCAGTTTCAAAATGATTTACAGGGATTGCCAATGGGTAATTACCATGTCGGTGAATTAATTCCTATGGATTATTACAGCCAAGTTCCGCTTCAGTTTGACAGTAGGCAATTTGGTCGTTGTGGTGGTTGTTTTCGTTGTGGCGGTTGTTTTCGCTGCGGTGGTTGTTTTGGTTGCTTTGGTTTTGGTCTTGGCTGTTTTGGAGGATTCTTTATTTAGGTCAAAAGAAAAAAATGGTTATTTTATGAAAAGAAATTGCCTTTGCATGATCTCGTGCAAGGCATTTCTTTTCTGAAGTGTATGGGAAACTGAAAAGTTTACTACTGTGCATAACTTTTCCCTGTGTAGTTCCAGCACTCAGCGACTGGTAAACTTCGTGTTTTCTTCTTACAACAAGTCAACATCGGCAGCTTTGTCCATGTTTCCTTTATCTCGTCGGAGTTACTTCAGTATACATCGCTAATCGGGCGCTTGCACTTTTCCTTTATCATATTGGACAGCTAAAAGTACATAAAATGATAGTGAACAATTCGTAATGATGAGGAATAAGGAGGAGCTGAATGTCAAAACTTAACTCGTTCACACGGTTGAAGGTGAAAAGGGATACATTTTTCCTCCCTGATTCTAAGGGCGGTGTGTATTTTCGAAATAATTTAAGCTCATTCAGGTTAGAAGGAAATACAATTTATCAGTGGATTGAAAAGTTGATACCGATGTTTAACGGAGAGAAAACAATGGGAGAATTAACAGATGGACTAACGTCACCATATCGGAACAGGGTTTATGAAATTGGAGAAACTCTGTATAAAAATGGTTTTGTTCGGGATGTAAGCAAAGATACTCCCCATCAATTAAATAGTTCTGTTCTTGAAAAGTATGCATCGCAAATTGAGTTTATAGAAAGTTTCGTGGAATCCGCTCCGTATCGTTTTCAAAAATACCGTCAGGCTAAAGTGCTGACTGTTGGATCAGGCCCTTTTCTAGTTTCATTGGTTTCAGCATTATTAGAATCAGGAATTCCTAAAGTGAATGTCATGGTAACGGATTCCATTCCTACAAATCGTCTGCGGCTGAACGAACTGGTGCAGAATGCCAAGAAGACGGATTCAGATGTAGAGTTAACGGAGGTGCAATGTCAAAAAAAGGCGGGAAATTGCTCTTGGAGGGAAGTTGTGCAGCCTTATGATTGGATTGTGTACGTTTCGCAGAATGAAAATGTAAATGAATTAAGGGAACTTAACCTAGTTTGTAAAGAGGAAGGGAAGTCGTTTATCCCGGCCATATATTTACAGCAGGTGGGGCTCAGTGGTCCAATAGTTCACCCGGAATTGGAAGGGTGTTGGGAGTCCTCATGGCGTCGAATCCATCAATCTTCATTGCGTGGAGAACAGCGGTCTCAGCCATACTCTCCAACAACGGGATCCATCCTAGCGAATGTCACTGTCTTCGAATTATTTAAGAATGCTATAGGAATGGATGATTCAAATAAGAGTAATCAAATTTACCTGCTTGATCTCGAGACGCTGGAAGGTGATTGGTTTTCATTCCTCACACATCCATTAGTTACATCTAGAAGTTTTACTCCCGAACTTGTTGAAGATCTTGGTGTAAGGCTTAAACAGGAATCGCACAGGGATAACCCGCGGAGTAACCTCCTGGGACATTTCGCCCAATTAACATCCGAAAAGACGGGCATTTTCCATACATGGGAGGAACGAAATCTGCCACAGCTTCCACTTGCACTGTGCTCTGTTCAACCTGTTAATCCAATGTCTGAGGGACCGGCAGAGCTCCTGTCAGAAGTTGTCTGTGCCGGCCTAACACATGAAGAAACAAAAAGAGAAGCGGGCTTAATTGGCATTGAAATGTATGTTTCACAAATAATCGATTCGTTGGAATTCAAAAAACAGAATGATCGGATTAGCATGAGTATAACTGAGAGATTTGTAGGGATCGGAGCAGGGGAAACCATAGAAGAGGCGGTTTGTCGAGGGCTGCAAGTCTATTTAAATGAAGAATTGAGAAAAAGAAAAAGTGATCAACTGAATACGATATTTCATATGCAAATAGGATCAATAAAAGATAAATCATGCAGATTTTATTTAAATACCCTGACTACCTTGAACAGTTCCCCAACAATCGGCTTGAAAGAGGATATATTAGGCTTCCCGGTGATAAGTGTAAGATCGAATGGCCGTTGGTATTCAAGTGTAGGTTTAAATACGACAATAGCTATGCGAAATACACTAAAACAAGCACTTTTGGACTTTCAAAGCCAGGAGCATTCCATCATGAGGCAAGAGATAGAGTCAGCGGTTTTTCTGAAAAATAAGGAGAGCAAACTGGATATACCCTCTTCTGATCAATTGTCGCAATCTGAGCTATTGCAATCTTCCATTCAGATCCTGAACCAAAACAACAAACGTTTATTAGTTTATGATCTTACATTCGAACCTTTTTTAAAACAGAAAATGGCAGGGGTGTTTGGTGTGCAGGTAAGAGAGGGGGTATCCTAATGGCTACCCAGATTTTAATTAAAGGACAGGGATTATTGGCGGATTTTGTTCAGGATCAATTGTCTGAAAGCTTCATCGTTAAGCGTCAAAAAAGCATAGTGGAAGAGGTTCCCGAAGACACAAAACTAGTTCTGGTGCTGCACGATGCCTGGCATCCATCAGTTCATCAACAGGCGGAAGAAAGATTCCGATCCATGGGCATCCCGTGGTTTCGGGGTTTCGTTTCGTTTGGCGAAGGGATCATAGGTCCATTCGTACACCCGAATAAACCGGGATGTTCCCGCTGTGCTGACTTACGGCGCATGATAGCTGGAGCAGATAGCCAAGAAATGTGGGAGCTTCAGATGGGAATGGCAGCAAAAGAAAGTGCGATGCGGGATGCATGGGCATCACGGCTGGGATTATCGCAAATGGCAACTTTGATATGTGACGAAGTGCAGAGGTTTTTTCAAAGACAAACCAGCTATTTGGAAGAAAAGGTCTTCATTACTAACTTGAGAACATTAAGGAACTCTAGTCACCTTTTTTTGCCTGACCCACTATGCCCGATCTGTAGTCAATTACCTGATGACACACCAGATATAGCCCAAATTCGCTTAAAATCTAGTCCTAAAATTCCCGCTAGTGGCTATCGCTGCCGTTCGATGGATGAATTAAAAGAAGGGTTAGTCAGAGATTATCTTGATCATCGTACAGGTATTATGAATAGAAAAATACAGGATTTCACGTTGCCGTTTGCTGATGTTATAGTCAACATGCCGCTATTTGGAGCGGATGAGGGAGTGGCAGGAAGGTCTAATTCTTATGAAATGAGTGAGCTGACTGCAATCTTAGAAGGTCTAGAGCGATATTGTGGGCTTGGGCCCAGAGGAAAAAGGACGGTAGTACGTGAGAGTTATCAGCAATTAGAGAATCAAGCGCTAAATCCTACAAGAGTAGGCTTACATGATAAGGAACAATATGAAAAACCTCATTTTCCATTTAAGCTGTTTCAGCCTGATATCCCAATAAATTGGGTCTGGGGCTACTCGTTTTTACAAGAACGCCCTATTTTGGTGCCAGAGTTGCTTGCCTATTACAGTTTGGGCTATGGAGAGGGCTTTGTTTATGAAACTTCAAATGGGTGTGCGGTGGGAGGGAGTTTGGAGGAAGCCATATTCCATGCCATTATGGAGGTCGTCGAACGTGACTCATTCTTGTTAACCTGGTATGCTCAGCTTCCCCTTCCACGCATTGATCTTAGCTCTGCGGGTGACAAGGAATTACAGCTCATGGTCAATCGGGTGCATGAGGTGGCGGGATATGACCTTCATTTATATAATTCGACGATGGAACATGGGATTCCGAGCGTTTGGGGACTGGCAAAAAACAGAAAAACAAAAGGGTTAAACCTCATTTGTGCAGGAGGAGCTAATCCTGATCCTGTAAGGGCTATAAAAAGCACGATTTACGAGCTCGCAGGAATGATGTCTAGGCATGACAAAAAACTGGAGGAGAGCCGACAAAAGTATGAAGGGATGCTGAAGGATCCATTTGCTGTGCGGACGATGGAAGACCATGGCTTGCTGTATGGTCTCCCGGAAGCAGAGGAACATCTGAATTTTTTATTGCATGACCAACGTCCTTTACGTACATTTGCTGAGGAATTCAAGCAACCACCGATAAATAATGATTTAAAGGATGATCTCCAGGATATTCTTAATAGGTTCCGTCGATTAAATCTTGAAGTCATTGTGGTTGACCAAACAAGCCCAATAACAGAACGGAACGGGTTATTCTGTGTAAAGGTATTGATTCCTGGAATGTTACCAATGACATTTGGACATCATCTAACCCGTGTGAAAGGGCTCGAGAGGGTGCTCAGGGTACCAATGCAACTAGGATTTATGAAGGAACCGTTATCGTACGAACAGTTAAATCCAAATCCCCATCCATTCCCATAATGGTAGAGCAGGAGGCTAAATAGTGGAGCTGGAAACGTATCTGCATTATCTGCATTTTGACACGGAAAAAGTCTCTCCGCCAGATTGGCAAGTGGATTGGGAAGACGCACCGCTCCCCTATAAACTGTACCGGGGATTATCAGAGATTCCGCTTACCGCAGATATGCCTTTGACACTTGAGAGAAGGGGAGAATATCTAAAGCCTGGACTAGAGGAGGTTGGTCATTTTCTATGGTATGTATACGGGCTTACTCAATACTCTCAATCCGCTTTGTATGAGGGAAAAGCCCAGTCGGTACGGAGGTTTGTTCCCTCTGGAGGGGCACTGTACCCTAATGAATTATACGTGTATATTAAGCTGGAAGAAGCTCCAGAGGGAATTTACCATTACGATGTTGCACATCACCGCCTTATATTAGTGCGCGAAGGAAATTACGATTTCTACTTATCCAGAAGTTTGGAGAATGGCTTTGGTATTGCTGACTGTTTTTGCACCGTTTTTGTCTCGACGGTTTTTTGGAAAAATTTCTATAAATACAATAATTTTTCTTACAGGCTTCAAGGGCTGGACGCAGGTGTGGTAATTGGGCAATCGTTAGAAGTTGCCAGTCGGATGGGCTTCTCTTCACAGGTATGCTACCAATTTCTTGATCGGGCGATCAATCATTTGCTCGGGCTGTCCGATCAGGATGAAAGTGTATATGCGGTGGTCCCATTGTCTATAAAACAGCTGAACGATTGTCTGGACGCCGATTATCACAGAGAAGAGGCTTCTTTAGCCAATGAACTGTGCCGGGAAATACCACCATTGAAGCATGTTACCTATAATCGTTCAAAGAGAGTCATTGATTATCCGATGCTGAAGAAAATGAATGAAGCTTCACTGATTGAAACAACGGAGTCATTTGTGAAGATTAGGAAAGATAATAGTCCGAGACATATCTTTGGTACAGAGATGATCTTGTTACCGTTTACGGAGAGCTTTTCGTACGATCTCGCATCCATTTGCAGGAAACGGCATTCCCCAGATATCGATTTTATGATGGGAAAAGTGAGTCAAACACAATTATCCACTTTATTGAAAGAAACCCTTTCTTTCTCGTATCAGAATGACCTTGATGAAACGGATGGAAACATTGAGACCCGTATTTCTTTGTACGGCAGTTTTTATAACGTAGAGGGGGTTCCAGATGGTGCCTACTCTTATGACAATTACACTCACACACTTCGAAAGATAAACCTAGGGGATCACCGAGAGTTTTTACAAAATGGGTTAACATTACCTAATGTGAATCTGCATCAGGTTCCGCTTTGTTTGCATGTCGTTGGAGATAGGAATCACCTCAGGGAAGAATGGGGATATAGAGGATACCGCATCCAACAGATGGAAGCAGGCATCCTCGTACAACGCTTGCTCTTGGTATCGTGTGCTTTAGGGATGGGAGGGCATCCACTGCTAGGATTTGACGTGAACCATTGTGACGAACTTTACAGGATTGATTCGAAAGGAAAAACCTGCTTGATTCAAATCCCGATAGGTCCATACCGTTCACGCGCTTGGTTGAAAGGAAGTTTGCACAGCTAGAAAGGGATTAGAGTGGAATGTTGTTATCTGGGGAACGCGTCCCCCAATCTATATGGTTCTTTGGATTATAACACCGCTCTTTACGGCTTTGCCCTATTGGATATGCTGATCAAAAACCCAGCGAAACTTTTCATACTTTCCCAAGGCTGTAGCATTAAAGGAAATGACAAAAGATTGTTCTATCATAACATCTCTATAAAAATGAACGGCCTTAAAAAAAACATAATGTTTTAAACCCGAAGGTTCTTCTTATTTGTTCTCCGACATGCCTTCGGTTTTTTTATGGAAAAATAGGAAGGCATCCTATCGGCATTATTCATCCAATATCTATTTATCCTTTGTCCGGTAAGTTCCAAGTCTTTTTCTCTTGTGTTCGGTATTTTTCCAAATATTTTAGGGTGGAAAAAGAAGAAATAGAATCGGAGGTCATCCGACCATCATTCTAAAATGAACGTCATTATATCAAAAACCATGCAAGTAGGTAAAATAACCTATTTTACAAATATTATATAGTATGGTAGTTTCACTATGATTCCGTCAGAAGAAATAAATACGATGACCAATACAAATAGACCGCCGAATGCTGATTTGTATGCAATTTGTACCCATTAGTTATATTAATAAAAAACTAGTGAATATATGAAGCGAAACGATGCTGTTGATTGAATTTGGAAATTAAGAATATAACTTCATTCAGCAGAAGTCTCCCACATGTGTAAGGAGTGGTGAGATGAATGCACATTGGTATTCCATTCAGTGGGGGTTCAAACCCTGGCTGAATAAAGTTGAGGCCTCCGACGGATGACACAGATTTTCAGAGGGAATTTATCGAGCTTAAGTTCGATAACATCTGGGCGCAAATCGTCAAGGTACATTTGATAGTATTACAGGAAAGGCGTTGCTTTTGGATGCAGAAAACTATTTTACTTGTTGAAGACGATCCGGCTATTAGTAATATGGTAAAAACATATTTAAATAATGAGGCTTTTCATGTTAAATGTGTTTTTGATGGAGAGGAAGCTGTGAATGCCTTTCAGCATGAGCATTATGACTTGGTTTTATTAGACCTAATGTTGCCAAAGTTAAATGGTATGGACTTTCTTCAAATGGTGCGGACTAAGAGTTACATTCCCGTCATTATTATGTCAGCAAAAGATAGCGAAGTAGATAAAGCCCTAGGACTAGGTTTAGGAGCAGATGATTATATCACTAAACCATTTTCAATGGTTGAGCTTGTGGCAAGAGTGAAAGCAGCTATAAGAAGATCCACGCAGTACATAGTTCCTCAAATAGAACGAAATACAACAATAATCAAAGTTCATGAGATTGAATTGGACACTGAGAGTCATTGTGTGACAAAGAGCGGCATTGAGATCAACTTAACATCAAAGGAATGGAAGATTCTTTGTTTGTTCTTTGAAAATCAAAAGAAAGTTTTTACAAAAGAGCAGATTTATCGTTCCGTCTGGGAGGACGATTACTATGGTGATGAAAATATTATTAATGTTCACATAAGCAGACTAAGAGAAAAAATCGAGGATACCCCATCGAAACCAGCCTATATCAAAACAATATGGGGGATCGGGTACAAGCTGGGAGATTTTTAAATGACTACTATATTAAGCTGTGTCATAATTGCCCTTCTTATTTGTATAATCTATCAATATCAATCAAAGAAGGCGAGAAACAAGAATCTCGCTTATATAACAAATAAACTTGGACAGATGAAAGCGACACAATCAAGCGAGAGAATTCTCATCGTCACAGATGATAGGCAACTTATCGAGATGCTAGATCAGTTAAATCAAATAGTTGATGATTATCAAGAAAATGTACGTCAGTATAAAAAAATGAAAGTCTCTATGAAACGGATGCTGGCGAATGTCTCCCATGATCTTAAAACACCGCTAACAGTGATCGCAGGCTATATTGAAATGCTTCAGAACCAGCCTCACATTAATGAACAAGAAAGAGTCCGTTTATTGCAACAAGTACAAAGTAAAACATTAGAACTTATTACGTTAATGAATACATTTTTTGACTTGGCCAAGTTAGAATCCGGTGATAAAGATATTCCGCTTGAAAAAGTTAATCTAACTGAGATTTGTAAAAACAATATTCTATTGTTCTATGAATGGATCCAAATCAATGGGTTGGAAGTGGTCATTGAGATACCAGAAAAGCCCGTTTTTGCTCTCGGTAATGAGGAAGCTTTAAACCGGGTGTTAAATAACTTGATTTCAAATGGTCTGCGCTATGGTGCGGATGGCAAGATGATCGGTATAAAGGTGTTTCATGATGAAAAGAGGGTCTATGTCGAAGTTTCTGATAAAGGAAAAGGAATTAATGAAACTGAGCAGGAGCGTGTATTTGAACGTATGTTCACGCTTGAAGAATCAAGAAATAAATCCTTTCAGGGAAGTGGCCTAGGTTTAACTATTACAAAAAGGCTGGTTGAAGAAATGAAAGGAGACATTTCCATACAATCCATTCCATTTGAAAAAACGTCATTTACAATTTCATTGAAACGGCTTATTAAGTAGTTCATGGTTTTCTTAAGATTTTCGTAAGAATTAAGACAGAAAAAAGCAAGGGCCGCTTGCTAGACTGAAACCAGTTAGAAAACAAGGAGGGGCATCATGGACTATGTTGTACAGACAAGAAATCTAACAAAAACTTTCCAGGGTCATAATGCTGTATCGAATGTAACGATGAATATTAAAAAAGGTGAGATTTATGGATTTCTTGGACCGAATGGTTCAGGTAAATCAACAATTATGAAGATGCTAACTAATATGATTAAGCCATCACATGGAGAGATTACTATCTTCGGAAAACTACTCAAACATAATTCTTTCGATTACTTGAAGAGAATAGGCAGTATGATCGAATACCCGATTTTTTATGAGAAAATGACTGCGCACGAAAATTTAGAGCTGCATTGTGCTTATATGGGATACCATAGCAAGCAGGCGATTCGTGATGCTTTGGATCGGGTTGGGCTTGAAAATGTTGAGAATAAGCTGCCGAAAGAACTTTCACTAGGGATGAGACAGCGTCTTTGTGTTGCCAGAGCGATCATCACAAAGCCGGAATTCTTGATTCTAGATGAGCCCATTAATGGGCTAGATCCTGCAGGGATTAAGGCCATGAGAAAATTATTCAAGATGCTTAATCAAGAATACGGTATGACCTTGCTACTTTCCAGCCATATTATTGGTGAGATTGAGCAGATTGCAGACACAATCGGTGTCATTAAAGACGGTAAACTGATGGAGGAGGCGTCTATGGATTCGATAAAGGCAAGTAATACAGAGTACATAGAATTGGTGACGAGCAATCAAAGAAAAGCGGCTATGGTGCTGCATGATAAATTAGGTATTAATAACTTTAAGGTGGTTGATGATCAAACCATTCGCATCTATGCTACAGAAGTGTCTCAATCTTCCATTTCTAAGACATTAATACTTGAAGATATCAATATTGAGTCTATTGATAAAAAACGGACAACATTAGAAGAGTATTTTATAAAAAAAGTTGAGTTAGATTAGGCTACTAGTTAACTTTTGGCTAAAGAGAACAAGGATCAATGGTAACATATTAACTTCATTCAAGAAGTCTTTCACTTCTGTAAGGGTTGAGATAAATGCATATTGGTAATCCATTCAGTAGGGGTTCAAACCCCAGCTGAATAAAGTTAAAGCCTCCGGCGGATGCCACAGATTTTCTGAGGAAATTTATCGAGCTTAAGCCCGATAAAATCTGGAGCAAATAGGCCAAGGCGCATTTGATAAGTCAAGGAGTCGATTATTTTGTTTCATTTAATAAAACTTGAAATAAAAAAGAATAAGTTAGGATGGTTTGTCAAAGGTGCTATTCTTGCAAATATATTGATTCTGGGTTTATTATGTATGATTTCTGTAATTGAAAAAAGCGAAGGCACCGAAATGATGAAAGATGTGACAGGAATTTTTACGATAAGTGGAGCAAGTGTTAGAGGTGTTTTTATCGTATTTGCCGCAGTACTTATTTCAAAAATAATTATTCAGGAGTTTAAGAATCGAACGATTCACATTATGTTTTCCTACCCAATCAATCGTAAAAAAATCCTTAGCGCAAAATTAATTCTTATCGTTTGTATAATATTCATAGCAATGACAATTTCTCATATAGTGGCGATGATTGGTTTTATTGGGTTAAATCAAATCTTTCACTTTACTTCTACAATAAGTTTAACTTCAAGCGATTTATTGGCAGGAATAATAAAAATAATCATGTTTAGCCTGACGACTACAGTAGCAGCACTCGTACCGCTATATTTCGGGATGAGAAAATATTCGACACCAGCAACGATTATTTCTTCACTTTTCATCGTTAGTGTGACAAGTCAATCGATAGGTCCGAATTTCTCATTGGCTAATATTATTTATATTCCACTGGCCTTGGCAGTAATTGCTCTTGCTATTGTTGTGTTTTCTATTCGGAATATTGAACATATTGAATTAAATTAAGATCTGGTTGTTCGGTAGTCGGAAGTATTGTTACCCCAAATGTGAGGCGCCTTCTCTGAAATCAATCAAATCTTTTTATTCGCTTTTTCCATAACCTAATTAACAATGCTCTTCCAATTACTTCTTAAGATAATTTGCAGTACATCTACTCTAGTATTTAAGTTAAATGATTAGCAAATATATAATGTGGAAGCGATAAAGTAAAGCGGCAAGATATATGACACAAAATATATGCTAGAAAGAGAAGAATTACTAGAGGGATTAAATTAGTCCAGGTCACCAAAATATAATAGCCTTCAGAGTAGGTGTTATTTACTTACATATCATCCGCAGAGTTTTTATTTTTTTCTATAAATTTCTCATGCGTGAAACCCCATGCACGCATATTTGTTAATACATGTTTTAAAGTTTTCCCATGTGTGGACAAAGAATATTCCACTCTCGGTGGAATTTCCTGATAAACAACACGATCCACGAGCTTATCTTTTTCCAATTCTCTAAGTTGTTGGGTTAATACACTTTGAGTTATTTCGGGCATTAAACGTCTCAATTCTCCAAATCGTTTTGTTCCATCTTCTAAAAGAATAAATAAAATAAGGGGCTTCCATTTACCACCAATTGCCTGAAGGGTTGTGAGAATTCCTTGTGTTGTAGCCTGGCCCAATTAGATACCTCCTATGACAGTTATCACTCGTACTTAAAACTTTAATCATACTAAAGAAAACTAACAAAAAGTAATGAATCTGCCTATAACTTTGTGTTGTATGGATCATTTTATAAAAAGTTGAAACTTCTACACCTGACGGGGCTTAATTTGTAGCTTTTACCATACTAAGTATGAAATTAATGAGTACTTTTCAAGATGAATTTTGCTCTCCATAATGACTATAAAGTAGTAATCAGAGGAGGAGACGAAATGACATTGAAAAATAAAGTCGCGTTGGTTACTGGTGGAAGTCGAGGCATTGGAGCTGCAATTGTAAAAAAGCTCGTACAGGAAGGCGCGCATGTTTGCATTCACCTATGTTAATTCGGAGGACAAAGCGCAAGAGATATTGTCAGAAATTACAAATCTAGGGCAGCGTGGATTTGCTATCCGAGCAGATAGTGGTGATCCAAAAGAAATCATGGAAGCAGTTGAACAAACCGTAGCTGAATTTAATCAGCTTGATATTTTAGTCAATAACGCAGGGATTTTTCCAGTGGGCCCACTTGATGGTGTCACATTGCAAGAACTGGATCGTACACTCGCAGTGAATGTCCGAGGCGTTTTTTTAGCTTCACAAGCAGCGTTAAAATACTTAGGGGCAGGTGGACGAATTATTTCGATAGACTCTTGTTTTGCTCATCATGTTCTTAAGCCAGGTATCAGCCTTTATGCGATGAGCAAATCAGCTTTAATTGGGACTAAAACTTAACACTTTAAAAATGTGAATGGAATTGCTTTGTCAAGGAATATGATACAATTGAATAAGAATAGTTTTTTGAAATTATTGGAAAGCAATTTAAAGCATATGTCTGAAAAGGAAAAAGTAGATATTATAGAAGAATATTATATGCATTTTGCTGATGGAAGCAATGAGAATAAAAGTAAGGAGGAAATATCTAAAGAGTTAGAAGAGCCTGAAAAGATTGCAATAGAATTAAACGCTGTTTATTCTATTGATAAAGTAGAAGAGAATAAAAGCATAAAGGAGATGTTTACACCACTGTTGTCAATTATGAGATGAAGTATTGTAAATTGCATCATCATTATAGTGAGTTTATTTATGCTGCTATTATGTATCCCCATTATATTGGCTTATATAATTGCTGTACCCATTATGATTCTATCTCCAGTTATCTTAATTGTAATGGGCTTTGTTAATGGATTTGATACAATTGGAGCAACGGAAATTTTTCAGGTCATAAAAGGCCTTACCTTAGGTTCTTTATTAATAATATTGGGATATTATATCAGGAAACCCTTGGTTAGATTATTCCTGAAACATATGAAATGGAACATACCTATTTAAAGGCGGAGAAATTAATTATGAGAAAAATTTTTTATAGCATCTTCATTATTTTTGTATTGAGTGCATGTTCCGGGGAAGAAAATATTGACGCTCCAGAAGATGAAACTCCTCTTACAACGAACATAGAAATCCCTGATACTATTTTCACTTCTGAAAAAAACAATAGTACAATTGACGAAGAGGAAATGAAGTTAAGCATTAAAACATACTTAGATAGCAGTGAAGAGCTAGATCATGCTATTGATCCATTTGAGGAGATCCTCGATGCAGATGGGGAACTAAATAAAAGTGAATTAGAGAAATTTAACAGAATTAATAAGCTTATAAAAGAAAATGATGAAAATTTCTCTAATTATATCCTAAATAATACCTTGCCTGAAGGCTATCGAGAAGAGTCTGAGAGAATCAGTCGTTACATTACAGCTTCAAATGAGTATATTCAAGAATTAAGTCAAATGCTCGATAACGTAAGTGAGGGAAATTTTTCCGAAATAGACGTTGGATCACTCATTGATAAAAGTGGTGTGGTCAATGGAAAGGAACAGAAAAAAATAGAAGATTTCCTTGATAAGAAGAAAATTCAGACGAAAGCATTTGGACGGGAATAAGAAGTAAAGGAAAAAACTGATATTCAAAAAGGTGCCCCCGATTTAAATTGGGGGCACCTTTTTTAACCTTATTCCGAAGCAGTATAGGGTTTTTAGGATTTTATTGATTGCGGCACATCATATTAAATTTTCCAAACAAAGCTTTTGAGTAGCAAATAGTGACTTGTTTCTATTTATCAAAAGACATGAAGTTTATCTTGGTGAAATTATTCAGCCCTTTCTATACTGTGTATAATAGAGATATACAATGATAAAAAAGAGGTATTGGCATGCAAATTATTATATCAAACAGTTCGAAAGAGCCGATTTATGAGCAGATTGTGAAGCAAATTCAAACGTCAATCTTATCAGGAGAACTGGAGGAAGGAGCTACATTGCCTTCCATGAGACAGCTGGCTAGGGATCTAAAAATAAGTGTAATCACTACAAAACGGGCATATGAAGAATTGGAGAAATCAGGATTTATCTATTCGATTGTTGGGAAAGGCTCGTTTGTAGCAGAACAAAATTTAGATGTCATTCGTGAGAAAAAGTTAAGAGTCATCGAAGAGCAGTTAAGTGCGGTTATCTTTAATAGTCGAGAACTTGGACTATCTTATGAAGAACTGCAGGAATTGTTAAAGTTGTTGTACGAGGAGTGAATGGGTTGGAAAATGTGATAGAATTCCGTGGTGTTTCTAAAGCGTTTAAGGCATTCTCTATAGAAGATCTTGATTTACAGATAAAACAAGGGTATGTAACAGGATTTATTGGAGCGAATGGAGCGGGAAAATCGACCATAATAAAGCTGATAATGAATCTTTTACAGCCAGATAAAGGAGAAGTGAGCGTATTTGGACTGGACTATGCGAGTCATGCGAAAGAAATAAAAGAACGCATCGGCTTTGTTTACGATAACAATATATTGTATGAATCATTGAACCTGAAGGATATTACCAGAATCGTTGGGCCAGCTTATCAAAACTGGAATAATAATCAATTCAAAGCCTATATTGATCAATTTGAATTACCTATGAATAAACCGATTAAAAAATTTTCTAAAGGCATGCAGATGAAGGCATCTTTAGCGATCGCTTTATCTCATGATTCAGAATTAATCATAATGGATGAGCCAACAGCGGGATTAGACCCGACTTTTCGCAGAGAATTATTAGATATTTTCCAAGAAGTAATGGTAGATGAAAAAAGAAGTATTTTCTTCTCGACGCATATTACAAGCGACTTGGATCGTTTTGCAGATTACATTGTACTGGTTGATAAAGGGGAAGTTCTTTTTAATCAGTCCATTGACGAACTGCAGGATCAGTATGCTTTGGTGAAAGGTAGTATCGATTTGCTTGACCGAGATACGGAAGCGAATTTTATTAAAATAGATCGATCCCAAAGCGGATTTCAAGCCTTAACAAATGATGTGGAACAAGTAAAAGAAGTCTTTGGTGTCCGCAGCCAGACCTAATGTCGCTATTGCGAAGGTTTTTGTCATTTGTTTTGG
>JAABNQ010000053.1:0-18369 GCA_009928435.1 Bacillus sp. HF117_J1_D
AAACTCTCATAAAAAGAAGTTTGTTAGCTCATCATAAAGCTGACTTTAATATTATAATTGACGTTCGTTTCGTTCAGTTTTCAAAGATCAAACTTGCTTTTGTTTTTCTGTTCTCGTTTGAGCGACTTTCTAATATTAACATAAGTTCTATTCTTATGTCAACATGTTTTTTATTTTTCTTCATCGCTTAAAAGCTGACTTCTTTTAACTTCTTAGCGACGACTACTAATATAGCAAACATTATAAATCATGTCAACATGTTTTTTTCACTTGGTAATAACGCTCATACATTCCATTGAATGCTGACTCCACTTGAATAGGAATAATCAATTCTTTTTCTATTAGATATTCTAACAGTGTTCCCAAACTGGAGCCATACAATTTAATTTGAGGATGATGCGAGATCATTTCATAGGTCCAAATTTCATGTTCGTTCATAAGCTCTAATATGTGCTCGGAGCCCTTTAATGTTTTTGAGTAAATAAAAAAACTACTCGCCAAAAATAAAAGCTCCAGTCTCTTCTCAATAGGCTCTTCGTTCTTTATGAGTTCCTCAAAGAGCTTCAAAATTTCCGGTTCATTTTTTTTAATCTGTTTCCAGAGTGCTGTTTCCGCCTCGATTCCCTTTTCCATGAGCGAAAATTTTGCAAGGTCGTGCAATGAACTCACAAGAAGGTCGTAAGCATCTAAATAATGTTCATCCTCGAATAGTTTCTTTCCGAGACTAAAAGATTGAATCAAATTAGCAAACTTCATGCCCATTCTCATTTTATGATCGCACGAGACTGTTTCTCTTTTTATACTTTCCATATAGTGATCGCGTTCGAACAACACTTCACTTCCATTTAGCAGTTGGAATGCATTTGCTTCCGAAAGCATTCGTTTTCGGAACAGACTTTCATCAACCATAAAAAGACCAATTCGCATTCCCTGTACATAAAAATGTCTGGACTGTTCAGAACTTTCCTGATCCGTTACTACTGCATAAATTATTACATCAAACAAATCCTTACCCGTCAACAGTTCTTTTGCTCGATCAATCAACAAAACAGCTACCGTATTTGGCCGAGAAGCACAGTGATTCACTAATGGCCGAATAAAATCTTCCATTTCCATTCCTCCAAAAGAAGTGAAATGAGTTTGTTGCTGTCTATCATTTATTTCTATTTCGACAGTATCAATTGTTTTTCCTTCTTCTTTAAATTGTTGGTTTCCCGAACATGCTTTCTTCGGGGTTTGTGGTATAGTTTATTTTTGGGAGGGCTTTGAATGGCAAAAAAATATTCAAATAAGATCAATAAAATTCGCACGTTTGCGTTAAGTCTCGTATTCGTCGGATTCATCATTATGTATGTAGGTATTTTCTTTCAAAAACACCCAATCCTCATGACGTTGTTTATGATATTGGGGCTCCTGTCCATCGTTGGAAGCACTGTTGTTTATTTTTGGATAGGAATGCTTTCTACAAAAGCATTGCAGGTCGTGTGCCCAAATTGCGGAAAGCCCACAAAAATACTCGGACGTGTAGATATGTGCATGCACTGTAATGAACCTTTGACTGTGGATCCAGAACTTGAGGGAAAAGAATTCGATGAAAGCTATAATAGGAAGAAGAAATAAAAAAATCGCCTATCATAAAGGCGATTTTTTTAATGTGTTTTTTTCTGGCTACACTCAGGACAGACACCGTAAATTTCCATCCGATGATGTCCAACGGAAAATCCCGTCATATGAGCTGCCAATTGCTCAACTTCGTCAAGTCCCGGATAATGAAAGTCAACGATTTTTCCACACTCTTCGCAAATAATATGGTAATGATCAGATGTCACAAAATCAAAACGACTTGAGGCATCTCCATATGTTAACTCTTTTACCAACCCAACTTCACGGAAAACCCGCAGATTGTTGTAAACTGTTGCAACACTCATATTTGGAAATTTGCTTTCTAGAGATTTGTAAATATCATCAGCAGTCGGATGTGCCATTGACTGGATTAAATATTCTAAAATCGCATGACGCTGAGGTGTAATCCGGACTCCAGTTTTTTTCAACGTATCAATTGCTTCTTTTAATTGTTCATCTAACATCGCCATGCACCTCTTTTCTTATAAAAAATTCATTCTCACTTTATAATCCTTATAAATAGTGTACTAATAGCCAAGCCTTTTTGTCAATGGCTTCGCCTAGTTTTCATGCAAAATATGTTCCAAAACCCCGAGTTTTGTATTAACGTAGCGGGCAGTAACGAAAAGAAGATCCGATAGTCGATTCAAATATGAGAGAACTAACGGATTTACATTGCCAATGGCCACAGCACATCGTTCAGCTCTTCTAACGATCGTCCTTGCAGTGTGAAAGGCAGCCCCCGCCGGATGTCCACCTGGTAAAATAAAATTCTTTAACTGCGGAAGGTTCTGATCCCACGTGTCGATGATTTTCTCAAGGTCTTTTATATCCTCTGCCGCCAGCTTCCACTTCACTTCTTTGCCTTCGGGCGTCGCTAACTCAGCTCCGACATGGAACAGTACAGTCTGAATACGATGAAATGCTTTCTTCACCTCTATTATTTCCGGTTCCTGTTCGTTTAATAAAAAACTCAACGCTTGGCCGATAACTGAATTGGCTTCATCGCATGTCCCATAAGCCTCCACACGCAAATCATTTTTGGGAATCCGGCTTCCGTATACCAAAGAGGTCATTCCTTTGTCACCCGTTTTTGTATAAATTTTCACTCTAATCCCTCCATCCAATTTCAATCCATCAAGCGGGGGTCAGACCCCTTCCTTGTATTAATCATATTTTACCAGCTTTCTTGAACTACTCACCACTTAACACTCTTTCAGGCTGTTTGAAGTGGGAGATTCTTGGGAACAGAGCATACTTATCGGTGTATTTCTTTACCGACAGAGGTGTCTCTTATTGACCGAGCTATCCCCGTAGTTCCTACGGTTCTATATGTTTATTTAAGGCAAAACTAAGGTTCTCAGACCCTCAGCTAGGATATTTTTGCTAGCATTTATATCTCTATCGTGATGTTGGTGGCAAACAGGGCAAGTCCACTCCCTTATTTCTAGTGATTTCTTACCATCTTGATGACCACAATCAGAACATATTTGACTAGATGGAAACCATCTACTGATTTTCACGATTGTTTTACCATACCATTTCGCTTTGTACTCTAATTTTGTGACAAAGGCAGACCATGATACATCAGAGATTGATTTTGCTAACTTACGATTTCTTAACATTCCTTTGGTGTTCAAGTCTTCGATACAGACAATATCGTGGTTCTTGATTATTTCTGTACTTAACTTGTTAAGAAAATCATCCCGCTGATTCACTACTTTTTCATATAACCTAGCGACTTTACGTCTTTGTTTTTGGTAGTTTTTCGCATCAAGAAGATCCATCCCTTTCTTTTTAGCGATTAATGCACGTCTTGATAATTTTTGCCGTTCACGCTTCAATTTCTCTTCCATTTTAGAAGTGAATTTGTTATTATCTATCTTTTTTCCATCTGAAAAGATGGCAAAGTCAGTGATGCCTAAGTCTATGCCAATAGATGACTCCGTTTTCTCTAATGGCTGAACTTCTGTTTCTACAAGAATGGATACAAAGTATTTGCCACTAGGATTTCGTCTAACAGTGGCATTAAGAATACGACCGTGAACTTCACGACTTTTGGCAAAACGAATAAGTCCAAGTTTCGGCAATTTGATTTTGTTGTCTACAATGGCGATGTTACCATTCGTGTGCTTTGTTGTGTAAGATTGCACCTTGTTCTTTTTAGACTTGAAGCGTGGTGCTTTATTTTGTTTCCTGAAGAATCGAGTATACGCATCAGCAAGGTTTTCCAGTGAGGATTGGAGGGCAATGCTGTCAACTTCTTTTAACCATTCTAATTCCTTTTTTAATTGGGGCAATTCAGCAGAACAAGTTTCGTAAGTTAACCCTTTGCCAGTTTCTTTGTATGTATCGTTCCATTGGTTCAAAAAGTGATTAAACACGAAACGAGAACAACCAATGATTTTAGCAATTAAAATTTCCTGTTCTTTGGTTGGGTAGATACGGAATTTATAGCCTTTATTGACTAACATTGTTTTCACCTCACAACAAGAACATTTGTTTCTGTTTTATCATAATGATACCTGTTTATACTAATTTAGGCTACCACCAACCGACATTCATCTCCCTCTTATCGTTGGGCTTTGCCCTTCACACGATTGAAGAGGGAGTCTTCTGTCGGAAGATGATAAAGATTATGGTTAAAATAAAGAAGAGGATCGCTTGCGCGATCCAAATAAGTCTATATTAACTGAGGAGGTATGCCCTGTACTATAAGCTATGTATTTCTTGAAAATTGGAATGGACAAAAGCCGGAAACAAACAAAAATGGGCTTTTTTTCTTCGAAACGGAAGCAACATTCGTGCATCATTATTATTTTTTTCCAACAAAAAACGATCCGCCATGGATCGTTTCTGAAAAACATTTAAGACAGATCTTCTTTTATGTACTGCAATGCTTCTTCGGCATGGCCTTTCGCTGTTACTTTTCTCCACTCTTTAACCAAAGTTCCTTCCTTGTCAATGATAAAAGTGGAACGCTCAATCCCCATATATTCTTTACCGAAGTTTTTCTTCAATTTCCAAACCTCATACAGCTCAGCCACTTCATGGTCTGTGTCTGCCAATAATAAAAACGGTAAACCGTGCTTCTTGATAAATTTATCGTGACTATCAAGTGGATCCGGGCTAACTCCTAAAACTACAGCATCCAAGTCGGAGAAATCCTCGTGCATGTCCCTGAAATCACATGCTTGCACCGTGCATCCTGGAGTCATGTCCTTAGGGTAGAAATAAAGAAGAATATTCTTTTTACCACGATAGTCGGATAATGCAACTTCTTCACCATTGCTTGCCGGCAGCTTGAAATCTGGTGCCATTTCTTTTTCTTTTACTGTCATGAAATCCGCCTCCACTAAATATGATCTTGTATTAGCGTACATAAATTCAGGCGGAAATTCAAATTTTGACATCGTCTACTTTCTGGAGGAGGGGTCAATATCGATAAAGGTTCGCACAACAAAAGCGGCGGGAATCGTATAACCAAGCAAAGCTTCAATAATAGCAAGAAGCCGTCCGATACCGACAGGGGCAACATCTCCAAACCCGACAGAAAATAGAGTAACGGCACTCAGATAAACCGAAGTTCCAAATTTGGCTAAAAAACCACCGCCTATACTCTCTTTTAGCTCTACATCATTAAATACATACAATCCTTTCATATCCAGCATCAGGTAAAGAATACCGAATCCGATCATAATCACTGCATAGGTAATCCCTAGAAAAACAAAATTTTCAAAGGAAACTTCTTTATATTTGAAACGGGCGGGAAAAAACAAGAGTCTTAAAGCCATAAAAATGCATGTCAACACTCCCAAAAACAAAAAATACCACACTCGCCGCCACCGCCCTTTTCTCTTGTCCCTGATTCAATATACGTGGATTTTAATATTTCTATGCGAGCAATCTCAGCCTTTAACCTGTGAATTGCACTATAACCAGCGGCATAATACAATAAAAGCTAGTATTTTACATCAAATGGAGGAAAACAATACATGATTTTTACAAAGTCAGAGGCCGTACATAAAGAAGCACTCACCCATATCGTAGGTGGTGTAAACAGCCCATCCCGTTCTTACAAAGCGGTCGGAGGCGGAGCACCCGTAGCCATTAAAAAGGCGGAAAGTGCCTACATGTACGACGTTGATGGAAATCGCTACATTGATTACTTAGCAGCTTATGGACCGATCATCACTGGACATGCCCATCCACATGTAACAGAAGCCATTAAAGCTGCTGCAGAAACAGGAGTGTTGTACGGAACTGCAACACAGCATGAAGTCAAATTTGCTCAAATGCTCAAAGATGCCATTCCGTCGATGGATAAAGTCCGTTTTGTCAATTCTGGAACAGAAGCCGTCATGTCAACTATCAGAGTTGCGCGTGCGTATACAGGCCGGGATAAAATATTAAAATTTGCCGGATGTTATCATGGGCATTTCGACCTTGTCCTCGTGGCGGCAGGCTCTGGCCCTTCTCAGCTCGGCATGCCTGATTCTGCTGGAGTAACGAAAAGCACTGCTCAAGAAGTTATCACTGTTCCCTTTAATCATATAGAAGACTTTGAAAAAGCAATGGATCAATGGGGACATGAAATTGCTGCTGTGCTCGTTGAACCCATTGTAGGAAATTTCGGCATGGTAGAGCCTCAACCCGGATTTCTTGAAAAAGTGAACGAAGTGGCTCATAATTACGGGGCACTTGTCATTTACGATGAGGTCATCACTGGATTCCGCTTTATGTATGGAGGTGCACAAAATTTACTTGGTGTCACACCTGATTTGACAGCTCTTGGTAAAATCATCGGTGGCGGCTTACCAATCGGTGCCTATGGCGGAAAACAGGAAATTATGGAAGGCGTTGCTCCACTCGGCCCGGCATATCAAGCAGGGACAATGGCTGGAAATCCTGCTTCTATGCTTTCAGGAATGGCCTGCCTCGAGGTTTTACAAAAAGATGGGGTTTATGAAGAATTAGACCGTCTTGGAGCAATACTGGAACAAGGAATTTCACAAACAGCAGAAAAATACAGCATTCCGATTACAATCAATCGTATTAAAGGTGCCTTATCCATTTATTTCACAAAAGAAAAAGTAACTCATTATGAACAAGCGGAAGCAACAGATGGGGAAATGTTCGCCAAATTCTTCAAACTGCTTCTTCATGAAGGAATCAACATTGCTCCTTCCAAGTATGAAGCCTGGTTTCTGACAACTGCCCATACAGAGGAAGACGTGAATGAAACGATTTCTGCAGTGGAAAAAGCTTTTAAAAATATGAAATAAGGGAAGCTCGTTCCCAAAGTACAGAAAGGAAATTATTTATATGAAGCTTGGTGCCCGAATGCTAAAAACGGGAATTGCTATCACGCTGGCACTTTATATTGCACAGCTTCTGAATCTGCCTTCACCAATCTTTTCAGCCATTGCTGCCATCTTTGCCATCCAGCCGACGATATACCGTTCCTATTTATCCGTTGTTGAGCATGTGCAAGGAAACATTATCGGCGCTCTATTAGCCATTACCTTTCACCTTCTATTCGGCAACCATTTACTGATTGTTGGATTAGCGGCAATCGTGGCGATTGTCATCATGGTGAAGCTGAAGCTCGAAGATTCCATCAGGCTAGCGCTTGTGACCATTATAGTGATCATGGAAGCACCCGCCGAACAGTTTTTGTACTTTGCCTCATTGCGTACATTTGGCATATTTATCGGAATCCTTTCGGCCTTTGCGGTGAACTTCATCTTTCTGCCGCCTAAATATGAAACTAAACTGTTCCAAAGTATTTCGGATGTCACTGAGGATATTATAAAATGGATCCGATTGACAACAAGGTTTGCTTCTGAGGATCAGTTATTACAGAAAGATATTGGCAGCATAAAAAAAAGAATCACCCAAGTCAACCAGCTCTATTCCATGTATGAAGAAGAGCGGCGTTATTTTAAAAAGTCAGATTTTGCAAAACTTCGGAAGTTAGTCATTTACAGGCAAATGATTCAGGTAACCCAAAAAAGCTTTGATATTTTAAAGCTTCAGCGAAAGTATGAAAACATTTTGCATAAACTTCCGGAACACCTACAGACAGAAACACGGGATAGACTCGATTCCCTTTTGAGTTATCATGAACAACTGCTATTAAAGTATTTAGGTAAAGTCCGACAGGAGGCAGAACTCGATGATACTCTTTATGGAGAAACCGACAGAGATCACCTGCGTGATTTATTTCTAAACGAAATCCGAAAAAACGACCCGGAAGATGTCTTCCAACCCTATCATTTAATGCGGATCCTTTCCGCTATTATTGAATACGAAGAACAGTTGGAGCAGCTTGACAAATTAATCGGAGCTTTTCAGACATACCATGAGAATGAAAGCCAAGTGGATATCGGATAAAAAATGTCTAGCTACACGTACGAAATGAGTTGAAGTGCATCGTTCCCAACAAGCAGAGGAGACTTTGCTCATCCACACCAGAAAAGTTGGCGTGAGCGTCTATATCAATATCAGTTCGTATACGTAAAAAACAGCCCCGGAAAAAATCCGCGGCTGTTTTTTTACTTAAATATGCAGAAGTTTTTGGTTCAAAAGCTTCTCCCTACGCCGATCCTAATTTAATTGCTGAACCTGGAAAAGATTATAATAATGACCTTGCTTCTCCATTAATTCCTCGTGTGTCCCGACTTCCACAATTTCTCCATGTTCAATGAGTACAATTCGGTCTGCATGAGTAATTGTTGACAGTCTATGGGCAATAATAAATGTAGTCCGGTTTTTCGCCAGTTCGTCCAACGCTTCCTGAATAAGGTGTTCACTTTCCAAATCGAGAGCTGACGTAGCCTCATCCAAAATCAGGATAGGCGGATTTTTCAAGAAGACCCTCGCAATAGCAACACGCTGTTTTTGACCTCCGGACAGCTTGACGCCTCTTTCTCCAACAGTGGTCTCATACCCTTGTGGTAATCCCATAATGAAATCATGAGCGTTTGCTGCCTTGGCAGCACGAATCACTTCTTCTTCTGAGCTGTCCGGCTTTCCAAGTAAAATATTTTCTCTTACAGAGTCACTGAATAAAATATTATCCTGCAATACCATACCTATTTTATCGCGAAGACTTCTGACCTTGAATGTCCGGATATCAGTGCCATCAAGCAAAACGGCTCCTTCAGACACATCATAAAACCGAGGAATCAAGCTGACAAGTGATGACTTTCCTCCACCGCTCATTCCGACAAGAGCAATGGTCTCCCCTTCTTTTACATCGAGGTTGATGTTTTTCAAAACCGGCTCTTCGTCTTGATCATAAGCGAATGTCACGTGATCAAATTGAATATTCCCTTTCACTTCTTTTACTTCAATAGCATTCGGTGCATCATCAATATCGTATTTTTCATCCGCCAGTTCAAACACCCTGTCCATCGAAGCAATTGATTGCGTAAGAGTAGTGGATGAATTGACAAGTCGGCGAAGGGGGTTGTAAAGACGTTCGACATATCCCATGAACGCGACCATCGTCCCGATGGTCAAATTCCCATGGATAACCTGATAAGCTGCATAGGTAATGACGATTAGCGGAGCAATATCGGTGATCGTATTCACAACTGCGAAAGCCTTCGCTGTCCAACTTGTATGTTTAATCGCCTTTTGCAAAAATCTTGAGTTGTTTTCGTCAAATTGTTCCTGCTCATGGTCTTCAATTGCAAAGCTTTTGATCACTGACATGCCCTGAACTCGCTCGTGTAAATAGCTTTGGACGCCCGCAAGCGCCTGTGATCTCTCACGGGTAAGCTTTCTTAAATTCCCGAAAAAATATTTGACTGAAATCATATATAAGGGAAAGACTGCCAATGATACAAAAGTAAGTGGAACGTCCAATGTTAACATGATTCCAACGGCAATAACGACTGTAGCAGCATCAAGCCATAAATTCATCAATCCCGTGATCACAAAATCTTTCGTTGACTCGACATCGTTGATAACCCTTGATATAACTTCCCCTGCACGAGTATTGGAATAAAACTTGAAGCTCAGCTTTTGAATATGCGTAAAAAGCCGGTCACGGATATCGTATAAAACTTTACTTGCTGTCCATTGAGCAAAATATTGTCTGTAATATTCAATTGGTGGACGAATAACCGCAAAAATAACCAGCATGATGGTCATCGTAATGATTAATTTATGCGTTTTCTCATCTGCACTCATATCATTGACAGAAATAATATCATCAATGACATATTTCATTAAAAAAGGAATAAGCAACGGAATGGCGAACTTAATAATGCCAATCAACAATGTTCCAATAATTCTCCAACGATATGGCTTTACAAACGCCATATATCTTTTAATAACGCCCATGCGGCTCCTCCCTTATCATGCAAAAAATAAAACCTGTTGAAATATGCCAACAGGAATATCTTAGTTTAGATATGTAAGGTAACGATCATACCAAATATCGATGAATTCCGCAGAAAAAGGACCTTTACGTTGTCTGATCCAGCGAACCAGCTTGTCCACATTTTTCTTTAAAATATGATCGATAACATCCGGATAACCCATCAATTTACGGTTCTGTTCATACTCATCTTCATCCAGAAGCGTAAACGTCATATCCGGAAAAACCTTGACATCAAGGTCATAATCTATATACTTCAATGCCCCCTTGTCATAAACATAGGGAGAACCCAAATTACAATAATAATAAATGCCGTTATCTCTGATCATTGCGATAATATTGAACCAGAGATCCGCATGAAAATAACAAATAGCAGGCTCTCTTGTTATCCATGTTCTTCCGTCCGATTCCGTCACTGGTGTCCGATCATTTCCGCCAATAATTAAGTGATTTGTAGCTTTCAAAATTTTTGTTTCTGCCCATATCCGGTGGATATGTCCATTATGTTTATAACTTTGTATCTGGATATTGGTCCCTTCCGTGGGAATGTCCATCGTTTCCCCCTACTTTCTGAGAAAAGCAGAACTGATACCTGCTTTTAAAAAATGATGATCATCCTTTTTAAAAGCAGGGCTGACTGCTATATTTCAAATGTATTTGTATATAAAGAATTGATCATGTTTATTATAACGGTTCCCGCACTTTTTTAAAACCGAAGCCCATCGCGAACATGATAAAAGCAGGAGGCCGCTCTTTAAAAAAGAGCGGCCTCCCGTTTTTTATATGTTCCGTTACTGATTACCGGATTGTCCGGCGTTTTGCCCTTTGCGAGCTTCGGCTTGCTGGTTTTTCTGTCTTACATGCTGTGCGTCTGTTTCACTAGCAAATTCGGTACCGAATTGGCCTTGTGCTCCTGCTGATTGGCCTTGAGCTGATTGAGCATTTTGCTGCCTTACTTTTTGTATGTTTGTTTCAGATTGGTTCTGCTTTTTAGCCACAGTTCTCACCTCCACATAACTTAGAGTATCCAGAGATGAAACTAGTTATCCAACCTTTTTTGAAATTATTTTACATAGTTATTCATAAGGGGTGTTAAAAAATCAGCATAAGGTAACGCAGAAACCATACCAACGAACCAACTCATCTTGTTGAACTTCATTTTACACTAAAATGGAGCGACCTCCATCAACGATGATTGTTTGTCCTCTAATCATGGAAGCATCTTCTGATACTAAAAACATCACGGTTTTGACAATATCTTCAATTTCCACCATACGGCCTGCTGGAGTGTTTTTGCGTGCGTCTTCCAACAGTTCTTCACGATTCGGAAAATGCTTTAAGGCATCGGTATCAATGGCACCACCGGAAACAGCATTGACCACAATATTTTTTGGAGACAATTCCACTGCCAAATATCTTGTCAATGCCTCAACTGCTGCTTTCGATACACCGACGGTTGTATAGTTTTCCAAATAGCGGATTGAACCTAGCGAGCTTAAGCTAACAATTTTTCCCCCACCATTTTTCTCCATCAGTTTAGCCGCCTCTTGTGCGCAGAAGAGCAGTGCTTTGCTGTTGATGTTCATTGTCCAATCCCAATGAGATTCCTCAATCTCCATTGCTGGACGCAATACACCAGAAGCAGCATTATTTATCAAAACATCAAGTCTTCCGAATTCATCATCTATTTGCTGAAACATCCCTTTGATTTTTTCAACATCGCCGACGTTCGCTCTTACAAGAAAAGCCTTTCTCCCTAGCTTCTCGATTTCTTCCACCGTCTGGAGAGCTGCTTTTTTGCTTCGTGCATAGTTGACGACAATATCATATCCTTTTTCGGCTAGAGCCAACGCAGCTGCTTTTCCAACCCCGCGGCTGCTGCCTGTTACAAGTGCTACTTTGTTGCTCATATGTATCCACCTTTCGATTTACTCTAACTTATTTTACATTGGAATCTCTCCTATGCAAAGTTACTGAGTTTGTTCCTTGTACGCCCGCCATATTTTTTGATGCGAAACCGGAAACGCAAACTCCTCTAGTTCTGCCTCCGTTACGAATCGCAAGCGTTCATGTCCCTCAATATTTCCGCTTTTAACCTTGCCCCTATGGGCATCAATTTTCCAAGTCAGATGCGTAAATACATGCTGTACCTCTGTAAAAGCTTCCTGTTCAATGACAGCGTCAATAGCGTATTCTGTGGATAAAAAATCCTGCAGGATTTCCCATTTATCAAGAAGCGGGACGACCTTTAAATTTGGGAACTCCCACAAATTAGCTAAAAGGCCTTTTTCATTTCGTTTATTAATTAGAATTTTTCCTTCTTCGTCTTTCAAGACAACAGCAAGAAGATCTTCATGCCTTGTACTTTTCTTGCGTGTTTTTACAGGCAATTCATCCTGAACACCTTTCGCAAAAGCTTGGCAATGCTCTCTGACAGGACATAACAGGCATGCTGGAGATGTAGGAGTGCAAATCAAAGCTCCCAGTTCCATTAAAGCTTGATTAAAATAAGAAGGATTATCGTGATACATTAATCCTTCCCCAGCTATTTCAAAAGTTTTTCTGGAGGCTGGCTTAGCAATATCGTCTGTAATCAACAATATCCGCGATAAGACTCTCATGACATTTCCATCCACAGCAGGAATGGGCTTCCCATAAGCAATGCTGAGCACCGCGCCAGCAGTATACGGCCCCACTCCTTTAAGCTTTGAGATCTCCTCTTTGGAATCAGGAACTTTTCCGTCATAATCTGCCACGACTTCCTTGACCGCTGTGTGCAAATTCCGGACTCTTGAGTAGTAGCCAAGCCCCTCCCAGATTTTTAAAATCTCTTCTTCGTCGGCATTCGCGAATGCTTCAATAGTTGGAAACTTTTCCAAAAAGCGGTTATAATATGGGATAACCGTATCAACTCTTGTTTGTTGCAACATGACTTCAGAAACCCACACTTTATACGGATTATTGTTTTTTCTCCACGGAAGGTCGCGCTGCTCCTCTTGAAACCAATGGACCAGGTCGGTTTGAAATGCATCCTTATTCATTCGATCGATCTTATCTTGAATCTTTTGTTTCGTGCTGCTATTTTTCACAGGTTACTCATCCTTTTTAACGGGAATAATGATTATTGAAATTAATTCATATTTCATCTATTGCAATTCATGCGCAGGTAAAATATGATCAAATAGAAGGCAACAATCCCTTCACAGAGGAGGACCCAGATTGGACACAGCTACTCACGTAGTGATGGGATTTGCAATTGGCGGGCTGGCCACACTTGACCCAGTTGTGGCAGAAACTACTGTTAATACTCAGAGTGTGCTCGTTGCTGCAATCATTGGCTCGCAAATTCCTGATATAGACACTCTTTTAAAACTTAAAAATAACGCCGTGTATATACGGAATCATAGGGGAATTACCCATTCACTTCCAGCCGTTTTACTTTGGTCAATTCTTGTTGCGTTTTTTGTACATTTGATTTTTACCGGATCGAACTTAACCCACTTGTGGATTTGGTCGCTTGTTGCCGTTTCAGTACACGTTTTCGTAGATATTTTCAACGCATACGGAACCCAAGCGCTTCGCCCGATCTCTTCAAAATGGGTTGCTCTTGGGATGATCAATACATTCGATCCTTATATATTTGGCATCCATGTAATAGGAATTGTCATTTGGTTATTAGGGGGCAACCCAGGTTTTACATTCCTTATCATGTATGTAATCATCGCCCTATATTATGTCCTTCGGTATACGATGCAGCAGATGGTGAAATCAGCGGTACTAAGAACAGTACCTGATGCAGATAAAATCATTATCGCTTCTACGATGTACTTTAATCAGTGGCGGATTGCCGTAACAACAAGGGACCATTTTTATGTAGGAAGGGCCTATAGAAGATCTGTCACCATCTTCGACAAATTCAAACGGAATTCAATTCCCGATACGGACTTGATTCAAGCTGCTAAGAAAGATAAAAATATTTCTGCCTTTCTTTCCTTCTCCCCCGTTTACCGCTGGGAGATCAAAAAATATGATGACTATACCGAAGTTCGGTTTATTGATCTCAGATACCGCAGCAACGGACATTACCCATTTGTCGCCATCGTCAAGCTAACTGATGATTTGGAGATTATCACTTCATATACAGGCTGGGTATACAGTGAGGAGAAATTAAGAAAGAAACTGCGTGTTGCTACGGATTGACTTTTTTGAACGATAAAAGCACAGCCTCGGAAAACTTATGCAAAGCAAGAAGGAGCGGCGGCTTCCAAATATAATTCGTTTAACCTCCTTGCTTTGTCTGCCTTCGCCTATTATAAATTGGCGTTTTCTTTTGAAAGTGTTGAAAAATTTTTCAACACTTTTTTTAATGGAGTATGTCTTCCTCGTCACTCAACATATGAGCATATTTTGGGTTCAGTGCGGCAAAATCATGCAATTTGTCCCCATATTGAATCACCCATGTTCTAACAACTTTTTCAGCGACTGCTTTTCCTTGATATTCTCTTCCTGCCTTGGCGTATGTCGTTTCAAAATCCTCCCAAAATAACTCCACCCATGTCCTTGCTCTCCTATAAGAAAGCCTAGGGTTTTTTTCCATTAACAGACTGGTTAACCGTTCATAGTAATCATTCATGGAACTCGCTCCTTTTTCCAGTCGTATTTTTTTAATCTAAAGTCAAAATAACAGTAGGCGGCATTTTTCCCGCACATATTGGAGGCGATAACATTGCGCAACAAAGCAAAAGATTTCCCATACGGCAATAATCACAGGTTTGAGGGCGAACCCCGTGCAAAACCCGAGTATGGATCTAAACGCGCCAACGGTACAATCAATACAGATCCTCAAGGAAGAATGAGAGCATCCGGCGCCAGAAAAGATGAGCGACAATCATAATGATAAGGGAGGCTGGATTGTGCAAAAAGATCAAAACTCTCATATGAACCGTAACCTTACACCGTTTAACCGAGGCTGGTACCGTCCAAAACACGACGGGTCTCAAGTAAACGGAGAGACCCAGCAGACGCAGGAACAAATAATTTTAGAGAAAGATGCTGTCAAACGATACAAACGCTGACTTCTCAAACATCTCCATAAAAACAATCAGCACAGCGGTAATTGGATCGCTGTGCTCATTTTATCTCAGTACTGAAATCGGCAAAGCCTCTTCTTTTCCCGAACCTCCCAAACGATAGCCCCAAGCAAAAACACCATTCATGTAATCAATTTTAAAATAAGCCCCTGGATCGCCTTCAATTGCGTATATTTCTCCAGGCTTAAACGTCTCTGGATTTAATAAATAAGCCTTGGCCATGACCGCTTTTCGTTCGCAAACAGCAAACTCATTCACCATGCCCATTTGCTCAGCTTTACGGGCTTTTTCAGTCATAATCGAAATTTCTTTTTTCAGTTCTTCTTCGGTCATTTGACTATATCTTTTTTCATTTTCCATTCTCAGCACCCCATCCTTATTCATCTTCTGCTGCGTCGTCTTCTATAAATCGGCTGATCATATCCATAGAATATCCTTTACGGAACAGGGCCTGCTGCATCCGCTGCCTGTATTCGTAACCTGTATATTTATTGTATCGACGTTTCATTTTTTCTGCTTCTTTCTTAAGAATTTCCCATTCAAACTCTTCGTCTATTTCATAATCGATTCCGCCCATCGCCGCCTGGATGATTTCAGGAGGGAAACCTTTAGTTGACAATGTATATTCCAACTTTTGCTTAAGCATACGTTCGGAAAGCTTTTTGTTTTGAGCAGCAAACTTATTGCCTAGATGGATTGCATCCTTCATTTGCTTTTCTTTATTGTATTCAACTAATGCTTCATTTATCTTTCTTTCGGCAACCCCTTTACCTGTGAGCTCACGTTTGAGCACAAGCGGTCCTTTTTTTCCAGAGTTGGCATATGTCCGTACATAAGCTTTAGCAAACTCCAAGTCATCAATGTATTTTTGAGCGGATAATTCATTTAAAACAACATCAATAATGGAATCAGCATATTCTTTTCTTTGCAGATGAGTCCTGATTTCAAGTGCCGACCGCATGCGATAAGACAAAAATTGTATGGCTAAATGATAAGCCTTTCGGATCTCATCTTCATGCTGGACCTTGATTAAATCCTGCTCCAACAATTCCTTACCCTTTGTAAGATGATATTTGATTAGAATATCTTCATCCACAGCAAAAGCATAAACATGATCAAGAAAAATATTGTAACGGCTTTGGTTTTTCTTTTGAACAGATATTTTTGTGATAACGGGCATATTATTCACCCTCATCCATATATTCATTTTTATTTTATCATAAATGGACCGATACGTGGCTGTATTAGATTGGCTCCCAAAGGCAAAGATGTTATTAATTCCTTAGGAGGTGTCCAGATTGAAGAAAAAGCAGGATAATAAATCACGAACAAAGCTTTCAGCAACTCAGGAGGTACTTTACCAGCGGGAGTTCAAGCGTGCGGACCAGGCGGGCGGTTATACACAAAAAGGCCGCAGGTAGCTTTTTTCATGAGTGAAAAAAATTATGCGGCAAATAATATAAAGGCAGGTAAATCTGCAAATGCTTAGAAAAAGGAGCTTGGATATGGGACGCTCACAAAATCAAAAAAACCGTGATAAAAACAAGCAAAAGCTACCGCAAGTGCCAAAGCAATTAAAAAGTGACGGACGTGATATTGAATTTTCCAGGGAACTTGCGGATCAGGAGGATCTACAGGCATTGGCAAGATCTGAAGCTGCGGATAAACGAGCTAAACAAAAGTAGGATGGCTGCACGCCGTCCTATTTTTGTAGGAGCCAAGGTTTCATTCCTCCGCAATATTGACGGCAAGCCCGAGGTTGCCGTCCAATCTTAATAAATCAACATTGCTGCACTAGATTTACCGCTTTTCCTAAATACCGTCGACGTACAAATAGTCTTCGCCAAATCAACCCAGCTCGCTATGTGGTCTCAATACTCCTCCACAAATAGAACGACGCGTAACTCAAATAAGGATGCCATTCTTTGCTGTACTTTTCCATTTCCTCGTATGTAGGCTTTCTGTCCAACTGATACAGGTTTTTAATCGCATTTTGCAAACCGATATCGGCCATTGGAAACAGATTCCTTCTCCCTAGACCAAACAATAAAAAGCTTTGCGCAGTCCATGGGCCTATCCCTCTGATTTTCACCAATTCTTTGATTACTTCTTCATCCGGTTTTTTCGCCAACTCTTCAAGATTCAGCTCTCCATTGATAATCATTTTCGAAAGATCAATGATGTATTCTGCTTTCCGCTGGCTGAAACGCAGATCTCTCAATTCAGTGACATTTAATGCTGCAACCTTTTCAGGATTTGGAAAAAAGGGAGCTCCCTCTATTTCAAATCCAAATGTTTTTACAAATTGCTCTGTCAGAGATATTGCAAAAGACATATTTACCTGTTGATGGATAATTGGTCTTATCAAAGCAGGAAACAGCGAAAATTCCCGTACAATCGGTGTGCCAAAATGCTGTTCAAAAATACCATTCAGTGCTGTTTTTGAAAAATGCTGGTGAACTTCAACAAGCGGAAGATCCCATTGAAAAACAGTAGACACTCTATCCATCACCTGCTGTTTTGTCTGAAGATTGCTCCCTCTGACAATAAAAGCAGGCTGGTCCACTGTACCGACGGCTTGAACTTCGGCCACTTCCGGGTCCTCTTCATAAATCGGCACACGGATCAGCCGTGTAGTCCTGTCAACTATATTCAATGGATCTTTGGCCAGCCTCTCCAAAGCAAGGTCAAAATGATAAGGCCCTTCTATTACAGCTTCTTCCTCCCACATACAGCCATCATCCTTTTTTCATTGGTACAAGACGCTCCAAATGGAACTCCTTCATTTTTACATTGTACCTTTTTATTTGAAAAAAACGTACTGTCTGAGCATGAGGGTACTAGCCAGTTTGAAATGATTACTATCCCAAAAGCAGAAATACTGTCCTGGTTCGAAAAATACTATCCGTAAAATAGAAATACTATCCTAGTTCCTGAAATACTATCCGAAAAGTAGAAATACTGTCCTGGTTCCAAAAATACTGTCCGTAAAATAGAAATACTATCCTGGTTCCTGAAATACTATCCGAAAAATAGAAATACTATCCTGGTTCCAGATATACTGTCCGTAAAGCGGAAATACTGTCCTGGTTCCAAAAATACTGTCCGTAAAGAGGAAATACTATCCTCGTTCCTGAAATACTATCCGAAAAATAGGAATACTATCCTGGTTCCTGAAATACTATCCGAAAAATAGAAATACTATCCTTGTTCCAGATATACTGTCCGTAAAGCGGAAATACTGTCCTGGTTCCAAAAATACTG
>JAABNQ010000053.1:18467-26319 GCA_009928435.1 Bacillus sp. HF117_J1_D
TTCCTGAAATACTATCCGAAAAATAGGAATACTATCCTGGTTCCTGAAATACTATCCAAAAAGTAGAAATACTGTCCAACTTTGATTGATTACTATCCTCAAACAAGAACGCCCATTCTCTATTTTGAAGTTCCATTTTAACCAGTAAAGGACAGGCACTCAGCCTGTCCTAACCCCTGGCGTGACATAATCGGGTTTTTGATTTTTTCTCTCAACATATAATCGTCCAAACTTTTGAATGTATACCCTTCTTTTTTCAAATCGTTGATGACTTTTTCTAATGCATCTGCATTGTCTTTTGATACGGAGTGTAACAGTATAACTGCCCCTGGATGAATTTGGGCCATAATATTGTTGTAAGCATGCTTCCAGCCTTTTTGCTGATCTGTCTGCCAATCTTTGTAGGCAAGAGACCATAGAACATGAATGTAACCCTGCTCCCTTGTAGCTTTTAAGGTTCTTTCACTCAAAATGCCACGAGGTGGACGTAAATACTGCATTTCGGTCTGACCTGTCAAACCGGCTGTTTTTTCCTTTACTCTTTCTAATTCTTCTTGAATCTTTTCATCGCTGATCTTTGTCATGTCCGGGTGGCTCCATGAGTGGTTTCCAATGATGTGGCCTTCCTCTACAATCCGCTTTGCCAGGTCTGGGGCACTGTCCAAATAATGACCCGTTACAAAAAAAGCAGCGGGAACCTTCTCAGCTTTCAACACATCCAACACTTTTTCCGTATAACCATTTTCATAACCGTTATCGAAGGTTAAATACAAAACCTTGTCTTTCACATTTCCTTTATAAAAGGCATCATATTTTTTCAGCAAATTATCATAGGCTTCTCCGGCTTCTGCTTGCTTCCCATTGCTTCCTTTTTTAAATCCCCAATGAATTGAGCTATTGGATATGGACTCTGCTGCGTTCGCTTGGAAAAAAAACAGGAAAAACAGAGATGATAATAACAGCCAGCGTTTCATCAATACGCATCTTCCTTTCACTCTTTTCCCTTAGATTTTTCCATTGCGGGCTGATTCATCCGTGGTGGACTTTTCCAGTGGAAAACAAAGGATTGATGCATATTTCTAAGAAAATGAGCATGTGCTGCACACAACAAAAAGGCCAGGCTTTGGCCTGAACCTTATTGCCTGGCTTCAAAAGAAAAGCTTAAATGATCCTGGATGGGTATCCATGCACCAATCTCCTGTGAGGTAACATTTTTAACCACAATCCGGTGCTTCGAACCTTTTAAGACTAAGTAGACCTCCCCAAAGGTAAGGCTACCTTTTTCATGCACTGCTGGTGCGTAAGCATATAAATATCCTGTTTGTGCCATGGGTATGTTGTAAAGCTGATGATGCTTGGTTCCTACTCCAATTACCGTTTCAAAGGCGAGTGGCAGTTGAATCTTGTTAAACGCTTTTTGCTGCATCATTTTTTGTACATCTTCCATTTGGACAACCTTGGCAGTGAGGCCACCTTTGATGACTTTTTGAACCTCTTGCACATAATGTATTTGATAATTTTTAGTTCCACCGCGGTTATCATAGAAATTTGTATTCACCTTTTGATATTGCCAATTGGGTGTTGTTTCTTGAGACTTATAATTCAACGGCCATTCACCTAAATAAATGGTTGCTCGAGTACCAAATGAAAGCGGTGATTTAGTTACTGCCGATTCATTCAGCATTCGAATCAGTTTCGGATTTTCTATTTCTATCTTGGATGATTCCAGCAGGTCCTTCGCAAAACTGCTTGGCTGTAAGCGCGGCAAATCAGGCGCAGAATTCGAAAAAGTATTTTCTTTGCTAATGTTTATAACCGAGGAAGGGACCTCAACTCCTATTTCTTTGCTGTCCTCTTTTTTAGATGCCATTCCTGCTGTCGGGATCGCTATTAAGCTCAACAGAATGAATACCATAAGGACGATTTGATGCCGTTTCATGTTGCATTTGCTCCTTTCGTGCAAGCGGCATTGATAGATAATCTTACAGTTATTTTTTCAAAAAGCTGAAGGATTATCCCCGTTAAAGCAAATAAAATCCGATCCCCATAATAAAGTAAGCAGCCAGCATCGTAAGCCCCTCAAACCAATTCGATTCACCATCATTGATGATCACAACGGAAAGCAGAACTGCCGTCGCCATTGACACAAGCTCCGGTACTGTAAATACAAGCGGCATGTTATTTGAAAAAAACAAGGAGGATAGTACAAGAATCGGAGCCACAAACATAGCAATCTGAAGGGTGGAACCCATTGCAATTTCAACAGCAACCTCCAACTTATTCTTATAAGCCATGATGATGGCGGAAGCATGTTCGGCTGCATTTCCGACAATAGCTACGATAATAACCCCTATAAACAGCTCTGACCAGCCAAATTGTTCACCAACCGCTGTAAAAGTGTGTACAAGATTTTCAGATACGTAAGCCACTGCCAGTGTTGCGAGGGCAAGAATGATAATAGCTTTCCATTTGGACCATTCTGGAATCTCTTCCTCTTCGCTTGCCACTTGCCCCTCCTGATGTGAAGCTGTAGGGTAGACACCACGATGTGTAACCAGTTTGAAAAAAAGAGCCGCTAAATAGAGAATGATCATAATAATAGAAATACCAATACTGAGTGCCATCGTTTTTTGATCATTCATATTGATTGTGAATAATTCCGGAATCATAAAAGCAACAATCACCGCAAACATTAATAAACCTACATTATGCCGCGCATCATAGATGCTAAATACCTGCCGTTTATATTTCAAACCGCCAATAAAAAAAGATAGACCACCCACCAACAACAAGTTTCCAATGACAGACCCTGTCAAAGAGGCAAGAACAACTCCAATCATTCCTGCCTTCAAGGAAAATATAGAAATGATCAACTCCACCGCATTGCCAAATGTGGCATTCAATAATCCGCCAATGCGTGGACCAGCAACAATTGACAGACTCTCAGTCGCTCGCCCCATTACTCCAGCAAGTGCTATGATAGTTAAACAATAAACACCAAACATGGCTGTACTTGGCCAGTGTAATACGGATCCAATCACCGACAATGGCAATCCCACAACAATCAAAATTAAAAATAGCTTCTGAACCATCCCTTCGAGCTCCTCCTAACTAAGCTGCTTACACCTCGATGATTTCAACTGTTTCTATTACCTCTATTGAGCCTTCGACCGATTGAACCATGGCACAATGCTTCTTCGTAAGCTCCATCACTCTTTCAAGTTTTTCCTGTTTGAGCCCTTTCCCGGTAACCCTGAAATGCAAAGTGACCTTTTCAACTCTATTGGCCTTTTCTCTGTTCCTTTCCGTCTCTGCAGTAATTTGAATGTCTTGCACGTCTAACCGCATTTTCTCCAATATATTGCGCAGTATACCTCCACTGCATACTGCTAAAGAAGAAACCAATAATTGATAAGGCCTGAACCCATAATTTTCATCTCCTGATATATCTAGTCTTCCATATGGGAGCTCTGCAACAAAGCCGCCATCCTTCATTTTAAATTCCATACAAAATTCCTCCTTTATGGCCTTGCCAGCCAATTTATCCATCATATTTTCCCTGCTTATTCGTAAAATACGAGTTTATTTCACCTCCAACCATAATGATGATGGCAGAGAAATAAAACCACAGCATCATGATAATAATCGTTCCAATACTCCCATACATCGCAGTATAATTGCCAAAATTTGATACATAAAAGGAGAATCCAAGAGAAACGATAATCCATCCAACACTGGCAAAAACCGCTCCCGGCACCGCAGTTATATATCGTATCTTTATACTGGGCGCTAAATAATAAACCGTAAGAAAAACCAAGAATAAAATAAATGGTGTCAGCACCCACCTTACAACGTTCCAAATTTTCACAAACTCCCCCGAAATACCTAGATAAGAGAAAATAAACATCCCCAGCTGCTTACCAAAAACTGGCAACAATAAAGCAAGGATAAAAACGAACATCATCGCTACCGTTAATACAATGGATAAGCCCCTGCTCACGATGAAAGATCGCTTTTCCTCCACATTATAGGCTCTGTTTAAAGACTTCATCAGGGCATTCATTCCTTTTGAAGCTGACCAAAGGGTCGCAATAAAACCAACAGACAGCAGGCCGCTGCTACGATTATCCATGACTTCAGAAACCGTTTTTTCAATCATTGTATAAGTTTCTTGCGGCGCAAAATCTCTAATTAGATAAAATATATCCTGCTGGGTTAACGGAGTATAGGGCAGAAGTGTAAACAGGAAAATCAACATCGGAAAAAGCGACAAAAGAAAGAAATAAGATAATTGTGCGGCAAAACCTGTCACGTCATTATCACTGATTCTTCTGGCCATCTCTTTTCCAAAATCTATTATTTTACTTCGATCATTTGGCTTCCTCATTCCCAATAGAGCCCCCTCTTCACTTTATATTTTATCTGTTATGATCAAATACGCCCAGATTTTATCGAGCTTTTGCTCAATAAATTTCCTCTGAGAATCTGATGTCTCCGCCAGAAGCTTTAACTTTATTCAGCGAGGGTTTTCCCCCCCACTGAATGGAATCCCCATATGCTTTCATTTCATCACTTACAGATGTGGGAGACTTCTGCTGAATGAAGTTAAATAATTACCTTCTCTTATCTTAGCAAAACATTTTTCAAAATGAATAATTCAACTTGACAATCTTACTATTTTTTCAGAAGATTGATATATAGAAATTATCCTACGATAAAAATAAATAAACAGGAGGGGAAAATATGTCCGAAAAAATTTTGAAAGTCCTCGAAAGTGTAAGCGGTTTAATTTGGGGGCTCCCGCTCATTATCCTCCTCATCGGAACAGGGATTTATTTGACGATTAGAGTCGGCTTCCTTCAGATGAGACTGCTGCCATATTCTCTGAAATTGGCATTCAGCTTTAAACAGGACAAAAATTCCGAAGGGGATATATCGCATTTCCAAGCCCTCATGACTGCGCTTGCGGCAACTGTCGGTACTGGTAATATTGTCGGTGTTGCTACAGCTGTTGTTTTAGGGGGACCTGGAGCCATATTCTGGATGTGGATATCTGCATTCTTCGGAATGGCAACAAAATATGCTGAAGCTATACTTGCAGTCAAATATAGGATTGTGGATGAGAATGGGCAAATGTCCGGAGGCCCCATGTATTACCTCGAACGCGGACTCAAGCAGAAGTGGCTAGGCGTCTTATTTGCGGTTTTTGGAGCCCTAGCTGCATTCGGGATCGGAAATCTTGTCCAATCAAATGCAGTTTCTACTGTTGTAAAAACTACCTTCAATGTTAATGAATGGGTTACTGGTCTGGCCTTGGTCATTTTTGCTGGTCTTTCAATCATCGGTGGAATTAAGAGTATCGGAAGAGTTACTGCATTTTTTGTTCCTTTTATGGCTGTATTTTATATCATCGGTGGACTAATTGTTTTAATCCTGAATATTAATCTGATTCCAGGAGCAGTAGCACTCATTTTTACAGATGCTTTTACAGGTAAGGCCGTTGCTGGTGGCGCCATCGGTGCTGTCATTCGTTACGGGGTCGCAAGGGGAATCTTTTCGAACGAAGCAGGTTTGGGTTCTGCTCCAATTGCTGCTGCCGCGGCAAAAACAGATTTGCCTGGCAGACAGGCTCTCGTTTCTATGACGCAAGTATTCATTGATACTTTAGTTATTTGTTCCATCACTGGTATCACAATCGTCATGGGAGGGCTTTATGATGAGGGGGTAGCTGCTGGTGACCTAACCTCTGCATCCTTCGCCCAATTTCTAGGAAATACAGGGTCAATCATTGTCGCCCTCGGTCTCTTATTCTTTGCTTCTTCTACTATTCTAGGCTGGTCCTATTATGGAGAGAAATGTTTCGCTTATCTATTCAGTGTGAAAAGCGTTATCTATTACCGCATTGTTTTCGTTGCTATGGTATTTGTCGGTGCGGTTACAAGCTTGGACATTGTTTGGACCTTTGCAGATATCGCAAATGGTCTCATGGCCATTCCGAACTTGATCGGATTATTAGGGCTATCTGGTGTGGTTGTTTATGAGACGAAAAGAACACTGAATAAAATCAAAGAGGAAAAAGTTGAAGCGAAAAAAGAAACAGCATAAAGATTCCTGCCTTCCCAGCATCGGGAAGGTTTTTTCATATTGACAACCAATCACATGCATGAAATCATTATATTCATAAATATAGCCCCGAGAGGATGAATCTGGTGGATTTATCAAAAAACACACCCGCAAATATTGAGTATTTAATTGGTCAAATTACAGAAAAATTGCGTATGGTTAATACTGCTGCAATGAGTGCAGAAAGTATCAACAATGAAATGTACGAAGAGTTAGTCGACATTTACGAGATGGTGATGAAAAAAGAGCATTTTAGCCCCGGTGAGATGCAAGCTTTGGTGGAAGAAATCGGTAGGCTGAGAAAGGTTTAAATGGACAGGGTCACAGTGAGAGTCCAAAGAGGGACTCTCTTTTTCTAGCTTTCCTAACATTCATAGACTGTGAAAATATGCTGAAAGAAAGGTGATATGGTTGAAATCGTTCGAACAGTCCCAGCTGCTGAAAAGTCTGCCAAAACAATTTTTTGCTTCACTTGTTCAAAAAGTGAACATTGTAAGGGCTGAAGGCCATGATGTCATTAACCTAGGCCAGGGAAATCCCGACCACCCCACACCACAACATATTGTGGAAAGCCTCAAGCTTGCCGCTGATCACCCTGAAAACCATAAATATCCTCCGTTTCAAGGAAAAGCAGAGTTAAAACAAGCGGCTGCCGAATTTTATCAAAGGGAATATGGAGTCCATCTTGAGCCTGAGAAAGAAATTGCCATTCTATTCGGTGGAAAAGCTGGCCTTGTAGAACTGCCACAATGCCTTTTGAACCCTGGTGATACAATGCTTGTTCCCGATCCAGGATATCCGGATTATTGGTCAGGTGCAGCTTTGGCAAAAGTTCATATGGAAATGATGCCGCTGAAAGAAGAAAATCACTTTCTTCCTTCTTTTGACAATATTCCAGAAGAAACGGCAAATAAAGCCAAAATGATGATACTGAATTATCCAAACAATCCAACAGGGGCAATCGCTACTAAAGAATTTTTCCAACAAACTGTTAAGTATGCTTCAGCCCATGATATTTGTGTTGTTCATGACTTTGCTTATGGTGGAATTGGATTTGATGGACAAAAACCTGTAAGCTTCCTGCAAACAAAGGGGGCTAAAGATACAGGAGTCGAGATTTACACTTTCTCCAAGACATATAATATGGCTGGATGGCGCGTTGCATTTGCTGCCGGAAATGCGTCGGTGATTGAGGCGATTAATTTGATGCAGGATCATATATATGTCAGTCTGTTCGGGGCTATCCAAGATGCTGCTGCCGAGGCCTTGTTAGGTTCACAAAAAGCCGCTGAAGCAATCAATGCCATGTACGAAAAACGAAGAGATGTATTTATTTCAAGCCTTCGAGAAATCGGCTGGGATGTAAGGTCGCCACAGGGTTCCTTTTTTGCCTGGCTGAAAGTTCCCAAAGGCTATACTTCCGAGGAATTTACTGACTTATTATTGGAGAAGGCTTATGTTGCGGTTGCTCCTGGAATTGGATTTGGCGAATATGGAGAAGGTTATGTAAGAGTCGGATTATTAACATCAGAAGAGCGGCTTAGAGAAGCTGCCATGAGAATAAAGGAATTAAATATTTTTTAAGTTTTAGAACAATGGCCTTCCGTTTGCGGACGGCCATTGTTTATTTTCAAGCTATTTATTTCCCAAGAAATAGTTTTTCAACATCAGCCATGAACAAAAGCGCAAGCGCCTGTTCATCGACGTACAGACTGGACGACTCCTGACG
>JAABNQ010000180.1 GCA_009928435.1 Bacillus sp. HF117_J1_D
GACCTACGGGACCTGCCGGCGCTGACGGAGCTACAGGACCTGCTGGACCTACAGGGCCTGCTGGCGCTGACGGAGCTACAGGACCTGCCGGACCTACGGGACCTGCCGGACCTGCTGGACCTACGGGACCTGCTGGCGCTGACGGAGCTACAGGACCTACGGGACCTGCTGGACCTGCTGGACCTACTGGACCTGCCGGCGTTGACGGAGCTACAGGACCTGCCGGACCTACGGGACCTGCCGGCGCTGACGGAGCTACCGGACCTGCTGGACCTACAGGACCTACGGGACCTGCCGGACCTGCTGGACCTACGGGACCTGCCGGCGCTGACGGAGCTACAGGACCTGCTG
>JAABNQ010000054.1 GCA_009928435.1 Bacillus sp. HF117_J1_D
TTAGTCATTTTTTTTATACCTAAAACAGGTGCTTGTAACAAAAATACATATATATAAGGTGATTCTATGAAATATAACATAGGGCTAGATATAGGGATATCTTCAGTAGGATGGGCTGTTATTAATGTAGATAAGGAACGGATTGAAGACCTTGGATCGAGAATGTTTGATGCTGCGGAAAATCCTAAAAATGGATCATCACTAGCGACGCCGAGGCGCGAGGCTAGGTCGATGAGAAGGCGATTGAGGAGACGACGCTATCGTGTGAGCCGTGTTCGTAAATTTATGATCCAATCAGGCTTGTTATCAGAAGTAGAAGCTGATCAATTATTTGATTGGCAAGATGGCGACCTGGACATATGGCTGATAAGGGTCAATGGATTGGAAAGGAAGCTGACGGATCGGGAATTTGCCAGAATTTTGATCCATTATGCGAAAAACAGGGGATTTAAATCCAATCGAAAAAGTGAGACCAAAGAAGGCGAAGGTGGAGTTTTATTAACAGCCGTCAGAGCCAACACTTTGTTGATGGAAGAAAAAGGTTATCGTACTGTTGCTGAAATGCTTGTTTTGGATGAAAAGTTCGATGGTCTAAAACGGAACAAGGGTGGAGATTATTCGCATGTTTTGGCAAGAAGTGAAATTGAAAAAGAGATTAGGGAGGTTTTCAAGCAGCAGCGCAAATTTGGGCACAGCTTTGCTACACCGGAAAATGAAGAGATATACATAGAGATTTGGAGCTCACAACGGCCTTTTTCTACACAAGACGATATCTTTAAAAAAATTGGAAACTGCACATTTGAAGAAAATGAAAAACGAGCACCTAAGTTTTCCTACACTTTTGAAAAATTCCGGGCGTTAGATAAAATAAACCGCCTGCGGATCATTTCTGACAGAAATCCACAGCGAGCACTGTCGATAGAGGAACGAAACGCAGTTCTGGAAGGTATGATGAATAAAAAGGAAATAAAATATAAGGACCTTCGGAAAATATTGCAATTGCAGGACGATGAACGTTTCAATGAATTATTTTATGATCCGGGTGAGACAAACGAAAAGAATGAAAATAGAAAATTCATTTCGCTTGATGGTTACTATGAAATCAAAAAAATAATCAAAGAAGTGGAAGGAAAGACTTTGGCTGAGTCATATCGCCCGATTGATTATGATACAATTGCGTATGCTATTACGGTCTATAAAGATGATAACGATGCTCGTGAATACCTATCAAATGATTTTGTCACCACAGATGGAAAGCGAATAAAGAACTTGGCAAACCGAGCGTACAAAGAGGAACTGATTGATGAGCTCTTAAATCTATCATATTCGCAATTTGGACATCTTTCCTTGAAAGCGTTAAATAAAATTATTCCATATCTGGAAGAAGGGCTACCTTATTATAAAGCTTGTGAGAAAGCGGGTTATCATTTTAATCAAAGAGTGGGAAAAGACAAACAGAAGCTGCTTCCAGTTATCCCTGCAAATGATATTGCCAATCCGGTTGTTATCCGTTCTCTTTCACAGACTCGGAAAGTATTGAATGCGATTATTAAAAGATATGGTTCTCCGTCTGGTATTTATATAGAAATGGCGAGAGAGATGGGAAGGCATTATAACGAAAGACGGGAAATTGAAAAGCAATATAATAAGAATCGGACAATCAATGAAAAGGCTAAAAGCCGCATTCAAGAACTTCACCCGGAGATCAGTGATCCAAGAGGGCATGATATTTTAAAATATAAGTTATGGGAAGAGCAGCATGGCCTTTGCGCCTACTCATTGGACCCAATCCCAATAGGGAAATTGTTTGATTACGGTTTCGCAGAAGTGGATCATATCATTCCATATAGCCGCAGTTTTGATGACAGTAACGCCAATAAAGTGTTAGTTTTGGCAAAACAGAATCAAAATAAGCAAAACAGGACGCCGTTTGAATGGTTTGGAAGCGATCCAGTCAGATGGGATAAGTATATATCGTTTGTCAATTTAATGAAGGCCCGGAAAAAGAAAAAAGATTTATTATTAAAGAAGAATTTTGACGGTGACCAGGCGGAACAGTTCAAGTCGCGGCATTTGAATGATACGCGGTATATTACAAGATTTATTAAAGGGTTTATAGAAGATAATCTGAAATTCAGGGAGGAAAAAGGCAGAAAACAATATGTGTTCACAGTAAATGGAGCTTATACGTCTTTGATGAGAAAACGGTGGGGATTCAATAAAAATCGTCAAGAAAATGATCTCCACCATGCTTTAGATGCAGTACTGGTCGCGGTAAGTCTTCCTTTTAGGGATCGTGTAAGCAATTATTTCAAGAAGAGTGAGCTACATGCTTCCCAACTGCTTAAACGCAAAGGAGAACGGTTCCCTGAGCCTTGGGAGGGCTTCTCAAAAGAGGTGGAAGCGAGAATGCTACAAAATCCTGAAACTCTTAAACTGGCATTGGAAAGTTTGTCGTTGGACAGCTATGATGAAGATTTTATAAATCGAGTCAAACCTATCTTTGTCTCGAGAATGCCGAAGAGATCAGTGAAGGGTCAAATTCACGAGGAATCGATTAGGAGACATCGAGGCTTTACAGAAAAAGGACTGAACCTTCTAGTGAAGAAGTATGCTCTAAAAGACATTAAGTTTGATAAAAAAACCGGGGACTTTCCTATGTATGGCAGGGAATCGGATCCTAAAACGTATAATGCGATTAAAGAAAGGTATTTGGAATACGGGGATGCTGCCAAGGCATTCAGCACACCTTTATACAAGCCTTCGAAGAATCCAGAAAAAGCACCGATTATCAGAAGTGTCAAATTAGAAACGACAGCAAACCAAGTGTTCCATTTGGATGATAAAACAGTTGCTGACAACGCAAGCATTGCAAGGACAGAAGTGTTCCGTCACAAGAAGAGCGGTAAATATTACTTAGCACCAGTGTATGTGAGTGATGTGATGGCAAAGAAAGTGCCTGAGAAGTTTATCACTGCTTTAAAGCCCTATAATGAGTGGGATGAAATAACATCAGAATATGAGTTCTTATTTAATTTATTTCCCAATGATGTTATTGAAATAAAAATGCCTAGGGAGAAAACATCAAAATTAAATACTGGCGAGACAGTGTCTTGGTCTCAGGGCATATTTTATTATAAGGGTGTCCATACAGGAACTGCTCAAATAAATATCATTGACCATATGAATAGTTTTAAAGATGCAATTGGCTCTAAAGGCCTACTATCATTCGAAAAATATCAAACAGACCCTTTAGGTAATCTGACAAAAGTTCATAAGGAAAAGCGTTATGGCGTATAGGCATATTGTGATCAGGAACCCGGCAAAGCTTTCAACGTCCCATGAACAATTAGTAATAAAACAGGATGAATCTATTAAGATCCCTTTAGAGGATATTGTGACGATCACGCTTGAAGACCCTGCAATTACGATTACGAATGGGCTCTTGAGCAAGTGTACTGAGTATCATGTTGAGCTGATTGTGTGCGATCGAAAACGGATGCCGAGTGGAATTGTACAGCCGTTCCACCGGCATTCTAGGCAAAAGCAAGCATTGGATATGCAACTATTGCTGGGGAAGCCTTTTAGAAAGCGAATATGGCAAAAAATAGTGGTCAGAAAGCTCGAAAATCAGGCGCGTTGCCTTGAGTTGGTTCACAAAGGTGTAGAAGCTCAGAAGCTATATTCGATTAGCCGGAGTGTGGAATCAGGTGATCGGACAAATAGAGAGGCATATGGCGCAAAGTTATATTTTGAAACGTTGTTTGGAGCGGGGTTTCAACGTAGAGAAGAAAATATATATAATATTTCGTTAAATTACGGTTATAGCATTATCCGTTCCTTAGTGGCCAGAGCGCTTGTCAGATATGGATTTACTCCCAGTATAGGAGTTTTTCACGACAGCCAGACAAATGCATTTAATCTAGCAGATGATTTTATGGAAGTATTGCGTCCATTTGTTGATCTAATTATTGTTACAAATGTCAATGAGGAGTCAGAATGGTCTCCCGAAATAAGAAAAAAGCTGTTTGAAGTGCTTGAAATTGAAGCGACCTGGAAAAATGAAAGACTGAATGTTACTCATGGAGTCGATAATATGATCAAGAGTTATGTATCTGCATGCCGGCAGCAGGATGCCAACTTATTGATCCTTCCAGAATTAACGAATTTAATCGTTCATACGTATGAGTAGATACATGAGGATTATTGTTTTCTTTGATTTGCCGGTAGTACTCCCTAAGGAAAGAAAAGCTTATTCTCGTTTTCGCAAGTTTCTATTGAATGACGGATATACAATGCTTCAATACTCAGTATACACCAGGATTTGTAACGGTGAGGATGCTGTCCGTAAGCATATGAAAAGGCTGCAGGAAAATATTCCTCCTGTTAATGGTGCAATTCGAGCTATGAAGGTAACGGAGAAACAATTTGCAAATATGGAGATCTTATTGGGCACAACAACAGCCGAAGAAGAACTAGGTACGAATAAAGTGGATTTCTTTTAGATAATACTTGCAATTTATTATGCAGGTATTTTTTTCTGTTATTTCACTAAAAAATAAAGAAAAGATGACAAAAGTTAACGATAAATGCCTCTTTTTTGGAAATACAAAACCCTTGAAACGGGGAAGAATCAAGGGTTTTGCGGCCATGCATCATATCACATCAAGATTTACAGGGGAATTATGGCTCGAATCTATCGTGCGTGTATCGTCTGTCCATCATATCACATCAAGATTTACAGGGGAATTATGGCTTATTCGACCATACTGGCTCGATAGATTGCATCATATCACATCAAGATTTACAGGGGAATTATGGCATTATGCATTGTTTTATACATCGTTGATAATCATATCACATCAAGATTTACAGGGGAATTATGGCGTAAGCTTCCGCAAGAAGTTCCGGCTGAATATCATATCACATCAAGATTTACAGGGGAATTATGGCGATGACTTCGAAATAATCGGATATGACCCGATCATATCACATCAAGATTTACAGGGGAATTATGGCTTAGTGTCATATAATCCGATTTGATACCGATCATATCACATCAAGATTTACAGGGGAATTATGGCTCACCGATGTATCCATTTACGGTCACAAGGATCATATCACATCAAGATTTACAGGGGAATTATGGCCGTCATTCTGTCCGAAAATAAGCGAGGATGATCATATCACATCAAGATTTACAGGGGAATTATGGCACAAGTCGAACGCTTGTCAAGCGGTGCGCCATCATATCACATCAAGATTTACAGGGGAATTATGGCAATGCCCTAAACGTAGTTCCTTCGGGATCCATCATATCACATCAAGATTTACAGGGGAATTATGGCCCTTCTACGGTAATACTCGCCGACCAATAAATCATATCACATCAAGATTTACAGGGGAATTATGGCCGGACCTCGTTAGTAAACAAAGGAGGTCTAATCATATCACATCAAGATTTACAGGGGAATTATGGCTCAGTTTCGTAAATTGCCTGCGTACGCTTGATCATATCACATCAAGATTTACAGGGGAATTATGGCACTGTATCCTGCATTTGTCTTACTTGTTGTATCATATCACATCAAGATTTACAGGGGAATTATGGCAGGCCCGTCGCGGTAATGCCCGTACAGCCAATCATATCACATCAAGATTTACAGGGGAATTATGGCTATGACACACTCATACTCTTTATCACCACCATCATATCACATCAAGATTTACAGGGGAATTATGGCCGAACTATAGCCAGTCTATAATATCGGCGGATCATATCACATCAAGATTTACAGGGGAATTATGGCCTTAACAGCCTAGGGGATATTGACGTAGATATCATATCACATCAAGATTTACAGGGGAATTATGGCCGGATGTCCGCGCCGTATTCGCCCAGTTTCATCATATCACATCAAGATTTACAGGGGAATTATGGCAAGCCGTCGTAATTAACGTGACTTGATAATATCATATCACATCAAGATTTACAGGGGAATTATGGCGAACTTACGCGTTCACTGATAGTCGAATATATCATATCACATCAAGATTTACAGGGGAATTATGGCGCCGCGTCATGGATTATCGGAATGGTAGCGATCATATCACATCAAGATTTACAGGGGAATTATGGCCGTGGCGCACTTGATTCGCCAACGGACGGCATCATATCACATCAAGATTTACAGGGGAATTATGGCTATTCCTCGTCGTCGTCCGCATAACCCTTCATCATATCACATCAAGATTTACAGGGGAATTATGGCATAATCTTACCGTTAAGAACTAACTAAGGAATCATATCACATCAAGATTTACAGGGGAATTATGGCCATACCGACTTCGGCTTGTGCGTGCAAGATATCATATCACATCAAGATTTACAGGGGAATTATGGCCGAGTTTCTACTGATGATCCAATATAAAAGATCATATCACATCAAGATTTACAGGGGAATTATGGCTCAAATACGAAAGCCTTCGGCTTCTTTTCTATCATATCACATCAAGATTTACAGGGGAATTATGGCGTGTCGACGTCAGGGAAAGCGCTCATATAAATCATATCACATCAAGATTTACAGGGGAATTATGGCAAACTACGCGTTATAGAAGGCGAGGAAATCATCATATCACATCAAGATTTACAGGGGAATTATGGCTCGCCTTCCTTTAATGTCGCCTTCGGTTGCATCATATCACATCAAGATTTACAGGGGAATTATGGCGATTGAGGCGGAGGAAAAGCGAAAGCAGGCATCATATCACATCAAGATTTACAGGGGAATTATGGCCGGTACTTGCTATTCGTGGTTAAATTCCGCATCATATCACATCAAGATTTACAGGGGAATTATGGCTCCAGCTTGTAGGCTTAGCCAAGCGATCTAATCATATCACATCAAGATTTACAGGGGAATTATGGCTCCACAACATGAACATGTTGCATGTAAAACATCATATCACATCAAGATTTACAGGGGAATTATGGCCTACCTGACGATGATGCCGCACCTTTCGTGATCATATCACATCAAGATTTACAGGGGAATTATGGCGTTCCATTGCGATAAACATTATATGTTGTCATCATATCACATCAAGATTTACAGGGGAATTATGGCCCTGTCAGTGTATTGATGACAAGGGCTTCTATCATATCACATCAAGATTTACAGGGGAATTATGGCACGATGAACACATGAACGTGCTGGGAAAAAATCATATCACATCAAGATTTACAGGGGAATTATGGCGATGATTTTATTAATCCCTTAGATATTTCAATCATATCACATCAAGATTTACAGGGGAATTATGGCATACGCTCGCCCACTTTGGCTTTGCGGTCGATCATATCACATCAAGATTTACAGGGGAATTATGGCGGAAATTTCTGAACTGTATGCAGACTCCCAATCATATCACATCAAGATTTACAGGGGAATTATGGCAAAGCCCTGAGCTTAAATCAATCCCAGGACATCATATCACATCAAGATTTACAGGGGAATTATGGCCCCGGCTACAGGTGATAAAACCGGTCCTATATCATATCACATCAAGATTTACAGGGGAATTATGGCCATACCGACTTCGGCTTGTGCGTGCAAGATATCATATCACATCAAGATTTACAGGGGAATTATGGCGCTTTTGCTTCATCAAAAATTATACCCGCTATCATATCACATCAAGATTTACAGGGGAATTATGGCTAAGTCGGTACCGATGGACAAGCTGGCACCATCATATCACATCAAGATTTACAGGGGAATTATGGCAATATTACTGGAACAACCATAAGAACTGAAATCATATCACATCAAGATTTACAGGGGAATTATGGCTCATCACCAAACACGCAGCAAATCCCGGCTATCATATCACATCAAGATTTACAGGGGAATTATGGCACTCGGTTGTTTTCTTTCAAAAATTGCTGAATCATATCACATCAAGATTTACAGGGGAATTATGGCAACGAATACAGTATACGCCACTGTGAGGGTATCATATCACATCAAGATTTACAGGGGAATTATGGCATCTGATAAACCCTCCTATTAAAGTTGATAATCATATCACATCAAGATTTACAGGGGAATTATGGCTGATTCGCGGCATGAACGCAGTTATCGTACATCATATCACATCAAGATTTACAGGGGAATTATGGCCGCCGTAATGGGACAAAGTTTGATTGATTCATCATATCACATCAAGATTTACAGGGGAATTATGGCCAGTCGCGGACAGCTTACGAGCGCCGCGGCATCATATCACATCAAGATTTACAGGGGAATTATGGCGTACCGTGTGAAATACCTAATTTTTTGCAGATCATATCACATCAAGATTTACAGGGGAATTATGGCAGCACTTATCAGACCAAGAAAAGCAATTTTATCATATCACATCAAGATTTACAGGGGAATTATGGCGCTAAAAGAGTGATTAATATTGATTTTTGTATCATATCACATCAAGATTTACAGGGGAATTATGGCTCGCTAACAAGCTTCTTGACCCACATAGAAATCATATCACATCAAGATTTACAGGGGAATTATGGCGTCGAGTCAGCGGGTTTGCCCACAAAGTCGATCATATCACATCAAGATTTACAGGGGAATTATGGCTGGCTCAAGCCTGAGGCTTTCAAGTGGAAAATCATATCACATCAAGATTCACAGGGGGATCACACCACAGCATATCTGACACAGGGCATCTGAAACCGGATCTTCCGGGATTCGCATTTGAAGTAAAAACAAAGAAGCACGAGAAAGCAACGGGAAGTATTAGAACTCCTGATGGCGTCTGGAATTCTTCACGCGACCCTCAATTGGTGCAAAGCAAGGCGGCATCTCGCTGTATGAGGGCCATTTACCAAGTATTGGAAAGGGCTTCAAACAGCTTTACTTCCAGACGGAGTCCACCAAATGAAAGTGCAGTAACGGTTTGGTGTAGCGTACAGAATTAGAGTGTAGTAGATATTGGTTTTATGCCCTTGTTGGGAAAATTATGACACATATTTTTTTGTGGTTGATTGTAATTAAAGAATAAATGTGTTATAAAAAGGTAAGAAGTACGTATAGTAAAAAAAGACCGCAAGTGCTGCTAACACTCACGGTCTTGTACAATAGTTGCCTCTCGAAGAGTGGCAGGCTCTATGGTGTAGAAATAGGCCATCCCCGAAACGTGCGAGGTCTCAAGGGAGGTCTATTTCTTTTTGTCTTGAGACAGTATGGCAATTAAAACGCCGAAAGCTATCATAAGCGATAAAGCTTCAAATACCGTCATAAGCATCACCCCCTTTCACCGGGGATGAGCCAGACCGCCCTTGAGAGAGCCGTTTCTATTGTACTAGCAAAAGTATACCATAACAAATTCCATGTGAAGTGTTATTTTTGTACTCATTTGCAAAATGGAAGAGGGTATCACATCAATGTTTACAGGGGAATTATGGCAAATATTCTTCTTATATTTTAGTTGTATCATTATTGATTTCTTTGTTTGATTTGTATGAATTTATAGTGGATTATGCTATTAATATCGATACACACTCATGAAATCAATACAAAGAGTATGAGGAAGTTATAAACAAGATAAGAATGGTCCAAAACCTGACTAGTTTTTCTATTTGACAAGTAAGTGTTGTGACTAGCTACAGGCGCCATCGGCGCAAGGATCAAGTTAAAAGATATCATGGCACTGCCTCCTTTCCATATACATTAGTAAATCCCTCAATCTTTAATTAATTTCCATTCTGTACACTATTATGTTTATTAAACCTAAATATGCAATATTTTTTAACTAGTAAATATTCTTCCTGCAAAGAGCCTCCTGAAGGAATCCCTCCAATGGAACTTCGCGCTGTTGAAATGACCTATTGGGAAGCGGGCAAGGGCCAGCTTAAGTTAAGATGCCCCACGCAACAGGAGAAGTAGATTGCCCACTGGGCATGGCAGCCTGTTCATCCTCTAACTATGAAATGGATGTAAAGGTGAATGTCACCAAGGATTTGCGCCGGTATTCTAATCCCCATCGCGACACCAAGCGTTGGAAAGAACTTTACAACGAGAGGACTAGCGTAGAACGTTGTAACTCAAGGATGAAAAACTAATTGACAGCCAACTCTTTTCACGTATGGGGAATTGAAAAAGTGAAAACTAATATTTACCTAAATGCCATTGTATTATTGATTTCAGCACTGGCTTTGGCAAAGCAAAAACAAGAAACAACAAACGGATTAGAAAATTTTTCCAATCAAAAATTCTGCAAATGTCCAAAAGCAGATCCGCGGGACAAAATCTAAAACTAAATATACACAATGCCGGTTTAATTCGGAATTTTTTACATCCCTTTTTAGTGAAATCTATTTATACGAAATGTTCATGCAATAAACTTCCAATCTCAGCTTCAGCATTTTATAACAAATACTTTTATTTACATTGTTCCATGTTAAAATAATACTAAATCCGGACCAAGGGAAAGGAATAATATGGAAAAACAATTGAAGTATCGCTCTACCATTAAGTCACGGCCTTTCTTCTACAAGGAAACAAAAATGTTGGCAAAGCTGTATTTGCAAAGGATGAATGAACTTGAAATGAATGAGCAGGTCATTCAGAGGAATATTTTTCAAGTGAAGACGGAAACGCGCAAAAGGGAAATTGCTTCAACTATCAAGACCCGTTTAAAAGTGTTGGATGATTACCTTTTAAGGAAGCTTATAGCGGCGGACATACATACAAGCAAACTGATTGTGCTGTACGCCATTCTTCAAACGGACAGGCTGTTTTATGAGTTTATGCATGAGGTCTTTAGTGAGAAAATGGCCGGGTTCGATATGTTGCTGAGAGACCGCGATTTTAATCATTTTTTTGAAGCAAAGCGACAGCAGAGCAAAACAGTTGCTGAATGGAAGGAATATACCTTTTATAAATTAAAACAAGTATATATACGAATTTTATTTGAAGCAGGATTGTTAAAAAAACAAAACGGGGACAGGGAGATTCGATTGCCCATGATGGATCCCGAGGTGTTGGAGTATATCAGAAATACGGGCAACGCCAACTATATCAATGTTATCGGAGGAGGGCACTGTGAAAAATGAAAACCATTCGAGAACGATTGGATGAAATACTTCCCAAAATAACCAATCCCTCTTTTCGAGACAACAAAGGATTGGGTAATGAAATCGGCTATCACATTTTTGATTATGATCCTGAATACGAAATGCTCGTAAGGGATCATGTAGCCTTCCTAAAAAATCAAGTGAACACCAGCGCCTCAAATCAGCGTATCATAGAGTTCGATCTGTATGAAGTGGTTCTTGAAATATTAGACAGCAAAGGCTATTTGGAGAAAAATTTTCAGATGGAACAGAAGAAAGGAAGTCAGTTTGTCCTTAACGCAACGCGGAAATCGCTTAGGCTTACGCTGGATAATGATTTGGTGATCAAATATATAGCTGACCGTGTGGAGGAAAATGACATCATATTCATAACAGGAATAGGAAAAGCTTTTCCTATCATTCGCTCTCATGTCATTTTAAACAACTTATACAAGGCAGTGGATCAAAATCCGGTTGTCCTGTTTTTCCCCGGCCGCTATAACGGGCAGGACCTGCGATTATTCGGCGAGATAAAAGATGACAACTATTATCGTGCCTTTCAGCTTGTAGATTACTAGGAGGAGAAGTCCATGCAAATCAAAAAAATGTTTGACCGTAAAATTGATCGTGACATTAAAGGTGTCATCAAGGTCGGACAGTCTGACGAAGCGAATATTCATCAGGAACTGGAAGAATACGTTGTTACGGATGAATTGCAAAAACATATCGGTCATTTTTTTGGAGCATATAAAAAAGGCATATCTGAGCCGACGGATAAAATCGGCGTTTGGATTTCCGGTTTTTTTGGTTCTGGTAAATCGCATTTTCTAAAAATACTATCCTATTTAATAGAAAATCGGAGCATTGATGGTAAACGAGCCATTGATTACTTCGATAAAAAAATCGAAGACCCGCAAATTCTTGCAGATATGAACGAAGTAAGCGGGATTACGACAGATGTTGTCTTGTTTGACATTGACGCCAAAAGTGAATCAGATTCAATGACAGATAAAGACTCCATCGTCAAAGTGCTGAATAAAGTGTTTAATGAAATGCAAGGTTTCTGTGGAGCGATTCCATGGATCGCCGAGATCGAACGGAAAATGCATGACGACGGGACATACGAAACATTCAAAACAGTTTTTAAAGAAATCTCTGGAAATGAATGGGTAGATTCCCGAGAGGATTTTTATTATGAAGAAGACGCCATTATTGAGGCGCTTACCAAGACGACACAAATGAGCGAGGAAGCGGCACGGAACTGGTTTGAACGAGCGGAGCATGAATATACCATCAGTATTGACCGCTTTGCAAAGCGGGTGAAAAAATATATTGAATCTAAAGGGAAGAATCACCATGTGGCCTTTCTGATTGATGAAGTGGGGCAGTATATCGGTGATAACTCAAACGCCATGTTGAATCTGCAGACGATCGTCCATGAACTTGGCCGACAATGCAAGGGTAAAGCATGGATTGCGGTCACAAGCCAGGAAGATATCGACTCCGTGCTCTCTGTAAAAGGGAACGATTTTTCAAAAATACAGGGGCGTTTTGATACGAAGTTGAGTTTGTCCAGTGCTTATGTAGATGAAGTGATTAAAAAAAGGATCCTGATTAAAAACGAACCGGGTAAGCAGACGCTGGAAGAAGTGTACCGCAAGAGCAGCTCGATTTTACAAAATCTATTAACGTTTACCGATAACAGTGCAGAAATGAAAAAATATGCGGATGAACAGGATTTCATTGATGTGTACCCGTTCGTGCCGTATCAATTCACTCTGTTGCAAAAAGTGTTTACAGGCGTTCGGATTCACGGGGCATCAGGAAAGCATTTGGCTGAAGGGGAACGATCACTTTTAAGTGCATTTCAGGAGTCAGCCATCCGTTTTGCGGATCAGGAGGAAGGAGCACTCGTCCCATTCTCGGCATTCTATGAAACAATCGAAGCATTCCTTGATTCCAGTATTCGAACCGTCATTATTCAGGCGGGAAAAAATGACAAGCTGAATCCTTTTGATGTAGAAATTTTGAAGCTTTTGTTTCTTATTAAGTATGTGAAAGAACTCCCTGCCAATTTAGAGAATATCGCTACTTTAATGGTGGATCATATTGAAACAGACAAGCTGGATTTAAAGAAAAGGATTGAGAAATCATTGACCCGGCTAATCAGCCAGACCCTCATTCAGAAAAACGGTGATGACTACATTTTTCTTACAAATGATGAGCAGGATGTTAACCGTGAAATCAAAAATATGCATGTAGAGATGTCAGAAGTCGTCCAAATGATCGGGGAAGAGATTTTTGAGGGGATATATCGGGATAACAAATTCCGATATTCGTCAAAACATCATTTTGCATTTAACGCATTCATAGATGACAGGCCGATTGGCACACAGGTCCATGATATTGGGATCCACATACTGACACCTTACGCCGATGCTGCAATGGAGTATAGTGTATCCGAATTGAAAATGATGTCGATAAGAGAAAACAATGTTATTTTCAAATTGCCCCAAGATACATCGTATTTGGATGAGATGGAAGAAATATTGAAAATCCAGGCTTATTTAAGAATTAAAAGTGGAACTTCTGTTTCGGAGGCGATTGAGGATATAAAAAATCGGAAATCGAGGGAAGTCACTGAACGAAGTGAGCGGGTTAAAACGTTTTTGACAGAGGCATTAGGTTCAGCTGAAGTGTTTGTGAGTTCCCAACAGTTGGAGATTAACAGGAAAAACCCGACGGACCGAATGAATGAGGCATTTCATAAGCTGATAAGATCGCTTTATAGCAAACTGGATTATGTGACAGAATTTGTAAGCACTCCAAAAGAGCTGCAGGAGCTTGCTGCTTCTTCAACACAATTGTCCCTCGATCAACATGATGGCCCAAATCACCGTGCCATAAGGGAAGTGGACAATTATGTGGACCGTTTGACAACCCGGAATCAGCCTATGACCGTCAAGAGCATTACAACGTACTTTGCAAAACAGCCTTATGGATGGCTCGAACTGGATACGACTGGGATTTTACTGGAACTGTTTAAAGCGCAGGAAGTGAAATTTTCACTGAACAGTTCTGAGCTTCAATTAACAGATCCCCAGCTGATCCAATACTTGACGAAGCGGGATTATGTAGATCGGGTCATTGTGAAAAAGCGGGAAAGGATCCCACAGCTGCTGATCAAAAATGTCAGGGATGTATGCAAGGAGATGTTTGGTATTTCGGCACTTCCTGTTGACGAGGATGGTTTAAAGGTCCGATTTAATGAGCTGCTTGTCCAGGAGAAAGAAAAATTGACTGACCTATTGGCGAACTATCGAAGTGATGACTATTATCCGGGAGAAACCATTCTGCTGGATGGAAAAAAGTTAATTGATTCTATTCTCCAAATCAATGATACGGCTACGTATTATAAAACGATTCGGGAATTGCGCCATGAGTTGAAAGAGTACGCTGATGATGTGAAGGAAGTGAAAAGTTTCTTTGAGAATCAGCGTGATAAATTCGATGAAGCGAAAAAGAGGCTGAAGATTTTTGATCATAACCGGACATATGTGACGGACATGGGTATCCAGGAAATTGTGGAAAAGATGGACAAGATTGTTCACAATGCTGAACCTTATGATATGATCCAAGAATTGCCCGGGCTCTATCAGGTGTTCGATGAAGAGTTTGTTGAGCTACTAGAGGAAGAGTGCAAGCCGGTAAAGGTGGCGATCCAAAGCGACTTGAAAGCTGTGATGGATGAGCTCGCGGATAATGAAAAGCTCAAACAAAATTTTTTAGTAACGTTCCGGGCGCGGTTCCAAAGATTGGAAGAGCGGCTATCCACTACGAATAATTTATATGAGGCTGTCGCTATGCAGGTGGAAAGCGACAGGCTGAAGGTACGCTGTCTGGATGAGCTTGAACAGGAAAGGGAGAAAGAGGCGGCCGAGGTGCCAGCAAAAGATCCGGCAGGCGGACAGGCGGGAAAACCGGTAACTGTGCCTGTGCGACCAAGAAAGACAAGGACATTGAGCAAAAATATGGTGATTAAGGGAACAAAAACGCTCAAATCGGCGGACGATATCGACCGGTTTGTGGAAGAGTTAAGAACCAAGCTCTTGCAGGAACTGGATGAGGATACGACGATTCATTTGGTGTAAGATAAAATCCCCTGTAAATGCAATTGAAAATAGGGAAAGATTGGAAGGAATTAGCATTTCCATAGGCAAAAACAATTTTGGAAGGGTATCAGTATCGAATGTTAGTGCGGATGATGTACAGACAATTCTGAATATCGCCATTTAACTTGGAGTTTGCTAGGAAGATTAATGGATATGTGGCTTACAATGAGTGTTTGGACTGGGGTGTACTTCGTTACGGAAACGCCGGCATCACAGGTGTTTATTGAATATGCTTAACTGATTCGGGGGGACCAAGTTGAAAATAGGCGAACTACGGGAAAAGATTAAGAATGTAAAGACAGATGACCTTCAGCAAATTATTGTGGAGATGTATAAACAGATTCCGAAGAAAATGCGCGAAGAAAAAGAGATTGACAAGTTAATCGAAGATCCGGAGATGTTTAAGAAAAGGAAAAGTGCGAAGAAGTCAATGGAGGATTTGGATTTTTCGAGTGTGGAAAAAGAGGTTCGGTTCTTTATTAGCAACGCTTATGAACAAAATTATGTTGCCCCTAACCGTACGATTTCAAAGAAAGAGCGTTCGAATTGGCGGTTTACAGCTAAAAGGCTGGTAGATCAGGTTACAAGCTTTGCCAATCATCCGGAACATAGAAAAGTATCTATCTCTCTATTGGAAGAATTGTATCGGCTGTTCGTCTATGCATCAGGACATTATGTGTTTGTAAGTGATGAACCATTTTATACGTTGAAAATCCCACAGGAGGATTTCCTAAAGCGGATCATTTGGTTGAAGAAAGAAATAGAGGATCCAGATAAATGGATATCTGATTCATTAAAGCTTGTTCTGGAATGTGATGTAGATTATCAAACATTGACAAGTTCTTTGTTAGAGGTATTATTAAGCACTTTAAATAATGCCCCGCTAAAAGAAAGAATGGTTGGAATCGCTGAGAAGCTTATTCAAGAGAAGCGAAGTTCGGCGAAACGGACTAAAGGCAGGTACAGTGATTGGAAACAGGAGGAAATGATTAATCACTTGGTAGAGATGGTTTTTATGACGCGAAGCGCATTAGGAGAGTATCAGCTGGCTGTGGATTTTTTTGAGAAATATTACATTAAATCTGAAAATGAGATAAAGTTGTTTATTTTGCTTCGTTTAATCATGGAGTATCAGAATATAGAGGTATGGAGGAACGAATATGAACGTGCTGTTAAGCGAGGAATCAAGCCTAGGGAAGCCTTGCGGAAAATGTATGATTATATTAGACAGGAGAATCAGTTTCCCGACTATATTTATTTAAATTGACGGAAAAAAAGAGGGGAATATAGGATGGATAAGGGTGCGATCAAGAGGTTTGCTGTCTCTGCTAGAAATAAGCTGATGGAGGCAGTGGAGCAAAAGGCATTTGAACTGGGAATCACTAAGGATTGGATCAAAGAGGCGGAAGTGTATCAGGATGGGTTTTTGATCAATCAAAAGTTCTATAAAAAGTATGAAATCAGGCAAAGGGAAAGGTTAATCCGTAAAATAGAGCAAAAAGGTTATGACCAAGTGATTGAGGAAGTTGCTTATACATGGTTTAACCGTTTCATCGCTTTGCGATTTATGGAAGTGAATGATTACTTACCGACGGGTGTCAGGGTCTTTTCATCAATTGAGCCCGGGAAAATAGAGCCGGATGCATTGACTGAAGTGTTGATGCTTGTGGATGATTTGGGTTTGGAGGAGCAGAAGGTCTATGAGCTTCAAGATGCCAATGACGATGAGGATCTGTTCAAATACATATTGATAAAGCAATGCAATAAATTGGGCGAGATCATGCCGATGATGTTTGAGGAAATTGAGGATTACACGGAATTGCTGCTTCCAAACCAGCTTCTGGCGGAAACGTCGGTCATTCACGACATGGTGACGATGATTAATGAGGAAGACTGGACTAAAGAAGTGGAAATCATCGGCTGGTTGTATCAATATTATATATCCGAGAAAAAGGACGAGGTATTTGCTGCGCTGAAGAAAAACCAGAAAATACCGAAGGAAAACATCCCGGCGGCCACGGAGTTGTTTACGCCAAGGTGGATTGTGCAATATATGGTGGACAATTCTTTGGGAAGACTCTGGCTGGAATCTCATCCTGATGAGAAGTTGCAGGCAGAGCTTCCTTATTATTTGGAGGCGGCGGAGCAGCCGGAAAGTGTAAGGAAGCAATTGGATGGGTTAAAGGACTCCACCTTAAAGCCGGAATCCATCAAGTTTTTCGACCCTTGTATGGGATCTGGCCATATTCTTGTCTATGCTTTTGAAGTTTTCCACGAGCTCTACAAATCGCAAGGGTACAGGGAGCAGGATATTCCGAAGCTTATCATAGAAAGCAATCTCTTTGGTCTGGACATTGATCCGCGTGCAGCGCAGCTGGCCTATTTTTCGGTCATGATGAAGGCAAGAAGCTACAATCACCGCATTTTCAATACAGTCATATCCCCGAACCTGCACTGGATTGAAGAGAGCAATCTGCTGACAGAGGAAGATATCGATATCTTTGCAGCAAACAGCGATTTGCGAAGTGATATAGACACATTGATTGAAACATTCAAAGACGGAAGACTGCTCGGATCCATCATCGAAGTACCAGACATCAACCTGGCAGCACTAAAAGACCAAGTACAATCAATCAAAGAAAAAGAAACAAACGATATGTTCGTCATGGACTTTAAAATCAACACCCTGCCAACGATCGAAAGACTAATCGGCCAAGCAATCATACTGTCACAAAAATACGACATCGTCGTCACCAATCCGCCATATATGGGGCGAAAGGGAATGAACGCGGAGCTGGCGGACTATGTAAAAAAGCACTATAAAAACTCAAGTGCAGACCTCTTTGCAGTCTTCATGGAAGTCGCAAGCCATTCAGCAAAAGACAATGGCTTTATCGGAATGGTCAACCAGCATTCATGGATGTTCCTATCCTCCTACGAAAACCTAAGAAAATCCATGCTGCAGAATCATCAGATATACTCAATGGCTCACTTGGGGACAAGGGCTTTCCCAGAAATTAGTGGTGAAGTGGTCCAAACCACCTCATTTGTTATGAGGAAAAATATATTAACTGGGTATTTGACAAATTTTGTGCGTTTAACTGATTATAACCAAACAGATGAAAAAGAAAGACAACTCTTTAATAAGGATTTACATTTTATAAGAGCGCAGGATGGGTTTTCAGATATTCCAGGTTCACCAGTTGCCTATTGGGCAAGTGAACGAATTAGACAAATATTTCATGAGAATTCTTCCTTAGGCAATGTTGGTACTGGCAAAGAAGGATTGAAAACGGGTAATAATGAATTGTTTTTAAGGTTATGGTTTGAAGTAAGGGACATAGATATTGGCTCTAAGAATAGACAACTAAAATGGTTTTTTATAAACAAGGGTGGAAGGTTTAGAAAGTGGTTTGGCAATAACGATTATGTTGTAAACTATGAAAATAATGGAGAAAAATTAAGAAATACAAGTAATGCCTCTTTAAGCAATGAACAATTTTATTTTCGAGAAGGTATAACCTGGTCTGATGTAACTTCAGGCAGTTTTAGTGCGAGATACTCACCCGAAAATCAATTATTCGAGACAACAGGTCCTACATATTTTACGAATGAAGATATCTTTTATGTTTTGGGATTAACAAATTCGACTACCTTTGATTATTTGACAAAGTTTATTATGAGTACAATGCACTTCAAAAAAGGAGACCTTGAAAAACTCCCTTTTATTCAAAGCGGAAGTTTGAGAACTAAAAAGGTTAGTCATATTTCCATTGAAAATATTGAAATCTCAAAATCCGACTGGGATTCCTTCGAGACGTCTTGGGATTTTAGGGTTCACCCATTTGTTGAGTTTAAACTGGAAGCGACGAAGATTTCCGATGCTTATTCGAATTGGCAGGTGGAGGCGGAAAGCCGGTTTTTGACGCTGAAGTCGAATGAGGAAGAGTTGAATCGGATTTTTATTGGGTTGTATGGGTTGGAGGATGAGTTGACGCCTGAGGTGGAGGATAAGGATGTAACGGTACGAAGGGCGGATGTGGTTCGGGATGTGAAGTCGTTTCTTTCTTATGCAGTTGGTTTGATGTTCGGGCGTTATTCGCTGGATGAGGAAGGGCTTGTTTTTGCCGGCGGGGAGTTTGATTTGGATCGGTATGAGAGGTTTAAGCCTGATGCGGATAATGTGATTCCGATTGCGGATGAGATGTATTTTGAGGATGATATTGTTGCGCGCTTCGTTTCGATTTTAAATAATGTGTTTGGCGAAGAGTCACTGGAGGAGAATCTCGATTTCATTGCAGACACATTGACGAAAAGAGCGAATGAAACATCCCGTCAGCGGATCCGACGTTATTTCCTGAAAGAATTTTATAAAGACCATCTGCAAATCTATCAAAAACGTCCGATTTATTGGCTGTTCGACAGTGGCAAGCAAGACGGATTCAAAGCGCTCGTTTATCTCCACCGCTATGAGCCAGGCCTTGTTGCCCGAGTACGGACAGACTATTTGCACGCCCAACAGCGGAAATACGAAGAAGAAGTGGAGCGGATGGACATCCTTCTAGAGTCAGATGCATCCAAACCAGAAAAAACAAAAGCGAGAAAAAATAAAGAAAAACTGCAAAAACAGCTATTGGAATGCCAAAGCTATGATCAGGTCATTGCCCATGTAGCCAATCAGACAATAGACCTTGACCTGGATGATGGCGTGAAAGTAAACTATGCCAAGTTCCAAAATGTCGAAATCCCGCAGGGAGAAGGCAAGCCGCCGCTAAAAGGGAACGTATTGGCCAAAATATAACAAGATGTGGGCGGGAAGAACTTCTCCCGTCCGCGTACATAAAGGATTGTGGTGTATATGAACCTAAAAGAAGTACATCGCGTTTTGAAAGACATCTATCAGAAAGAATTGACGAACGGACGCAAGCGGCATATCGTATTCTGGTATGACGAAGAAGGGGAATTCATCGATGACATTAACGAGCTCGAGCTTGAAAATGTACGCATCTGGAAAGTGAACGACCATAATTTATTCGCTACCAAATACGAGCTGGAGAAAAACGATACTGCCTCACACTTCCTTCTATATGCGAATATGCCTAAGCCTATCCCACGTGAAGACTGGCTCTATGATCTATATAAAGTGGGGTACGAATTTGCCACCGACAAAATCACCGTTCGGATGAGAGAGCTGGGGGTGAACGATGACGCACTAAGGGAGACATTTAAAACCTACAAGGAATTTTTCAACAGCAATGCGCGTTTTCAATCATTTCAAAAGTACCAAATAGAAGAGTATACAGAGGAAGCGATTGATATTACCGTATTGGCCGTTTTATGTAAGAGCTCCATGAATACACTTGATGATATTCTCAAAACAATGTTCATAAAATATGAAGACAAAGATGACACAGTCTGGGAGAGTATCCGAAAATATGGAGATGAAGAAAAATTTTGGCAGCTCGTTGAAAAATATTACGGCTATACATTGCCTGAACAATCCTTGCAGCACCTGCTTATCTTCTTTATGCTTACATATTTGTCACAGCAAAACCAAAACATGGACCTTCCTGAAACATGGGAGACATTTGTAAGTCGCCAACCTACAAACATCATCGTATTTATGGATCAATGGATGAATCATCGGTCTAGCCGGCATGTGTATAAATCATGTGCGGATGAAATCTCAGAGACAGTCCGGGCAAAGGAATACGCAGATCAACTAGATGTGAAAGATATGGTCCACCTTGATGCTTTCTCCATTTATGACGAAAAAATCATACACTATTTAGTCGAGCAATTGACAAGCGGCATCCATCATTTTGAACAATATTTTGACATCCTTGCAGCAAGGCGCAAGCTCCATTGGTACTCTGAGTATCGTCATGAATACGAAGCGATATTCCATGCAGCGGAGCTATTGAATTATATGAATCAATGGGATTACTTTATCCCGGAACAATCGGCCGCTCAAATGTTTCAGGCTTATACAGAGGAATACTATGTCATCGATACCGCATATCGGAAGTTCTATTTCGCTTATGATCAAGCAGAAGAAAAGGAAAGAATCTATCCACTGCGTGATCAGATTGAAAACACTTATGTGAATCATTTTCTTGAAGAACTGGCATTAAAATGGTCTGGCAGCTTGGATCGGGAAAAAGACTTGATGTGGCCAATAGACGGCATCCCGCAGCAAAAAGACTTTTACCGCGATTGGGTGCACGGATATCAATCAAATGATGAGCGAGTATTTGTCATCATATCAGATGCTTTAAGATATGAAGCAGCCAAAGAATTGACCGAAGTATTGAACAATCAGCGAAAAGCCACAGCAGACATCACACCTATCCAAAGTGTTATACCGTCCTATACAGCACTTGGCATGGCGGCATTACTCCCCTATAGACAAATGAAGTACACAGACGACGGCAGGCTGTTATTGGATGGTACGGATTCAGCCGGGGTATTGAATCGTAACGCCATCCTTCAGAAGACAGTTTCAGATTCAATGGCGATCCAATATAATGAAGTCAAAAGCATGAACAGGACAACTTTGCGGGAAACATTTCAGGGAAAAAAGGTTATTTATATTTATCATAATGTCATTGATGCTAGAGGGGATCATGCAGCAACCGAAGAAGAAGTATTCCATGCAGTGGAAGAAGCTATTGATGATATCCGTATGCTGGTCAATCAACTCGTCAACAACCTTAGTGCATCAAATATCCTGATTACTTCCGATCACGGATTCGTCTATCAGCGTGATTCTCTCCAACAGAGCCAAAAACTATTGCACAAGCCTGAGGATGCCATGCTGATGAATCGGCGGTTTTCAATTACTAGGCATAAAGAACCTGTAGAAGGAACATGGGCATTTACAATGGACTACATTTTCGATCAGCCGGACCCACGGTTTGCCAGCGTTCCAAAAGGGATTCATCGGTTCGCGATCCAGGGGGCGGGTGCCAATTACGTACATGGCGGCGCCATGCTTCAAGAAATTGTCGTTCCTGTGATTACCTTCAAGAATGATCGCAGCAAATCAAAGCGTAATGTTGTGAAAAAAGTGGACGTAAAACTGACAACTCCAACGCGGAAAATTACTAACATGATTACGTACCTGGAATTTTTCCAAACAGAAAAAGTCGAGGACAAGAAGCTACCGTTACGGTTAAAGCTGTATTTTGCGGATGAGGAAGGCAAACGTGTCTCGAATGAGAATATCATCATTGCGGACAGTCTATCCTCACAGGCTGTTGAGCGATCATATCGTGAAAAATTTGTTTTTAAATCAGAAACCTACGATAAAAGAAAACCATATTATTTAATTCTGGAAGACGAAGAAGAAAAACCGGGAAACGTATATGAAAAGTACCCATTTATCATTGATATCGCCTATACAGGTGATAATCGGTTATAAGTTTACTTTACATCAAAGTAGGTCATTCAGAAGAAATAACCTCCTGCCGGCGAGGGAGAGTTATTTCTTTTTATATAGAGAAATAACGGTGAACACTGATATGACTAGACTTGAAAGAAAATCTCAGACTATAGCTTCGTATAGGCTGACGATCAGCGTCATCTCCTTTCGGTTGGGAAAGTGGCTGCTATTCACCTTGCTAATGTAGCTGTATGCTTGAAATATATTGGGAAATATTTGAAGATTAGTTTTATTGAAAAATTGTTCCCGATAGAAGCAGACATTATAATCGGAATATTTTTTATTCCTATAATTGTTGACAGGAATTTTAGCACCGGCAGCGAAATCATTCCTTATAGGATGAAAATAAAGAAAGGCGTGAGGTAGCGGGTGATAGAGAGGCAAGACGCTTTAAAAAGTTCTGTTTGGAGCCGGTTTGTGCAGGAAGGTGTTCTAGATGAAAACAGGATCAGCAAGCGAATTTCTGAATCTTGGTATATTTGCCGTCAAGATGGAGTAGATCCCTATAGCGGAAAAGGAGAAAAGGTACTCCCGCAAAATCAATTTCTCCAGCGGAAAAATGCCAATGGCCAATTATTATACGCAGCTCTCCCGTTCATACGAAATTTGCAGAAGTTTTTCTCTCATACGAAATCTTTATTTTTACTCGTAGATTCTGATGGCTATGTCCTTTATATGGACGGCGATTCCATAGCGCTGGAAAAGGCTGGTGCCATCAACTTTATTGAAGGAGTTAAGTGGACGGAAAAAGAGGTGGGAACAAATGCTGTAGGGACAGCCCTTAGGACAAAGGAGCCGATCACTGTTATCGGTACCGAGCATTATGCCGTTGCGTCCCACTCATGGGGATGTTCCTCCTCTCCCATTATGAATGAAGATGGACAGCTTGCAGGAGCACTAAATATATCTTATCCATTGGAATATGGCATCCATGAGCATATGCTTCCGGCTGTCGTATCTGCGGCTTATGCAATCGAGCAAAAACTGCTAGCTCTGGAAAAAGATAAGGAACTGGAATTGATGCGGTATGCTTCGCCGTTTCATTTCCAAGCTCCACTGTCGCTGATCTGTAATGAAAACAACAAGGTGATTTGGTTGAGTACCCCTCTGCAAAAAGAATTTTCGGATTGGCACGGCATGACTTTTTCCGAAATTGTAAAAGCAGGATATGCCGTTATTGAAAAACATCCTCTCTATTCCCCTACCCAACGCAATTTAATAGGCTATCGAATATGTTTAAAAAAAGAAGAACCGTCAGTAAAAAAATGTGCCTTTCACTCTGCTTTTCGATTTGATGGAGTTAGCGGGGCGAGTGAAAGTTTTCGCACTGCGATGCTTCAGGCTGAAAAAGCAGCCGGAACAAATATCACAGTTCATTTATGTGGGGAAACAGGGACCGGAAAGGAGATCATGGCTCGCTCCATCCACCTGAACAGTTCAAGAAAAGATGGACCTTTTATTACTGTGAATTGCGGTATTATTCCAAAAGAATTGATTGCCAGTGAGTTGTTTGGATACGCCGGTGGAGCTTTTACGGGTGCGAAGCGTCAGGGCCACAAAGGAAAATTCCAGCAGGCACATGGAGGAACACTTTTTTTGGATGAGATCGCTGAAATACCGCAGGAGATGCAGGTGGCATTGTTACGAGTCCTTGAGGAAAAAAAGGTCGTTCCCGTTGGCGGTTCTAAATCTCTCCCAGTTGATGTAAGAGTAATTACGGCTACTCACCGTGATTTGAGAGAATTGGTAAGGAAGGGAGTGCTGAGAGAGGATCTCTTTTACAGGATATTTATTTATGCAATTCAATTGCCGCCTTTGCGAGAGCGAATCGAAGATCTCCCTTTCTTCATTTATCATTATTGCCGGAAAAACAATAGACCTGTAACATTTTCTCAAGAAGTAATGGAATGTTTGCAAACATACAGGTGGCCCGGGAATATTAGGGAGCTCCAAAACTTTCTCGACCGCCTGTGGATCGAGTATAAAAACAGGCCACCAACTTTGGAAGAGATACAATCACTCTTATATTCGATCGATACTCCTGCCCATCAACCTGGTTCATTACAGCTGAATACATTGACATACAGAGAGCAAATTGAAAAAACAAAAATGAGGAATGCCCTGCTTGCAGTTGAAGGAAATGTGACCAAAGCAGCCGAAAAGCTTAATATTTCAAGAAGCACTTTTTATAGAAAAATAAAAAAGTATAATTTGTAAGAATGAGAATAACTGGGACAAACTGATACAGTGTTTCAAATCGTCTCATATTCAAAAAATCAGATGCCAAAAGGGTATCTGATTTTTTGTTATATAGGAAATTATAAAATTCTGTGTTTGTGTATAACTTTGTTTATCAGATTATGCTGCGTCCAGCTCCAGCGCCTATCGA
>JAABNQ010000181.1 GCA_009928435.1 Bacillus sp. HF117_J1_D
TACGACTATTATCTGTTGCTCGTCCCTTGCCATCCATAGATACCCGAACATTATGTTCTTCCAAAAGTTCCAGGTAGTCGGGGTTGGTAAAATGACTGCCCTGGTCGCTATTGATAATGGCCGGCTTACGATCCTGCAATGCCCGCCTGAGGCAACGGATGACAAACCCTTTTTCTAGTGTGCTGGATAACGCGTAATCTATCACTTTGCGGCTGAACCAGTCGATAATAATAAATAGGTACATAAATCCCCGGCCCATGCAGATGTACGTGATATCCACGCCCCACACATAATCAGGACGGGTAATATCTAATCCGCGGAGCAGATAAGGCCGGCAGTACTTGGCA
>JAABNQ010000055.1 GCA_009928435.1 Bacillus sp. HF117_J1_D
CGCGAGCTGGGTTCAGAACGTCGTGAGACAGTTCGGTCCCTATCCGTCGCGGGCGCAGGAAATTTGAGAGGAGCTGTCCTTAGTACGAGAGGACCGGGATGGACGCACCGCTGGTGTACCAGTTGTCTTGCCAAAGGCATCGCTGGGTAGCTATGTGCGGAAGGGATAAGTGCTGAAAGCATCTAAGCATGAAGCCCCCCTCAAGATGAGATTTCCCATTGCCTGCTTGCAGGTAAGTAAGATCCCTGAAAGACGATCAGGTAGATAGGTCCGGTGTGGAAGTGTGGCGACACATGGAGCTGACGGATACTAATCGATCGAGGACTTAATCTAATGATAAAGCGCAGGCGACTGCACTGGTGCGACAACGCTCACGCTTCTGGCGGAAAAGTCCGCAGGACTTTGACAGAAGAAGCGAAGCGACCTCGAGCACCAAGGAGCCGGAGCTGGATTGAACAAAGGTTCTTGGTTATCTTCTCTTATCTGGTTTTGAGGGAATGAATCCCTTTCAATATAGAGTCTGGTGGCAATAGCGAAGAGGTCACACCCGTTCCCATCCCGAACACGGTAGTTAAGCTCTTCAGCGCCGATGGTAGTGAGGGGCTTCCCCTTGTGAGAGCAGGACGTCGCCGGGCAATGAAAAAAACATGGAGTCAATGACTTCATGTTTTTTTGTGGAGAAGAAAAAATTCCTTTCCTCAGGCATTCGCACGATTCCCCCCTTGAATCTGAAACCAAATCAATAACAGTCGACAACGAAAAATATGCAGGTGTGTCCAAAATATGAACATAACCAAACTGTAACTCTGAATCACGTTTCTACACAAAGTTGCCGCACTCAAGAACACAATTATATTATCTAGCTAAACCTCTCATTTTGACTCTCTTCACCCCACAGGATTAACCATTTTCTGATTATACTATTAAATATGAAAACAGATTAAAATCCTTTATAATTGTCTCAGGTTTAACTTCATTCAGCGGGTGTTTAAACCCCGGCTGAACAAAGTTAAGGCCTTTGGCGGATGCCACAGATTTTTAGAGGTTAATGATCGATCGAAGCTTAATAAAATCTGGACGCAAATACGCCAAGGCAAATTTGATTTAAGAAAGGATGGGGCCCTCAATGTTGGAGAACAGCTTGGTAATGGTTGCCATTATTTTTATCATCAATGTTGTCTATGTTTCTTTTTTTACGATCCGAATGATTTTGACTTTAAAAGGATACCGGTATGTTGCAGCGGCTGTCAGCATGATAGAAATTGTTATTTACGTCGTGGGCCTCGGGCTGGTGCTGGATAACCTGAATCAAATTCAAAATCTGATTGCCTATGCTGTAGGTTACGGTATGGGGGTAATTGTAGGTACAAAAATCGAAGAAAAACTGGCGCTTGGATACATAACCGTGAATGTCATTGCAAAAGAATATGATAGAGATCTTCCGAAGCAGCTTCGTGACAAGGGGTATGGAGTAACAAGCTGGGCTGCTCATGGGCTCGAAGGAGAGCGAATGGCCTTGCAGGTGCTAACGCCGAGAAAATATGAATTAAAGCTGTATCAGCTCATCAAGGAATTGGATCCGAAGGCTTTTATCATTGCCTATGAACCGAAAACGATTTATGGCGGGTTCTGGGTAAAATCTGTGAAGAAAGGAAAACTGCCTCATTGATGTCCGCGAAAAAAAGATTTACTGTTGAAGAAAACGAAACGATTAGCGAATGTTTAGCAAGAATGGAGCAGGAAGGATACAAGCCCGTTCGAAGAATGGAAAAGCCTGTATTTATAGAAGAAAAGAAAAAAGGAAACATCGAATATAAGCCAGTCTCTCAAAAGATTATTTTTGAAGGAATAAAAGTTACCTAAATCCGAACATTAGCAAATGGGGATTATTCATCGTTCGATTATTGTTTGACATCGATACGCTGGATTGTTAAAATTATATTGTTAAGGCCTCATATATCATGGGGATAAGGCCCATAAGTTTCTACCCAATTACCGTAAATAATTGGACTATGAGGAAAGTGGGATTTGGGAAAATGATTGTGCATGAACTCCCGGATAATCTGCTTTCTTTTCAAAAGAGAGTAGTTTATCCGGTTTTTGATTTTTATCTGGCTCTAACGCTAGGGAAGTACAGTGCAATGTAGGCGATGTGACAGATGGTCGTTGCCTGAGCCAACAGAGTTCCCACCAGGCCAATACCATTCAGAAAAGCAACGTTTGGCTGATAACAGGTACTCACTTCCTTATCTTAGGTGCTTGTATTTTTCATTTAAAAAACAGAGGCGGAGGGTTTTATTCTATGAAGGCCGAAGTCGGAATTATTATGGGCAGTACATCTGACTGGGAAACGATGAAGCATGCTTGTGACATTTTAGATGAGCTTGAAGTTCCTTATGAAAAAAAGGTCGTATCTGCGCACAGAACACCAGATTTGATGTTTGAGTATGCAGAAACGGCCAAAGAAAAAGGGTTAAAAGTTATTATTGCCGGTGCTGGTGGTGCGGCGCACTTACCAGGAATGGTCGCAGCAAAAACTCTGGTTCCCGTTATTGGTGTTCCGGTTGAATCAAGAGCTTTGAAAGGAATGGATTCATTATTATCCATTGTTCAAATGCCAGGAGGTGTTCCAGTGGCAACCGTTGCCATTGGAAAGGCAGGGGCTACAAACGCAGGCCTTCTCGCAGCGCAAATGTTAGCGACGGAAGATGATGCCCTTCATAAAAGACTTACAAACAGAAGAGATACTTTAAGAGAAAAAGTATTAGGAAGCAGTGATGAGCTTGTCTAAAGTGATACAACCGGGGAGTACGATCGGAATTATTGGTGGAGGGCAATTGGGGCGCATGATGGCATTAGCTGCAAAGCATGCAGGATTTAAGATTGCTGTTGTAGAACCATCACCTCATTCACCCACAGGGCAAGTGGCAGATGAAGAAATCATTGCTCCTTATGATGACAAGGATGCCCTTTTAAAGCTTGCCTCTGTGAGTGATGTGATCACCTATGAATTTGAAAATGTTGACTATGAAGCACTCAAATGGCTGACGGAAAAAGCGTATGTGCCTCAAGGAGCTGAGTTGATCAAAATTACTCAGGACCGTATTTTGGAAAAACAGGCATTGACCGACGCTGGAGTGGATGTTGCTCCTTATGCAGTCGTTCACAACGAAGAGGATCTTTATAAAGAAATGGATCATATTGGTTTTCCAAGTGTATTAAAAACTTCCCGTGGTGGATATGACGGAAAAGGTCAATATGTCTTACGCGGGACCCAAGATGCTAACGAAGCTGCATCGCTCTTAAAAAACGGGCCGTGTGTGCTTGAAGCATGGGTTCCATTTGAAAAAGAAATTTCAGTCATCATGACAAGAGGAATAAATGGAGACCTTGAGTGCTTTCCAGTTGGAGAAAATATTCACGTGAACAATATCTTGCATGAAACCATCGTTCCTGCCAGGGTATCTGAACACGTTGTGAAAGATGCGGAACAATTGGCTGAAAAGATAGCCGAGCACTTAAATTTGGTCGGAACGCTGGCTGTGGAAATGTTTTTGACAAAAGATGAAAAAATTTATGTGAATGAGCTAGCACCGCGTCCACACAATTCGGGACATTATTCAATCGAAGCATGTAACATTTCCCAGTTTGGCCAACATATCCGGGCGGTTTGCGGCTGGCCTCTAATGAAGTCAAGATTATTGGAACAGGCTGTGATGGTGAACGTGCTAGGTCAACATGTGGAAGGCGTCATCGAGCAAATTCCGCAGCAACCGGATTGGAATGTACATTTTTACGGAAAAGAAGAAGCGAAAGTGAATCGAAAAATGGGACATATCACAATACTCACTGCTGATATGGATAAAACTCTAGAAGAGCTGCGTGGAAACGAGATTTGGAAATAGACAAAAAAGGATCTTCTGCCATGCAGGTTTTGACCTGAGGTATCACTTGAAACACGTTGATACAATATTTGAACGTCATGGATGGAACTAAAACTCGCGAAAGCGAAAGGAGAAATGGAAGATGTACAAAGTGAAGGTATTTGTAACATTGAAGGAAAGTGTCATCGATCCTGAAGGAGCGGCGGCCACAAAGGAATTGAAGAAATCTGATTTTCCTGAAGTTGAAAATGTTCGTGTTGGGAAATATATTGAATTGACCATCGACAAAACCGACAAAAATGTGGAAGAAGCAGTTCACAAAATGTGCAAAGACCTTCTTGTAAATACAGAAGTTGAAGATTACCGCTTTGAAATCGAGGAGGCGGCTGCAAAGTGAAAATCGCGATAGTCGTTTTTCCAGGTACAACATGTGAATCTGATTTATATGAAGCAGTTAGGCAGACGACCGGAGAAGAAGCAGAGTATGTCCGTCACGATGCAGCAAGTCTTGAAGGATATGATGCTGTTCTACTTCCAGGAGGTGCATCATACGGCGATGCCGTCCGGCCGGGAGCGATTGCCAAAAGACAACCTGTCATAAAAGAAATCATCAAAGCGGCAGAAGCTGGGAAGCCTGTTCTTGGAATTGGAAATGGATTTCAAATTCTTCTTGAAGCAGGATTGCTTCCTGGGACACTGCTTACTAATGAAAGGTTGAAATTTGTTTGTAAGTCAGTCAAGCTTCAAGCGGTGAACAATGACACTGCATTCACTTCACTTTATGAAAATGGGGAAGCTATTTCATTGCCTGTTGCTCATAAAAAAGGTTGTTTTTACTGCAGTGAAGTGGAATTGAACAAGCTGAAAGACAACAATCAAATCATCTTCACTTATACATCTGAAAATTTAAATGGCAGTATGGCTGACATTGCTGGCATTGCAAATGAAAAAGGAAATGTTCTTGGATTGATGCCACATCCTGAAAGAGCTGTAGATGAATTATTAGGCAGTGCTGATGGAGTGAAATTGTTCAAATCAATTGTACAAAACTGGAGGGAAACAAATGTCACAAATGCTTGAGCCAAATCCATCCGAGATTAAAGAACAAAAGATCTATCAAGAGATGGGCTTGTCAGACGAAGAGTTCGAACTCGCAGAGAAAATGCTTGGAAGAACGCCAAACTATACGGAAACTGGACTTTTCTCCGTCATGTGGTCTGAGCATTGTAGCTATAAGAGCTCCAAGCCTGTGTTGAAAAAATTCCCGACAGAAGGAAAACAAGTTCTACAAGGGCCAGGAGAAGGTGCTGGAATCGTGGACATCGGCGATAACCAGGCGGTTGTTTTCAAAATTGAGAGCCATAACTCTCCATCGGCTATTGAACCATATGAAGGAGCGGCAACTGGCGTCGGTGGAATTGTCCGTGATGTATTTTCAATGGGTGCCCGTCCGATTGCGGCTATGAACTCTTTAAGGTTTGGTGAATTGGATTCACCAAGGGTTCGTTACCTGCTTGAGCAGGCAGTAGCGGGAATTGCTGATTATGGAAATGCCCTTGGCGTTCCGACTGTAGGTGGAGAGATTCAATTTGACCCTGCATATGAAAGAAATCCTCTCGTCAACGCAATGGTAGTGGGTCTGCTGAACCATGAAGACATGCAAAAAGGCCAAGCGAAAGGTGTAGGCAATACTGTTATGTACGTAGGTGCTGCGACTGGCCGCGACGGTATTCACGGAGCTACTTTCTCCTCAGTGGAACTGTCTGAGGATGAAGAAGAAGAACGCGCAGCGGTTCAGGCAGGAGACCCATTTACAGAGAAGCTGTTGATGGATGCTTGCTTGGAGCTCGTAAAATCAGATGCATTAATCGGAATTCAGGATATGGGTGCAGCCGGATTGACAAGCTCTTCTGCCGAAATGGCAAGTAAAGCGGGCTATGGAGTTGAAATGAATCTTGATTTGATTCCTCAACGTGAAGAGAATATGACTGCCTATGAAATGATGCTGTCTGAATCACAAGAACGGATGCTTATTGTTATTAAAAAAGGCCGTGAACAGGAAATCATCGACTTGTTTGCAAAATATGACCTGGAGGCTGTTTCCGTCGGCCATGTAACTGACGATAAAATGCTGCGCCTTCTTCATAATGGTGAGGTTGTTGCAGAAGTTCCAGCAGACGCCCTTGCAGAAGATGCGCCGGTTTATTATAAAAAATCAGAGGCTCCGGCATATTTTCAGGAATATCAGGAGATGGAAATTGATATTCCAGAAGTAAATGACTACGAAGATACGCTCCTTCAGCTTTTACAACAACCGACAGTTGCCAGCAAAGAGTGGGTTTACCGTCAATTTGACCATCAAGTGGGCTCCAATACTGTCGTTACCCCTGGATCAGATGCTGCAGTTGTACGAATTCCAGGAACGAATAAAGGAATTGCGATTACAACGGATTGTAATTCCCGCTACATTTATCTGGATCCAGAAACAGGTGGGAAAATTGCAGTAGCGGAAGCCGCGAGAAATGTTGTTTGTTCTGGTGCTGAGCCGCTTGCCATTACCGACGGTTTGAACTTTGGAAGTCCGGACAAGCCGGAAATTTTCTGGCAGATTGAAAAATCAGCAGAAGGAATCAGCGAAGCTTGTCTTGCACTAAACAGCCCAGTTATCGGGGGAAATGTTTCTCTGTATAATGAAAAAGGTGGAAAAGCAATTTATCCAACACCAATCATTGGGATGGTCGGCTTGATTCCGGATCTTGGACATGCAATGACACAGTCATTTAAAGAAGCGGGTGACTTGGTGTATATTATAGGAGAAACGAAGCCTGAATTTGGCGGAAGTGAGCTTCAGAAATTGGTTCACAGCGAAATTTTTGGAAAAGCCCCTGCAATTGATTTAGAAGTTGAGGTTGAAAGACAGAAGCAGATTTTGGCAGCAATTCGGGAAGGTCTCGTATCTTCTGCCCATGATATTTCGGAAGGCGGAGCAGCTGTAGCCCTTTCTGAATGTTTGTTTGGCACCGAAGGCCTCGGCGTGGAAGTGACTCTTTCCGGAGATAAAACGACCGCATTATTCTCTGAAACACAATCTCGTTTTATCCTTTCGATCAAGAAGGAACATCAGGCGGCATTTGAAGAAATCGTGAGTGATGCAACTTTGATTGGTGAAGTGACAGACAATGCAGAATTAGTCATCCTTAATGAAGATAAAGAGCTATTGATCAAATCGGACAGCAGAAAGATGGAAGAGGCTTGGAAGGGAGCTATCCCGTCTCTGCTGAATAAATAAGCATAAATGAGGTATGCAGTGTGTTTGGAATATGGGGTCACCCTGATGCAGCCAGAATGACATATTATGGTCTGCACAGTCTACAGCATAGAGGGCAAGAAGGCGCCGGAATTGTTGTAACAGACGGAAAGCGCATGAAAGGCATAAAAGGAGATGGGCTCGTCAACGACGTTTTTGACGAAAAGAAGCTTGACAGCCTCAAAGGTGCCGGAGCGATTGGCCATGTTAGATATACAGGAAAGAGCGGTATTGAAAATATCCAACCGCTTCTCTTCCATTCCTCAAGTGGAAGTCTTGCTCTTTCACATACGGGAAATTTGATCAATGCAAATGATTTAAGGCACCAACTGGAAATGCAAGGTAGTATTTTTCAAACAAATACAGATACGGAAGTACTGGCGCATCTGATTAAGCGCAGTGGGTACCTGGCATTGAAAGACAAGGTGAAAAATGCACTTTCAATGGTGAAAGGTGCATATGCCTTAATTGTTTTAACTGAGAATGAATTGATTATTGCGCAGGATCCGAATGGATTACGGCCGCTTTCTATAGGAAAAGTAGGAGATGCTTATTGTGTTGCATCGGAAACGTGTGCCTACGATTTGATTGGAGCGGAGTACATTCGCGATGTTGAACCTGGGGAATTGATCATCATTAATGATGAAGGTTTGTATGAAGAGCGCTTTTCGCTTTCAGGCTCCCATTCCATGTGTACGATGGAATATGTTTATTTTTCAAGACCAGACAGTGACATACGCGGGATCAACATCCATACAGCTAGAAAGAATCTTGGAAAGCAGCTCGCAATTGAAGCAAATATCGAAGGTGACGTCGTTACTGGAGTCCCAGATTCAAGTATTTCCTCCGCGATCGGCTTTGCGGAAACCGCTGGTATTCCATACGAGCTTGGATTGATTAAAAACAGGTATGTTGGAAGAACTTTTATCAAACCAACTCAGGAGCTTCGCGAGCAGGGGGTCAAAATGAAATTGTCCCCTGTCCGCAAGGTAGTCGAAGGAAAGCGTGTCATCATGGTCGATGATTCCATCGTACGTGGTACGACAAGCCGACGAATTGTACGAATGTTAAAAGAAGCTGGTGCGACAGAAGTTCATGTTTGTATCAGTTCTCCGCCCATGACGAATCCATGCTTTTATGGTATTGACGTTTCTACTCATGAAGAACTGATTGCTTCCAACCATAGCGTGGAGGAAATCCGAAAGATCATTGGAGCCGATTCACTCACATTCCTGAGCGTCGATGGAATGCTGGAGTCAATCGGAAGAGAAGATCTTGGTAAAAACTGTGGCCAGTGTATGGCCTGCTTTACGGGTGAATACCCAACCGAAATCTACCCGGATACCCCGTTGCCATACGAAAAAGAAATGGAATAAAGAAAAGCGGAGGGCGACGTTAAGCGGCGTACAGACTGGACGCCTCCTGACGAGATAAAGGAAATACGGTGAAGCCGAAGGCGAGCCGATGTTGACTTATCGTAGGAAGGAGAAGGAAGTCTGCTAGTCGCTGGAGCCTGGAGCTGGACAATAGAAAAGCGGAGGTGTCTTGATCAGCCCCGACAAGCATAAGACGATTCCCGAGGAGGCAGTACTTCAGCCACCACAGGGAATGGGCTTATGACCTCGAGGGGCTAGACACCGGAGCTGGACAATAGAAAAGCGGAGGGCGACGTTAAGCGGCGTACAGACTGGACATAAAAAAAGCGGTTCACACAATTGTTTAAGATATCGCACGATAATCTAGGATTTCGTACAATTCATGATACATGACATTTTTAAAACATGGCGGCGAAACATTCGCCGCCACTTGATTGTAAAAACGTGATAGGGGGCAATAAGGATGGCGGATGCCTACCAAAGAGCCGGAGTTAATATTGAAGCTGGCTACGAAGCGGTTGAGAAAATAAAGAAGCATGTAAAACGGACGAACAGGACCGGTGTCATGGGACAACTGGGCGGATTTGGCGGAGCATTTGATTTATCAGAAATGAATATGAAGGAACCTGTCCTCATTTCTGGTACAGATGGTGTCGGAACAAAGCTGATGCTTGCTTTCATGCTGGACAAACACGATACAATCGGCATTGATTGTGTGGCCATGTGTGTGAATGATGTTGTTGTCCAAGGAGCAGAACCTCTTTATTTCCTTGACTATATTGCTTGCGGGAAGGCTGTTCCGGATAAAATCGAACAGATTGTCAAGGGAATCGCGGACGGTTGCGAGCAGGCTGGATGTGCTCTGATTGGCGGAGAGACTGCAGAAATGCCAGGAATGTATAAGGAAGATGAATATGATCTTGCCGGTTTTACAGTGGGTGCTTGCGAAAAGTCTCAATTGATTAATGGAGAGAATATCAATGACGGAGATGTGCTAATCGGTCTTGCTTCAAGTGGGATCCACAGCAACGGCTATTCACTTGTCCGTAAAATCTTCTTCGAAGAAAATCAATTCGCTCTTGATGAAAGATTGCCAGAATTGAACGGTTCGCTTGGAGAAGAACTGCTTACACCTACACGCATTTATGTGAAGCAGGTCATTTCCGCGCTTCGGGAGTTTGAAATCAAAGGGATGGCTCATATTACTGGCGGCGGCTTTATTGAAAACATTCCAAGGATGCTTCCGGAAGGTTTAGGAGCTGAAGTGAAAGAAGGCTCTTGGCCTATTCTACCTATCTTTGAAGCTTTGAAAAAATATGGCAAGCTTCAGACAGAGGAAATGTATAATATTTTCAATATGGGAATTGGTTTTGTCTTGGCAGTAGATCCAGACGATGCTGACGAAGCCGTTCGCTTTTTCATCGAGCAGGGCGACAAAGCTTATAAGATTGGCACTGTTATGAAGGGAGAAGGCGTACAATTTACAGGGGCAGGTACACAACCGTGAAAAAAATAGCAGTATTTGCATCAGGGAACGGCAGTAATTTTCAAGCAATCCATGACGCAGTGGAATCTGGAAAGCTCCGGGCAGAAATAAAGTTGCTTGTCTGCGACAAGCCAGGTGCTTTTGTCGTAGAAAGAGCGAGGAAAGCTGGGGTACCTGTTTTGGAATTTAGTCCAAAGCAGTATGCGTCCAAAGTAGAGTTTGAAACGATGCTTCATGAAGAACTTCAAAATCATCATGTGGACTATATCGTATTGGCTGGATATATGCGTTTGATTGGGTCAGTGCTTCTTGAAAACTATCCTGAAAAAATCATCAATATTCATCCATCGCTGTTGCCTGCTTTTCCGGGCGTTGATGCGATAGGCCAAGCTGTAGCCGCAGGTGTGAAAGTGACAGGAGTCACGATTCACTTTGTGGATGAAGGAATGGATACGGGGCCGATTATTGCTCAGAAGGCCCTCGAAATTCAAGACGATGCGACTGAAGATGAGGTTGCGCAACAGGTTCACAAAATTGAACATGAATTTTATCCCGAAACGCTTGACAAGTTGTTTGAAGGAAAATGATAAATGGAAGGTGCTGCAAGAATGAAACGAGCGCTCATCAGTGTGTCAGATAAAAGCGGAGTCGTTGACTTTGCGAAGGAATTAATCGATTTAGGATTTGAAATTTTATCAACTGGCGGAACGAAAAAAATGCTGGAAGAGAACAATCTACCTGTAACGGTTGTTGACGAGGTGACAGGTTTTCCAGAAATTTTGGAAGGTCGCGTCAAAACACTTCATCCTTTTATTCATGGAGGATTGCTAGCCAAAAAGAATGATCCATCCCATATGGCTCAGCTAGAAGAGCAGGGAATCAAGGGGATTGATGTGGTTTGTGTCAATTTGTATCCGTTCCAGAAAACGATCGAAAAACCCGGTGTCACCGTCGAAGATGCTATCGAGAATATTGATATCGGTGGTCCTGCGATGCTACGTGCTTCTGCAAAGAACCACGAAAGTGTCGCTGTTATCGTCGATGCCGCGGATTATGGACAGGTCTTAAATGAACTTCGCTCAAACGGGAATGTTTCGCTTGAAACAAGAAGAAAGCTTGCGGCAAAGGTGTACCGCCATACAGCGGCATATGATGCTTTAATTGCGGAATATATGACAAACTTGGCAGGCGAAGAGCAGCCTGAAAGAATGACATTTACTTATGAACTGAAGCAACCATTGAGATACGGGGAAAATCCGCATCAGAAAGCTCTCTTTTATGAGAAGCCACTTGGTTCGAAGTTTTCCATTGCGCGTGCTAAGCAACTCCATGGAAAAGAGCTTTCTTTTAATAATATTCGCGATGCTGATGCAGCACTTCAAATTGTAAAAGAGTTCGGCGAACCTGCTGCAGTAGCCGTCAAACACATGAACCCTTGTGGCATCGGAACAGGTGAAAATGCTGCGGATGCTTTTTCAAAAGCGTATGAGGCTGATCCGACTTCCATTTTCGGTGGAATCATTGCATTCAACCGCGAAGTGGACGGAAGTGCTGCAAATATCCTGAAAGAAATTTTCTTGGAAATCATCATCGCACCTTCTTTTACAGAAGAAGCATTGAATATCTTAACAGCCAAGAAAAATATCCGTCTGTTGACGATTGCTTTTGATGAAAAAAATGCACCGGAAAAAGTTCTTACATCCATTGAAGGCGGATTGCTAGTACAAGATCAGGATGCCCTTGGATTTGATGACGCGGAGCTGACTTTCCCGACAAGGCGCAAGCCGTCCGAAGAGGAAATGGAAGCCTTGAAGCTGGCATGGAAAGTGGTCAAGCACGTGAAATCAAATGCCATCGTTGTTGCGGATGAAGCGATGACTCTTGGTGTCGGAGCGGGTCAGATGAACCGTGTTGGTGCGGCTAAAATAGCGATCGAGCAGGCAGGGGAAAGAGCGAGAGGTGCTGTGCTCGCATCAGACGCTTTCTTCCCGATGAGTGATACAGTGGAAGAAGCAGCAAAAGCAGGTATTGCGGCTATCATCCAGCCTGGGGGATCTATCCGCGATGAAGATTCAATCAAAGCAGCGGATGAACATGGAATTGCAATGGTATTTACCGGCGTGCGTCATTTTAAACACTAAAACAATGGATGGTGAATTTCTTTGAAAGTGTTAGTTATTGGCGGAGGCGGAAGAGAACACGCCATCTGTAAAAAATTGAAAGAAAGCAAGCAGGTGACGGAAGTCTTTTGTGCACCGGGGAATGCGGGAATTGCTGAAGATGCGACTGTAGTGCCAATTAAAGAAACAGCTTTTGCAGACTTGATCGCTCTGGCTAAAGAAGAGAAGATTGACTTGACGATTGTCGGACCCGAAGTGCCGCTGAATGCTGGAATCGTCGATGAATTTCAAGCAGCAGGTCTGAAAATTTTCGGACCAAGGAAAAACGCGGCGATTATCGAAGGAAGCAAATCCTTTGCAAAGGATTTAATGAAAAAATATAAGATTCCAACCGCTGCCTATGAAACTTTCCATTCATATGAGGAAGCGAAAGCTTACGTCGACAAACAAGGAGCCCCGATTGTCATCAAGGCAGATGGGCTAGCTGCTGGAAAAGGCGTTGTTGTAGCCATGACACTCGAAGAGGCACACGCGGCATTGAAAGATATGCTGCTGGATGAGAAATTCGGTGAGTCATCCGCAAGTGTTGTGATTGAGGAATTTTTGGAAGGCGAAGAGTATTCGCTAATGGCTTTTGTCAACGGGGACAAAGTCTATCCGATGGTCATCGCGCAAGACCATAAACGAGCTTTTGACGGAGATCAAGGTCCGAATACAGGCGGAATGGGGGCCTATTCACCTGTCCCTCATATTCCATCTGCTGAAGTGGAGCAGGCTGTAAAGGACATTTTGATTCCAACAGCTAATGCGATGATTGAAGAAGGAAGACCGTTCACCGGAATTTTATATGCCGGCTTGATTTTAACAAAAGACGGCTCCAAAACGATTGAATTCAATGCGCGGTTTGGAGATCCTGAAACACAGGTCGTACTTGAACGTCTAGACAGTGATTTGGCTGTACTTGTAAATGATATTCTTGATGGGAAAGAGCCTGCCATTGAGTGGTCGGACGAGGCAGTGATCGGAGTGGTTTATGCATCCAACGGCTATCCCGGTGACTATGAAAAAGGATTGGCGCTACCTGATTTGAAAGCATTGGATCCTTCCATTAAGGTGTTCCATGCGGGAACAGCAGCGGGAAATGAAGAAAGGATGTACGTTTCCAACGGCGGCCGCCTGCTTCTTCTCGCAGCTAAGGGGGCGGACATTGCTACTGCTTCTAAGAACGTATATAAGGAAATAACTAAACTCAATAGCGACCATTTCTTTTACCGAAAAGATATAGGCTATAAAGCTTTATAAGAATCAACTCCTGCCTGCGGGTGGGAGTTTTTTGTGTGACGAGCAGTCGCATTAAAGTGGGGGTCTTAAAGTGGGGGTCTGACCCCCAATAGATTAACGCGTTAAAGCGCTGGGGGTCAGACCCCCCAATTAGACCCCCCAATTAATTCCCCCCAATTCACAAATTTTTTACATAGGCTTTTCAATCTTCACTGCGTTAAATTGAAAAGTATGTTAAAATTAGTAAAATCAGAATGAACTCCCTTGGGAGGGGTGAAACTTGGAACAGAGATATAGATGGAGGAATAAAGAGATCCGCGAACAGGCAGCGATTATTGATGGAAAAAAGCCACCTGAAATTTTATTGAAAAACGCCCGTTTTTTACACTCAATGCTTCGCAGATGGGTGGAAGGAAATATATGGATTCATGATGATCGAATTGTGTATGCCGGTGAGGCGCTCCCAATAAATACAGCGGGAACAGAAGTCGTGGACTGCACTGGGCTGACATTGGTCCCTGGTTATATTGAACCGCATGTTCATCCATTCCTTTTGTATAATCCGCAAACATTCTCACGGTACGCTGCACAGACTGGGACGACAACAACTATAAACGACAACCTTCTTCTCTTTTTACATTTACAGAAAAAGAAAGCGTTTTCCCTAATGCGTAAATTCGATGAATCGCCTGTTACGATGTATTGGTGGATGCGCTATGATGCTCAAACAGAGCTGAATGGGGAAGAAATTATTTTTTCAAACAGCGATGTAAAGGCTTGGCTGGAACATGACAAAGTTGTTCAAGGCGGCGAATTGAGTGGCTGGCCTCAGCTTGTGGATGGCGACGATCTCGTACTGCATTGGATTCAGGAGACAAAGCGTCTTGGTAAAAAAGTCGAAGGGCATTTTCCAGGCGCTTCAGATAGAACCCTCGCTAAGCTGATGCTCTTTGGCGCGGATTGTGACCATGAGGCAATGACTGGTGAGGATATGTACAAACGGCTTATGCAGGGGTATATCGTGTCATTAAGGCACTCATCCATTCGGCCGGATTTACCTGGCCTTTTGAAGGATATGAAAAAGATGGGACTGGATCAGTATGACTCGATGTTATTTACAACAGACGGTTCGACACCCGCTTTTTACAAACAAGGAATGATTGATGCCATGATCCGCATGGCGATTGATAGTGGCGTCCCAGTAATTGATGCTTATCAAATGGCAACTTATAATGTTGCTAGACATTATAATCTACAGCATCTCCATGGCATGATTGGAACAGGCAGAATAGCCAACATCAACTTTCTGGAAGACGAAACTAACCCGACGCCTATTTCTGTCCTTGCAAAAGGGCAGTGGCTGAAAAAAAATGGAGAACCGCTCATCATAGATAAGGATATTCAGTGGGATGAGTATGGAATGGAGCCCTTAGCTTTGGACTGGGAAATAACGATGGATGACCTTGAATTTTCCATGCCTTTCGGGATAAAAATGATGAATAGTGTCATTACGAAGCCTTATTCCATAGCGATGGATGTTTCATTGGATGAGCTGCCGAAGGACAGTGACGAATCCTTTTTTGCACTTGTGGACAGAAAGGGAAAGTGGAGAATTAATACAATGTTAAAAGGATTTGCTACAGATGTATCGGGATTTGTTTCTTCATTTTCCACTACCGGTGATATTATTATTATTGGAAAAAATAAGAATGACATGAGGCTTGCTTTTAAAAGAATGAAAGAAATCGGCGGAGGTATTGTGCTAGCTGAAAATGGATCGATTATCCACGAGATCCGTCTCCCGCTGGCGGGTATGATGTCAAATAAAGAGCTTCCGATGCTCATAGAAGAGGAGGAAGAGTTAAGACATTTGCTTATAGACAGAGGATATCCGTTTTCGGATCCGATCTACTCCTTATTTTTCCTTTCCTCTACTCATTTGCCGTATATTCGGGTGACTCAACGGGGAATGTACGATGTAATGAATAAAACAGTACTCTTTCCAACGTTAATGCGTTAAAATAGTTGAGGGTAAGAGAAATTTGAGTGAATTAGGGGATGGGAATGTGAAATTTACACGATTGATGTTCGTGATCATGGCAACATTCATGCTGTTTGTAGCAGCATGTAGTAAAAACGACTCTCAGCAGCCTGAAAAGCAGTCAGAAAAACAAGAAGGAGTAAAAACCTCGGCCCCATTGACTGGAGTGGAAGCCAAGATAGAATCTCCTGAACGTGCAGTGGCCGTAACAATCAATAATCATCCGAAAGCGAGACCGCAAAGCGGTTTATCTCAAGCAGATATCGTTTATGAGGTATTGGCTGAAGGAGATGTTACGAGATTTCTGGCCGTCTTCCAAAGTGAAAAACCAGAGAATATCGGGCCGGTTCGCAGTGCAAGGCAGTATTTTATTGACTTGGCTCACGGCTATGATGCTTTATTTATAGCTCATGGATACAGTCCGGAAGCAAAGAAGACACTGGCATCAGGAACAATTGACAATATTAACGGAATTCAGCATGACGGCACTTTGTTTAAACGCGCCAGCTTTCGTAAAGCACCGCATAATTCCTATATTACTTTTAAAAATATAGAAAAAGGTGCGAAAGATGCCGGCTATGATTTGAGTAAAGCGCCGAAGCCTTTGAGTTTTCTCACGGATGAAGAGGCTGGAAACCTTGAAGGTGACGCAGCTTCAAACGTGAAGGTAGCATACAGCCAAAATTCAACTTTTACGGCAGAGTACAATTATGACGATCAAAAGGAAAAATATACTCGTTCATCCGAAGGGGCGGAGACAGTTGAATACGATGGCGATCAATCCGTTCTCCTTGATAATGTGATTGTTATTGAAGCAGCCCATACAACCAAGGATAATAAAGGCAGACGGGATATCGATCTTCATTCAGGCGGAAAAGCATATGTTTTTCAAAAAGGAATCATGCAGGAAGCTGAATGGAAAAATGAAGATGGAAGAATTCTTCCATATATAGACGGTGAGCCAATGAAATGGGTGCCGGGAAAAACATGGATCAATATTGTTCCGGAAATGACAATAGTTTCATTCGGGGAATAACAAGAACATAGAGGAGTCATTAAATACTAAGCTGTGTGGCTCATGTTTATCTATCACTGCTCATTACTTCGCAGTCTAGACCTTTTTGCTTCTAATTTGGCAACTTTTTGAACACGCACTATAAAGGGGATTTTTAAATGCAGATTGAAAAGTTAAGAGGAAAAGCGCTCGACCAATTGTTTGAAGCGATCTTATCGTTAAAAGACATGGATGAGTGCTACGAATTCTTTGATGACCTTTGCACAATTAACGAAATCCAATCTTTGTCCCAGCGTCTGGAAGTAGCCAAGATGCTTCGGGAAGGAAATACGTATCAAAAAATTGAAGCCGCCACCGGTGCAAGCACAGCGACCATCTCCCGAGTCAAACGTTGCCTGAATTACGGCAATGATTCATATGAAATGGTATTAAACCGGATAGTGGAAAAAGAAAAGTCGCAGACGTGATGCTGCGGCTTTTCTAGTTTGCTGCAAATCTTATTTTTGCTTAATGTAATAAGTTGATCATCACGGACTTCTTCTAATAGCACTAAAATTTCAACTAGGGGGTCAAAAATTCTACCTCAATCAATTCCACCAATCATTTCTACATATTTCATCTCGGAGTTTGCTCATTGTAATGTTATAATAGTGTACGGAATTGGAGAATGGAGGACGCGCGGCTTATGTATGATGTCACGAAATGGCGCCATGCTTTTAAATTGGATCCGAATAAAGAAATTTCATCCGAGGCGCTGGAAAGAATTTGTGAATCTGGAACGGATGCTATTATTATTGGTGGGACAGATGGAGTCACGCTGGATAATGTGTTGGATCTCATGGCAAGAGTCCGGCGTTACACAGTGCCATGCGCATTGGAAGTAAGCAATATCGAATCTATCACACCGGGATTTGATTTATATTTTATCCCATCGGTTCTAAACAGCCGAGATGTTCGCTGGGTGAGTGGGATGCATCATGAAGCAGTTAAGGAATACGGAATATTAATCGACTGGGAAGAAATGATTGTTGAAGGATATTGTATTTTGAATGGAGACTGCAAGGCAGCGAAGCTGACGAATGCCAACACAGATTTGACAGGATCAGACGTCGTCGCTTATGCAATGATGGCTGAAAAAATGTTTCGCATGCCGGTTTTTTATTTGGAATATAGCGGTACATACGGAGATCCGAATATCGTTCGAGCTGTAAAAGAAGAGCTTGAAGAAACGACCTTGTTTTACGGGGGTGGCATTTCGACGGCCGACCAGGCAAAAGAAATGGGTGAACATGCGGATGTTGTGATTGTCGGCAATGCTGTATATGAAAATCTTAATGAAGCTTTAAAAACAGTTCGAGTTGTTAAAAATAGATAATATATTGTTATAATAAGAACAAGTGTTCTCAAAAGGTGGGTGATGATGTGCAATTTTTAGCTGGAAATCTGCTTGAAGGGTTGAATAAGGAGCAGAAAGAAGCAGTTAAAGCGACGGACGGGCCTTTGTTGATTATGGCCGGCGCGGGAAGTGGGAAGACGAGAGTATTGACCCACCGCGTTGCCTATTTGATGTTGGAAAAAGGGGTCAACCCTTACAATATCCTTGCCATTACCTTTACAAATAAGGCTGCAAGAGAGATGAAGGAACGGATTGGAAAAATTATCGGGACGGGTGCTCAGGATGTATGGATATCGACTTTCCACTCCATGTGCGTGAGGATGTTGCGGCGAGATATTGACCGCCTCGGATATAAGCGTAATTTTTCCATCCTGGATACGACTGATCAGCTCTCCGTCATCAAAGGTGTTTTAAAGGATAAGAATATTGATCCAAAGAAATTCGATCCACGAGCGATACTGGGATCTATCAGCAATGCGAAAAACGAGTTGATTACGCCGGAGGATTACGAAAAGGAAGCTGCAGGCTATTACGATAACATTGTCAGTGACGTTTACACTGAATATCAACGGCGTCTTCGGAGAAACCACTCTTTAGATTTTGATGATCTGATTATGGTAACAATCCAACTGTTCGAAAGAGTACCAGAAGTGCTGGAATACTATCAAAGAAAATTCCACTACATCCATGTGGATGAGTACCAGGATACGAACCGTGCACAATATATGCTTGTGAAGATGCTGGCGGAACGATTTGAAAACCTTTGTGTTGTTGGGGATTCCGACCAGTCGATTTACAGGTGGCGGGGGGCGGATATCGACAATATCCTATCTTTTGAAAAAGACTATCCAAATGCGAAAGTCATTTTACTTGAACAAAACTACCGATCAACGAAAAAGATTCTTGAAGCTGCAAATGAAGTCATTAAAAATAACTCAAACCGCAAGCCAAAGAACCTTTGGACGGACAATGATGATGGCGATAGTATCATGTATTATCGTGCGGATGGAGAAAAAACTGAAGCTCAGTTTGTTGCTGGAAAAATAAAAGAACTGACTGAAGGCGGAAAAAGAGACAGATCCGACATTGCGATTCTATATAGAACGAACGCCCAATCCCGTGTAATGGAAGAAGTGTTAATGAAATCAAATATCCAATACAACATAGTGGGCGGTACAAAATTCTATGATAGAAAAGAAATTAAGGACTTGCTTGCCTATTTACGCCTGATTGCTAATCCTGATGATGATATCAGCCTTCAACGGATCATCAATGTACCAAAACGAGGAATTGGAGCTACTTCTATTGATAAGATTGCGGCATATGCAGTTGGGCAAGATATCTCCATGTTTGACGCATTGAATGTGATCGATTTTATTGGCGTCAGTCCGAGGATCGCCAATGCATCAGCCGCTTTCCACGAATTGATGAATAACTTCGCACAAATGCAAGAATACCTTTCTGTGACAGAGATTGTGGAAGAGGTCATTGAGAAATCCGGATATAAAGAGATGCTCAAGGCTGAGAAGACACTTGAAGCTGAGAGCCGGCTTGAAAATATCGAGGAATTTTTATCTGTAACGAAAAGCTTTGAAGACGGTAGTGATGATAAAAGCTTGGTCGCGTTTTTAACCGATTTGGCGCTCGTTGCTGATATCGACCAACTGGACGAAACAGATGAAGGCAATGATGCTGTGACGCTTATGACTTTGCACTCTGCGAAAGGACTGGAGTTCCCGGTCGTCTTTCTGATCGGTATGGAGGAAGGAATTTTCCCTCATACCCGTTCTTTAATGGACGAAGAGGAGATGGAAGAGGAACGCCGTCTCGCCTATGTCGGAATCACAAGGGCGGAAGAGGAGCTGTATTTGACGAACGCGTATATGCGAACTCTTTATGGACGCACAAATGTCAATCCAGTCTCCCGTTTCATTGACGAAATTCCTGATGAACTGGTAGAAGAAGCAGGGGCAAAGTCGCGGATGGCTACTTCTTTGGGTTTCCGGGAAAGCCAGCCCAAATCGGCAAAGCCTGTTATCCGTCCTGCTGCTTCCGAGACAGACCAAGCAGAATGGAAAGTCGGCGACCGTGCGAAGCATAAAAAATGGGGAACTGGAACAGTTGTCAGTATAAAAAAAGATGGCGGAAGCGTCGAGCTCGATATCGCTTTTCCAAGCCCTGTAGGGATCAAGCGTCTGCTTGCCGAATTCGCCCCCATCAAGAAAGTGTAATGCAGTTGAGAAAGGGGTGTTGACATGGACCGCGGGACTGCCCAAAATCGGGTAAAAGAGCTATACAATTTGATCAATCAATATAACTATGAATACCATGTTTTGGATCATCCATCTGTTCCGGATGCTGAATACGACCGGCTGATGCGTGAACTAACAGTGATTGAAAGCGAATTTCCAGAGTTGGTAACACCTGAGTCACCGACACAGCGAGTTGGTGGTGAAGCTCTTTCCGCTTTTCAAAAGGTGGAACACAGAACCCCGATGCTCAGCCTTGCTAATGCTTTTGGTGAGGCTGACCTTCGGGATTTTGACCGCCGTATCCGGCAAGCGATCGGGGACGATTTTTCCTATGTATGTGAGTTGAAAATCGATGGACTTGCCGTTTCGCTTCAATATGAAGATGGACGCTTTATATTAGGGTCAACAAGGGGAGATGGAACAGTTGGTGAAAATATTACAGCCAATTTAAAAACAATCCGTTCTATCCCGCTCCGCCTAAAAGAGGACTTGACCTTTGAAGTGCGCGGTGAAGCATACATGCCGAGAAAATCGTTTGAGCGTCTGAACAAAGAAAAGGAAAAGAAAGACGAAATGCTGTTTGCCAACCCGAGGAATGCAGCAGCCGGTTCTTTACGCCAGCTTGATCCAAGGATTGCTGCCTCCCGTCATCTCGATATTTTCCTTTACGGGATTGGGAATTACGGATCTCTTGGTGTCGATACACACAGCAGTGCACTAGAATACTTGTCTAGGCTTGGCTTGAAGGTCAACAAAGAATGGAGAAAGTGTCAAACAATTGACGATGTGATTGAATTTGTAGAATCTTGGACAGAAAAGCGTCCGGATTTGGACTATGACATTGATGGCATCGTTATAAAGGTCGATTCTTTAGAGCAGCAGGATCGTCTTGGTTCAACCGCTAAATCACCTCGCTGGGCAATTGCCTACAAATTCCCTGCAGAAGAAGTGGTTACAAGGTTGACAGAAATTGAGCTGAGTGTTGGCAGGACAGGTGTCATCACGCCAACGGCCATATTGGAGCCCGTCCAAGTAGCGGGAACGACTGTTCAGCGCGCTTCTTTGCATAATGAAGATTTAATCCGTGAGAAGGATATTATGCTTGGGGATTGGGTTATTGTTAAAAAAGCCGGTGACATTATTCCAGAGGTTGTCAATGTCCTAACAGAAAGAAGAACAGGAGAAGAGACAATTTTTCACATGCCGACACAATGTCCTGCTTGCGAAAGCGACCTAATCCGCTTGGAAGGAGAGGTGGCGCTTCGCTGTATCAATCCAAAATGTCCTGCGCAGCGAAGAGAGGGATTAATTCACTTCGTTTCGCGAAACGCGATGAATATCGATGGTCTTGGGGAAAAAGTGATTGGCCAATTGTTTGAGCATGAATTGATTAGAGATCCGGCAGATATATACTTCCTGCAAAAAGAGCAGCTGCTTGAGTTGGAGAGAATGGGAGAGAAGTCTGTCCATAATTTGTTGACGGCGATTGAAAATTCCAAAGCTAATTCTCTTGAAAAGCTGTTGTTTGGATTGGGAATCCGTCATGTCGGGGAACGTGCGGCAAAGGTTTTGGCTGAACACTATGAAACGATGGACAATCTAATTGCTACGACTCGCGAGGAACTTGTGACAATCCCTGAAGTTGGAGAAAAGATGTCTGATGCTATCGCTACTTACTTTGAAAGTGAAGAAGTAGAGGAGCTAGTGTCTGAATTGAAATCTGCTGGTGTTAATATGACATATAAGGGACCAAGAACCTCGACAACAGCGGAATCTAATTCAGTTTTTAGTGACAAAATAGTCGTTTTAACAGGCAAGCTTGAGAAGCTGACGAGAAATGAAGCCAAGGAAAGAATAGAGGCACTTGGTGGACATGTGACAGGAAGCGTCAGTAAAAAGACGGACTTGGTTATTGCAGGAGAGGATGCCGGTTCGAAGCTGAAAAAAGCGCAAGAACTGAATATAGACATTTGGGATGAGGAAAAGCTTCTGGAAGAACTCAATGATTAAAGGTGGAAGAATGGAATGAAAAAATGGTTTTCTCTGCTGTTGGGAGCAGTTTTAATAACAGGGTGTGCACCTGGGTTTAAAGATGAAAAGGAAGTTGTCAAAAAGAAGGATGATCAAAAAGGAACATCCATCATTCCGAATTACCAGCTTCCTGATTCCTACCGTTCACTTATTCCTTTTGAGCCGAGCAAAGCAAGGGGGATGGTCGTTTCAAATCTCAATTCAAGATACGATATCAATGAGTTTGAGACGGGATTGATGCGGGTAGCGACGGGACAATTTTCACCGGATAAACACGTATTCCAAGAAGGGCAGCATCTTGATAAAGAAACGGTTGGACTGTGGCTGAATCGCAAATTCACGAAGGAGCAGCTGAAGGAAAGAGGCCTCAAGGAAGAACAGAATGTGGGCTTGAATCCATTAAATGATGGTAAAGGGTCTGTCGAGGAGCAGAATGAAAAAAATCCGATTTACCTAGCTCATGTTTTAGAGCACAATTATTTAATCAAAAATGAAAAGTCTGTAAAACTGAGCGGTGTCGTTGTAGGGCTTGCCCTTAACTCTGTTCACTATTACCAAAAAGAGAAGTACGGGGCAACATTCGAACAAAAAATCTCTCACGACAAGCTCGAAGCCGAAGGGAAAAAGATGGCTGATGAAGTGCTAAAACGGATGAGGGGCATGAAAGGGATGGGGGATGTCCCAATTGTCATCGCTTTGTTTGAACAAAAAGGAAAAAATGATGTCGTTCCTGGGAATTTCTTCACATATGCCGTATCAGATAAAGGCAATTCGCTAGGGGATTGGAAAAAAATCGATGAGGAGTATGTCCTCTTCCCGTCTGAAGAAGCGGAAAAAGATCATCGCGATGACCAGACTTTTTATATGAGATTTAAAGATGATATTGAAGAATATTTTCCAAATTACAACGGGGTCATCGGACGTGGCTTTTACAAAGACGGTCAGCTTGTGGACATGAAAATTGAAGTCCCAGTCCAAATGTTCGGTGAGGCTGAGATTATTGGATTCACGCAGTGGGCTACATCATTAGTAATCGACCACTTCCCGGACTATCTAAATGTTGAAGTGGCAATCAACTCAGTAAACGGGGCCGAAGCGCTCATCGTCAGAAACGCCGGCGAGGAGAAGCCATTTGTGCATATTTACTAGAAAAGCGTAGACGCCTCGCTTAGCCCCGACAAGCATAAGACGAGCGCTGAAGAAGGCTCGGCAGCGATTGGCTTATGACCTCGAGGGGCTAGGCGTCGAAGCTGGACACAAGAAAAGCGGAAGCGCTCGTTAAGCGACGTACAGACTGGACGCCTCCTAACGAGATAAAGGAAACACGGCGAAGCCAAAGGCGGATACTCAGGCAGATTTTCGCACAATTAGTGAGGGAACAGTCGAAATGTTAAGCAATGAGCTAACGATTTTTATAAGAGCAGAAAAAGCATGATCAAATGCAGCGCCAACACGTTGTATCTCTTGCCTGGCGCTGGCTTTTTCTGATATTATCAATAGTATTGCGATTGGTTCGAAATATAAATGGAGGTGTAAATAGATGTCAAGAATTACCAAAGAGCAAGTGTATCACATTGCGGATTTAGCACGCTTGGAAATTAATGAAGAAGAGGCCGAATTGTTTACTAGCCAGCTTGATGACATGATCAATATGGTTGAGAAGCTGGATCAGTTGGATGCAACGAATGTTAAGCCGATGTCACATGTTTTCATCCAAGAGAACGTCATGCGGGATGATAAAACGGTCGAAGGACTTCCAATTGAAGAAACGATGAAAAATGTGCCGGAAAGTGAAGAAAGATTAATCAAAGTTCCGCAGATTTTGGAATAAGGAGGAAAACCTATGTCATTGTTAGACCGTAAGATATCCGAAGTAAATGAACTTTTACATAAAAAAGAAGTTACGGTTTCTGACCTTGTTGATCAGTCTCTTACACGGATCAACGCGGTGGAAGACAAAGTAAAAGCATTTATCACAGTTGATGAAGAAAATGCACGCGCGCAAGCGAAGAAACTGGACGAACAAATTGGAACAGATGCTTCCAAACAAACTCTTTTCGGGATACCTTCGGGTATCAAAGATAATATTGTAACGAAAAAACTAGTTACAACTTGTGCGAGCAAAATGCTCGAAAACTTCGATCCTATCTATAACGCAACCGTTATGGAAAAGTTGAATGCAAAAGGTACGGTTACCATCGGAAAAACAAATATGGATGAGTTTGCAATGGGATCAACAACAGAAACATCCTTCTTTCACCCTACATATAATCCTTGGAACCTAGATTTTGTCCCAGGAGGTTCTTCTGGAGGCTCTGCTGCGGCAGTGGCGGCTGGAGAAGTCATGTTTTCCCTTGGAACTGACACAGGTGGTT
>JAABNQ010000182.1 GCA_009928435.1 Bacillus sp. HF117_J1_D
TACTGAATCCATAGGTATAGGAAGGCAGACCCGGGGAACTGAAACATCTTAGTACCCGGAGGAAGAGAAAGAAAAATCGATTCCCCCAGTAGCGGCGAGCGAAACGGGAAGAGCCCAAACCGAGAAGGCTTGCCTTTTCGGGGTTGTAGGACACTCTATACGGAGTGACAAAGGAATGTGGTAGAGGAAGCGGTCTGGAAAGGCCCGCCAAAGAAGGTAACAGCCCTGTAATCGACACTTCATTCCCTCCAGAGTGGATCCTGAGTACGGCGGGACACGAGGAATCCCGTCGGAATCCGGGAGGACCATCTCCCAAGGCTAAATACTCCCTAGTGACCGAT
>JAABNQ010000056.1 GCA_009928435.1 Bacillus sp. HF117_J1_D
CCGCACGTACGGATCTGTGAGAGGCGCATGAGTAATTCATGCGCCTACTCTATTTGTGATTTAAGAAGCTTTTTCTTAATGATCTGAAACCTAAACTGCTCTTAGCACGTAATCAATATAAGCGAAGAGAGGTGAAGGTTTTATGTTTAAGAAATATATCATTCCTACTTTGATCCTTTTGTTTTTCATTCCAACGTCTGTTTATGCTGTTGATTTTTCCATTCCTGATGTAAAGATAGATGCCTATTTACAGGAAAATGGAGATGTCCATGTCAGTGAACAACATACTTATACTTTTGATGGAAAATTTAATGGCATTACCCGGGAAATATTCCCGAAAAAAGGTGCGGAAATAAGTGACTTAATGGCGAAGGAGAAAGAAAAAAGTCTAAAGGTGGAAAAAGAGGAAGAACTGTATAAAATTCACCGTAGCGGTAAGGATGAAACGATCCAGATAGATATACATTACACGATTAAGAATGGGATGGAAAAGTATACCGATGTAACAGAATTTTATTGGCCCTTTTTTGATGACCGAAATGAAGCGGACTATGGGAAAATGACTATTTCTATTCATCCCCCACAACCAACAGATGATGCCATTGCGTTAGGGTATGAGTCGGCTTTTAAAAAGGAGAGTGTGGCAGATGATGGAACAGTCATATTTTCAATGGGAGAAGTGGAAGCTGGAGAAAATGGGGATATAAGAGTTGCTTATGACTCAACTTTATTTCCTGCCATGTCACTGACAGCAGATAAGGAAATGAAAGAAAAAATCGTCAGTGAGAAAACAACGCTAGAAGAGAATGCGATTATTTATACGGAGAATAAAAGGAAGACGGCCTCGATAGCGATATGGATATTAGCGGGATTCACAGCTTTGTTTGTAGTCACAGCTATGAATGAATTTAGTAGATCCAAACGAAAACGGAAGGGGATTTTGGAGGCTGTTTTTAATCAAAAACTAAAAGTTCCTGAGCAGCAAATGAGTATGCCTGCGACTATCTTTTTTACAGACGGATTTCATAACAGCACGATAGCGGCAGGATTGATGGATCTTGTTCGTCAGGGTTATGTCAAACAGACAAAAGAGGGGTATTTTCAATTAATCAGTAGAGAAGCGGCAGAGGAGCATGAGAGGATTCTTATTAGTTTCTTATTTGATAAAATTGGATGGAACGGCGAGTTCTGCATGGATAACTTGGAAGAATTTATGGAAAATAAGAAAAACCATATGAAATACATCAATGAAATCAATAGATGGAAAGCTGCGGTTACAAATGAAACAAAGCAGGCTAGTTTATATGACCAACGAAAAACAGTCAGAATGACAGTTGGATTATTAAGCCTTTTTCCTTTTTGGTTTATCATTCTGTCGGCTAAATATGATCTTTTCTTATATATGACTTTATTTATTTTCCTGTTTATTGTCTATATGGGATTTGCAATTTTTTACAAGCCTTTGGCAGTAAAAGGGATGCGCATGCAGGAAGAGTGGAGGAGATTGGTGAATGAATTTGATCGAATTTCTGATTGGGATTGGAAGCTTTATAACGAAGATGATCGGATGCGGGCAATGATTTATTCACTTGGAATCGGAGATTCGTCCACCGCCAAAATGAATAGAAATACAGTTCTCGATGAATCAGCCAGCTCTTCAAGCTTTGATCCGATGAACTGGTTAGTTTTGACTTCATCTTTTGATACGGCGGGCGAACAGGCAAAAAACACAGTTGCATCTCAATCAAGTGGAAGCTCCTCTTCGGTTGGTGGTGGAGTTGGAGGCGGTGGTGGCGGATCAGGAGCATTTTAACTGATCCTGTTTATATCTTTTTTCAATGACACTCCTTCTGTAATTTCCCCTTGGATTAAGGTATAATACATGGTAGAATAAATTACTTTAAGGGAGGCAGAGCATGAGTTATCAAGCGTTATATCGAGTGTGGCGGCCGCAGGCGTTTGCGGATGTCATCGGGCAAGAACATGTAACAAAGACATTGCAAAATGCTCTCCTCCAGGAAAAAATTTCGCATGCTTATTTGTTTTCCGGTCCCCGCGGAACCGGAAAAACAAGTGCTGCCAAAATAATGGCTAAAGCTGTTAACTGTGAAAAAATGCCAGTTGCGGAACCATGCAACGAATGCCCTGCTTGTTTGGGTATCATGGATGGTTCAGTTCCTGATGTCATTGAAATTGATGCGGCTTCGAATAATGGCGTGGAAGAAATCCGAGATATCCGAGACAAGGTCAAATATACGCCTAATGCAGTGAAGTATAAAGTCTACATCATTGACGAAGTACATATGCTGACTATTGGCGCATTTAATGCTTTGCTGAAGACATTGGAAGAACCACCTAAACATGTTATTTTCATATTGGCTACGACAGAACCACATAAAATCCCACTAACGATCATTTCCAGGTGTCAGCGCTTTGATTTTAAAAGAATCACTGCCCAGGACATCTCAAGGCGGATGGCCCACATTGCAAATGAAACGTCTTTGGAATATGATGAGAAGGCGCTTCAAACTATTGCAAGAGCTGCTGAAGGCGGGATGCGGGATGCGCTGAGCTTGCTGGATCAGGCTATTTCTTTCAGTACCGGGAAAGTTACTATGGAGGATGCTTTAACTGTCACTGGATCCATATCACAAAACAGTTTGAACATGCTTGCACGTTTTATTCATGATAAAGAGGTTTCCGGGGCGCTCGGAACGCTGGAGGAACTGCTCATGCAAGGGAAGGATCCTTCCCGATTTACAGAGGATTTCATTCTATTTTTCCGGGATTTGTTACTTTATAAGACAGCACCGAATTTGGATGAGATAGCGGAGCATGCGCTTCTTGATGAAGAATTTAAAGCCCTTGCTGAAGAGATTCATCCGCAGCAAATTTATGAATACATTGATATATTAAGTAAAACACAGCAGGAAATGCGTTTCTCTAACCATGCGCGCATTTATTTGGAAGTATGTCTGGTGAAGCTTTGTCAGACAGAAAGGGTGATGGCTCAACCAGATGGTCCGCAGGTTCAGGAGTTGCATAAAAAAATTGAGGCATTGGAAAAGGAAATCAAATGGTTAAAAAATAACAGCCAACCGATTGACAAGGCTCAAAGACAGCCAGCCCAAACTTCGAAAAGACCGGTCAAAAGTGCCGGAAAGGCATTCAGGGTCAATGCTGGCACCGTAACCCAAGTGCTGAAGGAAGCGACAAGGAAGCATCTGAACGATGTCAAAAGCCACTGGGGGGAATTTTTGAATATATTGAATCAACGTCAATTGCCTTCCCAAGTTGCTTTACTCAACGATGCCGAACCAGCCGCAGCATCAGCAGATGCCCTTGTTTTGAAATTTAAATATGATGTCATTTGTAAAATGGCTATGGAGAATTATTCATTTATCCAAACGATCTCTCAAATCTTGGAGGAGCAGACAGGAATCAGTTTTAAAATCATTGGAGTCCCTGAAGCTCAATGGAAGGAGATCCGGGAAGAGTTTTTACAATCGAACCAAAGCGATGGAGACGAAAGTCATCCGGAGAAGCAGGATCCGATTGTATCCGAAGCTTTGAAATTAGTTGGAAAAGATCTTTTAGAAATTAAAAATTAATCATGGTGGAGGTTGTTTACAATGATGCGAGGAATGGGAAATATGCAAGGTATGATGAAGCAAATGCAAAAAATGCAAAAAAAGATGGCACAGGCTCAAGAGGAACTTGGTGAAAAAAGAATTGAAGGTACTGCAGGCGGCGGAATGGTAAAAGTGATCGTTTCCGGCCATAAGGAAGTGCTGGATGTTCAAATTGATGAGGAAGTTGTAGATCCGGAGGATATCGAAATGCTACAGGATCTAGTGTTGGCAGCTACTAACGAAGCTTTAAAGCAGGCAGAAGAATTATCAAGCCAGACGATGGGACAATTTACTAAAGGATTAAACCTTCCTGGCTTCTAGGAGGTTACCATTATGCATTATCCAGAACCTATATCAAAGCTGATCGACAGCTTTATGAAACTGCCGGGAATCGGGCCGAAAACAGCAGCCCGCCTGGCGTTTTTCGTTCTAAATATGAAAGAGGATACTGTCCTTGATTTTGCCAAGGCCCTTGTCAATGCAAAAAGGGATCTCGGCTATTGTTCAGTATGTGGTCATATCACTGACAAGGATCCATGTTATGTTTGCGATGATCAAAGACGCGATCGCAGCGTTATCTGCGTTGTTCAGGAGCCGAAAGATGTCATCGCCATGGAAAAAATGAAAGAGTACAACGGTTTGTATCATGTCCTTCATGGATCCATTTCTCCGATGGAAGGCATTGGGCCGGAGGATATCAATATTCCTGATTTGCTGAAAAGGCTTCAAGATGAAACCGTTCAGGAAGTGATTTTAGCAACAAATCCGAATATCGAAGGGGAGGCTACCGCCATGTATATTTCCCGCCTTCTCAAACCGTCGGGGATCACTGTAACAAGGATTGCCCATGGTTTGCCTGTCGGAGGAGATCTTGAGTACGCAGATGAAGTCACTCTCTCAAAAGCGTTGGAAGGTCGAAGAGAAGTTCTGTAAGGAGAGGTCTCATAATATGTTCCGGAAACAAAAAATGCGTAAAGAATTTGATCACAGGTTAATAGACCTCATGGGGAATATAAAACAACAGTGGGATCAAAAGAGCGACATGTGCAGATTGAGCTATGAGCAAAACGATGAATTGGAATATCAAATGCGATTGGCAAAAGCAAAATATATCTTTTTATTCCAAGAAGCGAAGAAACGAAAAATCTCGATTAAAGAGCAATAGCCCTTATCCAAGACAAGATCGGTCATGTGTTTATCTTGGTGAAACATGATGAAATGGGGATCCTTTATGAGTCATTGTGTTCTGCTCCAAATGGCTGTATGTTCCGAACTTTTCTATATGTTCTTTTCGGACAATCCTTTCATACAATATTAAATAAGAATGAGAGGGCAGGAGGGGGAACGTTTGGATTCTATCTTGATCATTGCTTCACTGATCGGCTTCATTATCTTTTTATTGATGGCTGTAAAGCCTGGAAGTTTTGTTAAAGTGATCGGTCAATCATTCATCAAATTAATGATTGGCGCCCTGTTTCTATTTTTTCTAAATGCTGTCGGAAACCAGTTCGGGTTGTATATTCCCATAAATTTTGTGACTGCGGCCGTTTCAGGTTTGCTCGGACTGCCAGGAGTTGCTGCATTGTCAGTCATTCAATTATGGATTATCGCGTGAAACATCCGTTAAATTGCGGATGTTTCATTTTCTTTTTGAAAAAAAAAACAGAGACAAACACGGTATCTGCTCTTTGGGCATAGAATGAAACAAAAGGAAGATATAAAAAAACAAGTTGTAATTGAATGACCGATTTCGCTGTATAAGAATGATGAGTGCAATGCATGCGACTTAACTTGAGTACTATCAGCAAAAGGTCCATATTACCCTTACACGAGAATGATTGGAAAAAGTCAGCTTTCGTTTTTCTAACTGTTGTTAATTGTGTATACAATTCGCCTGCGGTGGACATAATGAAAATGTGTGGAGGTGGAGAGATGGAAAAGTGCATCATTTGTAAAAAAGCACAGGATACAGGGATTCATCTTTATACATCTTTTATTTGTGTCGGGTGTGAGCAGGAGATTATTCAGACAGATTCAGATGATCCGAAATACAAATATTATGTGGAACAGATGAGAGTCATTAAAGAAACAAAAATTGTCACGTAAAACCGGGCTCCAGCAGATGGTGCCTGGTCTTTTTGTATTTGGGTCAAAATTTTAATGGCATCCCGTGTTATACTATACGCTGTAAACATTAGGGATCGGGGGAAGAGGTTTGATGAGCGGATTGTTTATCACATTGGAAGGGCCTGAAGGGGCCGGCAAAACAACCTTCATTGAAAAGCTAGTAAATGATCTAGCTACAGCAGGTGTTGAGGCATTGGCCACAAGAGAACCTGGCGGAATTGAGATTGCTGAAAAAATTAGGACAATCATTCTCGACAAGGAACATACGGCGATGGACCCACGTACGGAAGCTTTGCTGTATGCTGCTGCCCGCCGCCAGCATTTGACTGAAAAAGTCCTACCTGCGCTTCAAGAGGGGAAAGTTGTCCTGTGTGACCGCTTTATCGATAGTTCCCTCGCTTATCAAGGGTATGCAAGAGGGATTGGAATTGATGAAGTATACAGTATCAATGAATTTGCCATTCAAGGTGCGATGCCGGATGTCACGCTATATTTTGATATAGAGCCGGAACTTGGTTTAAAACGAATTGCCAGAAATGCAGGGCGTGAAGTGAACAGGCTAGATCTGGAAAAAATCGAGTTTCACCAAAAAGTAAGAGAAGGCTATCATCTTTTACTTCAACGGTTTCCAGATAGGATCATTATAATTGATGCTTCAGCTACATTTGACTTAGTGTATCAAAACGCGAAAAAAATAATTGAAAGCCAACTGGCACAAGTGGGAATACTTAATAAAGATTTTTGACGTAAATGTCGTTTTTTCGATGGAAAGTAGTTAACTGTACACGAATAACAATGTCACATAAACGATTAGCTGATATAATAAGAATAATAATAAAATTGTTTTTCACTTTATTTAAGGAGTGAGCAGAATGAAATTAATTATGGCTGTAGTTCAGGATCAGGATAGCAACCGTCTCATGAATGCATTGGTTGAAAACAACTTTAGAGCAACAAAATTGGCGACAACTGGTGGTTTCTTGAAGTCCGGAAATACGACCTTCATGATAGGTACAGAAGATATTCGTGTAGAGAAAGCGCTTGAAGTCATAAGGGAAAGCTGCAAATCACGTGAACAATTGATGGCTCCTGTTTCTCCTATGGGAGGCAATGCTGATTCATACATTCCTTATCCAGTGGAAGTTTCGGTAGGAGGAGCCACTGTGTTTGTTCTCCCAATCGAACAGTTCCACCAGTTTTAGGAGATGTCTATGAAAGTCAATGATATGGCCGGGTCAAGAGCGGGGCAATATTCATCCATTCCTAGATCCGGCAGTACTGGAACCAAATTTTCCGAGGTAATTTCACGTCAAGAGGTTCAGCTTTATAAAGAACAACTAGACAAGTTGTTTAAAGATGTTCATGAAGCGGGAGAACGGCTGGGAAGATCAAGAAATTTCCAAGATCTAGTGAAATATAAAACACTTGTGAAGCAGCTTGTGAAGGAAACAGTTGAAACAGGCATGGAGCTAAAGAAGTCGCGCAGCTGGAATAGATTTGCAGAAGGAAGAGTCCTTCAGACTGTTGAATTGATTGACGAGAAGCTAGTCGAACTGACTGAAGGTGTTTTAACTAAAGAAAGGCAGTCCATCGACATTTTAGGAAAAATCGGTGAGATCAAAGGGCTGCTGATCCATTTATATACGTAGGTGGGTGAGTACCGGAAGATATGAATTGGGATCAATTTGAAAAGGAGCAGCCGATTGCTGCTAGGCTTTTAAAAAACAGTCTGGTTCATCACCGGATTGCCCATGCCTATTTATTCGAGGGTGAGCGGGGAACCGGCAAGAAAGCAGGCAGCCTGTTATTGGCTGCCAGCCTGTTTTGCGAGGAAACTGGACAAGATATGCTACCTTGTGGAGAATGTGGAAATTGCAGAAGAATCAAAAGTGGAAACCATCCGGATGTTCACCTTGTGGAACCGGACGGGCTTTCTATTAAAATAGATCAAATTCGTTCATTAAGAACAGAATTCAGTAAATCAGGTATGGAGTCGAAGAGAAAGCTGTATATTATTATAGATGCTGAAAAAATGACGGTTCAGGCGGCGAATAGCTTATTGAAGTTTTTAGAGGAACCTCATTCAGAAACGACAGCTGTTCTTGTAACGGAGCAGCCGCAACAATTGCTTCCGACTATTATTTCACGCTGTCAATCTGTACCTTTCTATCCATTGAGACCTGAAATATTTGCTCAAAAACTGGTAGAAGCGGGGATGTCACAGGGAAAAACGGCTCTTCTGGCTGCACTTACAAACGACTTGCAGGAAGCGGTAAGGTTAAATGAGGATGATTGGTTTGCACAAGCTAGAAAAATAGTGTTAAAATTGTATGAAGTGCTGAATAATCCGCTCTATGCCATGACTTCGCTTCAAACCGATTGGATGGGGCATTTCAAAGAGAAAGCTCAGCATGATTTGGGATTATCTCTTTTATTATATATATATATAGATATACTGAACATACAATTGGGGAAGGATCGGCAGCTTGTATATCCTGATTTGCGGCAGACGCTTGAAAAGGATGCACTTCAAACCTCAATGAACCGGCTGTCGAAACAAATGACTGCAATTTTGGAAGCCAAAAGAAAATTACACGCAAATATGAATCCTCAGCTGTTAATGGAACAGCTTGTGCTGAATTTGCAGGGGGGACCTTCTTTTGTATAACGTAGTAGGAGTCCGGTTTAAAAAAGCCGGTAAAATATATTATTTTGACCCGGCGGATCATCCGGTCTGCAAAGATGATTATGTCATTGTGGAAACTGCACGCGGCATTGAATTTGGAAAAGCCGTGACCGAAAAGAAACAGGTCAGCGAACATGATGTAGTGCTTCCATTAAAGAAAATTGTTCGGCTTGCAAATGGACAAGATCAACAGAATGTGGAATCAAACAGACTAGCAGCTGAAGAAGCTTACCAGGTCTGTACGGACAAAATCTTGGAACATCAGCTTGATATGAAGCTTGTGGATGTAGAGTACACATTTGACCGCAACAAGGTAATTTTTTATTTCACAGCTGATGGCCGCGTTGATTTTCGCGAGCTTGTAAAAGATTTGGCCTCTATATTTAGAACAAGGATTGAATTGAGGCAAATCGGAGTAAGGGATGAAGCCAAAATGCTCGGGGGAATCGGTCCGTGCGGGCGTATGCTATGTTGCTCAACTTTCTTGGGAGATTTTGAACCAGTATCAATCAAGATGGCCAAAGATCAAAATCTTTCCTTAAACCCGACGAAAATATCTGGTTTATGTGGCAGGCTGATGTGCTGTTTGAAGTATGAGAATGATGAATATGAAGCAGCGAAGGCTGCACTTCCTGATGTAGGCGAGGTCATCCATACACCGAATGGTTCAGGTAGAGTGGTCGGCTTAAATATATTGGAGCGCATCATGCAAGTGGAATTGTCTGACCAGGAGCGGGTTTTGGAATATACACTGGAAGAGATTATGAATGAAAGTGTGACGTCTGTTCAGGCCACGGAATAATGAGGTGGTAAGGTGAAGGATAAAAAGGAATTCTTCGATTCAGTAAGCAATATGGAAATGCAGATCGGCCAATTGTATCAGCAGCTTGGTGAACTGAAGCAGTATCTGGTCGAGTTGATCGAAGAAAACCATGCGTTGAAGTCGGAAAATGACCAATTGCGCCGACATCTGGATCAAGGGATGGATAAGCCCAATCTCATATTGCCTGACGGAGAGAAGGACGAGCGGACTGTTGCTTTTGATCAAATGACTGAACCTGATATTGGCGAGGGCTATGATAATCTTGCCCGTCTTTATCAAGAAGGCTTTCATATTTGCAATGTTCATTTTGGCAGCCCGAGAAGGGATGAAGACTGCCTGTTCTGCCTTTCCTTTTTGACTAAAAAATAATTTGTTTATATGAGGACGTTCAATAAGTCACTAAATGATAATGGCAAGTATTTTTTAGGCTTGTTTCTGTGCTGAACATGTATCTAAAGGCATGTATTTTCACTGCGGATAACAAGTTGCCTCCACCCTTTTGCTTGCTGATTGTGGAACTTTTGAACCCGTACTATAAGGCCTTCCTGTTCGAATAGGGAAGGCTATTTTATTGTAACCTTAATTGTGCTTTTTTTAGTATAGGGGTGTTACTTACATGATTGACTTGATCGGCGATGAGCGCCTAGATTATTTGTTAGCGGAAAATTTAAGAATTATCCAAAGTCCGTCTGTGTTTGCTTTTTCCCTTGATGCTGTGCTATTGGCCCGCTTTGCGTACGTGCCGATCCAAAAAGGTAATATAATTGATTTATGCAGTGGCAATGGGGTCATTCCTCTTCTATTGAGTGGAAAAACAAAGGCAACTATCACGGGTGTAGAAATTCAGGAGCGCTTGTATCATATGGCGGAAAGAAGCATCAAATATAATCGTCTGGAAGACAGAATTCATATGATTCATGGAGATGTTAAAGACATTACCCAAGAACTTGGACATGGGAAATATGACGTGGTTACGTGTAATCCGCCGTATTTTACTTCAGCAGCGCCTTCCATTATCAATGAAAATGAATATTTGGCTATCGCTCGCCATGAGATTCTTTGTTCCTTGGAAGATGTTATACGGACAAGCAGCCAGCTTCTTCGGCAAGGTGGAAAAGCGGCCTTCGTTCATAGACCTGAACGGCTGATGGATATATTGACTCTTATGAGACAGTATCGCTTGGAGCCAAAGCGGCTTAGATTTGTTTATCCGAAAGCTGGAAAGGAAGCGAACACGATTTTAGTAGAGGGGATCAAAAATGGGAATTCCGGACTAAAGGTCCTCTCGCCTCTGTTCGTCTACAATGCTGAAAACGAATATGCTTCTGAAGTAAGAGAGATTCTATATGGAAAAGAATAAGCATTATTTTTATGTACTGGAATGTAGGGATGGTTCGTATTATGGCGGCTATACAATAGACCCTTCCCGGAGGCTTTCGGAGCATAACAGCGGAAAGGCGTCGAAATATACTAGAGCAAGAACGCCGGTGTCGATGATTTATGTGGAAGAGTTTGAGGAAAAAGGTGAGGCACTGAAAGCGGAGTATGCTTTCAAGCAATTGACAAGATCAAAGAAAGAAAAATTCCTATATGAAGCGGGTGAACGGAATGAACAGCCAGAAAAGCAATGAGTTAATGGATCGAGGCACTTTATATTTAGTACCAACGCCGATCGGCAATTTGGAAGATATGACATTTCGGGCAATCCGACTAATGAAGGAAGCTGATTTAATTGCTGCGGAAGATACGCGAAACACCAAAAAGCTGTGCAATCACTTTGACATTTCCACACCGCTTGCAAGTTATCATGAACATAACAAGGAGGCAAGCGGGCGCCAGCTTGTTGAGCGACTGTTAAAAGGGGATAATATAGCACTTGTTAGTGATGCAGGCATGCCTTGTATCTCAGATCCAGGTTATGAAATGGTCCGAGCAGCCATCGAAGTGGGAATAACAGTTATACCTGTCCCAGGTCCAAACGCTGCCTTGACAGCTTTGATTGCTTCAGGGATTCATCCGCAGCCTTTCTATTTTTACGGGTTCTTGCCAAGAGGGAAAAAAGAGAGGAAAGCGGAGCTTGAAAAGCTGAAACAACAGGATGGGGCAGTTCTTCTTTACGAGGCCCCACATCGATTAAAAGATACGTTAAAAGATATGAGTGCGGTCTGGGGAGAGCGAAAAGTTGTTTTATGCAGAGAACTGACGAAGAAGTTCGAAGAATTCTTGCGTGGAACACTTTCTTCTGCTGTTGAATGGGCGGAGAAAGAAGAAATTCGTGGGGAGTTTTGCATTGTTGTAGAAGGTAATAGTGATCCGGATTCAGACGAAGGACCGCCATGGTGGAGTCTTCTTGGATTGAAGGAACATGTGGAATATTACATCGTAAACGAAGGCCTCACATCAAAAGAGGCGATCAAGCGGACGGCAAAAGATCGTCAGCTCCCGAAACGCGAGGTTTATGAAGCCTATCATATTCAAGGCAAAGAGCATGAGTCTTAAAAAGGGCTCATGTTTTTTTATTTTATCTTGATTTTTTTCAAAACTAGTGATAAATTTAGTCATACCTAATTCCGATTATTTTTATATGAAAAGAGTGAATAATAATGGCGAGAAATTTCAATGATTTATTTGATGCTTGGTCCGAAACGTATGATCAAACCGTTGTAGGTACTGACGTTGAATATAAAGAAGTATTTGTATATTACGAACAGATTCTTGACGAGGTTGCAAAAAAATCAAAAGGGTATATAGTTGAATTTGGAGTAGGAACAGGGAATTTGACGGAGAAGTTTTTTAAAAAAGGTTTTGACATATACGGTATTGAGCCATCGGAAGGAATGAGAAGCAGGGCAAAGGAAAAGCTACCCAATGTTCCGATTGTCGAGGGTGATTTTTTGGAGTTTCCTATGCCCCCCAAAAAACCGGATACGATCACAAGCACGTACGCTTTCCATCACTTGACGGATGAAGAGAAAGCGAAGGCAATTGCACATTTCAGTGATATCCTCAACGAATCCGGAAAAATTGTGTTTGCCGATACTGTTTTTATCGATGAGGCTGCCAAACAAGCGATCATAAAAGAAGCTTTGCAAAACAATTATCAACGCCTTGCTGTTGATTTGCAGACGGAGTATTATACTACCATTCCAATTTTAAAGAAAATATTTGAAGAAAATGGCTTTCAAGTCACATTCAAGCAAATGAATGCATTTGTGTGGCTGATAGATGCCGAGAAAAGGAGAGAGGATTAATGACTGAACAAAAGATGAACGTGGAGAGCTTCAATTTGGATCATACGAAAGTAAAGGCTCCTTATGTCCGTCTGGCGGGCGTAGTAGAAGGGGAAAACGGGGATATCATCCGCAAATACGACCTTCGATTCTGTCAGCCGAATAAGGAGCATATGGAAATGCCCTCGATTCATTCGCTGGAACATATGATGGCGGAGTTCAGCAGAAATCATTCCGATAATATTGTTGATATCAGCCCGATGGGCTGTCAAACTGGATATTATTTATCTCTTGTCAACCACGATGATTATGAAGATGTATTGAATATCCTAGAAAAAACATTGAATGACGTATTGGTGGCAAATGAAGTTCCAGCCTGCAATGAAGTGCAATGCGGATGGGCGGCAAGTCATTCTTTGGAAGGTGCCAAAGAGCTTGCTAAGAAAATGCTGGCCAAAAGGAATGAGTGGACAGAAGTATTTGCTTAGAAAAGTGGTGTAGAGTTGGAGCTCGAAAGGGATGACTGTCTTTCAGAAACAATCAAAGTAGAGATGTCCAAATAATATACCTAAACTGTTTTATGTTTTTTTACCCATAGAAAAAAGCACATCCGAGTTGTATTTGTGTATGTAATACCAAATTTCAACGAAGAGGTGCTTTTATTTTATCTGACAGTCCCGATTGAAGGGGCTTTTCTCATTCTGTTAATTATTCGCATTATCAATATTAAATGATTCACGGATTTCCTGGATCAATTGCTCGGCACCCTCACGGCTTAAGACCAATTTTCCACCCGCAAAAAAGGCGTTGTCATCGGAGACATTACCCGTAATATGGCAAGTCATGCTTGGTTTATATTTTTTCAGAATGATTTTTTCGTCATCTACGTAAATTTCTAATGCGTCTTTTTCTTCGATCCCTAAAGTGCGCCTTAATTCAATAGGTATGACTACCCGTCCGAGTTCATCGACTTTTCGCACAATTCCGGTAGATTTCATACTACTATTCCCCTCTCAAAGAAACTTTATATCAAAAAGCATGATTTTTTACTATTTTATAATCAGATTTATCGTACCAGTCTTTCCAATTCCCGTCAATTAGAAGTTAAAAAAAATGTCAATTTTTTAGATAAAATTTCCTATGGATTTGTGTTGCTAAACCGAAAAATTCTTCAACGGACCTATTTTCGTGTTTCCTTGGTAGCAGGTAAAGTTGCAGGAATCGTTGTTTTCACGTATATTTTTAGTGTGGAAGAGGACAAGATGCAGAGAATAGGTTTGCATGTTTTATAAATGGCATTTGTTAGCGAGAGGGAGGAAATATGGTGAAAGAAAAACTCAATACATTCTATTTGACAACCCCTATTTATTATCCAAGCGGGAATTTGCATATCGGTCATGCGTACACGACAGTAGCTGGTGATGCAATGGCACGTTATAAGCGTATGCGCGGCTTTGATGTCATGTATTTGACTGGAACGGACGAGCACGGGCAAAAGATTCAGAAACAAGCAAATTTGGAAAATGTGACACCAAAAGAATACGTCGATAAGATTGTTAGCGGGATTCAGGAATTATGGAAGAAACTTGATATTTCCTATGATGACTTTATCCGCACAACTGAAGACCGTCATAAAGATGTTGTCCAAAAAATCTTTAAGCAGCTTGTAGATCAAGGGGATATTTACTTAGATGAATATGAAGGATATTATTGTACGCCTTGTGAATCCTTCTTTACAGAGCGGCAACTGGAAAACGGCAACTGTCCTGACTGCGGACGTCCGGTTGAGCTTGTAAAAGAGGAGTCCTATTTCTTTAGAATGAGTAAGTATGTGGACAGACTTCTTCAATATTATGAAGATAATCCTGACTTCATCCAACCTGAATCAAGAAAAAACGAAATGATTAATAACTTCATTAAACCCGGGCTGGAGGATCTGGCTGTTTCCAGAACAACCTTTGACTGGGGAATCAAAGTTCCCGGCGATCCAAAGCATGTCATCTATGTTTGGATTGATGCGCTGACCAACTATATCACTGCGCTAGGATACGGAACGGAAGACAATTCCAAGTATCTCAAATTTTGGCCGGCGAATGTCCATCTTGTCGGGAAGGAAATTGTCCGTTTCCATACGATTTACTGGCCAATCATGCTGATGGCGCTTGATCTACCGCTTCCGAAAAAGGTTTTTGCCCATGGCTGGCTGCTCATGAAAGACGGAAAAATGTCCAAGTCAAAGGGCAACGTCGTTGATCCTGTCATGCTGATCGACCGCTATGGATTAGATGCAGTCCGGTACTACCTGTTAAGAGAAGTGGCATTTGGATCTGATGGTGTGTTCACTCCCGAAGGGTTTGTTGAAAGAATCAATTATGATCTCGCTAATGATCTTGGAAATCTATTAAATAGAACAGTTGCGATGATTAATAAATATTTTGATGGAGAGATTCCTTCCTATGAAGGGATTGTTACCCCATTTGATCAAGACCTTCTGAACGTTAACATTGAAGTAGTACAAAAATATGAGGAAGCAATGGAAAAAATGGAATTTTCTGTGGCTCTTGCTTCTGTTTGGCAGCTTATTAGCAGAACAAATAAATATATTGATGAAACAGAGCCTTGGATCCTTGCAAGGGATGAGGGAAAACGTCATGAATTAGGCAGCGTGATGGTTCATTTGGCAGAGTCACTCAGGAGGGCAGCGATTTTACTCCAGCCGTTCCTCACACAGACACCAAACAAGATTTTTGAACAGCTTCATATTACGGACGAGCAATTTCAAACATGGGAAAGCCTTGAAACATTCGGTAACATCCCTTCCCAGACGAAAGTCGCATTAAAGGGAAAACCGATTTTTCCTAGACTGGAGATGGAAGAGGAGATTCAATATATTAAAGATCAAATGAAGGGCCCTGCTGTTCCAGAAAAAGAGAAGAAGCAAGAGGAAAAAACAGAACAGGCTCCTGAAATTACAATTGATCAATTTAGGAAAGTGGAATTCAGAGTAGGTCAGGTCATTGACTGTGAACCAGTGAAGAAAGCGGACAAATTGCTTAAACTGCAGCTTGATCTGGGATATGAAAAGAGACAGGTCGTGTCGGGCATTGCGGAATTTTACAAGCCGGAAGATTTAATTGGTAAAAAATTAATTGTTGTTGCAAACTTAAAACCAGTTAAATTACGCGGAGAACTTTCACAAGGGATGATCCTTGCGGGAGAGAAAGACGGCATTTTATCCGTTGCATCGGTGGATCAAAGTCTTCCAAACGGAGCAATTGTAAACTAACTTTAATATATGGAAATTTTCAGTTAAATTCTCAAACATTGATAACATAGAGGGTATGGCGGACTAAATGCTGAGTTTAAGCCATTTCTCTATGTTCTTTTTTTGTAATATAAATGTTAGCTTACTGTGACTTATGTTACTTTAAATTACTTTATACTCTATTGAAGGAGATTGAGCCATGCTATTCGATACTCACGTCCATTTAAACGATGAACAATTTAATGAGGATATTCAAGAGGTGATTGAACGGGCCAAGGAGGCGGGTGTCTCCCATATGGTCGTTGTGGGATTCAATAGACCTACTATAGAAAAAGCAATGAGTCTGATAGAGGAGTACAGTTTTCTCTATGCTAGCATCGGGTGGCATCCGGTGGATGCTATTGATATGACAGATGAAGACTTGGCTTGGATTGAAGAGTTGGCGGCCCATCCGAAAGTTGTGGCATTGGGTGAAATGGGATTAGATTACCATTGGGATAAATCACCTCATGACGTTCAACAAGAAGTTTTCCGTAGGCAAATACACCTGGCTAAAAAATTGAAGCTTCCGATTATCATACATAACCGTGATGCGACTACGGATGTTATTCAAATTTTAAGGGAAGAAAATGCCGAAGAAATTGGAGGTATTATGCACTGCTTTAGCGGAAGTGCAGAAACTGCCAAGGAATGCATTGAAATGAATTTCTATATTTCACTGGGCGGGCCCGTCACTTTTAAAAATGCCAAAAAGCCTAAGAGAGTAGCCGAGGAGGTTCCGCTTGATCGGATGTTGATTGAAACGGATTGCCCTTATCTGGCTCCGCACCCTTATCGTGGAAAAAGGAATGAGCCGGCATATGTCAAGCTGGTTGCTGAACAGATTGCTGAGTTGAAAGAAATCAGCTTTGAAGAAGTTACAACTAAGACAACCGAAAATGCAAAAAAACTGTTCGGTATAGATTGACTGGCTTAAACAAATAAAATTTTACTTCTTTATCATGGCTAATACTGAGGGTATCAGCTATTTTGGGAAGAAGGAGGAGTTTTTTCTTTGAGTACAGAATTGAAAAGCCGAAGGAAATTAGGGTTAGTAGTGGCCGGTTTTCTAGTGTTCACTGCTACCCTTATGATTTTAATTATTGAAGGAACAAAAAAGACAGTCGCTGTGACCCTTGACGGAGAGCAGATTGTAGTCAAAACTCATGCGGGGACGGTTGGCGAAATGCTGGAAGAGCTGGATGTTGATGTGAAAAACACAGATTATTTATCACATGCCCAGAACTCATTGGTTCAAGACAACCAGTCTCTTATTTGGGAGCCTGCTAAACCGATAAGACTTACGATTGGAAATGAATCAGAGAGGGTTTTGACCACCGCTAAAACAGTGCAGCAGCTTTTAAAGGAAAAAGATATAAAGCTTGGTGAACATGATAAAATCAATATTTCACCTACCAAAAATATCCTTCTTAACATGACAATTGAAATCGAAAGAGCGTTCCAAGTCGTTTTACATAACGGAAAAAACGAAGAGAAGCTATGGACCACTTCGACTACGGTCGCTGACTTTTTACAACAGCAAGATGTGAAGCTGGGAGAATTGGATCGTGTGGAGCCTGGATTGGATGAAATTGTGTCTCCAGACAAGTCCATTGATATCACCAGAGTAGAAAAGGTCACCGATGTAGTGGAAGAGCAGATCGATTATGACGTTGTCACGAAAGAGGACGGAAGTCTTGAAAAGGGAACTGAAAAGGTCGTTCAAGAGGGCCAAGAAGGTCTAGTGAAAAAAGAGTTTGAAATCATAAAAGAAAATAAAAAAGAAGTCAAACGTACACTTATTTCTGAAGAAAAGATAAAAGAAAGCAAAGACAAAATTGTAGCCGTCGGAACCAAAGTTACAGCTGCCCCTGCGGCTAAAGAGAAAGCTTCTTCAGGGGATTCTCAAGCTGCTCAAGTTTCTCAGGCTTCTAAAGTTTCCAATGCTTCTGAAGCTTCAAAACCTGCACTTGAGAGTGAAGGAAAAGAAATCTATATGAATGCTACAGCTTATACAGCGGATTGTAACGGCTGTTCTGGTGTTACTTCCACCGGAATCAATTTGCACGATAATCCGGACGCAAAAGTGATCGCTGTGGATCCTAGCGTTATTCCATTGGGCTCCAAAGTATGGGTGGAAGGCTACGGCTATGCCGTAGCAGGTGATACTGGTGGAGCAATCAAAGGAAACAGGATCGACGTTCATGTTCAATCGAAAGGGCAGGCAAGTAGCTTCGGCAGAAAGAATGTTAAGGTGCGTATCATAGACTAAGCAGAGGAGCATGCTCCTCTGCTTTTTCTTTTTTTATGGAAAGCAGGTTATAATAAGACAGTAATAAAACTGTTTTATCGGAGGAAACATGAAGATTAAAGAAATTATTGTAGTGGAAGGAAAAGATGATACAAGCGCCATCCAGCGGGCGCTGGATGCAGATACGATCGAAACGAACGGTTCAGCTGTTTCCGAGGAGACGCTGGAGAAGATCAGATTAGCTCATGAAAAAAGAGGGGTTATTATTCTAACTGACCCTGATTTTCCAGGAGAAAAAATCCGCAAGACGATCATTGAGCATGTACCTGGATGCAAGCATGCTTTTATCGATAAAAAAGATGGGCGCCCGAAAAATGGCCGTGGAATTGGTGTAGAGCATGCTTCTCCTGAAGTCATTCGCCTTGCGTTGAAGGATGCCCATCCCATGATGAATACAAATGCAGAGGATATTACAAGGGAAGACTTAATTGATGCGGGACTGATTGGAGGGCCAAAGGCTGCAAGCCGCAGGGGAAGACTTGGAGAGCTGTTGAAAATTGGCTATACAAATGGGAAGCAGCTGCACAAACGGCTCATGATGTTTCAAATCTCCCGTCAGGAGTTTGCAGAAGCCCTTGAACACGTATTATGGGAGGAAGAACAATAATGCAAAAAGACATTGCGACACCGGTCAGGACTAAAGAGATTATGAAGAAGCATGGCTTTTCTTTTAAGAAAAGTTTGGGACAAAATTTTTTAATCGATCCGAATATTTTACGGAATATAACGGAATATGCAGGCTTAACAAAAGAAACGGGTGTCATTGAAATCGGACCGGGAATCGGGGCGTTGACGGAACATTTGGCTAGAGCAGCCAAAAAGGTTGTCGCTTACGAAATCGATCAGCGTCTATTGCCGATTTTGGCTGATACACTTGCACCTTACGATAATGTGAAAATCATCCATGAGGACATTTTAAAAGCGGATATTCATCAAATGATTGAAGAGGAGTTTGCAGAGGCCAAAGACATCATGGTGGTCGCCAATCTCCCTTATTATGTAACAACACCGATTATTTTAAAGCTGCTTGAAGAGAAGCTGCCTATTCGAGGAATCGTGGTCATGCTACAAAAGGAAGTGGGAGACCGCATTGCCGCCAAGCCAGGAACGAAGGAGTACGGCTCTCTTTCGATTGCCATTCAATATAATACAACAGCAGAAACAGTCATGATTGTTCCAAAATCAGTCTTTGTTCCGCAACCTAATGTAGATTCTGCGGTCATTCGGATGCTGTTGAGGGAGCGCCCCGCTGTGTCTGTGAAAGACGAACGTTTCTTCTTCCACATTACCAAAATGTCATTTGCCCAACGAAGAAAAACGCTGATGAACAACTTGACGAGTGGCTTGCCTGATGGGCGGAAGAGAAAATCAGATATTGTCAGTGCCCTTGAACAAGCCGGAATTGAGCCATCGAGGCGTGGAGAGACTTTATCAATGGATGAATTTGCCGCGCTGAGCGAAGCGCTCTCTCCCCTATTTAGCGACTCAGAATGAATAGACACAATGAGCAGGCAAACAGCATAGCCTATGACAGATAGATAAATAGCGCTGTTTATTGGAGTTGACGACCGTGATATCAATAAATACGATTGTCGGCCGCTTGTCTCACAAATGTGATCTATTATTTCGAGTTATCGACATTCAGGAGATTGACGGTCAAACAACAGCAATCCTATACGGAGAAGATTATCGCCTTATCGCTAATGCGCCTATTGAAGACCTTGTGCCTTTTACAGAAGAAGAACAGCTGACAAGGTCATCAAAAGTTAGAACCCTTGAGAAGCAGTCCTGGGAGCTATTCCAGCAGGACCTTGATCTCGTAAGATCTCAACTGGAATACACAGCCACGGAAGGATATAAGAGGGAATATAATTACTTTCAGATGCCTGGCCGCGTTCTCCATATGGATGGGGATCCGAATTATTTAAAAAGATGCTTAGCGCTATATTCGAAAATTGGCGTTACAGTTAAGGGAGTGCACTGTAACGAAAAAGAAATGTATAAGCATGTCCCTTCACTGATTGATTCGTATCGGCCGGATATTCTCGTTATTACAGGGCATGATGCCTATTCAAAAGCAAAAGGAAAAAAAATAGATTTAAATGCCTACCGTCACTCAAGATACTTTGTGGAGGCTGTGAGGGAAGCAAGGAAGAAAATCCCGCATCTAGATCAGCTTGTCATTTTTGCCGGTGCCTGCCAATCCCATTTTGAATCCCTTATATTTGCAGGAGCAAATTTTGCAAGTTCACCGCAGCGGGTCAATATCCATGCGTTGGATCCTGTTTACATCGTTTCAAAGATTAGCTTTACGCCTTTTACAGAGAGGATTAATGTATGGGATGTTCTCCGGAACACATTGACTGGGCAAAAGGGATTGGGAGGACTAGAAACAAAAGGAGTACTCAGGAACGGGATGCCTTTTAGGCCGCTTAGCGAGGATGAGTAGTACTTTATTGTCAGCATTGGGATATTCGCCAATGCTTTTTTTACGAAAGACATTATTTTCCGACTGATTTCGCTGATGTCATATGCTTCTAAAACCATGATACTTAAGTATTTCCAATGGCAATACATATTATCCTTTTAGTGAGATATACTACTATTGTTGGAAAAAGGGGCTTATTGTAGAAAGAAAATGATTGACAAAGGTGAGCATTGATTGATAAAATAATTTATTTACTTGACGTTTATTCAACCGCATGGTATAATGAGAAACAGTGAGGTGGAGCGAAAAAATGCCGAAAACATTAGCGAGCATTAAAAAATCCCTTGATTCAAATTTGGGCAAGAGATTAATGTTAAAAGCCAATGGAGGACGTAGGAAAACGATCGAACGTTCCGGTGTATTGGCAGAAACATATCCATCAGTTTTTGTAGTTGAGTTGGATCAGGACGAAAACGCATTTGAACGGGTATCTTACAGTTATGCAGATGTTCTGACCGAAACGGTTGAACTTACTTTTTATGATGAAACATCAGGAAATATAGCAATAGGACAGCAGTAAACCGCATAGGTTTACTGCTGTTTTTGCTTGAGGAGTAACGAATGAACTTTCGATAGTCTTGTGATGCGGTAGCTATCTCTTTGACATGAGTTAACTTTTTGGAAACTTTCTTGTGTTTACACAGAAAGGGCTTTTGCCTTTTTGGATATTCGCTTTTGTTCCTGCACAAAATACAAGAGCGGATGTAAAGGAGGAATTGGCTTTGGGAAGAAGAAGAGGAATCATGTCGGATCAGTTAAAAGTCGAGTTGGCAAAAGAGTTGGGCTTTTATGATGTCGTCCAGAAAGAAGGATGGGGCGGTATCAGGGCAAAAGATGCAGGAAACATGGTAAAACGTGCAATTGAAATAGCAGAACGTCAGCTCAGCCAGACAGACAGTCGTGAAGAATGATTACTTTAAGCCTAAAGACATTGAACAAATACCATCCGCAAGAGCCGAGGCGAACAAAAGCCTTGGCTTTTCTAATTCTTTTTCCACCTCTTGGAGTTCATGAATTGTTCGTGGTAAAATGAACATTATGTGAGGAATTGAGACGAACATAGGTGCCTAGGATGATTCTTTTTTAAAAAAAGAGGAACCGGAGGCCTCTGTTACTCAGTCAAGTGAAGTAGGTGAGTGTGAATGAAGCTTTTGGTAAAGGCACCGGCAAAAATTAACTTAGCTTTGGATGTCTTAGGAAAGCGTGAAGATGGTTATCATGAGGTAGAAATGGTCATGACGACAATTGATCTAGCAGACCGATTGGAATTGACCGAAATTAGTGAAGATCATGTGGGCATCCTATCCCGTAATCGTTTTGTGCCGGCTGACGAACGGAATCTAGCCTTTCAAGCGGCTAAGCTTTTAAAGGAAAGATATCAAATAAACAAAGGCGTGGAAATATCTATAAATAAAAACATACCAGTGGCCGCCGGTTTGGCAGGGGGCAGCAGCGATGCCGCAGCAACATTAAGGGGGTTAAACGAACTATGGGACCTCGGATTGACATTGGATGAACTTGCTGAGCTAGGAGCAGCAATCGGATCGGATGTTTCTTTTTGCGTTTATGGCGGAACGGCATTGGCTCAAGGAAGGGGAGAAAAAGTGACAAAGCTTCCTGCGCCCCCAGCCTGCTGGGTGGTACTGGCGAAGCCATCCATTGGAGTGTCCACATCCGAAATATACCGAAACCTGGATATCAGCAGTATTCAACATCCACATACGATGGGGATGATCCAAGCTTTAAAGAACAATGACTATGAAGGTGTATGCGAAAATATGGCGAATGCCTTGGAGAGTGTGACTCTTCATATGTATCCGGAAGTTTTGCACATTAAAAGGCAGATGGAAAGATTTGGTGCCGACGCTGTGTTAATGAGCGGCAGCGGTCCTACCGTATTTGGTCTAGTACGCCATGACTCCAGACTGCAACGAATATATAATGGCCTTCGCGGTTTTTGTGACCAAGTGTTTGCGGTCAGGATGCTTGGAGTGTGAGTGGGTAGAAGCTCGAAATGCTTCTACGGATAAGGAAGAAGGAGTCATAGCCTTCAGCAAAACTCAAAGTCATGCGAAAAACGAAATAGTTTTGAGAAAATCAATTTTTATTGTGCGAATGCGATTTTGATGAATATCCAAGCGTTTTTCTTGAAAAATTTTCTGCTTACGCTTGCCTAAAAACGTACAATTGTGTATATTTTCTTTAATAATATTCGCGTTACGTTACACGGGAGGTTACATAATGAAGTTTCGCCGTAGCGAGCGGCTCGTTGATATGACGCATTATTTGATGAATCATCCGCGGGAGCTTGTTTCCTTAACATGGTTCGCCCAGAGGTATCAGTCTGCCAAGTCCTCCATAAGCGAAGATTTGGTGATTATTAATGATATATTTAAGCACCAGGGTGTCGGCATACTGCAGACGGTTCCGGGCGCTGCAGGCGGTGTTAAATACTTTCCAATGGTCAAAAAAGAACAGGCAACGGAATTTGTGGACAGTCTATGTCATTCAATAGCTGATCCCGAACGTTTATTGCCTGGAGGTTACCTGTACATGGCTGACCTTTTGGGAGATCCGAAAATATTGAATGAAGTGGGTAGGTATTTGGCTGCAGCAGTCGCGGACAAAAAAGTGGATGTCATTATGACAGTGGCCACAAAAGGAATTCCGATTGCCCAAGCTGTGTCTTCATTTTTAAATGTTCCATTTGTGATTGTCAGACGGGATACAAAGGTGACGGAGGGGCCAACGGTGACAATCAATTATGTTTCCGGTTCTTCCAAACGGATTCAAACGATGGTCCTGTCAAAAAGGAGCATGAAAGAAGGAGCAAATGTCCTGATTGTCGATGATTTTATGAAAGCCGGTGGAACGATTAATGGCATGGTCAATCTTTTGGACGAATTCCAGGCTTCCGTAGCTGGTATTGCTGTATTGGTAGAATCTGAATATGAGGAAGAAAGATTGGTCGAGGATTATATTTCCTTGGTCAAGTTGACGGATGTAAACACAAAAGAAAAGCAGATTAATGTTGTCCAAGGCAATTATTTTTCTAAAATGACCAAGTTTTTATAGAGAGGACTGTTGTATATGCGTAAAGTAGAAACGAACAAGGCACCTGCTGCTATCGGGCCTTACTCACAGGGAATCATCGTCAATAATATGTTCTATAGTTCTGGTCAAATTCCCTTGACACCAGAGGGAGAGCTTGTCGGGGAAACTGTCGAGGAACAGGCAAACCAAGTTTTTCGCAATGTCCAAGGGGTATTGGAAGCCGCTGGAGCATCATTGGAGACTGTAGTTAAAACGACGCTATTTATTAAAAATATGGATGATTTCGGTACAATCAACGAGATATATTCCGAATATTTTTCTGAGCACAAACCAGCTCGCTCTTGTGTAGAGGTAGCAAGACTACCAAAAGATGTTCTTCTAGAGATGGAAGTTATTGCTTTAGTAAAATAATCATGAATCGCCGTATAGAAAACGGCGATTCCATTTGAATCTATAAGTAAGCGCTTTAATGTGACTTATGAACCTCCCCCACTTAAAACACCCGTTTTTGAAGAGGGGGTTTCCTAACCAATCGACAAAAAGCTTCCAACAAGACAGGCGGGTGACACC
>JAABNQ010000057.1 GCA_009928435.1 Bacillus sp. HF117_J1_D
CTGACGCCGATGCTGACGCCGATGCTGATGCCGATGCTGACGCTGATGCCGATGCTGACGCCGATGCTGACGCCGATGCTGATGCCGATGCTGACGCTGATGCCGATGCCGATGCTGATGCCGATGCTGATGCCGACGCTGATGCCGATGCTGATGCCGACGCTGATGCTGATGCCGATGCTGACGCTGATGCTGATGCCGATGCAGACGCTGACGCTGATGCTGATGCTGATGCTGATGCCGATGCTGATGCCGATGCTGATGCAGACGCCGACGCTGATGCTGATGCCGACGCTGATGCCGATGCTGACGCTGATGCCGACGCTGACGCCGATGCAGACGCTGACGCTGACGCTGACGCTGATGCTGATGCTGATGCAGACGCCGATGCTGATGCCGATGCCGACGCTGATGCTGATGCAGACGCCGACGCCGATGCCGACAGCGACTCAGACTCCGACAGTGACTCTGATTCCGACAGTGACTCAGACTCCGACAGTGACTCAGACTCCGACAGTGACTCAGACTCTGACAGTGACTCTGATTCCGACAGTGATTCTGATTCCGACAGCGATGCCGATGCTGATGCCGACGCCGATGCTGATGCTGATGCTGATTGTGATGCCGACGCCGATGCTGATGCAGACGCTGACGCAGATTGTGATGCTGACGGTGATTCAGACTCTGATAGCGATTCTGATTCCGACAGCGATTCCGGAAGTGGTACAGGAAGCAATGGCTCGGGAACAACCGGCACCACCAATGGTTCAGGAAATAATATTAATAACGGAAAAGGCACAACTAACGTAGGAACAAAGCTACCAAATACTGCAACGTCTATGTACAATTCGGCTATGGCTGGATTAACGGCTCTGCTTGCTGGTTTAGCTTCTCTGTTTGTTCGCCGCAAAAAAGAAAACAAAGTTGAACAGTAAAATCTAAGGCTAGGACTAGCCAATAATCAGCCTATACTTCAGATGAAATATAGGCTGATTACCTTTTTCAGCGTTCCACTTTATCTATTCTATAAGTAGTCGGAGGAGGAATCTGTGAATGATAAGAATCAACGTAAGAGAAGTTGAAGATCGACTGGAAGCATTAAAAAAAAGAATGGATGAAAAATTAGGGAATAATGATATTCAACTTAATATCCTCTCAAATACAAGTACAAGACATGTCATCTTTCTATCGCTGGGTAACCCCGAAGTTAGAGCAAAAGTAGTGAATGCCAGTGGTCACAATTGCGAAAAAGTTTGGCAAAAGGTAAAGAAATCTGCAATCAAATTCATCCAAAGAACCTACTTTGATCCGCAATGGATTAAATTAGACATTGTTACAAATGTTGAAGAATGGGATTTTCCAGATTTTGAAGAATATATTAAGCATGTCAAACGCAATTACTTTAGAAAAGGAATTGCATTCGATGATGAATTTCGCTTAGCTTTGTTAGAACAAGAAATAAATGGTTTTTCTCTCATTCGAAGCAAGCAAGGGCAGCCACAGGCATTAGATGAAATCAATATGAATCATTATATGAAATACAGGTACAACGAAAAGTTTCCATTCTTTAAAAACTATTATCGTAATAAAAAAATATACCTATTTGAAACAATGGCTTTTTTTGATGAAAATAGTGAAATCTATGAACTATATAATGGAGAATTAACTAACGGGATTAGGAAGGTTCATAATCTTGAATCTGAAATACATAATTTAATCAAAAATTCCGCCAACTTTCTAACTCAAGAAATTCAAGAAGATGGCAAATTTGAATATGGATACTTTCCTTGCTTTGCTAAGAGGATTCCTACATACAATATTCTTCGTCATTCAAGCACATTATATGCAATGGCAGAGGCATTCGAATATTTAGGTGATGAAGAAATACGTGAAGCGATTGAAAGGGCGATTGATTATTTAATCAACAATGCGATTGTATATAAAGAAGATTGCGCTTATGTGGTGGATCACGCAAATGATAATGAAATAAAGCTTGGAGCAAATGCGCATGCCATCTTGGCCTTAACAAAGCTCATGCAGGTTACAAATGATGATAAATATTTGGAACTTGCTCGTTCGTTGGGAAGAGGGATCATTTCGATGCAAAAAGAGGATGGAGGATTTTTACATGTTTTGGAATACCCATCCTTTAAGATAAAAGAGGCCTTCAGAATCGTCTACTATGACGGAGAAGCAGTTTTTGCTTTGCTAAGATTATATAATTTGGACCGTCAAGAAAAATGGCTAAATAAAATAAAGGATGCTTTTGATTTTCTAATAGCAAATGATTATTGGAAATATCACGACCATTGGTTAAGTTACGCCGCTAATGAAATAACGATGTATGTTCCTGAGGATCAATACTTTATTTTTGGGCTAAAGAATTGCCATGGAAGATTAAACTTTATTTATCATCGAAATACCACTTATCCCACTTTTTTGGAATTAACGATGGCTGCCTTTAAAATGGTTCGAAAAATAGAGGAATTAGGTAAGGAGTATTTGTTTGAGTACATTGACAAGGAGTTTTTACTTCAAACAATTGATAAACGAGCTGAATATCAAAGAGTAGGATTTTGTTATCCTGAACTTGTTATGTATTTTAAAGATCCGGGTCTCATTTTAAATGGCTTCTTTATTCGACACCAGGCGTTCAGAGTTCGAATTGATGATATTGAACACAATTTATCAGGTTATATTCATTATTTGACGTATCGGCTTCCAGAGTTGAAGGAATCAAAAGATTTAACGCTAACGGACGTATAGCTGATTTTTTTATAAAGTATTTGATGAAGGAGTTTTCTAATGAAAGTTGCGATTATCTATGGCGGAGAATCACCTGAACACGAGGTTTCTATCAATACGGCGTATTCGGTTCTACATGCAATTAATTATGACAAGTATACTGTGTCACCAATATTTATAAATAGAGAAGGTAAATGGTATTCTCATGGAATCACTCAAATTCCGATTTCACAGATGGATGAAATGGTGTTAAAGAATAAACCGGAATTTGACTTAAATGATTTAAGACAGTTTGATGTAGTGTTTCCCCTTTTACATGGAGAAAATGGAGAGGATGGGACAGTTCAAGGACTCTTTGAGTTGTTAAAAGTTCCATATGTTGGAAATGGCATTTTTGCCTCAGCGGCTGGCATTGATAAGGTATTAATGAAAAATCTTTTTAAACAAGCGGGTATTCCTCAAGCTCATTACATTTCTACGGATTATCTAACATGGAGTGCAAATGAACACGACTTCTATCAACGTATTGATCGTGAAATCGGCTTTCCTTGTTTTGTTAAACCGGCTAAATTAGGGTCCAGTGTTGGGATATCGAGATGCAGGGGGAAAGAAGAGTTACAGGAAGCCTTCAACATTGCCTTTTCTTTTGATCAAAAAGTAATTGTTGAAGAGGCCATTCGAGGAAGAGAAATTGAGATTGGCCTGTTGGGAAATCATGAAATTCATTTTTCTGTAGCTGGAGAAATATTATTCGCTCAGGAGGAATTTTATGATTATGAATCCAAGTATATGAGCCAAGATACAAAACTTTGTGTGCCAGCTCATATTGGGAATGACATTTATCGACAAATAGTTGACATTGCTCGAACATGTTTTGAAATTTTAGAGTGCTCGGGTTTGGTAAGAGCAGACTTTTTCTTGACAGAATCAGGGAAAGTTTTATTGAATGAGGTCAACACTTTGCCTGGATTTACCGAAAAAAGTATGTACCCTGTTCTGTGGGAGCGAAGTGGTGTACCTTATTCAGAGCTCATTGACGCCCTTATTAACCTAGCAATAGAAAAACATGGAAAAAGACGTTGACTACAGCTTATGATCTATTTTTATCTTAATAATTGTTCTCGCATAATAATTCGAGGTGTTTTATATGACTGTGGGTTTTACATATGAGGAATTAAAAGAGATATTAGATGGTTATTATTTTACTGATATAAGTTTGGCACGGACAATTATTGATTTTGAAATTGATCCGATGCATCTTTCGAATAAGGAAGGTAACTGCTTTATTTCTATTTCAAATAAAAGATGGAATGAAGTACATAGAAGGAACACAAATTGGATAGATGGAAACGACAAAATTCTCCCCTTCTATCAAAACTGTGACTTGATCATTACGGAAGAACCTATTCAACAATTAAAGAATGACGTGCCTCAACTAATTGTAAAAGACAGTTATAAAGTAATGAAACTGTTGGCACAGGCCGCACGGCAAAAAATGCAAAATCCTGTCATTGGAATAACAGGGTCAGTAGGAAAAAGTTCTACGCGGTTAATGTTTGAACATCTGCTGAAAGACACCCACTCTATTGTAGCAACAAGAGGGAATCATAACACACAAGCAGGGGTACCGCTATATGGTGCTAAACTATGTCAAAATCCAGATATAGGAATATTGGAAATATCGTTAAACGCCTTAAATAATAGGGGAAATCAATCACTTACAATAAGGCCAAATGTATGTATTGTCACTTCTATAGGAGAAGCTCATTTATCGACTCTACACTCATTAGAAACCGTAGCCCAATTTAAAGCAAGGATATTTGATGGACTAGAGACCAATGGCTTGGCTATCATTAACAAAGATATTCAACAAGAAGCATTTCAGATTTTATTAAAACGCGCCTCGAAAAAGACCAATCGAATCAAAACATATAGTTTAAAAAGTGATACAGCAGATTTATATCTTAAAAAGGTCGCTCACTCAAAATATAAATCAACTATCGTATTTCATTACAAAAATAAAGACTATCAATTTGATATGCAATTGCCAAGCCAGGGAACCATTATGAATTCGCTTGGTACATTTCTTTGTCTAGCTGAAATGGGTTTTGAAGTAGAGAATTTGTTATCTAAAATGTTCAACTTTCAGTCTCTTGACAGGGTTATGGAATTAAAGCAGCTAACAACAATTGATCATAGAAATATTGACATTATTGATGATTCTCATAATGCCGCTATTCCTTCGATGATGAATGCGATTGAAACTTTTAAAGCGAAACAATCGTTTTATCGAGGAAATAAAATATTAATATTAGGACAAGTAGCGGATCTAGGTGATCACAGCAGTCGTCTTCATGAGGGACTTATACCACATGTTCTTTCGTCAGGAGCTGACTTTGTATTTGGGCATGGTCATTATATGAGAAAGGTAATTCAGAAATTGCCTTCACATATGGTGGGCGGTTGGTTTGACAATGCACTTAATCTGTCTAAACATGTTCCTTTCTATTGTACAGACGATTCACTTATCGTATTGAAGGGTTCAGTTTCAGGAAGTGATTTTAGAAAAATAAGCCATCTACTACCTTCACAAATAAAGCGTTCAAAACAAGCGCTAAAAGACTTTTCTCCAAATTCTATTGCTGAAGTTCTACAGCCTTTATGGGGTGCTGCTGGACATGATCTTAAGAGTAAACAAGAGATTTTTTCAATAGGTTATCCTTCTTCACAAGGTATTGAAGGAATTGCTCCTGTTTTGCTTCTCATGATTTTGTTAAAAAAGGGGATTCAGTTTCAAGAGGTCACTAATTTAAAAAATTGGCCTACAAATAATGGGGAAAGTATTGGCAAGAAACCATTCAAAACGGGGGAAAAGTTCTCACATAGAGAATTAGTGGAAGAATTAATACAAACTCAACATCCGAGTGCGATTTTTGAACTGGTCAACATATACTGTGGGAGCCGCGGATCAGCAATGGAGGAAATTTTAAAAGCATCTCAATCACTTAAAATAACTCCGGCGGCCACATTAAATTTGTCGGGGCGCTATCGTGTAAAAGAACAGCAAGCTTTTAACTTACATGATTTGTCCATTGTCGGAGAACAGCTTTTTAAATTTCAATCCTATCTACCTACATTATTTGCTGTAGATGGCAACGAGGTCAAAGGGATCGTATTTGGAAATGTACGCTATTCTTGTATCGCTTTTGTAGATAATATCATGATTTGTATGATAGGAATGAGATCAAGGGATAAATTACTACTCTTGTTAAGCCAGTCGCTGCATAAATTAAAATCTAATTCTATTTCGTAAAGGGCTGAGACAGTTGAAAGATAGTCAACAGCAGGATCAAATGGAAGTATTAGAAAAGAAAAATTTAGAAATTGAAGAAGAATTGAAGCAGTACCTTGAGAACAAGAAGGAAATCGAAGAAGAAAAGGAAGAAGAAGTTGAATCTACTCCGTTCCAAAATATTTTTATGTTTATCATGACAACGGTACTTGTATTGATCGTTATCATAAAACTTGCAGCTATTTTTTATAAGTTTATCCTTTAAACCCTTACCTCTGTCCAGAAAAAGAGATAAGGGTTTTAGAAAGGAACTAACCAAAGCAAGATAAACCATCATTTTTTGTATTATCACTTGTTCATAAACGAAGAATAATTTAAGATTAATTTAATAAATATTTCTGGTAATTTTTTCTGAACTTTACCTCAACATAACTTTTCTAAGTGTCAAAGAGCTCGGTTCTGAGTAAAACAGCCAAAGAAGTGATGGTATACGTAATCTTTAAGATTATATTTTCTCAGTCGTTTTGACTACTTTATTACCACTATTCATAAGTAACTTTGAGACTCTTTTATTCGTTGTTGCGTATGCCGAGTAAACAGTGGAGATCATGAGAAAAAGGGCAGTTCAGATGACATACTTGCAAGCCGTACTAAGAATGAATTGTTTATTCGGCAGGCACACAGGTATGATAAAAAGGAAAAATTGCAGGAATAAATTTCCATAAACAGGAAGGCGAAGCTACCAATATTTTAAATATGACATTAGCTTGTGAAGGTTGAATTGAAGGAGAGAGTTCAATGAGGAAATTCGGGAGTATTTTAATCATCATTGGGGTTGTATTGATCGGTGTGTTTGTGTATCAGTATTATGATCATTGGAAAGCGCAAGATAAATCCTTAGCAGAAGCGAAGGAAAGCGTTGATAAGGGGAAAAATAAGGATAAGTTGACCCCCGATGAATTCAAGGTTAAAGCGGATGACTCTTTTGCGATTCTTGAAATTCCAAAACTAGGAAAGTCACTGCCGGTTGTGGAGGGAACGGATCCAAACTCACTCAAGAAAGGTGTAGGACACTTATCTGAATCTGTTTTGCCTGGCCAAGGGGAGCAAATTGTGCTTTCTGGACACCGTGACACAGTTTTCCGTGAATTTGGGAAGATTGAGATTGGGGATCAATACATTGTAAATACACCTTATGGTTCCTATACTTATGAAATTCGCGAAACAGAAATTGTCTCTGCCGATGATACGACCGTAATCAGAAAGATGGGAGAAGAAGTACTTGTTGTGACAACATGCTATCCTTTCCGCTATATTGGAGATGCTCCGGATCGGTTTATTACATACGCTTATCCGGTAGGAGACAAGTAAAACGATAAAAAGGCTCATTTAATGATGGTAAGATGGCCTATTTATCTTCGATGGCGGATGAATATAAAAGTGATTTGATTGTTGGACTAGGTTTTCTTATTTTTTGATGTAATTCAAAATAGAACAGTTTTTAAGTTCAAGAGCGCTGTCCAAGAATAAGGATAAGCGCTCATATTCAAACATTTGGATTTAACGGAAATCCCTCCCCCATTAATATTGGCTAGCTCTATTGAATGCTACTCCTTAATCGTCTTTTGACTTGCGATGTTGAGACCATATTTTAAAAAGAAAGTATAATAATAGCACTGTCAGAGCTACTCCTATAACCGGTTTCAAATAAGCCGAGGCGTGCTCTCCGATTTGATCCCAATGGTTTCCTAGCTCAATGCCAATTAAAAGGAATAAAACGGTCCATGGGATCATAGCTGCGACAGTAAGAATGGTAAAATGATGAAAGGGCATTTTTGCTATGCCGGCAGGAATGGAGATGGCATGCCTGATAACCGGTATAAACCGTGCTGTGAATATAACAATTGTGCCGTGCGTCGCAAACCAGTTTTCGGCTGCATTTAAATGTTTTGATTGGATCAAAAGAAATTTTCCATAACGGTCAAAAAATGGCCTGCCCCCATATATTCCGAGCCAATACAAAAAGATCTGGGCCATTGTCCCGCCCAAAACTCCTGCAATGAAAGCTTGGAAAAATGATATTTTTCCATTGGCTATTAAATATCCCCCATACCCCAAGACGATTTCACTAGGGATAATTTCCACCATCAGACCGGCAGCAATGCCTATGAATCCATATTCCCCAAGTGTTTGCAGCAATTCAATAGCCCATTCGCGAAACATGGAAGTTAACCACCTCGTTCATTCAAATCGTGTTCATCAAATGATTATGCTTGTACAAAAAAAATATCATTGTTTTTGAAACCTTTTATGCTCTTTATGCGTAAAAATAACATAGACATACATTGGGAGGGAATAAGATGGACACATTACCTAGCAGCAGTGACAGAACGTTAGCGATGGCTATATATTTGACAAGTTTCTTCACGACCTTAATAGGTCCGCTACTCATTTGGCTTTTGAAAAAAGATGAGTCGCCTTTTATAGACTTTCACGGGAAGGAATATTTGAACTTTATTATCTCATATGCGGTATATAGTATTGTAGCCTCATTATTAATGTTTGTACTCATCGGTTTTATCCTGTTGCCAATTATCGGAGTAATGGTATTTGTTTTCACAATTATTGCGGCGGTTAAGGCATATAACGGAGAAATATACCATTTTCCGCTTGTATTTAGAGTTTTAAAATAGGAACCTTGAGATGCCTCTGATTTTCTTGATTTGACGGAACATCAGAGGCATTTTTATTTTTAACAGAAAGTCATGTTTATCGGGCTTGTCTCGTATAATGAATCGAGACTCCTGAAATAGGGGGAAGAGAATGAATATAAAAGAACATTACTCTTTCATGGCCCGACTGTATTTTCATCAGAGTATCCTGTTTACTGTTGTTTTTACGGTTATCATCTTGCCGAATTTGAAAAAAGCTGATTTTTTTCTAAGCAACATGGCAGGACTGGCTGTATTTCTGTTCATGGTCTATTTTGTGTTGAGATTTTTATATTTTTCATATAAAGGCAGCGCTGTTTCAATGACCCTTAGTAATGGTCTGATAGCTGAGAACAATGAAACCCTTCTTCTTATTCCCTCACACAATGCCAATTGTTTGATGGAGGTATATGCTTCCGACGGAATCCGTCAGCTCTCCATTTTGCTGGTTAAAGGCAGGGAGAGAAGAGCCCATTTGAAATATTATGAACTGGGAAAAAGGGGACGGCTAGTTAAGATTAATGAGCATGGGGTTGGGACAACCGCTTACATGCATATAGATCAAGGACGCATAGTCTTTATCACTGCCATGAAAAAGCTTCCGGTGATCATCAATACAAGAAGGGGAAAAAGCCTCAGTTTCATTGTCGGTCCGGATCATTATGAGGTAAAAAAACCGTATTCGGACAGGGTATTATTGAAAAATGGACGAGCAGTCATGACGATCAAGAAGGGGTTGATGCCCATTAAGTGGCAGCAATATTTTTCACCAAACACCCCTTTGTTAAAAATGGATTCAAGTTTGTCCAAACAGGAGAGAAGTCTTTGTTTATGTTTGCTCACATTGTTTTAGCTTTATTGACCCAAACGTTTCAGTACTTGCTCAAATGGCTGCTTGTCTTTGCAGTGAAAGAAACTGGAAAACGGATCTTTCATCTTCACAAGCCTTTTAAGGACAGAATCCATCGTAAACTGAGCAGGGGACAAAGCCTCAGTTAGCTCATGCCAATAGATCGGAGCAGCAACAAGTCCATCCTCATTTTTTCTTACTGAATAAGGTGCGATGATCGTTTTTCCTTCAGCATGCTGAATAAAATCGACATAGAGTCTTTTTCCCCGATTTTTCTTCAATCTTTCCGTAGTGAAAGACTCTGGGTCATATTGAACTAGAAATTCAGCAACAAATGAAGTGAAGCGGCGCGTATCCTCCCAAGTGAATTGGTTCTCTGGAAGTGGGATATAGACTTGAAGCCCCTTATTTCCTGATAGCTTTACAAATGATAACAGCCCCAGTTCATCTAACATCTGTTTTAGGATGTTAGCTGCGTAGACTGCCAAGTGAAAGTGCGTGCGGTCCGGAGGGTCGAGATCAAATACAATTTCGCTTACGTATTTGCTTGTAACAGGATGAAAAGGAATATGGAACTCGATCGCAAGCTGATTACCAAGCCAAATGAGCGATTTTAAGTCATTGCAAATGATATAATGGATGTCATCTATGATTGCCGACTCAATAAAATCAGGAGAGAACTCTGGCTTATTTTTTTGATAAAAGGATTCGCCAAATATACCATGTGGTGATCTGATCACTGTTAGGGCGCGATTTTTCAAAAAAGGCAGCATGAAAGGAGCCATCTTTCTAAGATAACGGACATAATCAAGCTTTGTGGCATAATTTTCTTCCCACAACACCTTATCTGGATGGGTAATGATCATATCTGGTGGAAACATTGCCTCGTCATGAATAAACTTTTCAAATGTACAGTCATCAGGTTGAAGGTCAAAACGCAGGCTCTTGAAATGCGGCTCCCGCAGTTGATTATCCATCCATTCCAAATAATAGATATCAACACAGATGCCGGGATCAATATAGTATACTGAGCCTTCCCGCCCAGTATGGTTTTCACGTATGATTGTTTTTAACGCGGACTTCGTCTCGGAATCAAGGCTGAATAAAAATTGACCAAGTGGAAATATATTGTTTTTCTTCCATACTCCTACGTAAAAGTATCCATTTTCCTCATCCATGGAAGTGATAAAGCAGGATACGGTTTTCCAATTCTTCATTTTCAACCACTCAGAGGTTCTTTTACCCTCAAGCCATTTGCTTTGTGCCTGTTTTGCGACGATTCCTTCACTTTCAAATTCCTGCATGGTGTGCAGGCTCTTCTTTAGAGAAGTGGAAAAAGGGATGTATTGCAATCGTTTATCATCACCAGGTTCAGGTCTTTCTGGTAAATGGAGGAGTTGAACTAGCTCCGATAATTTACTTTTCCTTAGGTGAAAGGGAGAGGTGGTCAGATCGTTCCCTTGATAGGATAATAAATCGAATAAGAGATAATGGCAGGGCCACTCACTGGATTCAGATGATATTTTTTCAGTGGCACGCATTCTCCCTCTTTGCTGCAATTTCGTGAAATTAGCTTTGAAGGGACTTTCTAAAATGACCAGTTCGCCATCCAATAAAAGTGGAAGATGCTCCTGTATCCTTTCTGAAATTTCATCTGAAAAAAATGTTATCTCAGGAAATTGAGGAAGCAAATCCTTGCCATTCCTGCTCCAAAGGTATACTTTTTCCTCCGTCCATTCCAATATCCCGCGATAACCGTCATATTTTATTTCGTAGAGCCAATTCTCGTTTTGGGGCATATGAAAGGTTAAAGAAGGGAGCATAGGTTTCATGGAAATCACACCTTATCATTATATTTCTTTCCTATAGTTTTTCCCGATTGATTTTTTTTACCAAAAGTTTATCAGTGTATACTTTTGACTATCGGTACAAGCTAGGGAAAAACAAATGATGAAGGTGACTTATGCATACAATGTGGAAAGGGAGCATCAGTTTTGGTCTTGTAAATATCCCGATCAAACTGCACGCTGCAACTGAAGATAAAGATGTTAAATTCCGGTCATTGCACAATGAGTGCCACACGCCCATTCAATACGAGAAAGTCTGTCCAACATGTGAAAAGGAAATTGGTGCTGAGGATATTGTTAAAGGATATGAAGTGACAAAAGGCAAATTTGTCGTTGTTGAAGAGGACGAATTGAAAGGCCTAAAGGAGGCGGTGGAGGAAAAAGCAGTTGAAATCATTGATTTTATCAAATTGGATGAGATCGATCCCATCTATTTCAACCGTAGTTACTATATGTCACCAGATGGTGGAAACAAGGCATATGGACTGCTCAGAAAAGCTTTGACTGATTCAGAAAAAGTAGGCCTTGCGAAAATCATGATTCGGTCTAAGGAACAATTGGCTGTTATCCGGGTTTATCTGGATACCCTTTTAATGGAAACCATCCATTTTCCAGATGAAGTTCGGAAGGCGGCTGATGTGCCGAATGTTCCAGCTGAAGACAACGTAACGAAGAAGGAAATTGATACGGCCATCATGTTGATTGATCAGTTGACAACCACTTTTGATCCAGAAAAGTATAAAGATGAGTATCGTGCGAAGGTGCTAGAACTGATCGAGGCAAAGCGCACTGGAAAAGATCTAATTACGGTGAAAGAGAAAGAACCGGCAGCACAAATGACCGATCTGATGGCAGCACTTCAAGCTTCAATCGACAGAACCAAGCCAAAAGCTAAAAAGCCAGCTAAAACAAAAAAGACTGTCGTTAAAACATCTACAACAGGCACAAAAAAATAAGAAAAAAATCTTAGCATGTATAAAAAATTCAAGAGATGGGCAACACATAAGTAAATAAATAAAAGTTTGCCCGTTTCTTGCTTTTTACTTTTGCTTTATGTATAATGAGAAGTAAAGATATGTCAATTTTATTTGCCAGTTTTTGGAGTTACCATTATTCACATGTTATAATGAATATCTACTCCAGCAAGTGGGTAGGTATTGATTATAATATGTGAATTTTTATTTACCTGGTAAATATTAGGAACATATTAATAAATTTTTGGAGGTTTATGTACATGACAACTGGTACAGTTAAATGGTTTAACAGTGAAAAAGGTTTCGGATTCATCGAAGTAGAAGGCGGAAATGATGTATTCGTACATTTCAGCGCTATTCAAGGCGAAGGATTCAAAACTCTTGACGAAGGTCAACAAGTAGAATTCGAAATCGTTGAAGGCCAACGTGGACCACAAGCGGAAAACGTTGTTAAACTATAATATTATCCATGATTGAGAACTGTCTTTTTGAAGGCAGTTCTTTTTTAGTTCTTCATTTACCAGAACAGGCGCTGGAGCTGGACGCGGCATAATCTGATCAACAAGTTATACACTTGCATCGATTTTGATCATTTCCTATACCAGTACAAAGACGGACATCTTAGAATAGATGTCCGTCTCCTCTGCAACTTCGTAGCTTTTTGCTTTTACAACTCATCAAATCCATTTAAGTCTGTTGTTTTTGTGTATTGGCGGGATTTCTGTTCGAAGAAGTCAGTTTTCGTTCCATCAAAATTATCCACATATGCTCGAATCCATTTCATTGGGTTTTCGGTATAGTCAGGGTAGATTTCCGATAAACCGAGCATGCGAAGCATCTTATTTGCCCGGTATTTGATGTAGCCTAGCATCTCTTCGATATCTATGCCATCTACTCCATGTAGGACATATGTGGCCCATTCCATTTCCATCTCAACGTTGTGGCGATATTCATCATACACCCAACCGATAAATTCCTCGTTATTATATTCCGGATGCTCCGCTAAAGTGGCCCGAAATAGCTCGCTGATGAAACGGGCATGCTGCAGTTCATCCCGGTTGATATAGCTAATCATGGTGCTTGTTCCGACCATCTTATTGGAACGTGCCAAATTATAGAAAAAGGTGAAGGCGGAATAGAAATACATGCCTTCCAATAAGGAAGTGTAAACCATGGCTTTTAACACAGTCTCAATAGTTGGATTCAATGCAAATTCATTATAAATCTCGACAATGCGTGCATTTCGTTTCAAAAGAACAGGATCCTTTCTCCCTTGTTCAAATGATTCAATTTGACCTTTTAGGTCAGTCACGCTTGAAAGTACATATGCGTATGAATGGTTATGCTCGCTCTCTTGATCGGCAATGGTGGCCATGATGGATGTCACGGACGGATCGGTGGTGAAATCGGCGATCTTAGCCGCAAGATCCGTCTGCGGTGCATCAAGCGTTGCCAATAGGCCAATGATTTTGAGGTATGTGTCCCGTTCTTTTTCCGTCAGGGTAGGGAATTGCTTCGCATCATGTGTCATATCTACTTCGCTGGCTATCCAAAACTGTGCTCGGATGGTTTCCCGCAGACGGTAGAAATGCGGGTACTTAATATCATTCCAATTCAGGATACCACTTGCTTTTCCGCCAAAAAGGGCAGTTGATTTATTCGGATTCACAGGCTCTAATATGACTGCTTTATTCAGTTTTTCAGGTATCGTTTTTTGCATAGTTCAATAACTCCTTCCGTCCAGGTTTTTACAATAATCTCTTGTGAGCCCCTGGGACTTTGTTCGATTTTCAAAGGCGCGTATTCAGAATGGTAAAAAACAGCAAGTTTCTCTGCCGCGTGACAAAAAAGATCGTCGCCTCCAAACTGTGTATCACCGGTTCCAAACACAAAGACGTTCGGTGGCTTATAGCCGATCTCATAGACAAAATCTTTCACTAGATCGGGTGTAGAACCTTTTCCCCAGGTAAATGTCCCAATCAGCATCACATCGAAATGGGAGGGATCCGGGATATTCCCGAATCCTATTCGATAAAGTAAAGTATCGTAACCGTGCGCTTTAAAAAAACGATCTATCAGCTCGGCAGTTTCTTTTGTGTTTCCACTAAAGCTGGCATAGCAGATCAGGATTCGCACCATACACAGTCCTCTATATCGGATGCGGTTGATCTCACGTAATAGGTTGTTTTCAAACCAGAGTCCCATGCCTGTAAATGAAGATCAAGCATGACCTGCGCCTTTATGTTGTTCGGGACGTAAAAGTTAAATGAGATAGCTTGGTCGATATGGCGCTGTCTGGCTGCATTTTGCTGGACGGACCAGCGTTGGTCTACAATGTATGCCGATTTCCGATACACATTGTAAGTCTGGTGGTCAAGATTTGGTGCAACGACTGGAAGCTTATAATTTTTCTTCTCTTCATGGTAAAACGGTTTGAAAATAGGGTCTATGCTGGCAGTCGAGCCTGCAATGACAGATGTACTTGAATTTGGAGCAACAGCCATCAAGTACCCATTTCTTATTCCGTGCGTTTGTACATCTTCAATAATCTCTTTCCACTCATTTGAATTGTCATCTGACAAATAGCCTCGAACTTCAAAGTAATGTCCAGTCTGCCAATCGCTTCCTTCAAACAGCGGATAAGCTCCTTTTTCTTTTGCGAGCTGTACACTTGCTTTAATCGTCAGTTGTGAAATTTTCTCGTATAGACTATCTGCTAATTGAACAGCCTCTTTTGATTCCCAGGCAATGCCTTTTAAGGCGAGCAAGTGATGCCAACCGAAAGTTCCAAGACCGATAGCGCGGTACTTCCGATTTGTAATCGCTGCTTGTTTCACATCAATTGTATTTAAGTCGATGACATTATCCAGCATTCTTACCTGGATAGGAATTAATCTCTCCAAAATCTCGAAATTATCTTCTTTCGGATCAACTGATTTGCCCAAATTGATGGAGGAGAGGTTACATACGACAAAGTCACCAGCTTTTTTATATGAAATGATTGTATCCCCATCAACCGTTTCTTCATAGTGGATCGTCGGCGACATATTTTGCATAATCTCTGTACACAAATTACTGGAATACACCATGCCCGCATGCTTGTTTGGATTCATCCGGTTTACTTGATCTCGATAGAACATGAAAGGCGTGCCTGTTTCCAACTGTGACTTCATGATCCGAATCATGATTTGAATGGCAGGAACTGTCGTTTTTGTCAATTTTTCATTTCGAATACATTCTTCGTATTTCTCTCTGAAAGAGCCTGCTCCTTTTTCCTCATCATAAAAGTCTTCCAATGAAAAGCCCATTATTTGTTTCACTTCATGAGGGTCGAATAAATGCCAGTCTCCGCGTCTTTCCACTTGTTCCATAAATAAGTCAGGCAGGCAGACACCTGTAAAAATATCGTGGGCACGTTGCCTTTCATCTCCATTGTTAAGCTTCAAATCGAGAAAAGAAAGGATATCAGCATGCCATACATCTAAGTAGACAGCAATAGCTCCTTTGCGTCGTCCTAACTGGTCTACACTGACAGCGGTGTTGTTCAACTGCTTAATCCACGGAATGACACCAGAAGAAGCTCCCTTGAATCCTTTAATTGAGCTGCCTCGAGCCCTTACTTTACCCATGTAGACGCCGATTCCGCCGCCGTCTTTGGAAAGTCTAGCCACATCCGTGTTACTGTTATAAATGCCGATGAGTGAATCGTCTACCGTATCAATGAAACAACTCGACAACTGGCCATGGGCAAGCCCGGCATTGGCAAGCGTGGGGGTTGCAACCGTCATATAGAGATTTGAAAGTGCCCAATAGCTCTCTGCTACAAGCTCCAAACGACTATCGCGAGATTCATCCTGCATCAGGTGCATGGCGATGATCAGCCATCTTTCCTGCGGCAGCTCAAATGTGTTCTTTTCATGATCAACAGCTAAATATCTTGTAGCGAGCGTATGTAGGCCAGTATAATCGAAAAAGTGATCACGCTTCGGATCGATCAGCTTTGATAATTGATCAATTTCCTGTCTGCTGTATTTTTCCAATAGGCAGGAAGAATAAATTCCTATATCTGTCAAGGTCTTTATGAGGCTGTAAAAATCACCGTATTTCTGCTTTTTATCGTAGAAACGGTTTTTAGCTGCTCTTTTATATAAATCGTGCAGATATATTTTAGCGGCATCAAAGGACCATTGTGCATTCAATTCATCAACATTTTCCAGGGCGGACTGAATAAGCAGATCCGTAATATGCTCTGCTTTGAATTCCGTCTTTGCTTCAATGTTTCTGCAAACTTTATCACGGTAGTCTGTCGATTCTATCAAAGTGACTCTTTGAAGGAAGCTGTCCAGCCTTTTCCTGTCAAATGGTTTTTTTCTGTTACCGTCTTCTTTCACAATGATTGTTGTCATTTTTAATAGAAACCTCCTGTTTTCTCCAATAAAAAAATCCACCCTAGGGCATAGATAGAGGGAATTAAACGATAGGGAAAAAGAAAACAGCTTCTCTATCGTTCATCTTCTCAAACCCCAAAAGAAATTGAAACTCAAACAAGAAAGGGTAGGCCTCCTGATTTGTGCATCACCCCGGTGGGAAACCTTCCCGCCATAGACAGTGGTTTTTTTCCGGTCGTTCTCCCTTACAGTTGCGGGAACAGCTCCGGCTTTTCACTGGATTCCCTTTTAAGTCCACAATGGACACCTTGTCTTGTTAGTTATCAATATATTGTGTTTTATAATGTTGTCAATCACTAAATATAGTGTCGATTGTGATTTTATCATGAGTAAAATTGAAATACAAGTAGAATCTCTTTTCTTTTAAAAAGAATGATAGACAATCTTGAAAACAGGAGAGATAAACGGTAACCTTTACACTTGGAAGTCAAAACTTGCGTGAAAAGGGGACTGGATATGGAGTTGAATATGATTGAACTATTGAAGTACATCTTTTTAGGGCTGATTCAGGGAATTACTGAACCGATTCCGATTTCGTCCAGCGGTCATCTTGTGTTAGCCCAGCATTTTTTAGGAATAGAGACAAAGAAGCTGACATTTGAGCTTCTCGTAAATGCAGGTTCTCTTATAGCTGTTTTAATCATTTATCGGAATGATATTATCAGACTGACAAAAAACGGCATTGCCTATTTAATAACGCGAGACGAAAAAGCGAAGCCGGATTTCATGTTTATTGTTTATTTAATCATTGCCACAATCCCTGCTGGTGTGATTGGGGTTCTCTTTAATGATATGATATCTGAATCATTAAAAGGAGTCCGCATCACTGCGATTACTTTGCTTATTACAGGTGCTGCTCTATTTTTAATAAGAAATTTGAGAGGACGGAAGCAGGATGGAGATCTGACCATCAAGGATGCGATAGTTGTCGGGCTCGCTCAGACTGTGGCGCTGATTCCAGGTATAAGTAGATCAGGTGCAACAATCGTTGCGGCTATGGGTATGGGAATGAAGCCAGAAACCGCATTAAGATTTTCATTCTTAATGTATATTCCCGTCAGCCTTGGGGGCACGCTTCTCAGTGTGACTGACATGGTCAACGACCCCGATCTGGGAACACTTTTCATTCCGTACCTTGCGGCGTTTATCGTATCAATCATTGCTTCCTACTTTGCATTAAAATGGTTCATGAACATCATGGCAAAAGGCAATCTTATTTATTTTAGCATATATTGCTTTGTTGTCGGAATACTTGTTTTGATATTTGCATGATTAGAAATGTATTTCAAAAATTAAGAATAAGTAGAAGAACACTTTCATCAGTATAAAACAACATAATCAGTAGTTGGAGCAGCCATTTCAATTGTAACAAAATCATTATTGCTCTAAAGTATACTCGAAACAGACAGGAGTATTTCAGCCATGATCGAAGCAAGTGATAATCGTTTCAACTCAACGAACAGAGATTGAAGCGGCTTCTCAAACTTTCTAGCTGATTCAACGATTAAGCAGCATGAGAAGTCTCCTATAAAGGTCTGAATTCGGTACTGTACCGAGTTCAGGCCTTTTCATTTCATCTGGATTGTTCATTTTTATCATAAAAAGACAGATTTTATCGGTTCATAAAGAGGAAAGCAGTCTTTTTCGATTAATATATTGAAAATAATCAATATTAAACCAGTTATATGAAAATGCAGCGTATGAGGGAGTTAAATAGAGTATTCAGCAAGAAAAAGGAACGACAGCATACTAACTGCAGGTTAATTCTATGTCATTAGAATAAATCACGTAAATCGGCCGTTATACTCGTTTGATTTCACTCTACTTGTTCGATAAGCTAAATAAGGGTATGTGTTTCGAAGCACTTTGTGCAATACTTCACTCATTTTGTTACGTAATGAAATGCTGAACAGTAAATTAAATGCTTTATAAAAAGGAGAAGAAATTGTGAAGAAAATCGCCGGCATTATAGCCGCTATGACGCTTCTGTTTTTAGCAGCGTGTGGAGGAAGCGGGAGCAATGCAGAAAAATCAAAAAAGGAAAAAGATAAAATCGTCTTCGCTGATGCAGGTTGGGACAGCATCCGGATCCATAACGCCATTGCTCAAACAATCCTTGAAGAAGGATATGGGTATAAAACCGATATGACCGCCGGGTCAACCTCCGCTACACTGCAAGGTCTGAGAAAAGGTGATATTGATGTATACATGGAAGTTTGGACAGACAATGTCGAAGATGTATATCAAGATGCCATTGACTCAGGCGATATCATTAAAACCTCAGTAAATTTTGATGACAATGATCAAGGCCTCTATGTTCCATCCTATGTGATTCATGGTGACAAAGAACGCAATATTAAACCATTAGCACCAGATTTAAAAACTGTGGAAGATTTAAAGAAGTATCCAGAGGTTTTTGAGGATCCTGAGGATTCCGGGAAAGGCAGAATCATCAATGCGCCGAGCGGCTGGGTGGTAGCAGATCATATAGATGACAAATTTGATGCCTATAAATTGGATGAGACATTCAACAATTTCATGCCAGGGTCAGATTCAGCTATTGTCGCATCGCTGGTCGATGCTTATAAATCAGGCAAAGGCTGGGTGGGGTATTATTGGTCTCCCACAGCGATTACTGCTAAATATGACCTTGTCCTGCTCGAAGAACCCGAATATGATGAAAAAGCTTGGGAAGAAACGAAGAAGACTAAGTTTCCTCCAAACGATGTTGTAACAGCAGTGAACAAAGATCTGCCGGAACAGGCCCCTGAAGCTGTCGAGTTTCTAAAGAAATATGAAACGAGCAGTGCCCTGACGGAAGAAGCTCTGCAATACATGGAGGACGAAGGAGCCTCGGCTGAAGAAGCTGCCAAATGGTGGCTGAAGGAACATGAAGATGTTTGGGTAAAGTGGGTTCCTGAAGAAAAAGCACAAAAAGTTAAGGAAGCTCTTTAACAATTAAGCAGCTGGCCGCTTGTGCTAGCTGCTTTTTCTTATGGAATAGGAAATGATAAAGCTCTATTTCATCGCGGGAGTGTCTTATTTCAAATCTAAAATAGTGAGGTTTAGTTAATGGGAGATTTTCCAAAGATTAGGACGAATTTAGGCGGTTACGTCAGTGATTTTGTCGATTTTCTTGACAGAACACTCGAAGGATTCTTTGACTTTATCTTTTTGGTTTCCTCGAAGTCAATTAATGGAATCCAGGATTTCTTATTGTGGATGCCCTGGTGGTTTTTTATCGCAGTGATTTTTTTGCTGGGCTGGTATTTCCGGTCAGTTTTTTCAGGTGTTATCTATGCGGGATTTATATTCCTGATCGGTACATTCGGACTGTGGGAAGATATGATGACAACGATTGCCATTATTATAGCCTCCGTGCTTATATGCCTTATTATTGGCATTCCGCTAGGAATTTGGATGTCATACAGCAATGGTTTTTCCAAAGTCATGCGACCTCTTTTGGATGCCATGCAAACAATGCCTAGCTTTGTTTATTTAATTCCTGCCATCTTTTTCTTCGGTTTGGGTAATGTCTCCGCGATTTTCGCTACACTTATTTATGCCTTGCCGCCAGTTATCCGATTGACCGAACTTGCTATCCGGGGCGTTGATAAAGATGTCATTGAGTCGGCGCAATCATTTGGGTCATCCAGATGGCAAATGCTGCGAAAAGTTCAACTGCCTCAGGCGCTACCTACCATTATGGCCGGTGTAAACCAAACGACAATGATGGCACTTGCGATGGTTGTCATTGCTTCGATGGTTGGTGCATCCGGGCTTGGTGAGCAAGTCCTTGTAGCGATTAACCGCATTGATATTGCATTGGGATTCGAAGCAGGGATCAGCATTGTGTTTTTAGCTATTATCATTGACCGGGTTACAAATGGCGTCGCTGATAAGTTTCAAAAACACAGGAGGGGAATCCAATGACAACACAAATCAAGCTAGAGCATGTCTCAAAAATTTTCGGTCCCAAACCGAAGTCAGTGATACCGCTCGTTAAAAAAGGGATGTCGAAGGGTGAGATTTTAAAGAAGACCGGACATACAGTTGGTGTCTATGATGCTTCGCTTGAAATAAACAAAGGTGAAATTTTTGTGATTATGGGTTTGTCCGGAAGTGGGAAATCCACTTTGATTCGCTGCTTTAATCTATTGAATAAACCGACTGACGGAGCCATTTATATAGATGATGAGAATATTGTGAAATGCAACAACGTCGGCTTAAAAAAAGTGAGGCAAGAAAAAATCGCAATGGTTTTTCAGCACTTCGGTCTGTTTAATCATAGGACAGTTCTTGCAAATGTTGAGTATGGTCTAGAAATCCGCAACATCCCCAAAAAAGAGCGGCGGGAAATTGCCTTAAAAAATATTGAAATAGTAGGACTAAAGGGATATGAGAATAAATACCCTGATGAATTATCCGGGGGAATGCAACAAAGGGTCGGGTTAGCTCGAGCGTTAGCAAATGATCCTGATATTCTGTTGATGGATGAACCTTTCAGTGCACTTGACCCTTTAATACGGCGGGAAATGCAGCTTGAATTGCTAGATATCCAAAATAGGTTACAGAAGACAATTGTATTCATCACTCACGATGTAAACGAAGCATTCAAATTAGGTGATCGGGTAGCGGTGATGAAAGATGGACATGTGGTTCAAGTCGGCACTCCCGAAGAAATTATCGAAAATCCTGCGAACGACTATATCTCAGAGTTCATCAAAGACATTGACCGATCGAAGGTTCTTCAGGCGAAGCATATAATGATTAAGCCGAATGCCCTTGTCTCTTTAAAAGATGGATTGAACGTAGCAATTAAAGAAATGAAAACAAACGGTATCTCAAGCGTATTTGTCGTTGATCGGCAGCGCAGCCTGAGAGGAATCGTCACGATCGATGACGCAGTCAAGGGATTAAGGGAGAAAAAGACGTTGGAAGAGGTCATGCGTCACGATGTTTCATTAGTAGACGAAGAGATATTTGTCAGTGATTTAATACCCAAAGTTTTGGAATCGAAATATCCTCTTGCCGTTGTGAATGAAGAAAAGAAACTGCTCGGGCTAATTCTACGTGTTCATGTCCTGGCGAGTTTAACAGCAGAAAACGAGTTCGATGCTCAATAACTATTCAATAAAAAAGGGCAACAATGTGAAGAAAAGCTGACCATCATCCTTGATAGAAGATAAATATCAAAGACCGCGGGTTACTTTTTGTGAGAAACCCCATAAATGCAAAATCATCCGGAGAAAAACAAACCGTTTTCCTTCGGATGATTCATTTTAGGGACTTTTTAAGTCCCTTCTAATTTTTTCACCTGGATAATAGTGCCTTGAGTGCTTTTAACATAACGACAATTGAAAAAAGAACGATGATGGCGACTGCTACTACCATAATGACTGTTGAGAAGGTAGCAAGGGGACCAGGAAGAAGGATAGTCAATACCAACAGGGCATAGCCGGCAATAATAGCTGCCAAGTATAGACCTAAAGTAGAGTGTGGAAGACAAGACATCATGAATACACCTCCTATATCCCTATAATATGTACAACCGAAAACAATGGTTCTGCTCATATAATGGTTTAAATGCTGAAATCCTGAAAAGAATTTTCGGTAATAATTGAAATCATATACGATCTGGTATATGATGAGGATATGAAGGTTTACCGTAAAAAAATTGACGGTGGTGTTATAGGTGGAAACAGTTTACATAAAAGAATTATTCGATTTGGAAACGCTGACAAATGAACCATGTGTGATGGCTCTCGGCTTTTTTGATGGCGTTCATTTAGGACATCGTGAATTGATTGAAGCTTCAAGAGAAATTGCCGAACAGAAAAATCTTAAATTGACTGTCATGACATTTTTCCCACATCCAAGTAATGTTTTGCCAACCAGTCGAAAAATAGACCGATATTTATCTCCTTTGGATGCAAAAATAGAAATTTTTAAGGAATTAGGGGTTGAGAAACTATTTGTTGTCAAATTCAATCAAGATTTTGCGAAGCTTGCACCAGCAGACTTTGTTGAAAAATACATCTGCGGGTTGAATGGCAAACATGTAGTGGCCGGCTTTGATTTTACGTATGGATTCAAAGGACAAGGAAATATGGAGCGCATCCTGCAAGACGGAGGCGGGAAATTTGACATGACTGTCGTTTCGAAAAAGTCTTATAAAGAGGTGAAGATCAGCTCATCTAAAATCCGGGAACTGTTAAACGATGGAGCGGTTGCTGAGATTCCGCATTATTTGGGAAGTTATTATTCCACTAGGGGAAAAATGGAAGGGGAATCATATGATATAGACAATCGAACAATCGTCATGAAGATGTCTTTTGATGAATATATGCTGCCGAAGAAGGGAGTGTATTTAATCCGTTTGAGAACGGGGACTGACATCATTGAAGGATTGTGTGATCTTACAAAAAGCAATAGCGGTGTCCAGAACATTTATATCGAATCAAAAGAGCGACTGAACCTTGAGTCGAGTATGAAAGTCGAATGGGTTTCAGAATTGGAAGTGCTTTTTCCTCCAGAAACGGATGAAATGGTGAAAAAATTTCAAATGGTTGTTTGAACTGATGAATTTAGCGGTTGTAAAGCGAAAAGGATGCACAACCACCTCTGTATCAAGGGGTTGGGGCTACTTTGAATTAATTAGCCCCAATTTTAGCCCCAGCTGCAAGACTTTCACTGAAAGCTGTGACTGCTTTATCTTCCAATTCTTTGAAGGAATGTGAATATACATTATTAATCATTTCCGGCGTATTCCCCAATCGATCGGCTATAGTTACTGGTGGAACTCCGTTACTAATTAATATGGTCGCATGCGTATGCCGCAAGCCATGAGGTGTAATTTTTCTGATACGTATTTGAGCTTCAAAAAACGGGCTGGCAAGTGTCACGCCGTCGTATTGGACGGATTATGAAAGAGCAGGGACTTGTCTCCAAGTATACCGTGGCCCAGTTTAAAC
>JAABNQ010000058.1 GCA_009928435.1 Bacillus sp. HF117_J1_D
CATTTTCCTGTTTTCAAATGGGTTTCTTTGGCAAGGGTGAGACAGAAGTTCCACACTTCGCCTGATACGCGGTTACACTCAAACAATCGGTCAATGGTTTCCTTGCTTGCGCGAAACGGAGTTTTCATACAACGGAGCATTTCGTTTCCTCCCACTCGTGAATAATGAGGGTGCCTATGTCTCATTATAACACAAAACAGGAACGAATGTTCTGTAAAATTCAACAAAGGCAAGCATTCATCCCCCACCTACGCTTTGCGGAGGAAGGGGATTTCTGCCCTAAGTTATTAAATTGAATCAGTCGAAGAAAATGAATCCATTCATTTTTCTCCGACTGATTTTTCATTTGAGACCACTATCTTCACCAGTAGTGACCGTTTTAAAGATCGATACTTTTTATGCTGGTAAGCTTTCTACGGGTATCCCGTTCCCGTTTTATCCGCTAAGCAGTTATAACGGGTATCTTTCCTCACTGTTCATGACCGTTTTGAATGAAAGCAATAAAGAACAGACAACTTCTCCCCATTTTTTAGAATCAACCTTAGCTTATCTCTAATAGTACAAGGCATTCACTTTCCCGCATTTTTTGCAGGTTTCGTAATATTCATCCCCATCATATTGATGATGACAGGATTGCTGAATCTTTTTGACCCGGACATTCAGATTTTTAATGCGTAGTTCCAACTGTCGAATTTCTTCTTTTATTTCTTGTACGCTCATCATGCACCTCCGAGAAAACTATAGATAGATGTTGCTACCGGCCGCCTTGAATTCGGCCGCTTTGTGCTTCATCCCCTTTTCAATGGCTTCCTGTGTATCGAGGTCATTTTCTGCTGCATATTTACGAATATCATGCGAGATTCTCATACTGCAAAATTTCGGGCCGCACATAGAACAAAAATGGGCTGTTTTTGCCGCATCTGCAGGCAATGTTTCATCGTGATACTCCACGGCTCGCTCCGGATCCAAAGATAAATTGAACTGGTCCTCCCAGCGGAATTCAAAGCGAGCTTTTGAAATGGCGTCATCCCTAATCTGAGCACCCGGATGTCCTTTCGCCAAATCAGCAGCATGCGCGGCTATTTTATAAGTAATGACTCCTTCACGCACATCATCCTTATTAGGGAGGCCCAAATGTTCCTTCGGAGTTACATAACATAGCATCGCCGTTCCGTACCATCCAATCATGGCCGCGCCAATCGCGGAAGTGATATGGTCATAACCAGGGGCAATATCAGTTGTAAGCGGCCCAAGTGTATAGAACGGCGCTTCATGACATGCTTCAAGCTGTCTGTCCATATTCTCCTTAATCATGTGCATGGGAACATGCCCCGGACCTTCAACCATCACTTGGACATCATGCTCCCATGCAATCTTTGTGAGCTCTCCGAGCGTTTCCAGCTCCGCAAACTGCGCTTCATCATTCGCATCCGCAATGGATCCAGGGCGCAATCCATCCCCCAAAGAAAATGCAATATCGTATGCTTTCATAATTTCACAGATGTCTTCAAAATGAGTATATAAAAAGTTCTCTTTATGATGATAGAGACACCATTGCGCCATAATGGATCCACCTCTTGAAACAATACCTGTCACTCGATTCACAGTTAATGGAACATATCTTAAAAGTACACCAGCATGAATCGTAAAATAATCGACACCCTGTTCTGCCTGTTCAATTAATGTATCACGGTAAACCTCCCAGGTGAGATTCTCTGCAATCCCATTCACCTTTTCCAAAGCCTGATAAATAGGAACGGTACCAATCGGAACCGGGGAATTTCGGACGATCCACTCCCGAGTTGTATGTATGTTTTTACCTGTTGATAAATCCATGATTGTATCGGCGCCCCATCGGGTGGCCCAGGTCATCTTCTCCACTTCTTCCTCAATGGAAGAGCTTACTGCGGAATTACCAATGTTTGCATTTATTTTAACGTGAAAATTCCTTCCAATAATCATCGGTTCCGCCTCTGGGTGATTAATATTAGCTGGAATGATGGCACGCCCTTTTGCTACTTCATCACGGACAAACTCCGGCGTTAGATTTTCTCTGATTGCAATGAATTCCATTTCAGGCGTGATGATTCCTTTTTTTGCATAATGAAGCTGGGTAATATTTTTTCCCTTTTGAGCTCGAATAGGTCTTCGCTTTAATCCTGGAAACACATTCCGCTCTGCTCTTGGATCATTATTTGATTTTAAACCATTATCTTCAGGCTTAACCTCGCGTCCCTCATATTCCTCTACATCATCGCGCTCCCAAATCCATTGACTTTTAAGCGGGGGCAGCCCCTTTGTAATATCAACAGTATATTCGGGATCGGTATAAGGCCCACTTGTATCATAGACTCGGACCGGGGCATTAGCCTCCTCTGCTGCTTCCGTCTTCGTAGGATTCAATTCAATTTCCCTCATGGGTACCTTGATATCAGGTTTGTTTCCTTCCACATACACCTTTTTGCTCTTTGGAAAATTAGACATGATGGCGATATTTTTATCACCTGATAACGACATAGACATTAGATACTCTCCCCTTCATTTTGTTGTTAAAGGACGAGATCTGATAGGCAGGATTCCGAGCAGACAATACAAAAAAGCCGGGACCATAAAAAAACGGCTGGACCCGGCCTAAAATGTATAGACTTCAATTAAGATGCACTACTCATTAACTTCCCTACGCTGGCATTAACCAGATCAGGTCCAAAGGGTCAAGAAACTTCATCGCGTTTCCTCTCTCAGCCCAGCTCCTTGGGCACCCCTAGTTATTGCTATTCGATTTGTCTTCACTATATTAGACTCTCCATGAAATTTCAAGGGGAATTCCGAAAATAAGCCTTTATTCACAGAAACATATGCATTCATCTCACCACTTATAGAAGTGATAAACTTCTGCTGAACGAAGTTAAATGAGATCTATCCAAATTTTAACAGCCGTTGCAAAAATCAATACAGCTAATATAACTTGTAACATTTTTGTGTTCATTTTTTTACCTGTCATTGCACCAAGGGGAGAAGCAATCAAGCTGGCAATAATCATAATCAATGCCGGACCATAGGCCACTTGCCCTGTAGTAATCTTCCCTACCGTTGTTCCAATGGATGAGATGAAGGTAATGGCTAAAGATGAGGCGATTGTCATGCGCGTTGGGATTTTTAATACAACGAGCATAATAGGCACTAACAAAAATGCACCGGCAGCTCCGACTATCCCGGCACCCAAACCAACAACGAAAGCAAGCAAGGCAGCCAACCATTTATTGAATGTCACCTGCTCAAACGGGATATGATCAATCTCCTTTTTCGGAACAAACATCATCACCGCAGCTATTAATGCTAAAATCCCATAAATTAGGTTGATTCCTCCCTCTGGCATCAGCTTGGAACCAAATCCCCCGATAAAACTTCCAATTAGAATGCTGATTCCCATATATCCAATCAATGTTTTATTCAAATATCCGCCTTTTCTGTAGGCCCATACTCCACCAATCGTCGCAAAAAATACTTGGATAGCGCTGATTCCGGAAACTTCATGTGCACTGAATGCTGCTAAACCGAACAGCGGTGGGATATATAAAAGCATCGGGTATTTAATAATGGAGCCGCCAATCCCAAGCATGCCCGAAATATAAGAGCCGACGAATCCTATTAAAAAAATGACGATGATAAATGTAAAATCCATCGCTTTACCTCCTTAAACAAATGTATAATCCGGATATGAAAAAGGGAGACTCTTCGGTCCCCCTTTTATCATCAGGCTTTTTTTATCCAAAATTGGAAAACACCATTCGCTTCTTCTATTTTCAACAGTTCATGTCCGCTTGATTTAGTCCATGCAGTCAAATCACTTTTAGACCCTTTATCAGTTGCATGTACCTCTAATATTTGACCAGACTCCATTTCATTGATCGCCTTTTTCACTCTTACGATCGGCATTGGGCATGCCAATCCTTTCGCATCTAAAAATTTTGCAGCTTCCATTTAATATTCCTCCTATTTTTTATCTTACCGCGCAGCGGTTTGGACCAATTTCCATTTCACGTTGTTTTTCCAAATCAGGATTGATTTTTCCCATGTTTGTTTTTCGTATATCCTGATAAGCGTTTGGCTGGGGAGGCAGATTTTCAGTTACTAATTTTCTAAACTCTTCATCACTATCAATATTCAAGCCATGATTGTTTTCAAAAAGAGTTCCCAACTTTTCAGAAACGCTCCCGTCCTCATTTAATTCATCTATCATCATGAAATGGGCCGGCAGAACAAGAAGTTCTTCGGATAGCTCTTTATAACGTGAATATAATGTCTCCCGTAAATCTCCTACCCAATCTTGTGCCAATCCAGCAAGATCCGGTCTTCCAATCGAATCAACAAACAAGATATCTCCTGTCAATAAATATTTTTCATCGACAATAAATGATGTAGATCCAATTGTATGCCCCGGTGAGTAGAGCGCATGAATATCAATCGCTGTATTGCCGATTGTAATCACGTCTCCGTCTTCAAGCGGTTCATAAACATAAGTGACCTCCGCTGCATCCTTTGGAGGAAGCCAGTAAGTTGCATTTGTCTGCGCGGCGATCTCTCTGCCTCCCGAAATATGGTCGGCATGAAGGTGAGTATCTAGCACATGGGTAATATTGACATTCTTGCCTTTAGCAAACTCTATAAAAACATCGGTCATACGAGTTGCATCAATTACTGCAGCTTCTTTCCCCGAAATGATCATATAAGATAAACAGCCTTTTCCCATTCGGACAAACTGATACACTTCTCCGCCGTCTGTCAAATCTCCGATTTTTACTGGCTCCAAATGTTCACTCCAGGCCTTCATGCCACCTTCCAAATAGGCTACATCCAATTCTTGCTCGGCCAGCATTTCAGCCACCATTACTGACGATCCTTCCTTCGCACAAACAACGAGAATCTCTTTGTCGACAGGAATTTTTCCTAAAATGTCTTCCACACCATCAAGCAGCTCGAAATATGGAATATTTAAGTACTCCACATGTCTCCCTTCAATTTTCCAGTCCTGAAAATCACTTTCATTCCGAACATCCAAGATAAAAAACTCTTCATTGTTCACGATTTTTCTCGCAACTTCTTTTGATGTCCAAACTGATACTGTCATCACTTTACCCCCATAGGTATATTTTTAGCCAAAAAATTTTACTTTTGTAAAGCTTCCATAATAGTGTTTGGATCGAAACCGATAACCCACTGGCCGTTGATTTCAGTTTGCGGTACACCCATTTGTCCAGTTGTTCTGATCAATTGCTGCATTTTTTCAGGGTTGCTTTCTACATTTACTTCATGAAAAGCTATTTTATTTTCCTCCAAAAAGTTCTTCAGCATGACGCAATACGGGCATCTCGTTGTTGTATATACAGTAACTGGCATCTATAATTGACCTCCTTTATTATTCATACCTTCTAATGGTCCGGTCCACTCACTCATCCCCGGAATAACATTATATACTTTATCAAAACCTTTTTCTTTTAGCTTTTGCGCTGCCATACCGCTCCGGTTCCCTGTGCGGCACACGACGAAAATCTCCTTTTCTTTCTGCAATTCAACTGCCCTTTCATCGAGCTCTCCTAAAGGGATGGAGATGGCTTCTGGAATATGGTTAAAGACATATTCAGCAGCTTCTCTTACATCCAGTACAATCATACTCTCATTTAATTCGATTTTCTTTTTCAGTTCATCGTTTTGAACAATATTAGGATACTTTTTTACTTTTGTTTCCTCATTGGCGGATTTTCTGAGGAAATGCTTTAATATTCCCCCTTCCTCCAAAGTGCCCAAGTACTGATGACCAGTGCTTTCCGCCCAAGCTCTGATATCAGCCTTAGAGCCTTTATCCGTCGCTTGAACTTCAAGGACTTTACCTGGGGCCAGTTCATTCATTTCCTTCTTTGTCTTGACAATCGGCATGGGACATGCCAACCCTTTTGCATCCAAAATGACATCGGCATTTATCTTATTCATCCTATAGCCCCCAGTTGGTTATTTTATTTTTCCTTCCCAATCAAGCATACCGCCAACCATATTCACTGCTTTGTAGCCTTGTTCCGCTAAAAGTTGCGTTGCCCGACCACTTCTTCCGCCAGAACGGCAAACCATAATATATTCTTTAGATTTGTCGAGCTCACTTATTTTTAATTCAATTAATCCCAATGGAATGTGAATGGCTTCAGGAATTTTTCCCGCTGCTACTTCGTCGGCCTCGCGGACATCTATAATGTTTAATTTTTCTCCTTGATCCAGTTTCTGTTCCACTTCTTTTGCACTTATTTCCTTCACATATACTTCCCCCTTATCACAGAAGCAGGAGACTTCTGCTGAATGAAGTTAAAAATAGGCATTCATTCCACCTCGGACATTTGCCAATTTCACGTATCCTTTTTTCTTCAGGATCCGGCACGCTTGTAGGCTCCTCATTCCGCTTTGGCAAATGAAGACGATTTCTTTTTCCTTTAAAATCCTTTGATTCGCTTGGCTTTCCAACATATGAAGAGGGATATTTTGAAAGCCTGTAATATGGTTTCTTTGATACTCGGCTGGTGTCCTTACATCAATAAATTGCTTGTTTTTATCCTGCAACATTGTCTTTAATTCATCCACTTTAATCTGCCGTATTCCTCTAGGCGGCAGCATCCGCCATATAATGAACACAACAAACAACGTAAAAGCGATAGTTCCCATAGCTCTTCAATCAACCCTTCTGCCTATATAAACAGATTCACATGACCAATTTCTGCATCTGCAAGATAGGCTGCCACACCTGCATACTCAATTCCATCCAAAAGCTCCTCCTGCTGTAATCCAAGCAGATCCATCGTCATTGTACAGGCTACTAATTTGATATCTTGTTCCTTTGCCATATCAATCAATTGCGGCAATGGGATCGCATTATGCTTCTTCATGATATCTTTGATCATTTTCGGCCCCATCCCGGCAAAATTCATTTTGGAAAGTCCCATTCGGTCTGCGCCTCTTGGCATCATTTTGCCAAACAGCTTTTCCATGAATCCTTTTTTGACTGGGATATTCTCCTCCTTGCGTAGCGCGTTCAAGCCCCAAAATGTGTGAAAAATGGTCACTTCATGGTCATAGGCTGCGGCACCATTAGCGATAATGTATGCTGCCATCGCTTTATCGTAATCGCCGCTGAACAGCACGATTGTTGTTCTCTTCTTCTCTTCCATCATTGTCTCCTCTCCACATACCTACCAGGGTATATTTAAACTTAAAAAAATATTACCTTTACCCCTATGGGTATTATAATATTGAAAATAAAAGAGATTGTCAACCCTCTTTTTTTAACGGCTCTTCACCAATAGGTTTACCGCTTCATTGACAAGCTCTTCCGTACTTGCTTCTCCTGATTCAGTCGCTTTTTGAACACACTCTACTAGATTGGAGCTCACAACCACACCAATGGTCCGATCAATAGCAGTCCGTGCTGCCGATAATTGAATGATCACATCTTTGCAATCTTTATTTTCTTCCATCATTCTTAATATTCCCCTAAGTTGCCCTTCAATGCGTTTAACTCTGTTTTTCATTTGATCATCATAATTCATTGAGCTGCCTCCTCGATTGTTATTCCCACAGAGATATGTCTTGATTCTTGCGGGGCTAGGCGCTAGCAGGCTCAGGAACGCGACATCCTGTCGCTTCGCTTGCACTAGCACGCCCTGTCCATCGTAGCTCGACAAGGGATACGGTCGTTTTTTCGCTCTTTTTACTGCAAAAGTCGGGATATAACCATCATTCTATACACATAGGGGTATATTGTCAAATCTCGTTCACTAAAAAATAGAAAAAGGATGTCTAAAAAGATAAATGCCTCTTCCCTGTTCTTTCGCTGAAAACAAGCGCATTAGCCGCGAAAGATAACCCTCATAGGCAGCATTAAGGAATTGATAAAGAGTTCCTCAGCCACCGCAGCAAAGCTGCTAATTTCGATCACTTCGTGAGAAGCTTCATCGAACTTTCTTCATGCAGCTTTGCGACGAGGCAACCTTCGCTTCCTCGAATACACTATGCCGCAGGAGCACATTCTTCCTGAATGAACTTCCGCGTGACTTGATGCGCCGATGGCGCCTGGCCGCCTCAGACCGCCACATCCTGTGGCTTCGGTGGCACTAGTACTTTCTGTACGGCGCAGCTAGACATAGCAAACCTTAATGCGAACAAAAAAATGTAGCAACCGAAGCGCGATATTCCGACTTCTCGGTACATTTTTCTATATCTCAATTGCCTTTTCCAAAATATTGTTGAATATACTCCTGCTCTTCGATTCTGCTTTTTTGAGTGACTTCCTCACCTTCATACATTCCATACGGCTTAGAAACAAGGCTTAAAAGAAATTCAGTCTCATCAGCGATGTTATCAAAGTTCCCGTCAAGCCACCTGTCCAATATGCTTTCGTATGAATAGGTACCGCTCTTCGTATTCCTTGAAACCTCAATATCATCCATCTGCTGCTGTAGGTAAAATATATTACCTTTCGTCATTTGGATCCGTTGAATCGAATCATCAGCAATCTCTAGTGGAATGCCATTTTTCCCGCCAATATCCACCTTTTGAAGGGACATCTCGATCATTCTCATGATCAAGGTCCATTCATCAGATATTTGTCCAATGTCTCTTTCTGCTGTCACTCTTTCCTTATTAGTAGCTATATATTTGATCGGCGCTGCTATTTCCAGACTGGATGCATCCTCATTACTCTTATCAGCATTCATTTCGCCATCACTGAATATGAAAGCAAAATAAACGCCTACAGGAACAATGACCAATCCGGCAATGCTAAGCGCGATATTCTTTTTCATTGATGTTTCCTCCAAAAACTTTCAACCGTCAATACCCCAAGCTCCACTTCTTCAATATATCATACGAAAATTTTTATTTGCTGGTGGAGGTCTTTGGGTCTTATAAATTTTCGAATCATAAGCGGCATCTTCATTTTCTGAATCCGCTTTTTCTCGAAAGTAACTCCCTTTTACCATGTAATCACCATTCATTATAATAAGAACCGTTCTTATTATGTAAATACTTGAAACCATACTTTTGAGCCAATTTTTTACTTTTTTCCTTATCTTTAAAACCTATCGACAATACTTCGATACCATTTTGTTTTCTTAGCTTTTGTAATCGTTCCATTTTCTCTAATGCCCATTCATCATGCACAACTTCCCTGTAAGAAAAATCTTCCCACATAATAAAGTCAACATAAGGGGCTGTATAATCCATGAGTGTATCAAATCCCCAATTTTGTCCTATGGACAAACCATCGTACTCCGCCTTTATTTTCTTCATAAATTCTCGCATAGCTTCATTTTGTGTCTGCTGTTCATCCGACGGCAAAAAGGAATTAATATTTCCCACTGTATCAAGAAACACACCATCCAGGCCTTTTTGAACGACCTGCTCCTCTATTTCTTCCAGCAAAACTTCCTGGTAATGAACTGAAGTCATATCCATCATGTAAGAGTCCCATTGTTCAAAGTACATTTTCTTTCCATGTTCATCTCTATAAAAATCATCTTCTTTGAATTGATGATAAAGTTCTTTGTTCCATTTGTCCCCTTCCATTGCATTAATATATCCATATACTAATGTTCCCTGTTGCTGCGCGGCTGAGATATATTCTTCTTGCATTTCAATCGGCTCAACAATGACCAAATCCATTTTTTTCATTTGATCACCGATTTTATTGCTCCCTTTATCCAAGTAATATTTAAATCGTTCGATATCGTTTATCGTTGTTCGCTCAGCACATGACCCCAATATTAACAGGGGAAGGACGCACGAACATAAAATTATTTTTTTCATCATTTTCTTTTCTCCCAGTGCCGATTCCTAAAACAATCTGTAACATCCATTTCATGTCATTTTTGTCAAGAGAAAATAAGAAAAAGTTGCTCCATTAAGACATTCACTATTACAGCTTCTTTCTTAATGACTAGTAGATTCTCAAATTAATATATTTGCGAATTCACAAGAGTCGCAGGTTGATTTAGCGGAATCTTTGATGACGAGCTCTTTCCTCAATCAACATGAGCAGAAAAATGACTTAAATCCTATTTGTTCTGCATTTACATATAATAGCATAAAAACGCCTTTGGTGATGAGAATGTTTGCTTTTTCTTTCAAAAGGAGGGGGATTTCAGTATGAAATGATCACTTTATAATTTTATGGGGATTCATTGCTACTATAAAAGATGTTTATAAATAATGAAGAGTTTAGAATGCTTTAATTGATGTATGACTACGAAAACATGCTTTTTTATTCTACTTGACAAAAACACTCATAAACGTTGAGGTGACAACATTTACGAGTGTTTTCATAGCTACTTATCTTTTCCTAAAAACGACAAGCTGAGATAGCTATTTAATGTTTATTTCAAAAATCTTTTAACGATTTAATTTGGTTACCTTCACTATCGAAATTTTTTTCATCCAACCATTGCTCCAGTGCCCTTTTTCGATTCGGCCACTCTTCTATTAACATGGAAAACCAGCTAGTATCTCTCAGGCGATTTTTATAAATCATGTCCTTTCTGAAAGTTCCTTCATATTTAAAACCAAGTCTTTCGGCAGCATTTTTAGAGGGAACATTCAGATCATCACATTTCCATTCATATCTTCTATATTGTAGTTCCTCAAAAACATATTTTGCTAGTAAATAATGAGCCTCTGTCGCCATTCTCGTTCTTTTCATTTTATCTGAAAAGTTCACATCCCCAACTTCAATTACACCGTCCTTTTGATTTATTCTCATTAAAGAAAACAATCCGAGGGGATTTCCTGATTCCTTCTCTAGAACCGCATAATAAAATCTATTACTATAATTCATGCAATCATCGACAAATTTTTCAAATGTCGCCATATCATTAATAGGTTCATATATTAAGTAAGTCCAGTTACTATGATCGACATTCTGTTGATAGGCTTCAAAAAGTTTTTTAGTATGTTTTTTCGAAAGTTTTTCTAAGATGGTATACTTACCAACATGTTCAATTTTGGAAGGTAATTCTCTTTTTTCCCATGCTAAAATCTCTTCACCAGTCTGTTGGTTAAATTCATTTACTGCTGTTTTCATATTGGTTCCCTCCCTCTTAACTATATACATACTTTAATTTATAAGCTGACTCTAGTAAAGATACAAAATTGCGAATGAGAGAGGGGCAATTTATGACTTGATTTGTGCATTTTTTAAAGAAATGCTCAATATCAATTATATGTAAAAAGTGAATATGTCAGTCTTCATTGAAGACTGACTTTATACTGATGCGGCTATTTTGAATAAACAAGTTCCCCGACTTTATAGTCTTCCCTCGCCCGCCTGCTTTTCCAATCTTGATACCATTTTTGAACCATTTCATTTGGCTCGGTACAATACTCCTTATGTAACATATTCCGTAATAATGTATACTGCTCTTCAACTGAGCACCAGTCTCCAAAAGAATCATATAGCTGCATTAATACAAAATAACTTTCTTCCTTGAAGGGCAGTATTTCTTGGATTTGTAAGTATAGAATAATGGCTTCAGAATGGTTCTCCGTTGAAAGGTAATATTTTGCAACCTTTTTCAAATAATGTGACCATTGAATCCTCATGCGGCTCTTTTTATTCTCCGCCCATAAATAATTTTCTTCCTCTAGGTAGTCCCCTTTATACAAACGGCATATTTCTTGATGTTTTGATATGGTATCTTCATTTACAAAAGGAAATTCTTCTATTCCTTGTTCCCACTCTTTAATATCCAGTAGCACATCATTTAATTCTAGCCTGTAGCTACCTTTAGAACTAATGATTGTAATATTGAAGCCGATTGATTTTAATGTTTTTCTAATTTGATAAATCGTGGAATAAAGCTTAGAATATCCTTCTTTTATTGCTTCCCCTGGCCAAAACTGTTGTAACAACACATCTTTCTCTATAAATTGACCATGGTGATGAATAAGAAATGCGAATAATGCTCTTGAGCTAGGCGTCCTCCATTTAACATCCAGCACCTCTGAATGCCTTCCATAGTATTCAAAATGTAATTTTTTAAAACAGCATACCATCTGACGAGCCAACGTTGTTTTCATACTTCCTCTTCTAGACCGTAGACGGATTATGGTTTCACTAAGGGCTTCCTCATGATAAGGTTTTACTAGATAATCAGTTGCTTGGAGCTTAGATGCCTGAACAGTATATTGCTTATAAGTGGAAAGAAAAACAATATCCATATCTGGAAATGTTTCTTTTATTTCTTTGGCTATATCCAAGCTGCTAATATCGGACATTTCGATATCAAGAAAGAGGATATCCGGTTGTATCTTAGTGATCTCTATCAACCCTCGATGAGGAGTAGTGAATTTCCCAATAACTTGCACTCCTCCGATTTCTAGTATCATGTTTTCTAGTATCTCAAGCATTAATACATCTTGATCAATTATTATTGCCCGCACTTAAATCCCCCTTTTTACAACACACAAAATTCGTTAGCTAAGGTATGGTCCAAAATGTAGGCATTGCACGCTATCTCAAATACACCAAGGCATATGTACACCCAGATTTATCGACTAGCCCGATAAATTTCCTCTGAAAACCTGTGGCATCCGCCGAAGGCTTTAACTCTTCAGTCTCGATGTGAATCCCCACTGAATGGAATGTCCAACTGCACCCATCTCCAAATGGGAGACTTCTGGCAAATGAGTTATAAAAAACATGTAAAAAAATCACATATGCATATTCGAGATATTGTTCTTTTATTATTGGTTTCTCCTTATTTAACAATAATTTCCATTTTTAAACGAGAGCCTTTCACTATTAATAAGGATATTTCTCATTCTCCAACCGCCATTTTTTACATATAAGTCATTAAGTCATCCATTTCGGAGGGTCGTCCTTGGACCAATAAATTTCCCCTATTTCATGGTGTTTTTCAAAATGATCGTTGCTTAAATGATAATGAAAATTAAACCAGTACCCCTCTAATGGTCGCTTTTCGCGTCTAACATGAAATCTGGCTACATCCTTTTGATTTCGTGAATCATATAAATGAAATATTTTTTCTCCATACCCGCCGGCAGGCTGCTCGGTAATCGTATAATACGCGACTTGATCTTGTCCTGCTTCAACAAGCATTGATGCAAGGACTTCTTCCATAGCTGGTAAAATCAGGCTCGTGAAATCATCTTCCACATGCTGTAAAATTCTCGGGCCCATTTTCACTATCGCCTGTTCCTTCGCTTTACTGGTGAATAGATCAATGGCATGGTCAGGAGAAACTGAATCTTCCTTGGCTTTTGGATCTGAACCAAGAAGCTTATCATTCTCTGTTTCTCTATGGTTTCTTTTCGGAGAATAGACTTTCTTATCTTCATTGATCGTTATATTTGAATCAACGGACGGAATATACAGCCCTAAAGTAATAATGGCAACCAGAAAAACGGATATCTTTCTCAACCAAAGTTTCATAACCAATCCTCCTCGTATTTCAAACTTCATCTATTTTTTTGTTAGGAATTGTAAATCACTAATTCCGACAGCAAGAAATAAGGCGGAGGCTTTTATGTAAATGCCTTTTCCCTTCTAATTAGGAAATGACAAGACGCTGAAGAAAAATTAGTTTGCCTTCAAAAGCGCTTGACCAATCCGTATGGTTATGAAGCTTAGAGTTGGACAGCGAGAACCTTCCATTATTGGCTATACTCTACTCACTTCTAAAAAAAGAGAAGACTTCCCTCCAGTACGACTCGTACTGGAGGTAGTTTTCTCTTTCAATTAATCTCGACTCGATTTTCGTCTTCTCAATCCTAATAATCCTGCTAGGACTATGATAACACCTAATAATCCATAGTTAAATATATTTGTAGCAGTATTCGGTAATTTCTTACCCTCTTCTTTTTCAGTTTTAGGAGGAGGGGTTTTACCGCCGGAGTTATCTACTCCTGGATCTGGATTTGGTTTCGACTCTGGCTCCGGTTTCGGTGCTGGATCCTTTGGCTCCACTGGAGTCGGTTCTGGATCCTTCGGCTCCACTTCGATTTTCACTTCCGGATGATTTGGATCTGGTACATTATCACCACTGACCTCGGCGATATTTTTAATAGATTTTCCAAATTGATCGGATTGAATTTTTGCTTTAAATGTAACTGTACGCCATTCCGTATCCTTCACGTCACCGAAGTTCGCTATAATGGTGCCATCTTTGAACTCGCCCGTACTTTCATGACTTACTTCCAAGCTTCCATCCACATACTCTAATCCTGCAGGAAGCTTATCGGTGATTTTTAAGTTCTCAACTAAACTATCAGATACGGTGTTGCGAGCCTTAATGGTGTATACAACCGTGTCGCCCACTTCGAATGTCTCTTTGCCTTTCTCTAAGTTCGAAGCTGATTTCTCAGATTCTAGAACAGAGTGGCGTGGATAAATTTGTACTTCTTCTTCTGGTTTGTCCGGCTTGTCAATATTGTCACCATCTACAGTGGCAATATTTTTAATGTCTTTGCCGGATTGACCAGACTTGACTTTTACAAGGAATTCTACTGTATGCCAGTTTGTATCCTTGATATTGCCAAATTGACCTACGATCTTTCCGTCTACCGCATAGCCTTTGTCATCGTCTTTCGCATCGGTGACAGATTGACCATCGACTTTCAAACTGCCTGCTACATACTCAAGTCCTTCTGGAATTTCATCCGAAATCACTAAGTTTTTCACTAGGCTGTCTGCGATCTTGTTTTTAGTCTTAATCGTGTAAAGAAGCGTATCCCCAACTTCTGGGTTGTCCTTATCTTTGTTACCGTCAGCTTTTGCTTCCAGCTTCGCAGATTTCTCTGATTGGAGAGTAGGATCCTTCGGATCGACTGTCACTTCTTCTTCTGGCTCATCTGGCTTGTCTATATTATCACCATCAACAACGGCAATGTTTTTAAGTTCTTTACTAGACTGACCAGATTTGATTTTTGCTTGGAAAGTGACGGTACGCCATTCCGTATCTTTCACATCACCGAAGTTCGCCGTGATTGCGCCGTCTTTAAACTCACCGGCACCTTCATGACTTACTTTCAGGCTGTCTGCTACATATTCGAGACCGGCTGGAAGTTTATCAGTGATCGTTAAGTTTTGGACTAAACTATCAGATACTTTGTTGCGTGTTTTGATTGTGTAAACAATCGTGTCGCCCACTTCGAATTTCTCTTTGCCTTTTTCAGCGTTTGTGGCTGATTTTTCGGACTCTAGCTTCGGTTCACGTGGGTAAATCTTTACTTCTTCTTCCGGCTCGTCTGGATCTCCGGTATTCTCTCCACCAACGACGGCAATGTTTTTAATATCTTTGCCGGATTGGCCTTTGTCTACCGTAACTAGGAAAGTAACTGTATGATCTTTCGTATCCGTTACGTCACCAAAGTTGCCGGTGACCTTGCCGTCTACCACATGACCAGCGTCATCGTCTTTGGCATCTGTTACTTGTTTGCCATCTACTTCGAGGCTGCCAGCCACATACGTTAAACCGCCTGGAATCGTGTCGGTAATGACTAGATTTTCGACCAAGCTATCTTCGATTGTATTTTTCGTTGTAATTGTATAACGAATCGTGTCGCCGACTTCTGGATTTTTAGCATCTTTATTTCCTGCTGCCTTCTTCTCCAGTTTCGAGGACTTTTTCGAGTCTAGCTTTGGTTCTCTTGGATAAATGTTGACCTCTTCTTCTGGCTCATCGGGATCGCCATTATCTCCACCTACAACGGCAATGTTTTTAATCGTCTTGCCGGATTGGCCTTTGTCTACCGTTACTAGGAATGTAACTGTATGTTCCTTCGTATCTGTCACGTCACCAAAGTTGCCGGTGACCTTGCCGTCTACCACATGACCAGCGTCATCGTCTTTGGCGTCTGTTACTTGTTCGCCATCGACTTCGAGGCTGCCTGCTACATAGCTCAGACCGGATGGAATCGTATCCGAAATGACTAAATTTTTGACCAAGCTATCTTCGATTGTATTTTTCGTTGTAACTGTATAACGAATCGTGTCGCCGACTTCTGGATTTTTAGCATCTTTATTTCCTGCTGCTTTCTTTTCCAGTTTCGAGGACTTCTTCGAGTCTAGCTTTGGTTCCCTTGGATAGATGTTGACCTCTTCTTCTGGCTCATCGGGATCGCCATTATCTCCACCTACAACGGCAATGTTTTTAATCGTCTTGCCGGATTGGCCTTTGTCTACCGTTACTAGGAACGTGACTGTATGCTCTTTCGTATCCGTCACATCACCAAAGTTGCCGGTGACCTTGCCGTCTACCACATGACCAGCGTCATCATCTTTCGCATCTGTAACTTTTTCGCCATCTACTTCGAGGCTACCTGCTACATAGCTCAGACCGGCTGGAATCGTATCCGTGATCACTAAGTTTTCGACCAAGCTGTCTTCGATTGTATTCTTCGTTGTGATCGTGTAACGAATTGTATCTCCGACTTCTGGATTTTTAGCGTCTGTATTTCCTGCTGCTTTCTTCTCCAGTTTCGAAGACTTCTTCGAGTCTAGCTTTGGTTCTCTTGGATAAATGTTGACCTCTTCTTCTGGTTCATCCGGATCACCATTATCTCCACCTACAACGGCAATGTTTTTAATCGTCTTGCCGGATTGGCCTTTGTCTACCGTTACTAGGAATGTAACTGTATGTTCCTTCGTATCTGTCACATCACCAAAAGTACCTGTTACTTTGCCATCGACAACGTGACCGGCGTCATCATCTTTCGCATCTGTCACCGACTTGCCATCTACTTCTAGACTACCTGCCACATACGTTAAACCGGTTGGAATCGTGTCCGTAATGACTAAATTTTTGACCAAGCTATCTTCGATTGTATTTTTCGTTGTAATTGTATAACGTATCGTGTCGCCGACTTCTGGATTTTTAGCATCTTTATTTCCTGCTGCCTTCTTCTCCAGTTTCGAGGACTTCTTCGAGTCTAGCTTTGGTTCTCTTGGATAAATGTTGACCTCTTCTTCTGGCTCATCGGGATCGCCATTATCTCCACCAACAACGGCAATGTTTTTAATCGTCTTGCCGGATTGGCCTTTGTCTACCGTTACTAGGAATGTAACTGTATGTTCCTTCGTATCTGTCACATCACCAAAGTTGCCGGTGACCTTCCCGTCTACTACATGACCAGCGTCATCGTCTTTGGCATCTGTTACTTGTTTGCCATCGACTTCGAGGCTGCCAGCCACATACGTTAAACCGCCTGGAATCGTGTCGGTAATGACTAGATTTTCGACCAAGCTATCTTCGATTGTATTTTTCGTTGTAATTGTATAACGAATCGTATCTCCGACTTCTGGATTTTTAGCATCTGTATTTCCTGCTGCTTTTTTCTCCAGTTTCGAGGACTTTTTCGAGTCTAGCTTTGGTTCCCTTGGATAGATTTTTACTTCTTCTTCCGGCTCATCTGGATCTTCGATATTTTCTCCACCAACGACGGCAATGTTTTTAATATCTTTGCCGGATTGGCCTTTGTCTACCGTTACTAAGAAAGTAACTGTGTGGTCTTTCGTATCCGTCACGTCACCAAAGTTGCCGGTGACCTTGCCGTCTACTACATGACCAGAATCATCGTCTTTGGCATCTGTTACTTGTTTGCCATCAACTTCGAGGCTGCCTGCTACATAGCTTAGGCCCGCTGGTATGGTATCCGTAATGACTAAGTTTTTGACCAAGCTGTCTTCGATTGTATTTTTCGTTGTGATTGTATAACGAATCGTGTCGCCGACTTCTGGATTTTTAGCATCTGTGTTACCTTCTGCCTTCTTCTCCAGTTTCGAGGACTTCTTCGATTCTAGTTTTGGCTCTCTTGGATAGATTTTTACTTCTTCTTCCGGCTCATCTGGATCTCCGGTATTTTCTCCACCAACAATAGCGATGTTTTTAATATCTTTACCTGACTGGCCTTTGTCCACCGTTACTAGGAAAGTAACTGTATGCTCTTTTGTATCCGTCACATTTCCAAAGCTTCCTGTGACCTTGCCGTCTACCACATGGCCAGCGTCATCGTCTTTGGCATCTGTTACTTGTTTGCCATCTACTTCGAGGCTGCCTGCTACATAGCTCAGACCGGATGGAATCGTATCCGTAATGACTAAATTTTCGACCAAGCTATCTTCGATTGTATTTTTCGTTGTAATTGTATAACGAATCGTGTCGCCGACTTCTGGATTTTTAGCATCTGTATTACCTTCTGCCTTCTTCTCCAGTTTCGAGGACTTCTTCGAGTCTAGCTTCGGTTCACGTGGGTAAATCTTTACTTCTTCTTCCGGCTCGTCTGGATCTCCGGTGTTTTCTCCACCAACAATAGCGATGTTTTTAATATCTTTACCTGACTGGCCTTTATCTACCGTAACTAGGAAAGTAACTGTATGATCTTTCGTATCCGTCACATTTCCAAAGCTTCCTGTGACCTTGCCGTCTACCACATGGCCAGCGTCATCATCTTTGGCATCTGTAACTTTTTCGCCATCTACTTCAAGGCTGCCTGCTACATAGCTTAGACCGGATGGAATCGTATCCGTAATGACTAAGTTTTCGACCAAGCTGTCTTCGATTGTATTTTTCGTTGTGATCGTGTAACGAATCGTGTCGCCGACTTCTGGGTTTTTGGCATCTGTATTACCTTCTGCCTTCTTCTCCAGTTTCGAGGACTTCTTCGATTCTAGCTTTGGTTCCTTTGGATCGACCTTGACTGTTGTTGTTGGTTCCTCTGGTTCTTCAATTTCATCAACCGTTACTTTAGCGGTGTTTTTAATATCCTTACCAGATTGACCTGATTTAATTTTTGCTTCGAAGGTGACCGTACGCCACTCCGTATCCGTTACTTCGCCAAACTTAGCCGTGATGACACCGTTGTTTTCTTCCACTGTGCCGCCATGGCTTGCTTTTAAGCTATCTGCGATTAATTCTAAACCTGCTGGAAGTGTATCCTCAATCGTTAGGTTGCTTACTAAGCTATCGGATTCTTTGTTGCGCGTTTTGATTGTGTAAACAATCGTGTCACCCACTTCGAATGTCTTTTTGCCTTTTTCAGCGTTTGTGGCTGATTTTTCGGACTCTAGCTTCGGTTCACGTGGGTAAATCTTTACCTCTTCTTCTGGCTCATCTGGCTTATCAATATTCTCACCTTTAACGGTGGCAATATTTTTAATATCAGCACCAGCTTGGCCTTCCTTGACTTTCACTAAGAATTCAAGTGTATGCCACTCGGTATCTTCAATATCGCCAAATTGTCCGGCAATTTCACCATCAACGGCATGACCGTTGTCATCGTCTTTGGCATCCGTAACAGACACACCATCTACTTGCAAGCTGCCTGCTACATACTCAAGTCCTTCCGGGATTTTATCCGAAATCACTAAGTTCTTCACAAGACTATCTTCGATGGTGTTTTTGGTCTTGATCGTGTAAAGAAGGGTATCCCCAACTTCCGGATTGTCCTTATCTGTGTTGCCATCAGTTTTCGCTTCCAGTTTCCCAGATTTCTCCGATTGGAGTTTTGGATCCTTCGGATCGACCTTGACTGTTGTCGTTGGTTCCTCTGGTTCTTCAATTTCATCAACCGTTACTTTAGCGGTGTTTTTAATATCCTTACCAGATTGACCTGATTTAATTTTCGCTTCGAATGTGACCGTACGCCACTCCGTATCCTTCACTTCGCCAAACTCAGCCGTGATGACACCGTTGTTTTCTTTCACTGTGCCGTCATGGCTTGCTTTTAAGCTATCTGCGATTAATTCTAAACCTGCTGGAAGTGTATCCTCAATCATCAGGTTGCTTACTAAACTATCAGATACTTTGTTGCGCGTTTTGATTGTGTAGATAATCGTGTCGCCCACTTCGAATGTCTCTTTGCCTTTTTCAGCGTTTGTGGCTGATTTTTCGGACTCTAGCTTCGGTCCACGCGGATAAATCTTCACTTCTTCTTTCGGCTCATCTGGCTTATCTATATTGTCACCATCTACAGTGGCAATGTTTTTAATATCTTGGCCTGCTTGACCTGCCTTAACTTTGACTTCAAATGTCAAGGTATGCCAGTCCATATCTTTGATGTCACCAAATTGACCTGAAAGCTTACCATCGACCGCATAGCCGTTGTCATCGTCTTTTTCATCAGTAACAGACTTACCGTCTGCTTTCAAACTGCCCGCAACATACTCGAGACCTTCCGGTATTTCATCCGAAATTACTAAGTTTTTCACAACACTGTATTTAATAGTGTTCTGCGTCTTGATTGTGTAGAGAAGGGTGTCACCGACTTCTGGATTATCCTTGTCTGTATTGCCCTCTCCCTTTTCTTTAATCGTTGCTGACTTCTCTGATTTCAGGACAGGATCTTTATACTTAATCGGTGTTTTTACTTCATTTGAAGGAATTTCCTCTACGCCATCTCCATTTACTGTAGCTAAGTTTACAATCTCCGTTCCAGGTGAAAATTCGTCGTCAACTTTCACCTTGAAAGTAACTACTGCCACATTCTCTTTTCCACCAAAGACGACACCAGCATCTGTATCTGGAGAATTAACCTTCATCCCATTAAAAACTGGGCTCTTCCCGTCAACATCATTCACTGATTTACCATTCAACTTAGTCGTTCCCGCAACATAAGAAGTTCCTGCTGGAAGTGCATCTTTCACGATTGTTTCTGTTGATGCCATATTCCCAGTATTGGAAACTTCTAATGTATAGGTGAGCTCATCGCCTGGTTGAACTTCCCCTTCTGGGTCAACTGATTTCTTAATCGATAGAATTGGTTTTAAGATTGGAAAAGCACTTGATGCAAAATCTGATGATGAATCATTAGTAGTACCAATTGTGCTTTCAACCAAACCTGTCAGTGGATTAATAAGGACAATATCATATGGATTTGCCCTTCCATCTAAACCAGCCATTGTACCATTTTTCAAAAAGGCTAGTTCCCCTAATGTCTTTAGTGGCGAACCATCTTTATATTTCACTGGAATAATTTTATCTAATTCTCCAGTGTTAGGGTCAATTCTGACAAGATAAGAGCTCGTAGCTGTATAAGTAGCATGCCAAACATACCCCTCGCCATCAACGACTAAGTCCCCATTAGGATTATGAGTAAAATTTTTATTTCCAGAAACATTTGTTACTTTTTTGTCTAATGTAGTTTTCGTGTTTACATCAAAAGACGAAATCCATACATTCCCATCGTCCCATTTATATACATACACATACTTGTTGCCATCATTAGACATCCCTGCTGCGGCAGTTGGCTTCCACAGTGAACCTATTTTAGTCGTATTTCCATTGACATTAATTTTATATAGGTCAGTACCGTTATCTACGTAAAAAGCATCTTTATTTTTCGCGAGCCCATTACCGCCAGATAACGAAGTTTTTACTCGACCCTTCTCCCATGTTTTTCCGTTATTATTTTTAATTAGTTCCGGATCACCTTCATATTGGATAATCCAACCAGCGGCGTAATCATAAAAGTCTACATCATTCATCGTAAAACCAGCTGCATTTTGCGGCTGTATAGATGCTGCTGCTTTAGCTTGTGCTTTATTCTCCACTGATTCATTTTTTGGGTTCTCTTTTTGATCTTCGACATTTATTTTTTGCTCTTCGGACATATCCACATCAACTGGTGGAACTTGCTCTTCGGACGTATCCGCATCAACCGGTGGAACTTGCTCTTCGGACGTATCCGCATCAACCGGTGGAACTTGCTCTTCGGACGTATCCGCATCAACCAGTGGAACTTGCTCTTCAGACGTATCCGCATCAACCGGTGGAACTTGCTCTTCAGACGTATCCGCATCAACCGGTGGAACTTGCTCTTCAGACGTATCCGCATCAACCGGTGTGACAACTGCTGGATTCGTTTCCATAACAAGATCGTCGTTTATCACGATTTGTGCAACGTTTTCAATTTTATCTGCAGTCGCCGCATCTTCTTTCACTTGTGTCGTGATTTGCAGCTTTACTTCCTTGCCTGCAAGTTCTTCCAACTCTTCCATCGTCAATCCTAGAGAAATTTTTTGACCATCTACACCTACTGTGTATGTATCGTTCTCTTCTTCATCTATTAGAACTGCTGTACCCTGAACAGCTAAATGCGTATCAAGATCATCTAATATTTCAATTGATTCATAGCCTGATACACTTTCTGGAAGTTCAACGCTTACATTGTAGTTATAGTCTTCTCCCTTTGGTATTTCCTTTGATTCTTCCCCACCAATATCTTTCGAGACATTTGGTTGTTCTATAGCTTCTGTTGTTTCTATTTCTGCAGCCTGGACTGGCGTAGAAAACGAAGGAAGCATTCCGTTTAAAGTTACCAAAATCATCGCAAAAAATATAATGGATTTTTTAAATCCTGCCTTTAATCTTTTGGAAATTGCGAGATTCAATTTTCCACCTCCAAATTAAATTATAAACATACGAATAGTCAAAATTTTACACCATGATAATCACCTCCTTAAAAAATTCATTTTTACTCTTGTCACAGTGTTAGTTTGTATTCTATAAGTCGAAGCGATAATACAATAAAATTCTTCCTTATTTTCGATTTAAATGTAGATAAGGAAGAAATAAGCATAAAATTATTACAAAATAATCAAATAAAAGTAAATATTGAGTCTCGCAGTGATAAAAGGCACAGTTTTTATAACAATTTCATTTTCAATATATCGAACTTTAACTTGATAAAAAAACCCATTGGAGGAATGGAAAAAATAGCAATATTTGGTTATTATTATAATCTGATAATCTGTACAAAAAATGTACATCCTATTATAATTCAACATTCTGTACAAAAACTATACATTTTGTTACAAAGACAAAGGTATTTCCAAAATATCAAAATTGAAAGTCGAATCAATGCTTGATATGATTGCTTCAGAATGGAGAAATTGATCGGTTCTTGTCAGGAAACAATATTTTTATGAGGTCTTGAATATGGGTGAGGAGTTTGCTAGCAGAAAATATTTTTACAAAAAAAACGAAATCAGTAGTGCTGTTAGGGAGATTAAAGAAATCAATACTATCTTAGGAAAAACGCAGAAATTTGGGAATTCTCTCGTTTCACCTTTCACCGTTGAAAGAATCGGATAAGTGCTTGCTCTGAGAAAACAATTATATAGGATTGGTAAGCTTTACCTCACACCTTTGGAAAGAGAAAGCTTACAATCATAAAGTGATGCAGCGTATTATGAAAATATAGATGGATATCCAAAAATGAAAATGAAAACAGACGTGACCTATTGGTCACGTCTGTTTTCATTTCGATATACCTGAGGTGGGATTCGAACCCACAAGCCCGTGAAGGCATTGGATTTTGAGTCCAACGTGTATGCCAGTTCCACCACTCAGGCACAATATAAATATGGAGGCGGCAACCGGATTCGAACCGGTGGTAAGGGTGTTGCAGACCCGTGCCTTACCACTTGGCTATGCCGCCAATTTTGGAGCGGAAGACGGGGTTCGAACCCGCGACCCCCACCTTGGCAAGGTGGTGTTCTACCACTGAACTACTTCCGCATACTGGGCTAGCTGGATTCGAACCAACGAATGACGGAGTCAAAGTCCGTTGCCTTAC
>JAABNQ010000059.1 GCA_009928435.1 Bacillus sp. HF117_J1_D
CGGCATGTCAGGGACTTTCACCCTTAAGAACGATGCGCTGCCAAGCGCACAAAATCGCCTGCATATACAAAATGCGGGCGATTTTTTTCTTCTGGTGTCTAAGCATTCATTGATTGGAACAGTGTTTGAACGATGATGACTGTTTTAACTTCACAACCTATATTCGTTATTTTTTCTCATCAATATTTGTATAAAATTGGGCAGGAATAGATCCGAAATTTCTTCTGTGATAGAGCATTGGATCTCGTTTCTCGACTGCGATATCCACCACTTCTCCAATGATAATTGTATGGTCACCTGCTTCCACAGCTTGATGCAGCTTGCATTGCAGAACAGCAAACGCTCCATCAATAACAGGCACATTATGCTCCGATATGTTCCAGCTGCATTTGCTAAAACGGTCGACATTAGGTGTAGCAAACGTTTTGCAAAGCTCCACTTGATCCGCAGCCAAAATATGTACTGCAAACGTCTCCCCATTGATAAAAGCATCCTTGGATGACACACGATGGTCGACTGACCATAAAATAAGTAAAGGATCCAATGATACGGAAGCAAATGAATTAACAGTTAGCCCTACTGGAGTTCCGTCTTCTGCAACGGCAGTCACAATGGTAACACCTGTTGGATAATTTCCGAGCGCCTCTTTAAATAATTGCTGTTTTTCTTCTTTTGACATAAAAATTGTCTCTCCTTTTTCCCTATATCCTTGATGTTTTTTCCTAAAAAAGATCATTTAAAATGTCAGAAATTCGATCTCCGACTTCTGAAGTCGAGGCGCTGCCCCCTAAATCAGGGGTAAGTACCTTATTTTCTTCCAGAAGTATTTCGATCGCTTTCAAAAGCTTCTCTCCCAAATCATTATAGCCGAAAAAGTCAAACATTTGGCTGGCGGACCAAACCGTTGCTAGCGGATTGGCAACGCCTTTCCCAGCGATATCAGGAGCTGAACCATGTACCGGTTCGAACATGGAAGGATATTTCCTCTCCGGATTGATATTTGCACCAGCGGCAAGTCCCATCCCACCAGCAAGTGCAGCGCCTACATCAGTTAAAATATCTCCGAATAGATTCGAAGTGACTACAACTTCGAAACGTTCCGGATCAGTGATCATATGCATGGCCGCAGCATCAACCAGATACGAATAGGTTTGGATTTCCGGGTATTCTTGGCTTACTTCTTCAAATACTTCATCCCAAAAAACCATAGAGTAATTGAGTGCGTTTGCCTTACTGATGCTTGTTACTGTTTTTCCAGCTTCTTTTGCTGTTTCAAAAGCATAGCGAATAATCCGCTCTGTTCCCTTCCTGGAAAAAACACCTGTCTGAAGAACCACTTCTTCAGGCTTCCCTTTAAAGAGCCAGTCCCCTGCCCCGGAATATTCGCCTTCGCTATTTTCACGGATAAACAACATATCTATTTTTTCCTTGCTGCCGTTTTTTAGCGGACAAGGTGCTCCATTCAAAAGCTGAATAGGGCGTATATTCACATATTGATCAAAGCTTTTCCGGATTCGCAACAGTAAATCCCAAAGGGAAATATGGTCAGGAACACCAGGATAGCCGACAGCGCCCAAATAAATAGCGTCGAATTCCTTTAAGCGATCTATTCCATCTTCATCCATCATTCTGCCATGCTCAAGATAATATTCGCAGCCCCAGGGAAAATGGGTAAATTCAAATTGAATCCTTCCATCTAACTGAGTAGCTTTTTCCAGGACTTTGATTCCTTCTGTAATGACTTCAGGACCGATTCCGTCCCCTGGAATGACAGCTACTTTAAGTGTCTCCATGCGCGTTCAACTCTTTCGTCTTATATTTGAGTTTTACAATCACATCTATTTTATCAAAATAAAGTGAGAAAGACTTGTTTTTTGCAACAAGCCTTCTTTCAATTCCCACTAAATAGATAGAGATATCAGTCAGTCCACTCTGATAAATTAAAATAGGAAAATTTTACAAAAAGGCTCCCGATTCATACCGAGAGCTGATTCAATTATGTACTTTTATTTAGACAACTCAATCATTTTTGTAGAAATGCGAGTTAGTGGGAGAATGTGATCGACACAGCCAAGATTTACAGCCGTTTTTGGCATTCCGTATACGATACATGTTTCCTCGGATTCTGCAATCGTCGTAATAGCTGCGCCTGAATCTTTTGCCCTTTTCATGGCGGCAGCTCCATCTCCGCCCATTCCTGTCATGATAATATAATGGCGTTTCAATCCAGTTAGTTTACTAACTGAATCATATAAGACATCAACGGAAGGGCGATGTCCGTTGCACTGTGCTTCTTTATTCAGGATAATTCTGTATTCATTACCTCTTTGACGTACCCCCATGTGATAATCCCCAGGGGCAATATAAACTGTCCCTCCACTGATGACCTGATTATTCTGTGCTTCGACCACATTCATATTTGACATGCTATCAAGTCTTTTAGCGAGGTATTCCGTAAATTTTGGAGGCATATGTTGTACGACGAGAAGAGGATCTTTGAAACCGGCAGGCAAACCCGTGATGACCGTTTCGAGTGCTTTCGGTCCTCCTGTCGATGTCCCAACAGCAAATAATTGTTTGAAACCAGTGATAACCTGTTGCGGCTTTTCTATTTTTTGAATGACTGGCTTTGTTTTAAGCTGTACTGCTTCTCTCCGAGCTGGAGCTTCTATTTTCGCTAGACGCGCTTTTGCGACTGCCTTGATTTTGAGAATCAGTTCTTCCTTGACCCGAAACAAGTCCAGAGAGACAGCTCCGGATGGTTTTTGAATAAAATCCACTGCTCCAAGCTGTAAAGCCTTGATCGTCTCATAAGCCCCTTTTTCTGTCAAAGAGCTGACCATTAGGACAGGGGTCGGGAATTTTTGCATAATATGCTTTAACGCCGTCAACCCGTCCATTTCAGGCATTTCTATATCCATCGTAATGACATCCGGCTTCAATTTTTCGGTCAACTCGATAGCCTCTAGGCCGTTTTTTGCGGTCGCTACTACTTCTAAACGATCATCCTTTGATACGAAATCAGAAATAAGCTTCCGCATGAAAATGGAATCATCTACGATAAGGACTTTCATTTTTCCCATAACAATCTCACCTACATCTTTTTGTAAAAAAACGTGTCTGCTTCTTTTAACTGGTACTTTTGCGGCTGAAAAATCTGCTCGGAGCCACCGACGAAAAGATATCCACCTTTGTTCAATGCGCGGCTGAATTTCTGAAATAGAAGATCTTTCGCCTCATCGGTAAAATAAATTAAGACATTGCGGCAGATGATTAAATCAAACCCTTGCTCAAAGGGATCAGCCAAGAGATCCTGCTGTCTAAAATGAACGCTATTTCTTACCTTTTCTGCGATCACATGCTGTCTTCCTTGATTGGCAAAAAATTGATCCCGGTAATAAGGGGAGAGATTTTTCAGTGTCCCTGTGTTGAATATGCCAGATTTTGCTTGATCAATGACTTTTTGATTGATATCTGTCGCTAATATCCGTATATCTTTCCAGTCCAGAAACGAAGAAAGCAGCATGGCGAGACTGTATGGTTCTTCCCCTGTAGAACATGCAGCACTCCAGCATTTAATCCTATTCTTTTCCTTCAGTAGTTCAGGTATTATTGTCTTTTCCAACACATCCCACCTAGAAGGATTGCGAAAAAATTCTGTGACATTGATCGTCATATGATTTAAAAATTCCTCATAAAGAATGTCGTCCTGCATCATAGCTTTATAGAATTCATCAAATGTCCGAAAGCCTTTTCTACTTTTTAAGGCTGTCAGCCTTCGCTTCATCTGATCTTCTTTATAAGAGTGCAAGTCGATGTTCGTCTGTCTCTTGATTCTTTGGATAAACAAATCGTAATCTTGGTTTTGGTCCAATACTTCAAGCATTACTTCACCTTCAGCTCTTTACTTTTCAAACATTACATTTATTTCTGCTCTATTCATAACATCCATCTATCATTCATGCTATGGCTAGTAGTTCCTGATATTTGAACAGACTCCCTACCTAAAAAGCAGAGGGCGTGATCATTCTCTTATAGCTGCTTCATTATGCAATGGTAATCTTCATTTCAGTCTTCACTAGCAGCCTGAACATGCACAGATCAGTAAAGGTCTGCCATCCATCAATTCAGTTCTTTCCTATCTTGGTTACCGCGTTCATCATCCTTTGTGGATTGATCGGCTTGACAATGAAATCAGCGGCCCCTGCGATAATTGCTTCTTTTACCATCGACTCCTGCCCCATAGCGGAAGAGATAAGAACTTTTGCATTTGGGTCATATTGCTTGATTTCTTTCGTAGCCGTTATACCGTCTTTATTCGGCATGGTGATATCCATTGTAACCAAATCCGGTTTCAGCTCTTTATATTTTTCTACCGCATCATTCCCGTCAACAGCTTCCCCAATTACCTCATGGCCAAACTCTTCCAACATCTTCCGTAAAGTCATTCTCATAAATGCCGCATCATCCACTATTAAAATTTTCATATAATCTCACTTCCAGTTCATAAATTTATACATTACTAATCATTCTATTCATACCGGCCACTTCCAGTATCAGTTCTACCCGGCCATCTCCTAAAATGGTAGCCCCAGAGATTCCGTTTATTTTTCCTACATATTTCCCTAATGATTTAACAACTATTTCCTGATTGCCTTGGAGTTCATCCACAATCAGAGCAATCTTTTTCTCACCTACTCCTACAATTACAACCGGGAGCTGTCTATTTTCCGAAGCTTCCCGTGGAATTTGGAGCAAGTCGTGAAGCCAAACAACAGGCAACACTTGTTCTCTGACAACCACGATCGATTTACCTTTGATTGTTTGAATTGTATCTGGATGAATTCGGACAATTTCAACGACATTGCTCATTGGCAATATAAAGGTCCTATCAGCCAATCTAATAATCAGACCTGTAATGATAGCTAATGTTAAAGGCAACTTAATTTTAAAAGAAGTACCTTGCCCCAGCTTTGTACCTAACTCAATGATTCCATTCAAGCTTTCAATATGGCTACGGACGATATCCATTCCGACTCCACGTCCTGAGACATCGCTCACTTCTTTAGCTGTGGAGAATCCTGGACGGAAAATGAGGTAGGCCGCTTCATCATCAGTAAGCTTTTCAGCTTCCTCTGCAGTAATGATGCCTTTTTTCATTGCCGAACTCTTCATTTTTTCAGGATCTATTCCTGCACCGTCATCTTCAACTGTGATGACTACCTGATTCTCTTCATGACTGGCAGTAATGCGCAAAACGCCTTTTGCAGGCTTATTCGTCTTAGCCCTTTCCTCTTTTGATTCCAAACCATGGTCCACAGCATTTCGAATTAAGTGAATCAAGGGATCTCCAATTTTTTCGATGACGGTTCTGTCTAATTCCGTTTCCTGACCATCAATGACAAGATCAATATCCTTATCAAGAGTTTGCGCCAGATCGCGGACCATTCTTGGGAACCTGCTGAACAATTGCCCGATTGGCAGCATCCGTACTTTCATTACACTTTCCTGAAGCTCCCCGATCACACGAGCAACATGGTCAGAAACCTGAATAAGGTCGTCAACGGTATCATCTTCCGTGTAGCGGTTATGAAGCAATCCGCTTACCTGGCTGATTCTTGTTTGGTCAATAACAAGCTCTCCTACCAGATTCATGAGATGTTCCAAACGTTCCACATCCACACGGATCGTTTGAGATGCCCGCCGTCCTTTGGCTGGCTTTTTCTCTCCCGTCTTTTGTGGCACAGACTTTGACGGTGAGGTAGCCTCAGCCTTTTTCTTCTCTTCAACAGGCTCTGGGGCTTTTTCAATAGTTTCTACTTCAACAGCAACTGCTATTTCCTTTTCCGCAGCTTGCTGTCCTAAAGCATCCACGGTTACCTCATCAACATCGGTCATCATTTTTACAAGATCAAAAACCTCCGACTGGCTCTGTTGTGTGGCAATAATAAACTGTACTTTTTCATAATCTGATTCCCGATTATCGGGGTTTTCAAAGTCCGGTGCGGTTTGAATCATGTCGGCCCCGTTTGACTCCAACTGATTTTTGATTAAAAAAGCACGCACTGATTTCATTTCACATTCTGTGGAAATCTGGATAGACAGTTTATATACGTTCAGCCCCTGTCCCCTATATGAATCAATGTCTCCTTGAACTTCTGGTGAATATGGTTCATCAAAAGTCTCTTCCTCTTTCTCCTCTGCTGGCTTCTCTCCAGAAAAATTTTCCACTTCTTCAATTAGGGGTGTAATGTCTGTCCTTGGGTCTTGACCCGAAACAATTTCTTCCTTCAGCTGCTTCAATTCATCCAAGCACTTGAATAAAAGGTTGATTAAATCATGAGTGACTGACAGCCGGCCATTGCGGACATGATCAAGCAAATGCTCCATTTCGTGAGTCAGCTTTGTCATATCCTCAAAACCCATCGTTGCAGACGAACCTTTTAATGTATGCGCAGCGCGGAAAAGTCTTTGTATGACTTCCGGAGATTCCCCTTCTTGTTCCAGCGCAAGAATCTCCTGGTCAATAATATCCAGCTGCTCATCGACTTCATCTAAGAAAACTCCTAAAAACTCGCTTAAATCAAATGTATCCATTTCCGTTTCACCACCTATTGTTGGAGAACTTTATCCAAATTTAATATACTAACGAGCTCCTCATCCTCATGCCCAATACCAGAGAAGAACGAACCTTTTACATCTCCGAACGTTTCTGGCGGAGGCTGAATTTCGCTAAACGTAGTCACCTGACTCACACTGTCCACAACAATCCCAATCATCTCATCTTCAAATTTCACAACCACAATCCGCGTGTCTTTTGTATATTCCTCTTCAATCAGTCCAAAGCGATGACGAAGACTGACGATTGGAATGATCCTTCCTCTCAGGTTAATAACCCCTTTAATATGAGCTTGAACATGTGGTATTTTTGTAACTTCCTGCATTCGTATAATTTCTTCGATTTCATGTATCTTAATGGCGTATTTCTCGGTTCCAATACCGATGGCAACATATTGTTCCTGCCTTGCTTTCCCCATTTTGATCACCTGCTCTATATTTTTCCTTATTGATGTTCACCCCCAATGAATCCATTGGGGGTGAACTCAAGTATTATTAGATGCGCCTTGACGTATTTGCTCCCAGAATTTATGCAACCTCGCTCGATAAATTCTCTCTAAAAATCTGTAGCATCCACTGAATGTAACCTTATTCAAACTGCACCACAGTGTGATGTTAGAAGGCTTGGCACTTTGGGTGACAATTACTTTAATTTGAAATAGGAAACAGATGTATTTAATTCCTCTGCAAGATCGTTGAGTGATTGTGCTGCCGAGGCTGTTTCTTCACTACTTGCAGCCGCTTCCTCCGTCGTTGCAGATATGCTTTCAATAAATGTTAACACCTCTACTGACTGGGCCGCTTGCTCCTCACTCGCACCCGCTATTTCTGTTACTTTATTACCTGTGTCATTTACCATTTGGATAATATTACTAAATGCTACACCTGACTGCTCAGTAAAGGATCTGCCTTCCCTGACAGACTTCACGCTTCGGGCTGTATTTTCTTGCATCCCTTTAATAATCTCGGTGATTTGTTTTGTTGCCTCGCTGCTTCTTTCCGCAAGTTTACGGACTTCCTCCGCAACTACAGCGAAACCTCTACCCTGATCTCCAGCCCTGGCCGCTTCGATCGCAGCATTCAAAGCAAGTAGGTTCGTCTGGTCTGCAATGTCATCAATCACACCAATAATTTCTCCAATTTTGTTTGATTCCTGCTCTAAGTTAGATATCTGCTCATCTACAGCGTTGGCTCCTTCCACTGAAGAAAGAACCACCTGTTCCCCTTCCTCCGCAATTTGAACTGTTTTGTTTGCCAGCTCCGCAGCATGCTCAGTATTCTCAGCAACCGCATTGATGGCTTCAGACAATTCTCTAAACAATTCGTTCATTGTCTGTGCAGCATTCCCCTGATTAGTGCTCGCACTGGCAATTTCCTCAATACTTGCTGCAACCTGTTCAGAGGAAGCCGATAAGTTTTCCGATGCTCTCAAAATGCTTTGAACTGTGGATCTCGAATTTAACACCATCGTATTGACTGAGCGAGCAAGTACACCGATTTCATCCTTTGTTTCAATATCTGTTGTTTCCGTCAAGTCTCCGTCGGCCACCTTCTCAACGAGTCGAACTACTTGTTTAAGCGGACGCGCAATGACATTCGATATCAATAGTCCCATTCCTACGCTAATCAGCAATACAATGATGATTATGACGCCAGCGAGAATTTTGGTCGAACCATATGTATCTTCTGCTTCTCCATATGTTTCCTGAGCTTTGGCAGAATCGATTTCTTTCAATTGATCGACGATTCCAGTCAGTTTATTCTGTTGATTCAACAGATCTCCACCAATATAGCTTTTATAATCTGACTTTTTGTTGATGATCGCTGTAATAGATTCATCATATGCGCTGTTGAACGCCTGGAATGCAGAATCAAAATCTTTCACAAGCTTTTTCTGTTCATCTGTTAAAGATGGATTCTTGCTGTATAATTCCATATTTTCTTGTATTTGCGATCTGATTTTATTTACTGACTCCATCAGTTCAGCACTGGAATCTGCCACGTATACATCGCGCCACTTAACGCTGATTTCTTGAAGGAGCACCTCGTTATCTGCCATGATCTCAATAAGCTTCAATCTGTCGTTGTACATTTCTCCCATTCCGTCATTCAGCTTGCCCATATTGATCAAGCCCAAAGAATTAATACCTATTTGAAGAATGGCAACAATCATAAAGACAGATAATATTTTGGTCCTTATTTTTAAATGATTAAACCAGCTAAAAAACTTCATATTTGGACACTTCCTCAATTTTTAAGTGGATACTATTCTAAAACTTTTTGAATATCTACCTGCCGCAGTAGAGTTTGTAGATTCAACAAAGCAATTGTCTTGTCATCATGGTGGTATACCCCGGTAATCCATTCACTTTGTGACATATGCGGTGCAGGGCTGATATGTTCATCTGACAAAAACATGACATGGTCAACCTCATCCACCACAAATCCAAACTCCTGGCCATTAGTCTGTAAGACAATCATTCTTGTTTTGGAATCTATTGTCTTTTCTTTCTCAGAAAAAATCCGGTGAAGACTGATGATCGGAATAATATGTTCTCTTAGATGAATGACACCTAGAAACTCCTCACGTGAATTCGGCACCCATTTGACAGTTTGCATCCGGATAATTTCCGCCACATCATGAATCGAGATGGCGTAAAGATTTTCATTTATAGCAAAAACTACATATTGTTCATCTTGTCTACTCAACGATATACCTCCTCTCAAAATACTGTAATTGTGATCGAACCTCCCATCGGGTGAATGGCATTGTCCCTCAAAAATCAGACAGGTCGCTCACAGACGTGGGAGACCTCTGCTGAATGAAGTTAAAAATCAGGAATCTTTCGTTACTAGCTCAATATAATAACGGCTACCCTTTTTATCGGCATAATCATGATATTTTTTACATTCATCATTGAAAATTCACTTTTCCGCCTTTTTAAGTTGTTCAATACAAAAGCCCCGGTCTTTGCCGGAGCTTACTGGAGTTCAATCAATTGATTTTAAAAGCTGCTACTGAAGCATTTAATTCTTCTGCTAGTTCGGTTAGTGCATTGGCTGTTGTCGCTGTTTCTTCGCTGCTTGCGGAAGCTTCCTCCGTTGCAGCAGAAATACTTTCAATGAATGTAAGTACTTCTGCCGACTGGGCTGCCTGTTCTTCACTCGCACCGGCAATTTCTGTTACTTTATTGCCCGTATCATGCACCATGTTGATGATCTGTTCGAAGGCTTCACTTGATTGCTCTGTATAAACAAGTCCTTCCTGAACAGATTGAACGCTAAGTGCCGTGTGATGCTGCATTCCCTTAATGATTGTAGTAATCTGCTTCGTCGCTTCTCCGCTTCGTTCCGCCAGTTTACGTACTTCATCAGCCACAACGGCAAATCCCCGTCCTTGTTCCCCAGCACGAGCTGCCTCTATAGCTGCATTAAGCGCTAATAGATTCGTTTGATCGGCAATTTCATCAATGACTTCGATAATTTCCCCGATTTTATGAGAATCTTCCTCTAACTTTGTCATCTGGTCACTGACATGGTTAGTCCCTTCCACTGAGGAAAGAAGCACTTTTTCCCCCTCCTGTGCAATTTTGATTGTCTTGCCAGCAAGCTCCGCCGCTTGTTCTGTATTTTGCGCAACTGCATTGATGGCTTCCGACAATTCTCTAAACAGTTCATTCATCGTTTGTGCTGCATTTGCCTGATTGGCGCTGGCATTGGCAATTTCATCCGTGCTGGCTGAAACCTGTTCAGATGACGCAGATAGGTTCTCTGCCGCACTTAATATGTTTTGAACGGTAACCCTTAAGTTTAAAATCATCGTATTGAAAGATTGAGCCAGTTTCCCTACCTCATCTTTCGTCTTGATATTGGCTGTTTCGGTCAAATCCCCCTCAGCTACCTTCTCTACAAGATTCGCCATTTCATGAAGGGGACGAGCAATAATCCTAGTAAGGAAAAGCCCAAGAACGATACACATCACGAACGTTAGTATTGAAACGATAATCAAAATAGTTATAGAGATCGAATAGGCGTCTCCTGTTGCTATGTATTCTTCTCCATTGATCTCCATATCAACAGCCTTGATCTGCTCGATATAGTTCGTTACCCCTTCATGTAATTTATTCAATTCTTCATTCTTTTGCTGAAAGCTGCTTCGATTTGTAGAAACAGCTTGAACAGCATCATCATATGTTTTGTTATAATAATCAAAATTCAAAGTAAATTCTTCTCGAAATCTCTCCCCCTGCTGTTGAATCTCTTCTCCAAAATCCAAATAGACATCTGCGTAAATGTTTACATTTTTTTCAATTTCCTGTCTCAACGTTTTAATCTCTTCTAACTTCTTTGAGTTATCCGCTTTCAAATCAGACAATGCCATTTCCTGCCACAAAATTTTTAATTTGTACAGATCGATTTGAGCTTGAGTAAGATGACTCATAGGAACTAACGTTTTTTCATATGTCATCCAGACATTTCCTCGAAGCTTCTTCATGGTTGACATTGAATAGATACTTACACCAGCGAGTATCACAGCAATGAGTACAAAAGTTGATAATAATTTGAATGACGTTTTTCTATTTAGAAACCAACGCATAATCTCAGCATCCCCTTAAATTAACATTTCCTTGTGCGTTCTATAGCTATTCTGAAAGAAGACGCCCAATAATATAGAAGCACACATTTTCCAGCTTTTCAGTTTTGAACATTCTGCTTTAATAAGAGCATTCTTTCCTCATGCAGGCCCTCCTTCTCTGCTATTTCCGATAATAGTAGAACAAACATGACCTTAGTAATAATTAACTATATTTATCTTCAAAAAAACTTTAATTTGTTAATTTTTGCCAAATTATTAATACTAAAGAATGTCCTCACTATTAGTTTTTTTATCGGTAAATGTAAGCTGTTTTTAATATGCATTTTTCAAACATTTGTTTTAGTTCGAAATAATTCTTCCAGATATGAAATTTAAAATCTAAAGGTTCGTTACGAAGTAAAGGAACAAAGCATTCAAAACTGGAATAATAAGCGGCGAAAGAATTCCTTTGCAAGCAGCTTCCATTAAAAACGGTCACAACCACCAAAAAAGCAAAATCAGCCAGGGCTGGGACATAGTTTATTTTTAAGCAAAGCTTTGATAAATTACATCAGAAAAGCGCGAGAAATCAATTTTAAAAACGTTGATTTCTCGCGCTTTTTAAGGTTGCGTCCAGCTTTCTCCCAAATATCGAATGATTTACTTTAGGAGCTTTTTTAGTGTGAGTATATCAATCATCACAGTGTGAACTTTTACAATTGTTTAATTCACCTTGAAGGAAGCCACCGATGCATTCAACTCTTCTGCTAAATCAGTAAGTGCTTGGGCAGTAGAAGCTGTTTCTTCCGTGCTTGCCGACGTTTCCTCAGTTGTAGCAGATATGTTTTCAATAAACGTGAGCACTTCAGCCGACTGAGCAGCTTGTTCTTCACTGGCACCGGCAATTTCCGTCACCTTATTGCTTGTTTCATTAATGATCTGAATAATATTTCCAAACGCTTCTCCAGAACGCTGGGTAGAGGTAACACCCTCAGTTACTGATTGAACGCTTAATTCTGTATCTTTTTGCATCTCCTTGATAATAGCAGAGATTTGCTTCGTCGCTTCTCCACTTCTTTCTGCAAGGTTACGAACTTCGTCGGCCACAACGGCAAACCCCCGTCCTTGCTCTCCTGCACGAGCCGCTTCAATCGCTGCATTTAAAGCCAGTAAATTCGTTTGATCTGCAATATCATCAATGACTTCGATGATTTCTCCAATTCTACTAGAATCTTGCTCCAAGCGGGCCATTTGGTCACTAACAAGATTAGCTCCTTCCACAGAAGACAGAACTACTTTTTCCCCATCCTGCGCAATTTTCATTGTTTTATTTGCAAGCATTGCGGCCTGCTCTGTGTTCTCCGCTACCGTATTAATAGCACCTGATAATTCTCTGAACAATTCATTCATTGTTTGTGCAGAGGTTGCTTGATTCGCGCTTGCACTGGCAATCTCTTCTGTACTCGCCGAGACTTGTTCAGAAGACGCAGATAGGTTTTCCGCAGCGATGACAATATTTTTAATCACGCCTCTTAAATTATCAATCATATGATTGACGGATCGTGCAAGTATTCCAACCTCGTCCTTCGTTTGAATATTAGCTTTTTCAGTCAGATCCCCCTCAGCTACCTTCTCCATAATTTGTGCCATCTCATGAATAGGGCGTGCTATGATCTTTGTCAGGAAGACACCGAGAGCGATGCAAATTCCAAGTGTCAAAATAACGATGGTAATCATAACTTTTATCGTGGTGGAAAACATATTTTCAGCGTTGTGGTATTCCTCGTCAGAAATTGACATATCCAAATCCCAAATCTCTTCTAAATAGGTTGTTAAGCGACCATGGTATCCATTCAACTCAGCATCGAATTTTTTGAAACTGCTTCGGTCTTTTTTTACTGCTCGAACTGCTTCATCAAATACTTTGTTGTAGGCTTCAAAATCTGACATAAATTTATCATGGAATTCCTGAGCCTCCTGCTGTGCCTCCAGGCCTTCAGTCTCATAAGATTTTGTATAGATTGTAATATTTTCGGCAATAGCCTTCCGATATTTCTTTATTTCTTCCATCTTTGAATCAATGGAAGCTTCGGAATCAGCCAGTGTAACATCTCGCCAGCCAATCCTTAATTGCAGAAGGTCATTCTTGGCATTCGCCATATTTTCCATTGGCTTTAGTGCAGCCGTGTACATCTCTGCGCCAATTATATTAATTTTTTTCATATTGATGATGGCAAAGGTGCTTACTCCAGCCAATATGATCGCTATGAAAATAAAAGATGATAATAGTTTGAATGAAGTTTTTCTATTGATGAACCAACTCATTCTTAAAACACTCCTTACTTAAAATTCTTCTTTGCTTAAATCAAGGAAAGCCTGTCATGGAAGTATTTCGATCATTCTCTTTCAAAATGCTCTTCCTTATTAATTCCATTTAAAGAAAATAATGGTAACTCAAGATAAATTGAATGCAGCAACTGATGAATTCAGCTCCTCTGCTAATTCCATTACATTCTGAGAGATTATAGCTGTTTCATCGCTGCTTGCATTATTGATTGTAAGCGCCGAATTCCGCGGTGAACTGTTCATAAATCTATTACGCTTTCGCTCAGCCACTTCTTTCGTAGCCCAAGTATTTTTCTATCCCTTACCTCCAAACAAAATTTTGTTTGTTACACTCTGCTTATTCACGATATTTTAAATGCTGATACAGATGCATTCAATTCTTCAGCCAATTCAATTAGGCTTTGTGCAGTCAACGCTGTTTCTTGACTGCTTGCCGTTGCCTCTTCAGTTGCAGCAGAAATGCTCTCAATGAAAGATAGTACTTCTTTCGATTGAGCTGCTTGCTCTTCGCTGGCACTTGCAATTTCCGTCACTTTGTTGCCAGTTTCATTAATCATCTGAATAATATTTTCAAAGGCCTCTCCCGACTGCTTCGTGTATGCTAACCCATCTTGCACTGATTTTACACTGTGTACTGTGTTTTCCTGCATGCTTTTTATAATCATGGCGATCTGCTTTGTTGCTTCACCGCTTCTTTCGGCCAGCTTGCGGACTTCTTCCGCCACGACAGCGAATCCCCTTCCTTGGTCTCCTGCCCTCGCGGCTTCAATAGCAGCATTTAACGCCAAAAGATTTGTCTGATCTGCAATATCATCAATTACTCCAATAATTTCTCCAATTTTATTTGAATCTTCTTCCAAACTTGATATATTTTCACTTACATGGTTAGCACCTTCTATAGATGATAAGACGACTTGGTCACCGTCATGGGCAATCTGAATGGTTTTGTTAGACAACTCAGCTGCCTGCTCTGTATTTTGCGCCACCGCATTGATTGCTTCAGATAATTCCAAAAATAATTCATTCATTGTTTGTGCAGCATTTGCCTGATTGGCGCTCGCAATTTCCTCAGTACTTGCTGACACCTGCTCAGATGACGCCGATAAATTTTCTGCAGCACTTAAAATATTTTGAACCATTCCCCTAATATTGATGACCATGCGGTTGACAGATTGTGCAAGAATGCCCACCTCATCCCGAGTATTTATATTGGCTGTTTCCGTCAAATCTCCGTCAGCAATTTTTTCTACGAGATCAACTACTCGTTTAAGCGGACGGGAAATGATACGAGAAATAAATATTCCGAAAGCAATACAGATGATTAAAGTGATGATCACACTAGACAATGTAATCATTCTTGATGTCGTATGGACATTATCAGCCTCCTTTTTGGCTTTGTCGGCTCTTTTCATATCCGATTCCACCAATTGGTTCATAATGCTGATCAACTGAAGCTGAAGGTTGTTAAAATCACCACCCATATAAGCTTTATAATCGCCTTTTCCATTGACAATTTGCTGTACGGATTCATCGTATTTCTCGTTATATTCCTCCCACACCCTATCATAGGTTTCAAGTAGCCTTTCTTGGTTTACGTTTAAAGGTCTGTCTCTATATAATTCAAAATAATGTGTAATTTCTTCTCTGAGTGTATCGACATCCATCAGCAAGCCGTCTCTTTCGTTCGGAGAGTCGACTAAATGAATGTCGCGCCATTTTAAGCTTAATTTTTGGAAATTATTTCGCGCTTGTGACATGTATTCAATCGGTTTCAGGCTTTCTTCATAGATAAGATCGAGATCATCATTCACCTTGCCCAACCCTGATAATCCAAAGTATCCGGCACCCGCCTGTAAGAATGCGATAAAGATAAAAGCCGTTAAAAGCTTTGTTGCTGTTTTTCGATTAAGTAACCAATGTAATAATTTCATTCAGGGCTCACTTCCTCGTCATGATGTCTTCTCTATTACCATTTTTTAAATTTTCCTTTCACAAGTAATGGGGTTATCCTTGCGCCGATGGCGCCTGGAGCTAGACATAACGCATACTTGTTAAAAGGAAAACTTAGTCAGATCTTATGTGCTTTCTTATCTTTCAAAAAACCCCCTAAGAGGGGGAAATAATGTGATTATTCTGATTCAATCCGTTTATTTTCGCACCTCAAAAAAACCTAAGCCATTGCGGCTTCATTCAATTGTTCTGCAGATGACGTCACAATTGCTGAAGCATTTTCAATTTCATTGACAACAGCAACGAGCTGCCCCATCTGCTCCTGGACCTTCATATTCGTCATGCTGTTTTGCTGGATGGACTGAGCAATATTCTGAAATGCTTCGTGAGTATGTTCAGATGTTGCAATACCGGACATCAACGCTTCTTCCACATGCTTCAATGACTTTATCACCTGTTCCTTATACAGGTTGGAGTTCGAAATCAGTTCGTGAATTTGTGAGATGGAATTCTTTGTCTGTTCAGCAAGGCTTTGCACCTCTTGGGAAAGTACAGCAAATCCTCTTCCATGTTCGCCAGCCCTTGCTGCTTCTATGGCTGAATTTAAAGCTAAAATATTCGTTTGCTCAGCGATATCTTGAACAATGTGAATAACACTGGAAATTTGATCAGAAGACTCTCCCAAGCGATGGATACTTTCGATCATCTCTCTCGAATAATTATCCATAACACTGATCTTTTCCAATAACTCCTTCAGTTTGTTCTGTCCATCCTGTGCATGATTTTTAGCTAAGATAGACTGTTCATTGTTCTCTGTAGTCGTTTCATTTACCTCATGGATATTTTTGCTCAAAGCAGCGACAGATGCCTGTGTCTGTTCAGCAAGGGCAACCAGTCCTTCACTTACAGAAGTCATTTGGTTTTTAAGGTAAATCTTCCCTTCTTCAAACTGGGAATTTAGCTTTACCATGTTTTCCCGATCATATGCTTCAAGTACGATTTGCTGCTCCAAGTTTAGAATTTTATTGACAGCTGATAGGAGTGATTGCAGCTTTCTCCTATCTTTTACACTCTTAAAGACCAGATGGGTAATCGTATCGTGAATGCCTTGAAACGACCCCATATACCATGATGGTTCCAATCCGATTACATAATGAACCTTCGCGATTTTCAAACGTTTATCTATAAAGCTTTGATCTATGTTTCCATCGAACATCTCTATAATGTGAATTCTTAAGGTTTTCCTAAGGCGCTCGACAGTGGAGTTCTTCTGAATTATTTCTTTTAAACTTGCAACATCCATAATAATCGAATAGAAATCATCAACTAATCGTTCGATATTTCCCTTAACCAGTGGCTGAATACTTTTGAGGAGCTTCAGGTCTTTGTCAGTAAGGTTGATCATATTGATTTTATCCAATATAGAAGCATCCTCTATTTTTATTCCAACCTTTGAATTCGCTTTTTCATTATGCTTCATTCCATCTTCTTTTTTGCTAGTGGATTTACCAAGCCCCAAAAAACTCATGTTTCGTCCTCCTCTTTGCCGTTCGCGTTTTCAACATTATCCCCATAATAGGTCTTAATACCTATTTCTACGACATATATTCTACAAATTATGTATCGGCTTCTTTCCAGCAATCTTTAGTAGATGAGGAATGTCGTCTTCAAAATGTGGTAAAAAAGTTTGACAAAAACGCAAACCGAAAAATCTTCCAAATTTTTCGTTTAGACAATTAGGATTTATAAACTTTCCCATAAATGATAATTTTGCAATGAAAAGTCAAGCCTTAAATCATTATTAATCGTTCTATCATTTTTTAAATAGAAAGTAAATATTTTAATGTCTTGTATTGCTTGGGCAAAAGAAATGATTTCAAATTGCATGGTTTGATGATACTTCAAATACTGAAACATCGCCTCTCCTCTTATAAAGGCAAGCTGGTAAATGTCTGTATATTCATATAGAAAATCAAACATCCTCTTTAGCGAATCGTAATCTACAGAATGAACTGGTATTTTTTTAAAGGGAAATTGTGATAACAATACATCATATCTACTAATTTCTTGCATTGCTGACATTCATAATGCTCCTTATCCCGGCATTTTGTTACCCCAAATTTAAATAAGTACAGATTGTAATAAAGCAGGTTTCCCAAGATAATAGCCTTGGGCTCCTGAAATTCCCAACGCTTTTGCCATTTGAAGTTCCTCTTCTGTTTCCACACCTTCTAATATCAATTTGCTTCCGGTTTTTTCACAAAAGTTTTTAAAAACCGAGATATACTCTTGTTTTTTTTGTACTATATGTAAATCTTGAGCAAGGTAACGATCCAACTTTAAGTAATCAGGCTCTAACTCAATAATGGTTTCTGCGCTTGAGTATCCTCTCCCAACATCGTCAATTGCGATTAAAAATCCATCCTGCCGGAGTCCAAATAACCGAGATTTTAAATTTTCCATGTCCGGAATTTCCTCTGATTCAGATATCTCCAAGACTACTTGTTGATTGACTATGTCATTGTCAGCAATGATTTGCTGAACGAAATCTGGAAAATTCCGATTTAGAATGGTCGACGGGAAAATATTGATAAACAGGACTCCGAGTTCTTCCCGTGAATCTACTGAATAAAAACTTGAAAGAGCTTTATAAATGGACTGGGAATCCAAATCATAAAGGCAATTTTCTTGTTTGGCCGTTTGAAAAGCTACTTCAGGGTTTGGGTATGTTTCATGTCTAAAAAGCGCCTCATACCCTACTTTTTTACTACTTTTGATGTCGTAAATCGGTTGAAAAAAATGATAAAACTGGTCCATTTGAATAAAGCTTTCAGCAGACAAAAATTCATACCTCCCTTCAAAAGAAAAAAAGGTGTGCCCAAGAAAATAGGGCCCACCTATAGTGTCCAATTTCCTTTGGCAACTCGGCCACCATAGCAGTGAGCTTTAGGTCCGTAGCTTTGCGTCCTTATTTTTCAATAAGTTTGCCTTTATCTGGATTAAAACTTAACGATTATAAATGTCATTATAGCAAATCGTGACAAAATTCCTAGCTTTTTGATGCAATTAAGCTTATCTTTGATTCTTAATACCTATTTTATACTAGCTAATATACCTACTAACAAGTTCAGAAACAAAGAAAAGAAACACGATTCACCATGACTAAAGACATAAAAGATTTCCAGTAAAAATAAAGAACTCTCAGCCCAGACTGAGAGTTCTTATTTAGTGTTTTAAAAATCCTTTTGATTGCAGAAAATCAAGCATGTATGTCCTGCGCGGCTCGGACAGGAAGGCTGCCATAACATCTGTCCATCCATTGCTTTTATTATTGGTGGAACGATTATGGTAGTATTCTTCCATAACAGAGTCATACTGTTTAAGAATGTCATCGTATTTATGTTCGTCATATGTATCTTCATGTAAAATTGCGTTAATTGGAAGGCGCGGCTTCACTTCATTTGCTTCATCGGGTACGCCGACGGTCATGCCAAACAAAGGGATGACATGATCAGGTAGCTCCAATAAATCACTGATTGGCCCCGGATTATTACGAACACCCCCTATGTAACAAATGCCGTATCCTTTCGATTCCACCGCCACAACAAAGTTTTGGGCAAACAACGCTGTATCAATTGCGGCGACAAGGAAGTTTTCCGTCGCGCCAGCCAATATTTTTTTCCCGTGAAGAGCAGCCGCATGCTCAATCCTCTTTAAGTCTGCACAAAAAACAAGCGCTAACGCAGCTGAATCATATTGTTTTTTGTTTTTCGACAGTTCTGCCAGCTTTTTTCTTTTAACCGGATCCTTCACTCGTACGACGGAATAAGCTTGGACAAAATTGGAGCTAGCTGCATGCTGAGCAGCATGAAGCATTTCATGGAACGTTTCATCCGAAATCGGCACATCTTTATATTTTCGAACTGAAGCATGTGATTTTAACAAATCCAGCATAATATCTCCCTTTCAAAAAACTCATTTTTATTATCATATCAAATCAATAAATACATTGAACAATCATCCGCCTTCCATTATTCCCAATAATATGATTCCCAGCATGACGATTGCGATCATGAGATACTGGCGAAAGCTCAGTACTTCTTTCAAAAAGATACGGGATAATATTACCGAAAAAATTCCATGTGCTGCTATAAGTGGCGCTGCAATTATTGCATTACCTGCCATCGCGAATACATAAAAGAACTGACCGATTGTTTCAAGTATGGCTGCTAATCCTTTATCACGCTCTTTGAAAATGACAAATGATTCCTTCTTGATGATTTTTACATAAAAATAGGAGATGACTGCTGCAATAAGGAAAGTGAATTCATATGCCAATAAAGCCGAATCTTCACTGATAAGCTTCAATTCATCCAAATAGATTCCATCAGCAAATGTCCCTAGTCCATCAATGAGGCTGTATAGGATTGGAAACGTGATGGCCAATACGCCAATTTGATACTTTTTGTCGATCACTTCATTACTTGCTTTCAAAGCCATATCTTCTGCCTGTTTCTCGAATATAGCCAGTCCGATCACACCAAATGTGACGAAGACAATTCCTGAAATCTCTATGAAACTCATTTCCCTCGGAAAAAATATAAATAATAATATCGCACTTACGGCTCCGGAAGAGTTTTGAACGGGTGCAGCGATTGACAATTCAATATATCTCAATCCTATATACCCGATCGTCATTGATAAAATATACATGGCCGAAACCGGAAAATATCTGATCATATCAAAAGGATCAAAGCTTACCCCTTTAACCAACATATATAAAACTGCATGAATGCCCATGACAAACCCAACCATTGTTACAATCTTAAGATGACTGTACTTGTCACTGCTGTCTGAACCTTTTTTGTAAAAGAGATTTGCTGCTCCCCAAGAGACAGCTGCTAAAATAGAGAAAATGAACCACATAATGTTTTGATCTCACCCGTCTGTTATGAAATTTTTGTTCAAAACCGCCCGACCATTGAAACTGATATTTTCCGTTGATGAAAGATAAACGCAGCCCCAAAAAAGAAGCGTTTAACCCTTGTATTTTAGGTTAAACGCTTCTTTAACAGTAGTGATTCCAACTGAGTTCGAACCAGCGACCGTCTCTCCTGTCCCATCGAGCAATTTCCTAACCTATTTTAAACCTCTATCGTCCCCTACACGAAGACGCTCAAACACTTCTATATGCATAATTTTATTAAAAGAACTATTCATAATCAAGCAAAAACACAGGCCTTGCTAGCTTTAATATGTCATTATTGTTTTAATGGTGATAGTGCCCAGATGATTTGTTAGCCATAAATCTGTATCTAATTGTATCATTCCATCTCACTTATTTAAACCACAGACGAATTTAGAAATGTTAGGTTTAAATGAAAAGTAATGGTTACTAACTTCGGAAAATTTCGCAGAAAATTACGAATAGACAATGAAGAACTAATGATTAGGGCAGAAATCCCCTTCCTCAACGCAAAGCGTAGGTGGGGGATGAATATTTGCCTTTGTTGGATTTTAACAGAACATTTGTTCCTGTTTTGTGTTATAATGAGACATAGGTATCCTCATTATTCACGAGTGGGAGGAAACGAAATGCTTCGTTGTATAAAAACTCCGTTTCGCGCAAGCAAGGAAAACATTGACCGATTGTTCGAGTGTAACCGCGTATCAAGTGAAATGTGGAACTTCTGTCTCACCCTTGCCAAAGAAACCCATTTGAAAACAGGAAAATGGATAACCAAAAGCGAATTGCAAAAAAGGTCAAAAGGAATCTTCCCTCTTCATTCTCAATCCGTGCAGTCGGTTTGTCACAAGTATTTGTTCGCACGGGATGCAGCATTAAAAGCAAGAAAAGCGGGTCATAAAACAAAATACCCGTCAATACAAAGTGGGCGAACAACGGCTTCAAAATATTTGAGAATGGAAAAATCGAGTTATCCATGGGCGTTTTTAAAGGAAAAAGGCACAAACCTCTGAATGTTTGGGTGAAAGAATGGCCAAAAGGGAAAATCAAAGAGATCGAATGAATCTTTGACCGGCAATTGACAAGTACGGGTTCGATATTTTCCAAGTCTATGGACACGTTCCTATTTTGTTTCTACCGTAGGAAATGTATCGAGAGAAACATTAAACGATATGTGGAACAACAAAAAGCAAGGGGGCGAGCGTTATGGATAAACAAGAAATCACACTTATTATTTCAAATATAATCATGGAAATAATTGAAGAACACTCTCCGTATCAATGGATGGAAACAGTGGAAGCTTTTCCTCATCCGTACAGACTAGATAGAATCAGCTACGATTATTCAGGAGAGGTTAAACTCATGACCAAGGAAGAATTTCAAGAGATTGCTGGAAGTCTAGGTAAAAAAGAATGGTATTCATCAAAGTTAGAGGAATTATTGGAATCTCTATATATTAATCAATGGACAGCTACCTATGTTTCTAATTACGGAAAGAATTGGATTAGTTATATGTACCTATTGCAAGACAAGTTTGATGAATGGAAATACGAACATTTCCAACTATATGATGAAAATGGAAATGAGGTAAACGAAGGTTTAGAAGACAAACTTAATCAAATATTATATGACTTTATAGAAAATACCTCTCATGAGATATACTCCAAGAAAATTTTGAAGAAATGGGAGTGAACACTCTTAAGCCTCTAATTAAAACATTTTATACTAAAAATATCAAAGGAACAGACATCATGAAACGTACTAAACATCCCCAAGGAGTAAAAGTAAATAAGTGAAGGACACCCTCCACCAGGTTACTCCATCCTTGGGAACGGTAATAAAATTTCAGATGAACAAATAAAAAGAATGGCTTTTGGAAGCTATTGCAGGCGATGGATACGCCTATGAATATCGAAAACTAACCAAAATGATTCGTCGGCAATATGGACTCATCGTCGATAAGAAAAAGTATACCGGCTGTGCAAAGAACTAGATATGTTGAAACCCCAGCGGAAATAGAAAGTGTCTTACCCAAGAAAACTAGCAAGAAATCGAATTATCACAGAATCCAATCAACTTTGGGAAACGGATATCAAATAATGATTATATTAAAGGAAAAGAAACTGATCATCCAATCGGGCAATGGGCCTCAGTTTAGTTCCCATGCCTTTGAACAGGGATGTGAGAGCTTTTCAGGTGGAACACGAAAGAATCCCACCAAAAACGTCAAACATGAATGCCCACATTGAACTCAATGGTAATTCTACCGAATGAAAGCCAAATCCCTTTCAGCAAGAGCATCCTCTAACCATCTAGGATGCATTTTCAAAAGGTTCTTTGGTAGGTTTTCTAGTTCAAAAAACTTGATTTCAAGTGATTCATCTGAATTACATCTAAGCTCTCCTCCTGTCATTTCGGCAAGAAAACAAGATGTTATAAAATGTACTACTTTCCCATCTGGATAAGTAAAAACCTGTGAATGAACATCAGAATAAACACCTATCAACTTTTTAATTCTTATATCTAAGTTCGTTTCCTCTTTGACTTCCCTGATAGCTGCTTCAGAAACTGTTTCCCCTATTTCTATATGTCCTGAAGGAATACCCCATAGCCCTACATCAGCTCTTTTCTGTAACAAAACTTGATTTTCTTCATTGAAAATAATAACAGCAACACCAGCTTTTAATTCATCAATTCTCTTCATACCATTAAACCTCCTCTAAAATAGAAAAAGTCCAAAAGGAAAGAATTCAACGCATACCAAATACGCTGAACCTTTCCCCTCGGACCTTTTATGTCAATAGGTGCCTTTTACATTTTGTAAAAGATGTAGCCCTCGGTCACAGACCTTAATGAATAGCGGAACCCTAGCTACAGTTTTCCAGTTCATAAACGATGATTAATTTTTTGTATACTTCATGATTATACAACTAACATTCATAAAGTTCAAAAGGAAGCTCTTGGACGTTTGAGTCAACCATTTGTGGGCAGGTATTTTTGCCCTTTTGCTTTGTAAGCATT
>JAABNQ010000060.1 GCA_009928435.1 Bacillus sp. HF117_J1_D
CTCCCACTTCAAGCGTTAAAAACCGTAAGGTTTAGCTAAGTGGTGAGTAGTTCACCGGCTTTCTGTTACCTTTTGATCTTCCGGTTTCGCTCGATAAACGAAAAACGCCATGATGACCGCGGCAATCGCCAAAACAAAACCGACAAAATAAACCAGTTCTACACCTGCGACCATCGCTTCATTGATTGTGGTCGGGTCCGTTGGGTTGCTTGCTTTTTGCAAAAAGTGATTCTGTCTGGCATTCATAATGCTTATAAATACCGATACCCCAATGGCCCCTGCAACAGGCTGAAGTGTGCTCATAAGTGAGGTTCCGTGCGGATACAGCCTTTTTGGAAGCTGATTCAAACCATTTGTTTCCGCAGGCATCATAATGGCGGAAACAGTCAGCATCAGCAGCACATATCCGACAACAACAACCCATAGTGGTGTTGTCATGCTCAGTCTGCTCATCATAAACATTGTCAGGCTTAATACAATGGTAGCTGGTACCATTAATATTTTTGGCCCGAACTTATCAAAAAGATGGCCCATGAATGGAGACATGACTCCATTTAGAATGCTTCCCGGCAATAAAACCAGCCCTGCTGTTGCGGGCAACAAACCGAGAGGCCCCTGCATATACATGGGTAAAATGATTTCTGATGAGAACATGGCCATGATGATAATCAAAAACATGAAAACCGCATGTGTATACATAGGGTATTTAAACACTCTCAAATCCATTACTGGTTCTTCCAACTTTAACTGTCTAATGGAAAACAATACGATTCCTGCAATTCCGATAACGATGGTTATCACTACATTCGGACTCAGAAATCCTGCTTCACTATCCCCAGCCGAACTGAATCCATAGACGATGCCTCCAAATCCGATGGTAGAAAAAAACAATGATAAAATGTCAATCTTTGGCTTTGTTACTTCTGATACATTGATTAAATATTTATAGGCGAAAGCTATTGAAAACAAGCAGAATGGTATGACAATGATGAACAGGTAGCGCCAACCTAAATATTCAACGATGACTCCCGATAAAGTGGGCCCAATGGCTGGCGCAAACATAATCACGAGTCCAATCATTCCCATAATTTTCCCACGTCTTTCCGGTGGAAACAACAGTAAAAAGACATTAAATATAAAGGGGATTAATATCCCAGTGCCAATGGCTTGGATTAAACGTCCCGCCAACAGCATGGGGAAATTTACAGCAAGAGCGCTGATCGTTGTTCCAATCGTAAAAATGATCATGATCCCCAAAAATAATTGGCGTGTGGTGAACCATTGTAATAGCAGTGCTGAGGCAGGAATAACGACTCCCATGACCAGCATAAATCCAGTTGCCATCCATTGAACAGTGGGCAGAGTAACATGGAATTCCTCCATTAAGGTTTTTAAGGCTATATTTAACAATGTTTCGTTTAATATAGCAAAAAAGGCACCAATAATGAGTGACACCATAATGGGCATTACTTTCACATTTGGATCATCTGCTAAGTATTCATATGTGGTTGGGTTATCTTGGTTTTTCATTCAGGGAAAACTCCTCATGTTAAAGTGATAAACAAAATAGGTGTGAGTGAAATTTTGGGAACATTCGCTAAAATGGGGGCAGCATTTAAGCATGTAATTGATCTTTACACTGACATATTACAGTATGAGTCATGTTTTTGAAAGCAAGATAGTACCTCCTGTATTTGCTTAATTCTCCTAATGAGCAAAAGTTGAAAATGGTCATTTGTATATACGACAAAATCTCCTTATGGTTTCAAAAATATATTTCCTATTTTAAAAAACGATGTAGTTCACTAGGAAAACTCCGCGTATTTTGAATTTTATCAAAAATGGAGTTCGCCAATGTGGTAGGATAGATGAAGGTATTGTTGTCATTTTGACTTTTTTGCAGTGGCTATGTACTTCTCTTAATTTCTGGAACAGAGTTAACGGGTGATTCGATGAAAGAGGTGGTATCGTTACCATGGAAGAACTACATACATTAATAGAGAAACTTCCCTGTAGTGAGGCAAAAAATTTGTTGCTCAATGTCATGTGTCAATTGAACATCATGAAGGAATCTCAGGAAGATCGCGATGAGATAATCGAAGGTCTCATTTCCTTATACGATGAGATGCTTAATGTAAGAAAAAATGATCAATACTTGACTAGACAATATAAAACTGTACACATTGTCTGCGGAGATGCCGCCGCGGGTACTTTACGAGTGGGGCTTGGTTGCGGACATAAGGTGATCGGCTTTCCCGATTTCTTTGCTGAGGGACCGATTTGGCAGCTGCACCAGGATGCGGGCCGCAAACATCGTTATGAATGGCTAAAGGACCACCTCAATATAGAAAATGATTATATGGAAGAAGAATATGAGCAGAGGATCTTCAAAACGCTCGAGGAAATGAATGATATTCCTAAGCATATGCCGATTGTGCTATGGACGGGTGAAAATGCGCATGAACAAACAGGGATGCGCTACTTGATTTATTTGTTGAAGGATAAAGCAAATGATATTTTTCTCATTAACTCGACTATGGCTTTTAAGGAGCTATATGAAGCAGAAAGGGACGAGTATTTTTATCATACAGGAGGAATTGAACCCGAAAAAATAAACTCAATCGCTGAAAATCGACGGTTACTTCTGCTCTCAGCAGAAACAAGAAGAACATACGAAGAAGAATGGATTGCACTGGCGGAAACGAAAGAAGTCTTACGCATATGGGAAAAAGGACAATTAAAATCCGTACATGATCATTATTTTGACCCAATCATTATTGAGTATGCCCGAAAACTTCATGCCGAACAGGAAAAACACGACTTCATATTATCTGCTGGACTCATTGGGGAGGTTTTAGGGCACTTGGATCAGCCGATAGGCGACGCTTTTTTAGAAGACAGACTGAGAACACTTATATATAAAGGCGTTTTTGAGATAAAGGGAATTCCAAAAGGAATACGGTACTATAGTGTAAAATTGACCTAAGAACGTTTTAGGAAATGTCCCCATTTCTATCAAACTCAAGTATGATGTTTAAGTTGGGAGGGAATTCTGGATGACCATTAAAATCATCATCGCGGATGATAACCCGTTTATTCGGGAAGGCCTGAAAATCATCTTGAATACATATGAAGAATTTGACGTAGTATCATTAGTGAAAGATGGGGAAGAAGCGGTGGAATATTGCAGGACGCATGATGTAGATATTGCGTTATTGGATGTGCGCATGCCTCACATGAACGGCGTGGAGGCGACAAAGGAAATTGTGGAATTCACGAAAACAAAACCAGTCATCTTGACTACCTTCGATGATGATGACTACATACTTGGAGCGATTAAAAACGGGGCAAAAGGATATTTATTAAAAAACAATGATCCAGAACGAATCAGGGATGCCCTCAAAAGCGTCTACCATGGAACAAGCATTATCCAGGATGAAATGCTGGATAAAATTAAGGATTCTTTATCAGGCGGCCCGCAAGTATCCGAGGCGAAAATCGATACAACAATGTTCACGCAACGGGAGCTGGAGATTATGTCCTTTATTGCCAAAGGGTATTCCAATAAAGAAATATCAGAGCAATTGTACATATCTGGAGGAACTGTTGCGAACTATATTACCTCTATTTTAGACAAAACTGGCCTAAAGCATCGTACTCAAATAGCTGTTTATTATTTGACAGGGAAAGTTTACTGACAATGGAACGTTGGGCCATCATCAATAAACTGATCCTCATTTTCTATATTGCGCTGGTTCTTGTTTCTGACGATGCAGAAAGTATTCCGTGGGTTGTATTTTTACTATTGATCTACTTATGTATCAATATTTGTTCACATCTTTTTACACAACGTGTTCTCACGACTCTGTTTTTGCTTGCTTCTATAACCACATCCATTATTGGTGGTCTATTTGTGTATCCACTGTTCTTTTTTCTTTTACCATTATCGATTGTGGAACTCTTAGGTATGTGGAAGACACCCAAAAAATTTTCTTTCATCTTAGCCGTTATCCCTGTTTTTTACATTCAAGCAGAAATACAGGCTCAATATGTATTGGTGATGATGTATACGTTTTTGACATATACGATGAGCATGATTTTTCACGAATGGCATATGGAGAAAGAAAGTCAGTTAGACGTGATGCATATGAAACAACAGAGGCTTCTAAAACAAATCAATGAAAATGATGCGTATTTAAAACAATCTGCTTATATGCTTAAGCTAGAGGAGCGAAACAGAATCTCACAGGAAATCCATGATACGATTGGGCATTCCATCACCGGAGCTCTGATTCAAATGGAGGCGGCGAAAAGACTAATGGTGGAAGATCGCAAAAAAGCGACGGAGCTGCTTCAAAATGCAATTGGTATCACCCAAGGCGGTATTGACAGTATTCGGTTAACATTGAAAAATATGAAACCCCCAACCGAGCAGGTAGGAATGAACCGATTGAAGCTAGATATTGACGAATTTGCAGCTAAGCATAATATAAGGACTGTCCTAACCTATAACGGGAATATGGATTGGATAACCCCGATCCAATGGAAGATTATTCAGGAAAATGTAACAGAAGCTTTAACAAATTCGCTAAAATATGCATGGGGGAGTACGCAGATTTCAATTGATGTTCAAGTCTTGAACAAGCTCATTAAGGTTGAAGTAAAGGATAATGGCAAAGGCGCGGAAAAAATTGAAAAGGGATTGGGCATTATTGGAATGGAGGAGAGGACGGCTGCTATGGACGGAAAAATCATTATTGATGGAAGCAATGGATTCACGGTGACGACCCTTCTTCCAGTTAATCAGTGAAATTCTCATTTTGAAATCATGAAAAACTTCATGTCAAGTTATGAAGGAATGCACTTATTCTGTGCGTTCTTTTTTTTTATACTTATTACAAGGGTTCGCGATATAGGTGATTGGAGAGATCAGGATATGAATATTTTGGAAATCAATAATTTAACAAAGAAATTTGGTGACTTTATTGCTGTTGATGACATGTCTTTATCTATATCAGAGGGGGAAATTTTTGGGTTTTTAGGGTCTAATGGAGCTGGTAAGAGTACGACCATCAATATGATCACAGGTCTATTGCGTAAAAATAAAGGTTCAATCAAGATTCTAGGAAAAGAGACGAGCCAGCATAGCGAGTTTATCAAAAAGCATATCGGACTGGTACCTCAGGAGTTAGCGATTTATGAAGATTTAAGCGCCTATGAAAATGTGAAATTTTTTGCGGGGTTATATGGTCTGCGCGGACAGGAGCTTGAGGAACGGACAGTGGAAGCGCTGGAATTTGTAGGGTTGGCTGATAAAAAGAAAAGCTACCCGAAAACTTTTTCTGGCGGAATGAAGCGACGGCTGAATATAGCTTGTGCCCTTGCTCATCAGCCTAAATTGATTATTATGGATGAACCGACTGTTGGGATTGACCCACAGTCCCGTCAGTATATATTGGCATCTGTTCGAAAGTTGAATGAAATGGGCTGTACGATTATTTATACGAGCCATTATATGGAGGAAGTGGAAGAAATCTGCACGCGGATAGCCATTATTGACCATGGAAAAATCATTGCTGAAGGAACGAAAGAACAGCTTAAATCGTTGATAACGGATTCCAAGGTCATCTTTATTGAGGTGAAATCTCCGGATACGGTTGATGTCCAAGCAATTCGTGGTATTCAAGGGGTGGCAAACGTAAAAGTAGTTGAAAGCACGGTGCAAATCCATACGGAACTAGGTGTCAACAATTTGAATCAGATCATCGCTTATTTTATTCATCATCACATTGAAATCCGATCCTTAGATGAAAAAGAACCGAATCTGGAAACGGTATTTTTAACATTAACGGGTAGGAATTTGCGGGATTCGTAAATAAGGAGGAAAAATGTGATGAATATGTTGCAAATAGCCTTAAAGGAAATCAAGCATGACTTTAGGGATATTCGGACACTTATGTTTATGTTTGCTTTCCCGGTTGTACTCATTCTTGTGCTCGGATCATCGCTCTCTGGTGCATTTAAAGGTGAGGTTTCCATTGACGATATGTACGTTTTATATGAGGATACGAACAACAGCACGTCCCAATCATTTGAGACCTTTGCAAAGGAGGCGGCTAAATCAGGAGTTCATTTTAAGATGCTGCCAGAGGGCTTAAATGGTAAAGATGAGGTAGAGGAAGGGAAGGCGGATGGGTTTGTAATAAATGATCAAGCAGGCATTCATCTGTTTGTGAATGAACGAAACAGTTTAAATGGAATTATTTTACAAGGGTTTCTTTCTTCCTATGTTGATACATTCAATTTGATCACAGTGGTGACAAAAAAGGATTCTGGAAAATTTGAGGCGGAATTTACGCTTCCGACCAAACAAGATTATATTCAGGAACATGCCATTCTTTCGAAAAAGCAGCCTGGATCGATGGATTATTATGCAATTGTGGTGACAACGATGATTGCATTATATGCAGCGATGGCCTCAGCCAATGTAATTAGACATGAACGATCGCGCAATACAGCTGCAAGGTTAATGGTCGCTCCGATTAATAAACGTGACATTTTTATTGGGAAAGTGTTAGGAAGTATCGTTATGAATGGTGTTTGTGTTGCTTTAGTGGTTGTATTCAGCATGATGGTATACCGGGCAAATTGGGGAGAGCATTTGGGTTTAGTATTTTTAGTATTGCTGACTGAAGTGATTCTTGCTGTTAGCTTCGGGCTTGGGATGGGCTTTCTGATGAAATCGCCGATACCGGTCATCATGATCGTTGTACAGCTGGCATCGTTCTTCGGTGGAGCCTATTTTAAAATTGAAAATCCGGAAGGAATATTTAAGTTCATTACGTATCTTTCTCCGTTGACTTTGGAAAATAAAGCAATAATCAATATGGTTTATGCCAATGATTTATCGTTCGTTTTACCAGCAATCGGAATGAATCTTGGTCTTGCCATTTTATTTTTACTCATTTCGAGTATTTCACTAAGGCAACAGGAGGTGTTGTAAAATGCAAGATACTTTCTGGCTGGTCAGTAAAACATTACGTACAACATTTCGGAGCAAGAAAAACATCTTATTATATTTAATCACTCCATTGGCAGGGATATTCATGGCTTTACTTGCTTATGGGGGGCAGGATAAAGTTACGACTATTGGTGTGGTAAACTATGATCAGGGAACCATCTCAACAGAGACCATTGCCTATTTAAAAAAGCTGGACCATCTCAAGGTGGAGGAAATAAAGGATACATCCGTTACAGATAAGCTAACGTCGGGCTCGATAGATAGTGCTGTAACATTTGAGCATGGCTATTCAGAAAGTGTTCTATCCGGAAAACCGGATCATATTGACATCACATCCATCAAGGGAGAAAGCGTGACGGGCTTTATTAAAACCTATTTGTATCAATATATCGATCATCTAACTGTAATTGCCACAGCTGTAGATGGAGATTCGGACCAGTTTATGAGAATGTATAACGATTTTCGACACGAGGATTTTCAACTAAAAACGACAGCTCTTAAAGATTCTTCTACCAGTAAAAATATGACATATATGACCGTCGGTTTTTTAATTATGATCATGATGTATTCAGCGAATAATTTGTCGGAGATTATTTTGGCAGAAAAAGAAAATCGCACATATTTTCGTCTACTGTCGACTCCAGTTACAGCGCAAAAATATATCTTTTCTAATGTAATAGTGAATATGATTGTCATGATTATTCAAATAGTTGCTACCCTTAGTGCTCTTTCACTGGTCTTTCATATTGATTTAAATATTCCGCTTTGGAAGGCTTTAGTGGTTATGGTCATTTTTTCTTTGATTGCTGTCGGTCTCTCACTTGTTATTGTCGCTTTCTCCAATGGTAGAAAATCAGCCAGCGGTTTATCCATTCTGCTTATTACTCCTACGTCCATGCTTTCGGGGTGTTTTTGGCCAATTGAAATCATGCCAAAATCGATTCAGAAAATATCTGAATTCCTGCCGCAGCGCTGGACGCTAGACACCTTGAGCAAACTGCAGGAAGGGCACGATTTTGGCAGCCTGTATTTAAATATTCTGATCTTGTTTGCTTTTGCCGCAGCGTTCTTTCTTGTTGCAATTTACAAATTTAGCCGTAACAACAGTACGAATAGCTTTATTTAACTGTATACTAAAATGGATGATATGGATAAAGGAAATGCGGTATTATAATGTAAAATTGACATGAATGGAACGTCTGAGAAAAAGTCTCTATAGAAAGGAATTGACTTCGATGAGTAAAAATAAAAAAAGCTCTGATTGGGCAGAAGCTAAAAAGCGCTGTCGTTTGAATCAAGCCGATATACAAATGGCAAAGGAATTGGGCATGACACCGAAAAGCCTTTTGAAAAATATTCCTTCTCCTGCTCAACAATGGAAAATGCCCGTGAAGGATTGGATCCGTGACTTATATGAAAGTAAGTTTGGGAAGGTGATTCAATAGAAATGGAATCAAATCAAATAAGCTTGTCTGATTCGGATAAACGTGCGATTCTACGAGCGGCAGATGAAATTATTGCGCAGGGAGGACGGACTCTTCTTGCAAAAATTTTAAAAGGCTCGCGAGAGAAAAAAGTACTTCAATTAGAACTGAACAAGTGCCCGTCCTATGGTTATTTCCGTTCTGAAACTCTGAAAATGATATTGGAAAAAGTTGATTGGATGATTGACCATGATTTTCTGGATATCGAATATAGCGGGAAACTGCCAATGATTGTTTTTACAGAAAGAGGCTGGATGATTGAGTCTGATCTGCGTGCTGATGAATTATTGAGTGAGTGGAATAAATGGTTGACTGAGGGAAAAATGTCTCCGGATATGAATTATCTAAAAGACCGCAATCGTAAAATGATATTCCTGTTTCTTGAGAAGGTCGGAGAAACGAGAGACAGGAAGTACATTCCTTTTTTAAGAGAATGGGAGAAAATTGAATACAAGAAAGTAAAAGCCAGGATCCGTGAGACCATAACCTTGCTTGAATCCAATGAACCGGCTGATGACCAATCCGCCCAACAAAGAAAAGTCTCTATTGATCAAGCACTGGAAGGGGAGGCCCCTCAGGACCTTCTTCTAAAATGTTGGGAATGCGGAGACCGTTTTATATTTACTGTTGGCGAACAACAGTTTTACAAGCAAAAAGGGTTCGATTATCCCAAAAGGTGTGACAAGTGCAGAGAAAAAAGGGATTTAAAATATTGGTAGATAAGAGGTGCGTACCATGACAAGCAAACAGGAAAAAGTGAATGAAAAAAAAGCGCAACTGCTTCAGTTAACGACAGACTTTAGTCAGCAATATTTAAATAAAGAATATGAGGCAGTGATTGTAAAGCTAATTGATAAAATGGCAAGGAAAAGAGATGTTCCTTTTGTTACTGGAAAAATTGAAATTTGGGCAGCAGCTGTTATCCATGCATTGGGAACAATCAATTTCTTGTTTGACAAGGCCAGCCAGCCTTATGTCTCGGTAAATGATATTTGTGAGTTTTTCAACACGAAGCAAAGTACCACTTCTCAAAAGTCGAAAAAGATCAGGGATATGTTTAACATGGCATACTTTGACAGCGAGTTCTCAACAAAAACGGTTGACCAAAACAGTCCGTTTAATCAATTGACGATGGTGGACGGATTTATTATTCCAAAAAATATGCTTGAAGAATAAGAAGTAGCTGATTTGGACGAATGGGAGCTAAAAGTAGCCCAACTATTAGGTATTTCAGGATTGCTAAAAAGAGAAAAAATATAACGAGAGCGAACTATATGATTTGTTGGAAGTGAATGAAGACAGTTTAATGCTATTCTATGACTATTTACATCAACATTTAACGTTTCCTTTTCCTGCATCATTTGATAGAGAGGGAGGTCTATTTTAGTTTGTTAGGCATGATGTAAATTGCATTCGTTTGGATCAAGATATGCAGGTGGATGATTTTTACGGGATCATTGTTGAATGTAAACAGGGGAGAAAAAAACGTTATTACCTTTAGCTGAAATTGAGGTAAATGAAGAAAATGTAAATTACCCAATGATTGATTTATACCAATCCTGGTTTTGGACATATCAGTGATGAACATGTGTATTTCCATATAGATATTTTCTTCAATAGGATCAAGGATAATTTGTAAATATTAGAAAAACAATAAAGACAGCATCGTATAATAATAGGGAGCTTTGTTAATGATAGAGATCTCCATAGATATTATTTTAGTGGATCAGTAAAGTTATTGAGTTATCCAGGTAAATCCGCAGCTGCATTTACGATCTCTGCTATTGTAAACGAGGCGTACTTGATTTGTTCAGACTCAACCCCATCATCTAAACGCCAGAGCATTTGACAATTTTTAAAATACGATATAAAGTAAGTGTAAATCAATGAACGGAAGGGTGAACCAACTAGATGAAGTACTAATCCTATTTTCGAAAACCATTTATTGAAGGAACTGCAAACTGAAGATTGTTATCTTCTTTGTGATGCCTTCAATCAGAGTTTTCAGAATAGGATAGGACTTCTATAGTTGTGCCCAAAAGGAGTGTTCTCTTTTTGGCGTCCCACTATACTTGTACCTCCTATTCTGAATGCAGATAGGAGGCTTTTTTATGCCTCATATTCAGAGAATGGGGGATGATTGAATGGTTTTATTAGAAGCAACTAACATCAAGCACTATATTAAGGAGCGTTTGTTGTTTAATATTGAGCAATTACAGATTAATAAACATGATCGGATTGGTTTGGTTGGCCGTAATGGGAGCGGAAAGACGACATTGCTGAATATCCTGTCCGGAAGGCTGGCACCGGATCAAGGCTTAGTAATACATCATGTAACGAGAGAGCTTTTGCCTCAGCTAAAAAGGACAGATACAACCAAAAGTGGTGGGGAAGTGACGCAAGAGTACATCAATCAGGCACTCATCAGCGATCCCGAAATATTATTTGCAGACGAACCGACAACGAATTTGGATGCTGAGCATATTGAATGGGTTGAAAAGAAGCTGGCTGGGTGGAAAGGTGCTTTTGTGCTTGTATCCCATGACCGTGCATTTTTAGATGCTCTTTGTACAACGATTTGGGAAATCAATGATGGAAAAATAAAGGTGTACAAGGGCAATTACAGCGATTATGCAGAACAAAAAGACTTGGAGATTCGCCAAAAGCGTCAGGCTTATGAAGCATATGAAGCAAAGAAAAAGCAGTTAGAAGAAGCATTGAGAGTAAAAGAACGTAAAGCCGAAAGAGCAACAAAAACACCGAAAAAGGTGAGTAAATCAGAGGCAAAAATTACGGGAGCGAAACCATACTTTGCGAAAAAGCAAAAGAAGCTGCAAAAGACGGCAAAAGCAATTGAAACGAGGATGGATAAACTTGAAAAGGTGGAGAAAGTTACAGAAACTCCACCGCTGAAAATGAATTTGCCCAATGCGGATACATTCAAAGACCGGATTATTCTTCGTGCAGAGGATATTACCGGTGTCGCTGGTGATCGCTTGCTTTGGAACAAAGCGAGCTTTCATGTTCGCGGTGGAGAAAAACTTGCCATCATCGGGCCAAATGGAAGCGGAAAAACGACTCTTGTAAAAAAAATCATCAATCAAGGTGAAGGCATCACGATTTCACCGGCGATGAAAATAGGATACTTCAGTCAAAATTTAAATATATTGGATATCCAAAAATCAATATTGGAAAATGTCAGCTCCACTTCCAAGCATGAAGAAACGCTGATTCGAACAGTATTGGCAAGGCTACATTTTTTTCGGGATGATGTTCTTAAGGAAGTGAGTGTTCTTAGCGGGGGTGAGCGGGTAAAAGCGGCGCTTGCAAAAATATTTTTAAGTGATATGAATACATTGGTTTTAGATGAGCCGACGAATTACCTTGATATTGAAGCGGTGAATGCTTTGGAGTTACTTTTAAAAGAATATAAAGGAACAGTCATTTTCGTTTCGCATGACCGCCGGCTCATTGAAAATGTTGCCACACGGATTCTGGATGTCCGAAATGGTAGAATCGACTTGTTTGAAGGGACGTATAGGGAATATGAAGATCATAAAGATAAAAAGTCCCGGGATAGCAGGGAAGATCAACGCCTTGTACTTGAAACGAAAATATCAGAGATATTGAGCCGCTTAAGCATAGAGCCAAGCGATGAGCTGGATAGGGAGTTTCAAAGGCTTTTGAAAGAAAAAAGAAGGTTGGACACCAACAATTAGCCTAAAGACAGAGAGGGTGCCCAAAAAGGGAAGTGGACGTTCTATTTGCCTCTAATAAAAATAGCTATGATTAGTGAAGGAGAGGCACATCGCAAGCAGGTTATCGAAATACTATCCGTGTTGCTCAGAATCCTGTCCGAAAAACCGAAATACTATCCGAGTTGCTCAGAATACTATCCAAAAAACTGAAATACTATCGGTGTTCCCGGAATACCCATTACACTGAGAAAAAGAGTTTGAGAATCACTATGAAGAGAGGGCACCAGTTTGTTAGATTTTTACACTAATAAGACCATTCTGATCGTTTTTAAAATATGTCCATCAAAATCATCCTCAAATACTGAGCAAGCTGTAAACCCTTTGGCTGTGTAAAAAGCGACTCCGCTTCGATTCTCTTTTTCAACATTCACAAATAGTTTTCTGATGCCCTTTAGATTTTTAATTCCAGTTTCAAGTAAAGCTGTACCCAGCCCCTTGCCTTGGTAAGAGGGGTCAATATAAATTGCTGCAAGTTCGGCTTCTCCATTTTTCTTTACAGCAGAAAAGTCAGCAAAACCGGTAACGGTATGATCTATTGCTGAAATAAAAATGTTCGACCTTTCCAATCGTTTTTTCATCATCTCATCACTGTATGCTCTATCTAGAAAGCTATCCTGGATTTTCAACGGAATAATCCCTTCGTACGTGTTATTCCAGCTTATTCTTGCGACATGTTGGACTTGAGAAATGTCATCAGGCAACATTTTTCGAATAAGATATTTCAATGTAATCCCTCTCCTTTGTTTTGATTAATATACCATCGATAATAGAATGATAGAAACGATATATGATATTATAAGCGGAAAGAGTGGTGGCTGGTATTTGATAGGGGGAGTGGTTGAGATTCATGTATGAGCGTTTGGGCAGACAAATTGAAGACAACTTTCCGCTTTAAAATGGTTTCCTGATCGAGGGGCGGAAGAGGAATTATGATTCACCGACATATCGTTGGTGGGTAGTCCATTACGTTTTTTTATCAATAGCTTTTTCAGAACACAGAGAATATAAGACAACACAGACATTCTGTATATACATAGATTGAATAATCCAATTTCCTCACAGACTTGACTTGTCTCGTTCCGGATAGTGGTGGGCTTTATTTTTGATACGTCTTCAGTCGCGGCTTGAACATCCATAGTCTTGTTTATCTTGTGCTATTCCTCTTAAGAAGAATAACCCCCCTTCATGTTATCTTAAAAAAAAACCCTTTATTATGATACTTCGTTCTTATATAAAATGAGAGGAGTGATTCAAATCATGGAGCTAATCATAGGAGCGGCGGTCGTTATAATTGTATTTTGTTCTTCGAGTATCATCGAAAGGAGAATAAAGAAAATCGAGAAACAAAATGAACGTATTATAGAAGTTCTTGAGGAGATTAGGAAAAAATGACAAGGTATGGCATGCATATTAGGATGATTCAAAAACGGGATATCAGTGATCTGGATACATTATTTATAGATTGTATCGCAGATTTAGTGAAACGCGAAAACAAAGAGCAGGAACTAATTAAGGAAGAAGTTGACCAACTAAACCGCATTGTAAAGGAAGCTCTGGCTGATTCGGAAACGCAATTTTTTGTTGCGGAAATAGATGAACAAATAGTTGGGACGATAGCGCAAAAGAACCCAAATCAGCTAATCACTGAAAATATAGAAATCGAGCCAAATGTATATGAGATCGCCAGTGTTTATATACATCCTTCTTATCAACGTCAGGGAATTGGGAAAACATTGTTTCACCATGTGAAAAATGAACTCATTCGGCAGGGGCATAAGAAGTTTTACTTGGATGCTGGATTTTCAAGCTCTCAACAATATTGGGAAGATATATTAGGAAAACCCTCGTTTATATTAAAAGATTATTGGGGGAAAGGAGAGCATCATCTTATATGGGTCAAAAGTATTTAAAATTGAATCAGAGTGAAAAATCGGAAATAAAAAACACCTAACTGTTGACAATTATTTGAAAAGGATGATAATATTCAAGAACACTGAATACTTTTGCAGTAAAATAATTTTTATTCAAGATTTTCCAAGGAGGTATGGATAATGAGAACTCACAGTAAACGATCCGTTAAATTTTATACATTATCCAAACCCATTCACTGAATAATTTTACAATTGAGTAAAAGGGATGGATGAAACTTCTATACCCAATTTAAGGTGCATACTCTTTTAGGGTATGCGTTTTTTGTGCTTGGTAATTTCTTGAAAAAACAACAAAAAGGAGTAGATGATCATGAGTAAAAACAATAAAAGGATGTCAAGGAAAGAAAGATTACTTGAGAGCGGATAGTCATATTTAAAACCTATGAAAGAAGGTTTCATTCATGTTTGATGTTTTGGGAAAGTTAGGGTGGTTTTTCGGACGTTATTGGATGCAATATACTATAGCGATTGCTTTGCTCATTAGTGCGAGCGCATTGGAAGTGGTACCCCCATATTTGCTGGGCAATATGATTGACATTTTAACTACTGGTGCAATGACGAAAAGCATATTGGCACAATATATGCTGATTTTCGGTGTAATCATTCTCGGAGGCTATTTATTGAACTTTGTTTGGCAGTATCGCTTATTTGAAGGGGCAATCAATCTGGAAAAGATCATGCGTCGTAGATTGATGCTTCAATTTTTGAAAATGACGCCGACTTTTTATGAAAAAAATCGTACCGGGGACTTGATGGCACGTGCCACAAATGATTTGAATGCTGTCTCGTTGACGGCAGGGTTCGGGATTATGACTCTTGTTGATTCCACTATATATCTAGGTGCGATCGTTTGTGCCATGGGCTTTATGATCTCATGGAAATTGACTTTATTTGCGATGCTGCCTGTTCCGATTATGGCGGTATTGATTCAATATTATGGCAGGCTTGTACATGAACGATATGTGAAGGCACAGGATGCATTTGGTGAATTGAATGACAATGTCTTGGAATCAGTAGCAGGAGTTCGGGTGGTTCGAGCGTACGTACAGGAAAAGAAGGACGAAGCCAGGTTTGCAGAAATGAGTGAAAAAGTATATGAAAAAAATATCCAGACAGCCAAAATCAATGCTCTTTTTGGTCCGATCACGAAACTAGGTACGGGGATCAGCTATGTCATCTCGTTAGGATATGGAGCATTTTTGGTATCAAACGGTGCCATGACGGTCGGTCAGCTTGTCACCTTTAATGTTTATTTGGGCCTTGCCGTATGGCCAATTTTTGCAATTGGTGAATTAATTAACGTGATGCAGCAGGGGAATGCTTCACTTGATCGGGTCCAGGAAACGCTTGATTACCAAGCGGACGTACAGAATGAACCGAATCCTAAGATGGTAAAGAGGCCAAATATGATTGAGTTTCATGATTTGGAGTTTCAATATCCAACAAGCCAAGCGAAAAACTTGCAGGAGATCTCTTTATCTCTAGCAAGAGGAGAGACCCTTGGCATCGTTGGAAAAACAGGGGCTGGGAAAACTACTTTCTTAAGACAACTGCTGCGTGAATACCCCCTTGATAAAGGACGATTGACAATTGATGGAATAGAAATAACCTCACAATCTAAGGAACAGGTTCTGGATTGGATCGGTTATGTACCTCAGGACCACGTCCTTTTTTCGCGAACCATTCGGGAGAATATCCTTTTTGGAAAAGAAGATGCTACCGAGGACGATATTAGAAAAGCCATTCGCCTTGCCTCCTTTGAAAAAGATTTGGAAAATCTACCAATGGGGCTGGAAACACTTGTAGGCGAAAAAGGTGTTTCTTTATCAGGTGGTCAAAAACAGCGTGTATCGATTGCACGTGCACTTATCAAAGATCCAGAAATATTGATTTTGGATGATTCGCTGTCAGCTGTTGATGCTAATACAGAGGCGAATATCATCAAAAATATTCAACATGAAAGAAAAGGGAAAACGACAATCATTACGACGCATCGTTTATCAAGTGTTCAACATGCGAATCAAATTATCGTATTAGATGAAGGACGGATAATCGAACGGGGAACACATGAAGAGCTTATTCAGCAAAACGGCTGGTATAAAGAACAATTTGACCGCCAGCAGTTGGAAGGAGGAGGCTCATCATGAGTACAAGTAAGCGTTTAGTAAAATATGCTTTGTATTTTAAACAGCCTATTTTTTTCGGTTTATTTCTTCTGACAGGGGCAGTCATTGCAGAGCTTACCGGCCCGTTTATTGCTAAGCATATTATCGATGAACATATGACGGCAGGACAGATTCAAGTGGAGCCAATTGCTTGGCTGCTCTGTATCTATTTAATTTTAGCAATCATTACTGCTGTGTTGCGCTATTTCATGTTTATTTACTTACAAATAGGTGCAAACCGTGTTGTACAAAAGCTGAGACAAGATGTATTTGCGCATATCCAAACTTTGCCTATCCAATATTTTGATCATCTCCCCGCGGGAAAAATTGTTGCACGTGTTACGAATGATACGGAGGCAATCAGAAATCTTTACGTACAGGTCCTTTCCAACTTTGCAACAAGTGTTATTTCAATCGGTGGTGTGTACGTCGCGCTGTTTATTTTAAATTGGAAAATGGCAATGATTGCATTGATTCTAATACCAGTGGTCTATCTTTGGATGATTTTATATAGACGGTATGCAGCGGAGTATAACAAGGTGATTCGTACAAAAATCGCTGATCTCAATGCCATGATAAACGAGTCGATCCAGGGCATGTCCATTATACAAGCCTTCCGTCGTGAAAAGCAGATGACAAAAGAGTTTGATGCAATGAATGAAGAGCATTATGCTTATCAGCGAAAATTATTGTTTCTAGATTCTGCGACCTCTTTTAACTTAGTAGATGTAATCCGCCTGTTGATGTTTACGATTTTCATTCTCTACTTTAGCACGAGATCCATGACAACAGGAGCATTTGTAACTGCTGGGACCTTGTATGCATTTGTGGATTATTTAACGAAGCTATTCATCCCGATTACGAATATTGTCAATCAGTTTTCCCAGCTTGAGCGTTCCGTTGTTGCTGGAAACCGGGTGTTCGAAGTATTGGATTTGGATGGAGAAAAAGTATCGAAGAAAACAATACCGAGATATAAGGGAAATGTTGTTTTCAAAGATGTGTTTTTCGCCTATAAAGATGACGAATATGTGCTAAAAAACATATCTTTTACAGCTAATCAAGGTGAAACTGTAGCGCTGGTTGGACATACGGGCTCCGGAAAAAGCTCCATTATGAATCTATTGTTTCGATTCTATGATCCGCAAAAAGGAAAAATATACATTGATGGAGTAGACATAACATCGATGCCTCGGCAAACGATTCGTCAGCATATGGGGATTGTGTTACAGGATCCATATTTGTTCACGGGTACCGTTCTGTCAAACATAAGCTTAAATGAACCGCGAATTACTCGAGAAAAGGCTGAAGCAGCATTGAAAGCAGTAGGTGCGGAACATGTACTCGGAAATTTGGAGAAAGGCATTGATGAGCCTGTTGTTGAGAAGGGCAGTACACTCTCTTCTGGTCAGCGCCAGCTCATTTCATTTGCTAGGGCATTTGCTTTTGATCCAGCAATCTTGATTTTGGATGAAGCGACTTCCAACATCGATACTGAAACAGAGGAAATCATTCAACATGCAATGAATGTTTTGAAGAAAGGCCGAACAACATTCATCATTGCTCATCGTCTCTCCACTATAAAAAATGCGGATCGGATTCTTGTTTTAGACCGTGGAATCATACAAGAACAGGGAGCCCATGATGAGTTATTGAAGCTAAACGGTATTTATGCCAAAATGTATCAAATGCAGGCCAAATCACTTCCAAGGAAAATGAGTGTATGAGGTTACGAATGGAGAGTCTTATAGAAGTTAAGGTTTGTATAAATTAAAAAACATGAAAGGTTATAGAATCACCCTAGTATAAAAGGTAAGAGCAGGGACTGTCTAAAAAATTTCTTAGTAAATGAAGCAGGTGAAAAACATATTGTTTTTTCACCTGCTTTTGAATTGTTAGGCTCAAAATTACAATGCGCGTTAATGTGGGTTCCTCCCGAAATTGGTAAATGGCAGTGTTCGCCAATCTCCGTAGACCTGGGACAACGCTAGAATCAGGCATTGGCGATACCTAGATTTTTAAATGTGTGATATAAAAATCCCACCAATTGCTCCCAATATAACAACCATCCAAGGAGGGAATTTCCAGTAAACAAGCATGCTGAACAAGATGGCAGCCAGTGAAAAGTCAACGGTTGAAAAAATTGAACTGGTCCAGATGGGATGATAAAAAGCTGATATTAAAATTCCGACGACGGAGGCATTTACTCCCATTAAAGCGGCTTTTATTTTTGGATTATTGCGCAGGGCATACCAAAAAGGTAGAGTACCGATTATAAGAAGAAAAGCTGGAAGAAAAATGGAAAATGTTGCAAACAATCCGCCTTGCCATCCGTTCATGACTGTTCCTAAATACGCGGCAAATGTAAATAATGGGCCAGGTACAGCTTGGGCAGCGCCATATCCGGAAAGGAATTGCTGTTCATTAATCCATCCTGTAGGGACGAATTCCTGCTCCAATAAAGGCAAAACTACATGACCGCCGCCAAAAACGAGGGAACCCGAACGGTAAAAACTATCAAAGAAAGCAACCCATTCCATTGATGTCATGCTTCTTAGAATTGGTAAAAGAAACAGGAGGCCAAAGAATAGGGTCAGGCATAGTAGTCCCATCTGACGTGAAATTGGAAATTGTTCGAGTGGCTGTTTCTCCTCTTGAGCAGTTTGCCTTCTATACATGAAGCAGCCTATAAATCCGGCTAACAGGATGACCAATACCTGTGTATATGGTGTTTGCCAAAGTAAAGTAACGACTAATGCAAATAAGGCAATCGTCCGCCTTTGGATATCCGGTGTCAAGCTTTTGGCCATTCCTGTAATTGCGTGTGCTACTACAACTACCGCCACGATTTTCAAACCGTTGATCCAGCCAGCTTCCTCAACATTAAATGCTTGTAAAGCGGAGGCGAAAATAATGAGTGCAACAACAGAAGGAAAGGTGAAGCCGAGAAAAGAAATGATGCCGCCAAAAATTCCTCCGCGTATTACGCCAATGCCGATTCCCACTTGGCTACTGGCCGGTCCAGGCAGGAATTGGCAAAGAGCAACCAAATCTACATAGGTTTTTTCATCGAGCCACTTTCGCCTCCTGACGTACTCTTCATGAAAGTAGCCAAGATGGGCAATCGGTCCGCCGAATGAAGTAAATCCAAGCTTGGCAGAGACTAAAAAGATTTCCAACCAAGCTTGAAGCATGTTCACTTTCTTATGATTCATCTAATTTCCAACTCTCTCTTTTTTCTTTTAAATATGTGTGAGAGGATGCTTGCAGTGCTTCATTACCCTCCAAAGAAAAGACTGGCGGAAAAAATCCCGTCAGTCATGGTTTCAGAGATCAGTTTTTACTTTTTCCAGGAGAAGGTAGATCAATATATCCGATATTCCCGGGGTTCTGGGAACCTACCATGAGGTAGGAGTGGCCATTTAACTGGTCAACAGCCTGTAGACCAGTTACTTCACCGCCGTCAGGTGCAGAAATGATTCGCGAAAGTTTCTTTGTATCTACATCATAAGCCCAACCGAAGTTATTCGTATGCATATTGCTGTCCTCCGCGATAAATAATGATCTTGAATTCTCGGAATATACTATATTATCAGGGTTTGCAACTTTTTCAGGGGAGGCAGTGTTTCCATCCGCGTCAGGAGCAGCAAGATCTTCGCCAAGCAGTAATCCGGACATATCGGTTACGACATAATTGCTGTTGATAGGATTCCCATCACGGTCTTTTTGTCCTTCTGCCATATTCAATTCATAAATAGCGCCGGCACTTAATTTAGGCAATTGAATGTCATCAACAGGGTCATTGGGATTTTTGGTCATGCCTTTTTCAATATAAGACATAGCCATATATATTTTCTTATCTGCTTTATTAAATGTGAGAGTTTCCATTTTATTAAACTCGGAAGTTGCTCCCAGCATCGCCCCGTATCTGCGCGACTCCAAGAATGCTGCGGCTTTCTCCATGCCCTGCTTCACTTTCAGCCATTCGTCCTTTCCTGAAGTTTTCACTCGTTTAAATCCGTTTTCTTTAGCAAATGCGGCATCAGTTGTTGTTTCAAAAATATCACTGAAAGTTACGTTTTCGGCAAGTTCTTTTATTTCCTTATCGGTTGCATTCCCTAACTTGATCCATTCCATATCAGCAGCCCCGCCGTTTTTGTCGCTCGTCTGTTTCCATTTTGCCGCATACAAGGTACCGGCGGAGAGATCTTTAGCTTTGTCGGCTATATACATGAATGCCATGGTGTAGCTGCCGTCATCTCCGAAATACACGGTCCGGTTATCAGGTGCAACCGTTACATTTTCAAATGACAGTCGACCCATGCTGTAGTGTTTGACAGCTTTTGCTTTGCCGTTCGGATGAACGGTAACTTCTGTAGAATGCCCGTAAAGGTACGGGTTGCCAACTACCTTGGAGTCTTGGTAATAGTTGCGGGCAAATTCAGTTATAGCGGATTTTTCCGGGTTGTTTTCGTGTGCTCGAGCATCCGGCTCATATTCTTCGCTTCCCAAGTGCGTATTCCAAGGGGATAAGACTGCGGCACACGGTGTCCATATACCGCCATCTGCTGAAAAATCGATAGGCTCAAGATCTGTTATTTTCAACTCACCTGTCTTTTTATCCTGTACAACAGTATTTAAATACATGGCTTTTGGTACATTGCCAAGTTCATTACTTGGCATACTTTCAAAATGGTTAATCAAATATAATTTTCCGCTTTTCCCGTTTACGCTCAGTATGGTGTTGGCGTCTGGCGCTGTGGATACAATCGGGTTGCCATTTTTATCTTTTATCACATTGCCATTTACATCATACGCTGCACCGACTGTTTTTCCATTAATGACTTCTCCCGGGCGGGCCAAAGATTTATATTCCATCGGAACAGTTTTTTGGGAACCATCCTTTAATGTCACAACAACTGATGCATCGCTGTACATGGCTGAACGTTTTTCACTCGTATCCGGCGCATCCATTCCAACAAATTCAACAGATTTTACGGGTGAAGGAGCTTTGTGCGGTTCAGCAAATACATTTGTCGCTGTGGGGAATAAGATAGCTGCACTCATCAATGGAATAATTGCTTTTTTCTTGTTCATTCAATGGCCTCCTAGAAAGTTTAATAGGTTAAATCCAATTAAAATGGTAGAGTTGGATTGTTAAAGTAATGTTTTGTAAACATATAGATTTTGTAAATGTTTTCTGGGTAAAAAGACGTTGCTCTAAAGTCACTCACCCAAATAAAATACATATTATGTATGGTGAATCTAATTCCGTTACTTTGAGGTGAAAAAAAGATGTATCGTTTTTATTGGGGGGGACCCCCTACCGTTGGGATATCAGGATTTATTCCTTATGCCTCTGTTCATTTTCCCGTTGAGCAGGGGTTACGGCAAAACCATTGCATAACCCAGGCAGAGGTTGATTTACGGAGTAATTTGAGGAGCCTGTGGGAAGAACATGTTGCTTGGACTAGAATGACCATCATAAGTTTGACCTTTAAACTACCGGACGTAAATTTCGTCATAGAAAGACTTTTGCATAATGCGACAGATATGGGAGATATGTTCAAGCCTTTGTACGGTGATGCTGTAGCAGAAAAATATGCCTCACTAATAAAAGAGCATCTTTTAATTGCTGCTGATCTTGTCAAAGCATCCCTGGCAGGTAATGTTCAAGCTGCTATGACAGCTGAGAGAAAATGGTATGCAAATGCGGATGACATAGCCGTATTTCTAAATCGTGTCAATAAATTTTTACCTAAAGAGAAAATGAGAGAGATGTTTTATCGCCACTTGGATTTAACTAAGCAAGAAGCGGTATTTATGATTAACATGGAATACGAGAAAGATATCCAAGTATATGATGAGATAGAGAAGCAAGCCAGAGAAATGGCGGACACTATTTCAGAAGGAATGGTAAAGTTATATCCAGACATGTTTAAGTTACACCCAAACATGTATAGGTCTTTTTGAAAAACACCCCCGAAGATGATGGCCTTGCTAAATACTGGCTGCAACATAGTTTGTCATTCTCTTCAGGGGTCCGGATTTTTAGTTCTAAAGATGTCTAATCAAAATGTAGGGATTGAAGCTATAGATCGGCAGGGATTTTGTACGCAATTCGCGTATCGTAATGAAAGATGACAACCTTGAACATAATAGCATTTAGATTAATGGGATTCTAGCTTGAACTACTCCCACTTAACATCCTTATGGTCTGTTTGAAGTGGGAGATTCCTAAGAACACCTTCGTAACCGAAAGTTTTGATTAGGCTATCCCCGTAGTTCCTACGGTTAGAAGTCTTATAGCTTCGTTTCTAAGGTTTTGTCCTGCGTTAATATCCCTATCGTGATGTGTGCCACAAGATGGACAATCCCATTCACGAAGATTTAGATTCTTAACGTCTTTATTGTGGTAACCACAACATGAACATAGTTGAGAACTTGCGAATGTCTTTGACACAGCCACTACTTGCTTGCCATACCATTTTGCTTTGTATTCAAGCATCGTTCTGAATTGTGACCACGATACTTCACTAATGGCTTTCGCTAATTTGTGGTTTTTCAACAGGTTTGACACTTGCAAATCTTCAATACCAATGATGTCGTGGTTTTTGACAATATCAGTAGAGATTTTATGTAAATAGTCTGTTCTTGCGTTTGTGACTTTTTCATGGAGGCGTGCTACTTTACGTTTTTGTTTTTGAACGTTTTTTGCTTCATCTAATTTACATTTTCGTTTGATTGCTAACTCTTGGCGTCTGGAAAGAATACGTTGTGCTTTCGCTAATTTATCTTCCAGTTTGCGCAACCATTTAGGATTTTCGTATTCTGTTCCGTCAGAAAGAATCGCAAAGTTCTTTA
>JAABNQ010000061.1 GCA_009928435.1 Bacillus sp. HF117_J1_D
GGGCTACGCCCTTCGCACGATTGAAGGAGGGGTATCCTTGCCGATTTAAGATGAATTTTACTAATGAGCGCACTTCTTCATAACCCCGTTTATCCTTGCCAAAATTGGAAAACTTTCCGATAATGGGATAGGAGCAGTTTTGCTTGCCCGCTCATGGCAGGTGTTATTTAAGAAGGGGAGAATTTTCATGAATAAGATAAGCAAAAACAAATCTGCTAATCAAAACAGGCCAGCAAAAAGAAAACGCAGGTTTTTGCTTATGCTCATATTGCCTTTAGCAGTACTTGTACTGTTGCTTTCATATTTGGAAGACCATAGGACAGAAATGAAAGATAAGCATCCCAATCAGGAAGTCCCGAGTGAATTTATGCCGATTTATAAGGCCGCCGAAACAGAATATGGTGTTCCGTGGTATTTGCTCGCAGCGCATCATCGAGTAGAAACCATTTTTTCCACGATGGATCCAATGCTGTCTCCCGCCGGTGCAGAGGGACACATGCAGTTTATGCCGTGTACTTTTGTTGGGTGGTCTCACCCTAGCTGTGAAGGGCTGGGAAAAGGAGATATTCCTGAAAACGAAAAAACGGATCCGGCAGTGATCAAGAAATACGGTGGATATGGTGTGGATGCAAATGGAGACGGTAAGGCCGACCCGTGGGATATCGAGGATTCAATTTTTACAGCAGCGAATTATTTAGCTAAAAACGGAGCAGCCGCAGGAGATATTGAGAAAGCAGTTTTTGCTTATAATCACAGCGATGAATATGTCGAGGAAGTCTTATACTACGCTGAAAAATATCAGCAGGAATACAAAACGGGAGCATTAAGCTCCCGTAATTAAAGCGATATTTAAGACCTGCGGTTTCTTGCCGTGGCCCCCATGATAAGGCTGAGAACCAGTACTAGGATGACGGCTCCAATCAGTGCTGGAACGATCGGAATACCGGCCATCTCAGGCCCCCAATTTCCAAACAGCGCTCCACCAAGCCAGGCTCCAATAATACCCGCAATGATATTACCAATAATGCCACCAGGTACATTCTTACCCAAAATTAAGCCAGCTAGCCAGCCAATAATTCCTCCAACAATCAGATATAATAGAAAGCCCATGTAACATCATCTCCTTCTAGAAATTTTATTTATCCTTCATTTTATTATTGCCTGTTGAAATATAGACTAAACATTTTTTGTAGCCGCTAAAAAACATCTGTTTCAATGCGACAAAGTTAGTATACACAAACTGAGTAGATTTTATTTTTAAAATCTTGCCGGCTTTGTTATCATGAAAGTGGAATAAGGTTGTTTTTATAAGCAATACTTATTGTTTTCAATAACTTTCTTATTATTTACTTATGTCCTAACATGTAATATGATTAAGTAGTGAACTAGCCAATCCCTTTGTGGGATTGGCAAAATTGCGGTTCGGGAAAGAAACTACGATCAAAAAAGGGGTAATTGAAATGGCAGAAACTAAAAGCGACATTTTTAACGCCCGCTCATCTTTTGAGATTGATGGCAAACGGTATCAATTTTATCGCTTATCAGCCTTGGAAGATGAAGGAGTGGCATCGATCTCTCGATTGCCATATTCCATTAAAGTGCTGTTGGAATCAGTCCTCAGACAATATGATGGACGTGTCATTACAAAAGAACATGTAGAGAACTTGGCAAAATGGGCGACAGGAGAAGTGCAGGATGGAGAGGTTCCATTTAAGCCTTCACGTGTCATTTTACAAGACTTTACAGGTGTTCCAGCAGTTGTTGATTTGGCTGCATTGAGGAAAGCCATGTCAGACCTTGGTGGAGACGCGGAAAAAATCAATCCTGAAATTCCGGTTGATTTAGTAATTGACCACTCTGTACAGGTGGACACGTACGGTTCTTCTCAGGCGCTTCAAGTGAACATGGACTATGAGTTCGAACGAAATGCCGAGCGCTATGAATTTTTAAGCTGGGCGCAAAAAGCATTTAAAAATTACCGTGCGGTTCCTCCAGCAACTGGGATTGTCCATCAGGTCAACCTTGAGTACCTTGCGAATGTTGTCCATGCGGTTGAAACTTCTGATGGAGATTATGAAGCATTCCCAGATACGCTTGTTGGAACAGACTCCCATACTACAATGATTAACGGTATCGGCGTTCTTGGATGGGGTGTAGGCGGAATTGAAGCGGAGGCTGGAATGCTCGGACAGCCGTCTTATTTCCCGATTCCTGAAGTTGTAGGGGTTAAATTGACAGGTGAGCTGCCAAATGGTGCAACAGCTACTGATTTAGCATTAAAGGTAACCAACGTTCTTCGTACACACGGTGTTGTAGGTAAATTTGTTGAGTTCTTCGGAGACGGTGTTGCTACGCTGCCGCTTGCAGACCGTGCTACAGTTGCTAACATGGCTCCTGAATACGGTGCTACATGTGGATTCTTCCCTGTAGATGAAGAAACGTTGAATTATCTTCGTTTAACAGGTCGTCCAGAAGAACAAGTAAAGCTTGTTGAAACATATTTGCGTGAAAATGATATGTTCTTCACAGTTGATAAAGAAGAGCCTGTTTATAAAGATATTGTAGAAATTGATCTTTCTGAGGTTGAGGCAAACCTTTCTGGTCCGAAGCGTCCGCAGGACTTGATTCCTCTTTCTCAAATGAAAACTACATTTAATGAAGCATTGAGTGCTCCAGTCAGCAACCAAAGCTTTGGTCTTGAGCCTGCTGAAATGAGCAAAGAAGTGAATGTCAAGTTCAATGATGGTGCCGAAGAAAAAATGAAAACCGGAGCTGTCGTCATTGCAGCTATCACAAGCTGTACGAACACCTCCAACCCTTATGTAATGCTAGGGGCCGGTCTTGTTGCGAAAAAAGCTGTTGAAAAGGGATTACAGGTACCAAAATATGTTAAAACATCCCTTGCACCAGGTTCCAAGGTTGTTACAGGTTACTTAAATGCTGCCGGCTTAATGCCTTATTTATCCCAGCTTGGATTCGATCTTGTAGGCTATGGCTGTACGACCTGTATCGGAAACTCTGGTCCGTTAAAAGAAGAAATTGAAAAATCAATTATTGACAATGACCTTCTTGTCACTTCTGTTCTTTCCGGAAACCGTAACTTTGAAGGCCGTATTCACCCGCTTGTAAAAGGGAACTATTTGGCTTCACCTCCGCTTGTAGTTGCTTATGCGCTGGCTGGAACTGTAGACATTGATTTATCGAAAGAGCCGCTTGGAAAAGATGCTGACGGTAATGATGTGTACATGAAAGATATTTGGCCTAGCAAGGAAGAAGTTGCTGAAACGGTTAAAAAGACAGTTACACCAGAATTGTTCCGCAAGGAATACGAACATGTCTTCAGTGACAATAAGCGTTGGAATGAAATTAAAACAAGCAATGAACCTCTTTACAGTTGGAATGATGATTCAACATATATTCAAAACCCACCATTCTTTGAGAACTTATCAAAAGAATTGGCAACGATCGAATCACTTAAAGGTTTGCGTGTTGTAGGGAAGTTTGGAGATTCAGTTACAACTGACCATATCTCTCCAGCTGGAGCAATTGGAAAAGATACGCCTGCCGGTAAGTATTTACTTGATAATGGCGTTCAGCCGCGCGAGTTCAACTCTTATGGCTCACGCAGAGGAAACCATGAAGTTATGATGCGTGGTACATTTGCGAATATCCGTATCCGTAATCAGGTAGCACCTGGTACAGAAGGTGGTTTTTCCACATACTGGCCTACTGGTGAAGTCGGGTCCATGTATGATACTTGCATGAAATATAAAGAAGACGGTACAGGACTCGTTGTTCTTGCTGGAAAAGACTATGGTATGGGTTCTTCTCGTGACTGGGCTGCAAAAGGAACCTATCTGCTCGGTATTAAAACAGTTATTGCTGAAAGCTACGAACGTATCCACCGTTCTAACCTTGCAATGATGGGTGTACTTCCTTTACAGTTCAAAAAAGGCGAAAACGCAGAGGTACTCGGATTGACAGGAAAAGAAGTCATCAATGTTGAAATTGATGAAAATGTCAAACCACGAGATATCGTGAAAGTTACAGCAACCGCTGAAGATGGAAGCAAAACTGAATTTGAAGCACTTGTCCGCTTCGATTCAGTTGTCGAAATCGATTATTATCGCAATGGTGGTATCCTGCCATTGGTTCTTCGCGGAAAAATAGCTGAATAACCAGGCGTTATTGGTGCCTACATTAAAACATCCTGCCATTTGGCGGGATGTTTTTTATCCGTAAAATTATTTTTATAAAAAGTTAGAAAATTGGTTTAATTTTAGTGGATAGGGACAATATTAAAGTAAAGGAGGGATCGAGCATGAGCAGGAATAAAAGGAAATCATTTTTAAATTTGGTGGAAGAAAACAGGGAAGCGCTTCTTAAAGATCTGGAAGCTTTGCAAAAAATTGAAGATCGATTAGAAGAAAAGCAGCTGAAACGCGGAAAAATCAGTTAAAACGGCTCATATTTTCTCCCCCTGAAGGAAATAATGTTATTGAGGGGGAGAGTAATATGGGCAATCCGAAAAGAAGTCAAGAGAATTTCACCCCGGATCATCTTGGGGAAAAATCCGTTGCAGTAGACGCCAATAAGGGGAAGAAAATGGCGGACAAAACAGGGCGGCAGCCTTCTCTTATTCAGACAAAAGGAGAATAACACCAGAGAATTTTTGAAGGGGGAAATGTAGTGGTGCAGAACAAACCGAAACCGGATGATCGCAGCGACAATGTTGAGAAGCTCCAGAAAATGGTTCAGCATACAATTGAAAATATGGAAAAGGCTGAGGAAACGATGCAATTTGCCGATGGAGAACAAAAATCTCAAATTGAACAAAAAAATCAAAAAAGAAGAGAAAGCATTCAGGGCATGCGAGAGGAAATTCAAGATGAGTCCGCAGCTCGCCAAAATAAATATCACTAATAAACAGCCGGCAAAGCGCCGGCTGTTTATTAGTTGTGCAAGTTGCAGCCGATTGTCAAACTATTAAAAACGAACATTTGTATTATATCTACTTTCTTCTATATTATAGTAGTACTATAATATAGAGAGAACGATAACCTATTTCATGAAATCAACTCAAATATATCATTTTTCTAGAAAGGTTGGACTTATTCATGAGTCATGTTGTAGCCGATAAAAGCATTGAAGTGCGTTATGCAGAAACAGACCAGATGGGAATAGTGCACCATTCCAACTATATTATTTGGATGGAGCTTGGAAGGACACAGCTTATTAAAGATTTAGGATTTTCCTATGCAGAAATGGAGAAAAGTGGCATTCTTGCACCTGTATTGGATGTTCAAGTTACCTATAAAAAACCGCTCACATATGGTGATCATGCAGTGATCAAAACTTGGATTGACTTTTACGATGGTTTTAAAGTGATTTATGGATATAATATTCTGAATGAAAGCGGCGAACTGGCAGTTACCGGATCTACAAGTCATGTCTGTGTACGGGATGCGGATTTCCGTCCCATTCGCATGAAAAAGATGTTTCCAGATTGGCATGTAGCTTATGAAAAAGCAAAGAAAAAGCAGTAAATTGAGGGCGACTGAGATGGCATTTGGTATTAAAAGAGATGAATTGAGAAAATGGAAAGCGGCTATAGATGAAGGGAGCATTGCGTTTATTACTCATTTTTGGCTCGATGAGCGTTTCCCAAATATGAACACTGTTACGAAGGTAGGCTGTCAGGATTTGGGACGCCTCGCAGCATGGGGTGCCGCTTATGGGTTGAAAAAGGAATGGATTCACATTAGAAAAGATGGCTATTCCCATTATGATCTTTTGGGAGATACACAATTTCAAATCCTTCAGGCAGAGGGAAAGCTATATCAGCTATCCCGATTGACACAAATCAAATCAGGCAGTTCATGGTGAACTGCCTGATTTGATTACTCTTTTTCATAACTATAGACAGGCCCATCCTTGTTTTCATCTACATTAACGATCAAGTCATGGTCCTTAAAATACCATAGATCCCTTTCTTCAATAAAAAATGTAATACCATCTGTTTGATATTCAACTCCGGGATCCATTGGCTCCTCCTTATTCATTCCAAGGGAAAAACCTTCGTGAAGGGGACTGGACCCACCATACCTGACAAAAAACCTCACGGTGTCGCCCGTTGTTAAAAACATTTCATCTTTAAACCATTCCACGGCATCATTAGATATCTTTATCTGCATATTCAGAATCACCTCTTCTTAGCAACAGCCAGTTCATTCAACAATAGAAAACAATCCGCCTAATATCAAGGAATTTGCATAAATTGATTCATCCTTTTGCTTGTTTCACTCGTTAATCCTTTTTCATGTGCTACATCTAAAGGATAAACATGATAATTGTTTGTTCCCTCACTGGCTGTAAATGTTGGATAAAAACGAATCTCTTTCAAGTTTATTTTTCTCTTACCCTGAACCAATTCCTTTTCCACCAATATTTGAGCCATGCCGCCTATATCTTTATAATCCCATTTCTGACCTGACAGGAAATTGCCAAGGGAATAGATGACCAGCCCTGAACTTCCGTCTTTTTTCTTGATAAGCTCCATTTGCTGAAGAACATGAGGGTGGTGCCCTAAAATAATATCAGCACCGTTTTTTATGAACTCTTGTGCCAATGACTTTTGCATATCGTTTGGAGTCCTGACATATTCATCTCCCCAGTGTAGGGCCAATACAATAACATCTGCCTCTGACTTTGCTTTTTGGATATCAGACAATACTCGTTCTTTATCCAATTTGCTGACCAGATAAGGTTTTCCTTCTGGAATAGGAATGCCATTGAAATGTTCAGCATAGGACAAAACGGCAAATTTAATTCCGTTTTTGGTCACGATGCGAATTTCTTCTTTATCTTCAGGACTTTTAAAGATACCTGTGTAAGTCAAACCTTTTTGTTCATAATAATTAATGGCACTTACTATTCCCGCCTCGCCTTTATCCAGAGAGTGGTTGTTAGCACAGGTTACCATGTCCACTCCAGCATCCATAATGGCATCAATGATCTCATAAGGGCTGTTAAAACTGGGGTAAGTGGATATGCCCAGTTTTTCCCCTCCAGGGATAGATTCCTGATTGGCTATAAGCAAATCGGGCTTTTGTAGCATCGGTTTTACAGATGCCAGCATAGGGGTAAAATCATAGCCGGTTTTAGTTTTGGCATCTTCATATACGCGGTCATGAATTAGGATATCCCCGATGCCAGCAATCACTGCCTCAGTTTTATAATTTTTTTCTTGCAACGCGCTCTCTCTGGAGGTTTGATATGAAATGGTTACTCGCTGATTTGAATCATCTTCATTCAGATTAGCTATATAAATAATAAAGCCAATCACAGTGAGAAATACTAGTACGCTTGTAATGATGATCGGTTTAGTTTTCAAAGGGATTCCCGTCCTTATCGACTAGTTTTTTAGATCCATGTCACTTTTGGCTCAGTTTTATTCCTAATTCTTTTGATGTTTTCTCTATGACGATATACGACAAATATTTCAAATGCTGTTACCACAATAATTAATGGCCAGTCTTGAAGAATGAGGCAGTAAATAAGACCAAATATACCGGCTACCATCGACGAAAGGGAGACATACTTGGATATTTTTAAAGTAAGTAAGAAGGCAACGACCAATACGATAAAAAGTAAAAAGTTATATCCGAGCAGAACCCCAGCAGAAGTTGCAACCGCCTTTCCGCCTCTGAATTTTGCAAAGACAGGGAACATATGACCAATGACGGCAAACATTCCTACAAGCAATGGATGAAAGTTCAGATCAAACAATAAAGGCAGAAAAACAGTTACGGTCCCTTTTAATATATCAGCAATTGTTACAGCTGCCCCCGCTTTTTTTCCAAGTGTCCGAAATGTATTAGTGGCACCGAGATTTCCACTGCCATGCTCCCTGATGTCCATTCCGTAAAAGAGCTTTCCCACAATTAAACCTGACGGAATGGAGCCAATTAAGTAAGATAATAAAATAACAACGAAATAAAACATGAAAATGGCCCCTTTTTGTCACTTAAAAGAAAGTAATGTATTTGTTTTTACATTGTACCATGAGAGTGAGCAAAATGATTAGAATTTCTTGCAAATCCTATGGTAGTGCTTGCGAGAATAGAAATAGTGACTTACGATAGTGTAAAGAGGACAATACAAGGAGGTTCATTATGGCAATCGAAAATCCAAGCAGGGAAGAGATGGGTAAGATTTTAAAACAAGCAAAGCGCATCGCTGTTGTCGGCCTGAGTGATAACCCAGAGCGTACATCTTACAGTGTATCCGAGGCGATGAAGCAAGCCGGATATGAAATCATTCCTGTCAATCCGAAGGTAGATGAAGTGTTTGGAATAAAGGCAGTGGATTCGTTAAAGGATATCGAAGGTCATGTCGATATAGTGAATATATTCAGGCGTTCTGAAAATCTCCCTGAACACGCTAAGGAGTTTGTAGAAATTGATGCGGATGTATTTTGGGCCCAGCTTGGTGTTGAAAATGAGGAAGCATACGAGTTTTTGAAAGATAAAGGGTATACTGTCATTATGAACCGCTGTATCAAGGTCGAACATTCATTGACACGATAAAAAAACAAGCGCTGCTGACGCTTGTTTTTTTTCGCCTGACATCACAAAATGGTTTGTACCGTCCTTTTTTTCACATTTGCCAAAAGGGTTCAATGAGATATACAATAAGACATGCTTTGGTAAATATGGTATAGTTATGAATACGAACAAATGTTTTGGTGGCAGTTATAGGCCCTATGAAGGGAGAGCAATGATGGCTGAAAATATAATGACTGATTATAATGATGACTCCATCCAGATATTGGAGGGACTAGAGGCTGTTAGAAAGCGTCCTGGTATGTACATAGGATCAACAGATGCCCGCGGCCTGCATCATCTTGTTTATGAAATTGTTGACAACTCGGTGGACGAAGCTCTAGCAGGATTTGGCGATCGAATCACCGTTAAACTTCATAAAGATAACAGTGTAAGTGTAGAAGATAAGGGGAGAGGTATGCCAACAGGCATGCATCAATCCGGAAAGCCCACAACTGAAGTGATTCTGACTGTGTTGCACGCTGGCGGGAAATTCGGACAAGGGGGATACAAAACGAGCGGCGGGCTCCATGGGGTCGGTGCATCGGTTGTAAATGCCCTTTCTGAATGGCTTGTGGTGACGATTAAAAGAGACGGTCATATATACGAACAAAGATTCTGCGATGGCGGAAAACCGGAGACAACACTTGAACGTTTGGGCAATACCAGGCAAACAGGCACCACGATTCATTTCAAGCCAGACCCGACTATTTTTAGTGCTACTTCTTTTAATTACGAAGTATTGAGCAGCCGTTTAAGGGAGTCGGCTTTCTTGTTAAAAGGTCTTACAATCGAGCTTATCGATTTAAGGAACGATCAGCAGGAAATCTTCCACTATGAGAATGGCATTGAAGCTTTTGTAGAGTACTTGAATGGAGAGAAGGATGTCCTTCATCCGGTTGTTTCTATAGAAGGTAAAGCCGGAGGTATAGAAGTGGAATTTGCTTTCCAATTTAACGATGGCTTCTCAGAGAATATCCTATCTTTTGTAAACAACGTCAGAACTAAAGACGGAGGAACACATGAAGCGGGGGCCAAAGCAGCCATCACAAGGGTATTCAACGAGTTTGCCCGTAAAAACGGAATGTTAAAAGAAAAGGATAAGAACCTTGAAGGGACTGATATCAGAGAAGGTCTCGCTGCTATCGTTTCGGTTCGTGTTCCTGAGGATATGCTCCAATTCGAGGGTCAAACAAAAGGGAAGCTGGGTACAGCGGAAGCGAGATCAGCCGTTGATACGACCGTTTCTGAGCATTTATCTTATTTCCTCGCAGAAAATCCAACGATCAGTTCTCTGCTTGTCAAAAAAGCAGTCAAAGCTGCTCAGGCAAGAGAAGCCGCTAGAAAGGCCAGGGAGGATGCCCGCAGCGGGAAACGCAAAAAGCGGGCAGATGCTTTATTGTCTGGAAAACTTACTCCTGCGCAATCAAAAAATCCGAATAAAAATGAACTTTATCTTGTCGAGGGTGATTCTGCAGGTGGATCTGCCAAACAAGGGCGTGACCGAAGATTTCAGGCAGTCCTTCCTTTACGGGGAAAGGTTATCAATACTGAAAAAGCAAAGCTTGAAGATATTTTTAAGAATGAAGAGATCAATACGATTATCCATACAATCGGTGCCGGAGTGGGATCGGACTTCAATATTGATGATGTCAATTATGATAAAGTCATCATTATGACAGATGCCGATACGGATGGAGCCCATATCCAGGTACTGCTGTTGACGTTCTTCTATCGGTATATGAAGCCTTTAATTGAAGCTGGGAAAGTTTTTATTGCCCTTCCTCCACTCTATAAGGTGAGTAAGGGTACCGGCAAAAAAGAAGTAATTGAGTATGCTTGGACTGATGATGAGCTGGATGGAGTGACAAAAAAAGTTGGTAAAGGATTCATGCTTCAACGCTATAAAGGTCTTGGTGAGATGAACCCAGATCAGCTTTGGGAAACGACAATGGACCCTGAAACAAGAACGTTGATACGGGTTTTGATTGATGATGCGGCGAGCGCGGAAAAGCGGGTAACGACATTAATGGGTGACAAAGTCGAGCCGCGCAGGAAATGGATTGAGAAAAACGTCCAGTTCGGTATGCAGGAAGATATAAATATATTAGAGAATGAAAATATCACATCAGAAGGGGGTTCTGCAAATTCATGACAACAGCAGAAAGATTTCAAGATTTGCCCCTTGAAGAAGTGCTTGGCGACCGTTTTGGCCGTTACAGTAAATACATTATTCAAGACCGGGCACTTCCAGACGCACGTGATGGATTAAAACCCGTTCAAAGGAGAATTCTATATGCCATGCATACGGATGGAAATACGGCTGATAAAGGTTTTAGGAAATCAGCCAAAACAGTTGGTAATGTAATTGGTAATTACCATCCGCATGGAGATTCGTCTGTCTATGACGCAATGGTCAGGATGAGTCAGAATTGGAAAGTGCGTAATATTCTCGTTGAAATGCACGGAAACAACGGCAGCGTTGATGGGGATCCAGCAGCTGCCATGAGGTATACAGAGGCGCGGCTTTCTGAACTCTCCGCTGAGCTTTTAAGGGATATCGATAAAAGAACGGTCGATTTCATTCCGAATTTTGATGATACTTCTTCTGAGCCGACTGTTCTTCCGGCAAGATTTCCTAACTTGCTTGTCAACGGTTCTACAGGGATTTCTGCAGGTTATGCGACAGACATTCCTCCTCATCATTTAGGAGAAGTAATCGAAGCCGTCATCATGAGGATTGAAAAGCCTGCCTGCTCAGTGGAAGAAGTTATGACTGCGATCAAAGGCCCAGATTTTCCAACAGGCGGTATCATTCAAGGAATAGACGGTATCAAAAAAGCCTACGAAACCGGAAAAGGGAGAATTGTCGTAAGAGGAAAGACAAGTATTGAAACAATTCGGGGAGGCAGACAGCAAATTGTCATCACCGAGCTTCCGTATGATGTGAACAAGGCAAATCTTGTCAAAAGGATTGATGAATTCCGGTTGGATAGGAAGCTGGAAGGCATTTCAGAAGTGCGTGATGATACGGATCGGACAGGTCTTCGAATCGTCATTGAATTGAAGCGGGAAGCTGACGCTGAAGGAATATTGAATTACCTGTTTAAAAACAGCGACCTTCAGGTCACCTACAATTTTAATATGGTAGCCATTCAGGATCAAAGGCCGAAACTAATGGGCATTCTGGCTTTGCTGGATTCCTATATTCAGCACCAAAAAGAAGTGGTTACAAATCGTTCGCGATATGATTTGGAAAAAGCGCTCGAGCGGCAGCATATCGTTGAAGGCTTAATGAAGGCTCTTTCGATTCTTGATGAAGTCATTGCCACGATTCGTGCATCAAAGGACAAACGGGATGCAAAAGAAAATTTAATCAAGAGATTTGAGTTTTCGGAAAAGCAGTCCGAAGCCATTGTTTCTTTGCAATTATACCGTTTAACGAATACAGATATTACAGCATTGCAAAAAGAAGCCGAACAGTTGAATACATTAATTGAGCAGTTGACGGCTATCTTGGAAAGCGAGAAGAAGTTATTAAGTGTGATCAAGAAAGAATTGAAAGACGTCAAGAAAAAATACGCGGATGAACGCAGGACGGTCATTGAAGATAAGATAGAAGAAATAAAAATTAATCTGGAAGTCACAATTCCGAATGAAGACGTCATCGTTACAGTGACAAAGGATGGTTATGTCAAGAGGACGAGCATTCGGTCGTATTCAGCATCCAATGGCCAAGACCTGGCAATGAAAGAAATGGACAGGCTGCTGTTGCAGGAAGAATTGAATATGGCAGATACACTTCTTCTCTTCACAGATAAAGGAAACTACATTTATATACCTGTTCATGAGCTTTCAGATATTCGCTGGAAAGATCTCGGACAACATATTTCCGGTATTGTACCAATCGACCAAGATGAAGAGATCATCAAAGCCATATCGATAAAAGAGTTTAAAGAGGAGCAATACCTGCTCTTTATCACAAAAAATGGTATGGTGAAAAAAAGCTCCCTCAATCTTTACCAGGTACAGAGATATTCACGTCCGCTCGTTGCTGTCAACTTGCGTCCTGATGATGTTGTCATCGATGTTCATGTGACAGATGGTAACTGTAGTCTATTTTTGGCAACATATCTCGGTTATGGCGTCTTTTTTGATGAATCAGAGGTAAACCCTATCGGTGTACGAGGGCTAGGCGTCATCGGAATGAATTTATTGGACGGAGACTTTGTCGTGGGTGGAGAAGTCTTTCTTGAAGAAAACAGTCCGGCTGTATTCATTGCAACAAACCGGGGGGCTGTCAAGAAAGTGAAGCTTTCTGAGTTTGAAAAGAGCAGCCGTGCCAAACGCGGAGTTGTTATGCTAAGAGAGTTGAAAAACAATCCGCATAGAGTCTCGGGGTTAAGACTAATCCAAGATGACCGTCCTATTAATATAAAAACGGATCGGGGAAAAATTGAAAGAGTAAATCCGGCACAGTTGCGATTCAGTGACCGTTATTCAAACGGATCATTTATCATTGATGAAAAAGAAAGTGGCCATATTCTCGGAATATGGGTAGACCCTGAAATCGAAACCTCATAAATGGTGAAAGACAGTCCTTATGTCTGAACTGTCCTCCAATTGTTAGACGCTGTTTAACAATTGGAGGCACAGTTCACTTTTTAGGGGCTGTTTTTTTGACAATTGGATTATCGTGTGGAAAAGCAATAAAGAATCGACCGCTACTTCTTTTATACCCGACTCTTTTTTTACTATAATAAAGAAAACTATAAAAGGGAGGATGTATCATGACCAAACATCGGATTTATACAATGAGTGTCGCAAGTGTCTATCCCCATTATGTTACGAAGGCGGAGAGAAAAGGACGTACGAAAACAGAAGTTGATGAAATCATCCGTTGGTTGACAGGGTATAGCCAGGAAGAGTTAGAAGCGCAACTGGAAAAACAGACAGACTTTGAGACTTTCTTTGCGGAAGCTCCTCAACTGAATCCTTCGCGGGCTTTGATCAAAGGTGTGGTCTGCGGTGTCCGAGTGGAAGACATCGAAGAACCAACTATGAAGGAAATTCGCTATTTGGATAAGCTGATCGATGAGTTAGCAAAGGGAAAAGCAATGGAGAAAATATTGCGGAAATAATAATTAAAAATGAAGCCTTCCAATTCCCTGTGGTGGCTGAAAAGCTGCCTCCTCGGAAATTGTCTTATTTGCCCGCGCTGATCAAGGCGCTTCCACTTTTCTGTTGTCCAGCTCCGACGCCTAGCCCCTCGAGGTCATAAGCCAATTTCCTGTGGTGGCTGAAAAACTGCCTCCTCGGAAATTGGCTTATTTGCCCGCGCTGATCAAGGCGTCTTCGCTTTTCTATTAATCATTTTGCCTTTTTTCTAACAAGTTATAAATATACTATTGAATTAATTTTTATACATAGTATAATGTTAACATCTACAAATTAAACGGAATGGTTTTGTCGAGTCTAAAGCAAGGAGTGGTTGTAAGTGAAAGCAGGGGTTATTGGAGCAACGGGATATGGAGGAGCTGAACTGCTCAGAATCTTGCAATCTCACCCAACATTTCAAATTGAATCAGTCTATTCATCTTCACAGCAAGGAAAAAGCATTGTAGATCATTATCCACATTTAACAGATATTGTACCAATGACATTGGAAGAGATTGATCCGGCAGCTATTGCACAAAAATTGGACATCGTTTTCCTGGCTACTCCTTCAGGAGTATCGTCGGAAATTGCGCCATTGCTTTTAAAAGAAGGTTGTACGGTCATTGATCTTTCTGGGGATTTCCGGTTAAAGAATATCAACGATTATGAAGATTGGTATAAGAAAAAGCCAGCACCGCAGGAATGGGTCGATCAGGCTGTATACGCAATTCCTGAACTGAATCGTTCGTCAATCAAGGATACGAAGTTCATTTCAAATCCGGGCTGTTATTCGACTGCCACGCTTCTGGGCTTGGCACCGCTTGTACGCCAAGGTCTTATTGAAGAGAAATCAGTCATCGTAGATGCCAAATCAGGCGTATCTGGAGCAGGGCAATCAGCATCTTTCCATACTATTTACAACGAACTCAATGAAAATTTCAAAATATATAAGGTGAATGCCCATCAGCATATTCCAGAAATTGAACAAATGCTCTCCAGCTTGGGCTATGAATCTCCGATTACATTTAATACGCACCTCGTCCCCATGACAAGGGGAATAATGGCTACAATCTATGCTACATTGAAATCTGATATCAGCCAAGAAGAAATAAATAAAGTGTATAACGACTTTTACGAAAATGAGCCGTTCATAAGAGTTCGAAAAAATGGTATTTTTCCGGCTACAAAAGAAGTTTACGGTTCAAACTTTTGTGATATGGGGATTAGCCTAGATACGCGGACAGGAAGGGTGACTGTCGTATCGGTCATCGATAATTTAATGAAAGGTGCTGCAGGTCAGGCTGTTCAAAATGCAAATATCCTTTTCGGTTTAGAGGAAACGGCAGGGCTGCATTTCATACCAGTTTATCCATAATTCATGGAGGATGAAAAGTAATGAAAGACATTATTGTCATTAAATGCGGAGGGAGTATGATCGATTCGCTCTCCGATGAATTTTATAAAAGCATTAAAACGATAAAGGACAGCGGCCTTCAACCTGTCATTGTACATGGCGGAGGCCCGGCCATCAATCAAATGTTGGAAGAATTAAAGATTGAAAGTGAGTTTAACAATGGCTTAAGAAAAACCACTTCTGATGTAATGGATGTCGTTGAAATGGTCTTATCCGGTTCTATGACGAATACCTTGGTAAGAAATTTGGCAAAACACGAGCTTCCAGCACTCGGAATGACTGGTTTTGATAATTCTCTGCTAAAAGCTAAGGCGAAGGATTTTGAAAACTTGGGTTTTGTCGGAGAAATAGAAGAAGTGAATAGTGACTTCCTTTTCAATATCATTTCTATGGGAGTCATTCCTGTCATCTCTCCGCTCGCAGCAGGAATTGATGGTACTGCTTGCTATAACATTAATGCTGATACAGCTGCTGGAAGTATTGCAGTTGCCTTAAAAGCGGCGAAACTCTTATTTGTTACGGATGTTCCAGGCGTACTAAAAGAAAAGAGTTTAATAGAAAATGCGACCGTTTCAGATATTTTACATTTGATAGATGACGGTGTCATTACGGGAGGAATGGTTCCAAAAGTAATGGCAGCGATCAACAGTTTAGATGGCGGTATGTCCAACGTAATGATAGTCAGTGGGAAAAACAGCCTGTTAAACGGGGAAAAACTTATTGGCACAACGATATACAAAGAATTGGAGGCTGTTTATTAAGCATGTCACACTTATTTAACACATATGCGAGATGGGATGTCGAACTTGTTTCGGGCAACGGAACGAAGGTAATAGATGTAAATGGTAAGGAGTATTTAGATTTTACTTCTGGAATTGGAGTTTGCAATTTAGGGCATTGTCACCCTACTGTTGTAAAATCTGTCCAGGAACAACTGAATAAGCTTTGGCATACATCCAATCTATTTCAAAGCTCCCTTCAGGAACAGGTGGCCGGACAGCTAACAGAAAATTCTTCCGGGGATGCCGTTTTCTTTGCGAACAGTGGAGCTGGTGCAAACGAAGCTGCGATTAAATTAGCACGAAAATATACAGGTAAGTCAAAAATCATCACCTTTTTGCAATCATTCCATGGGCGTACCTTAGGAACGATTGCCGCCACAGGACAGCAAAAGGTAAAAACAGGCTTTGGCCCTTTACTTGAAAGCTTCGCTCATGTTCCTTTTAATGATATTCATGCATTAAAGAACGAAGTAGACAGCGAAACAGCTGCTGTTATGCTAGAAGTGATCCAAGGTGAAGGCGGAGTGTTTCCAGCGGAAAAGGAATTTTTGCAAGAAGTTGAAAAGCTCTGTCAAGAGAATGGCGTGCTGCTCATTATAGATGAGGTGCAAACGGGTATAGGTAGAACAGGGAAGCCTTTTGCCTACCAGCATTTTAATATCTCACCGGATATTATTACAACAGCAAAAGGACTTGGAAATGGTATTCCTGTCAGCGCAATGATTGGTAAGGAAAAATTAACATCAGCATTTACTCCAGGAAGCCATGCAACAACTTTTGGCGGGGGGCCATTGGCCATGACTTCAGCGAATGAAGTGCTAAACATCATTTTCAATGAGAAGTTTCTGTCAACAGTTGATAAGAAGGGTGATTATTTAGTTGAAAAATTGCAATCGAGCCAGTTGAAAGGTATGGTTGATATCCGCTATAAAGGACTCATGGTAGGAGTTGAGTTTTCGGAAGATGTCAGCGAACGGCTTGCGAAGTTAAGGGAAAAAGGACTGATCGTTTTAAACGCTGGACCAAATGTGATACGAATGCTTCCTCCGTTAACTGTTTCATATGAAGAAATTGACGAAGCAGTTGATATTTTACAGAAGACGATTTAATTTTTTTTTCGATAAAATTGCATAAAAATGCAATATCAAAAATAAAAATACGAAAGCGGGGAGAAGAAGGAATGGAAGGATCCTTAATACTCGCTAATGGTGAAAGGTTCACCGGACAGTGGCAAGGCAACCCAAAAGACCATATTGGAGAGTTGATCTATTTTACAGGAATGGCACGATTTCAGGAGTTCATTACAGATCCAGCCAATAAAGGGAAAATTGTTATAGCGACTTTCCCTGGCATTTTAAACAGCGATTTGGACCCCTCAAAGTTTGAAAGCGACCAAATCCAAATTGGCGGGCTGATCACCCAGCAAGATGTCAACATGTCTGTCGATGTAAAGGGCATAAATGTATTGGATCTCTTTTCTGAACAGAATATACCCGTTTTGACAAGCATGGATACAAGAGCCTTGATTAAAAGAGTGAAAAAAGAAGGGGAAATGCCTGCGATTATTTCATCAAAGCATACGGTGAATCGTCTTTCGACTCAAATGGAAGATATTTATACTAGCTTTGGAACCGAGCATATTATCCCAAAGGGTCACAAGCACATCGTCATGATAAACTTCGGGTATAGAAAATCACTTATACACTCACTCTCTCAATCAGGTCATAAAGTGACAGTTACTTCAGGCCATATTGATATCAGCTCAATTCATTCTTTGAAACCTGATGGAATCATTTTTTCAGGAGGGCCTGGTAATCCGCTGGAATGGCAAAAGTTTTTCCCGGATTACAAAAAGCTGGCATTGAAATACCCAACATTGGGGCTTGGGCTTGGGCATCAGATTTTGGCCCTTGCATTCGGAGCAAATATTGAAAAGATGCCTGCCGGTCACCGGAATTTCAAAGAAGCTGTTATTGAGATTGATTCGCAAAAGGTTTTTATGTCCAATCAAAATCACGGCTATACAGTCAATGAGAAGAATTTGAAGCAATCTGGTTTCCGTGTGTCCTTTAAAAATGTCCATGACGGAACAGTAGAGGGGCTAATTCATGAGCAATATTTGGTTGTAACATACCAATTCCATCCTGAACAGGCTCATAATCCGTTGAATGAGTTAATTTTTAATCACTTTTTCAAAACAGTAAACGAAAGCAAAGGAGCAAGTGTTTATGCCTAAGGGAAAGGACATCAAGAAGGTTCTAGTGATCGGTTCCGGGCCTATCGTCATTGGGCAAGCGGCAGAATTTGACTATGCCGGTACGCAAGGCTGCCTGGCGCTTCAGGAAGAAGGCTGTGAGGTTGTCCTTGTCAATAATAATCCGGCGACTATCATGACAGATGAACAATTCGCTCAAACCGTCTACTTTGAACCTCTGACAGTGCAAAGCATTGTTGAGATCATCAAAAAAGAAAAACCCGATAGCATTCTTGGGACACTTGGAGGACAGACTGGACTCAATGTAACTGTCGATTTATATAAGCAGGGCTATTTAGATAAATTTGGTATCAAGGTTCTTGGCACAACGCCTGAGTCAATCATTCAGGGAGAAGACAGGGAGGCTTTCCGCGCTCTCATGCATGAACTTGGTGAACCTGTGCCAAACAGTGAAATTATCCATTCTGTTGAAGAAGCTTTATCCTTTGCAAACAAGCAAGGTTATCCAATCATCATTCGCCCTGCTTATACATTAGGAGGCGGAGGCGGGGGTATCGTCAACAATGAGGATGAATTGCTTGCTGTAGTGAAAAAAGGACTAGAATCCAGCCCGATTACCCAGTGCTTGATTGAAAAAAGCATTGCGGGCTTTAAAGAAATTGAATTTGAAATGATCCGAGATGCCAATGATACATGTATTGCTATTTGTAGCATGGAAAATTTTGACCCGGTGGGTGTCCATACTGGGGATTCCATCGTGTTTGCGCCTCAGCAGACACTGACAGATGTCCAATTTGACGCTTTGTACCAATCAGCAGTCAAAATCATCCGTGCTTTAAAAATCATCGGCGGCTGCAATATCCAATTTGCGCAAGACCCGAAAACAAATCAGTATTATTTAATAGAAGTGAACCCAAGATTAAGCAGGTCTTCTGCTTTAGCCTCCAAAGCGACTGGCTATCCGATTGCCCGGATTGCTGTAAAACTGGGGCTTGGCTATCATCTCCACGAAATCATGAATCCTGTGACAGGGACCACTTTTGCAAGCTCTGAACCTGTTGTTGACTATACGGTCGTCAAAATGCCACGTTGGGCTTTTGATAAATTTCCTAATGCCAAAAAGGAATTAGGAACAACAATGAAAGCCACTGGAGAAATTATGGCGATTGATCGATTGCTTCCAGCAGCTCTGCAAAAAGCGGTTAGATCCCTTGAGTTAAAGACGAATGGCCTGGAATTAAAAGGGATTTCTGATAAAAGTGATGAAGAGCTTTGGCAATCAGTCATGCATGCTGATGATTCTCGCTTCTTTGCTATACTGGAGCTCTTAAGAAGAGGGGTATCGAGCGGGGAGATTCATGAAAAAACAAGCATTACTCCATATTTCCTGGAGGTTTTAACGAAGATTGTCCAAATGGAAAGTCAAGCTAAGAAAGAAAAAATCGATACAGTGAGCCTTGAACTTTTACAGCAGCTTAAGGAAAATGGGTTTTCTGATGCTTGGCTCGCTTCTGTATGGGATACATCGTTAAGCCAGATTAGAAAAAAACGAAAAGACCATGGTATTGTGCCTGTATTCCAGATGGTCGACTCTTGTGCAGGTGAATACGTGGCGACAGCTCCGTATTTCTATTCTACTTGGAGAGGAGAGGGCGATCAGATCGTCCCTGACAAGCATAAGAAAAAAATAGCGATTATCGGATCAGGACCTATTCGAATTGGTCAAGGAATAGAATTTGACTATTGTACAGTTCGTGCAGCATTAGCTTTGAAAGAGTCCGGATTTGAGACCATTTTGATCAATAATAATCCTGGTACTGTCAGTACTGACTTCCAAATTGCAGACCGTCTTTACTTTGAGCCTCTCCATATTGAGGATGTATTGAACATATTGGAGCATGAAAAGCCGGATGGGGTCATTGTTCAGCTGGGAGGACAAACAGCGATTAACTTAGCGAATGATTTGGAAAAGAACGGTATCCCGCTCCTTTCTATCACACAAGATCAAATCGATGCCGTCGAGGACCGTGAAAAATTTTATTCTTTATTGAAAGAGCTGGAAATTCCTCATATTCCGGGGGTAACAGCTTATGACCAGAACGATTTGAAATTAAAAACGGCTGACATTGGTTTTCCTGTTTTATTAAGGCCTTCGTACGTTATTGGAGGCCAGGGAATGCTCATCATTGACAATGAGGAAGAACTAGATAGCTGTCTTGCTAATATTGACTATCCTGTTTTGATTGACGCCTATTATAAGGGGCAGGAGCTCGAAGTAGATGTTTTGACGGACGGACAAAACATTCTAATCCCTGCTTATTTTGAGCATATTGAAAAGGCGGGCGTCCATTCGGGTGACAGCATGACGATTACGCCGCCAATTCATGTAACGGAGGAAATCAAAGAAACTGTTTATGAGTATTCGAAAAGAGTCGCTCAAAAGCTACAATTCAAAGGGCTGTTCAATGTCCAATTCGTTGTTTTTAACGATAAGGTTTATATGCTAGAGGTTAATCCAAGGGCTTCGCGTACGCTGCCGATTGTAAGTAAAATCACAGGGCTTCATTTAATCGATCAGTGCGTGAGTATTTTGACAGGATCACCTTTGTCTATAAACAATCAGCCAAAACAAGCTTTTTACACGATTAAGAATCCTATTTTTTCCACAGGAAAGCTTGATAGCGTAGATCCTAAGCTTACACCTGAAATGAAATCCACCGGAGAACTGATCGGATTCGGTGAAACAGTGGAAGAGGCGTTAGCCAAAGCGCTGCTCTGGAATGAGAGACTAGCAGCAAAACAAGAAAATGCCAGAAAAGAAATATATGTCGATGCAGATGGTGAGGATGAAGGATTCATTGAGAATTTGATCCTTGATTCTCATAGCGTGATGGTAACGGAAAAATCGGGAATTTCTTTTGCTGACTGGGTGAAAAACGATAGGGGTTCTGTTTTATTAAGTCTTGGTAAAGATGAGGAGTCTATTCAAAAAAGGCAATTGGCTTCAGCATCACAGCTGCAGGTAATGACAGAAATTGATACATTTAAGGCATACTTAACAGCCATCAAACAAAAAGTCAGCAAGCCGAAATCACTCCAAAGCTGGCTCGGAAAAACAAGAAAGGACGTGGTGACATCGTGACAGCAACATCTGTTTCACTAAAGGGGAAGCATTTACTTACATTAGCGGACTTAACAAAAGATGAAATCATGCAAATCATTCTGGATGCGATCAAGCTGAAAGAGTTGCAAAAAAAAGGGGAGACTCATCATTACTTAAAGGGGAAAACTCTGGCAATGATTTTTGAAAAGCTCTCTACAAGGACGCGCGTTTCGTTTGAAACCGGTATGTTTCAATTAGGCGGCCATGCATTATTTTTAGGTAAAGATGACCTTCAAATGGGGCGCGGTGAGACCGTAGAGGATACGGCAAAAGTATTGTCGCGTTTTGTGGATGGCATCATGATTAGAGCATACAGTCATGAATCTGTTGTGCAGCTCGCAAATAATTCAGATGTGCCAGTTATCAACGGCTTAACAGATGACTATCATCCTTGCCAGGTATTAGCCGACCTCATGACTTTGTATGAAGCAAAAGGAAATCTGGAAGGTAAAAAGCTGGCTTATGTTGGTGATGGGAATAATATGGCCCATTCCCTGATGATCGGCTGTGCTAAGTTGGGGGTAAGCTGCTCAATTGCGGCTCCAAAAGGCTATGAACCAAAACAAGCTATTGTCGACAGGGCGCAGGAGTTCGCCAAGGAGTCCGGTGCTGTAATTGAAGTTACAAACGATCCAAAAGTAGCTGCAAACGGTGCAGATGCTGTTTATACGGACGTATGGACGAGCATGGGCTGGGAAGCTGAACAAGAAGAAAGATTAAAAGCATTTGCAGATTTTCAAGTGAACAGTGAGCTTATGGCAGAAGCGGACTCAGAAGCAGTATTCCTTCATTGCTTACCTGCGCATAGAGGTGAGGAAGTGAGCGCTGAAGTCATCGACGGCCCTCAATCTCTTGTCTTTGATGAAGCCGAGAATCGTCTTCATGCACAAAAGGCTCTAATGGTCGCATTGATGGCAGACTGATAATTTTATAAAAGTTCTTAAGACCTTCGAAGTACTGGAGGTCTTTTATTCGTGACAAAAAAATTTTGTCTCAATAACAAGTATACTTAATAAAACGAGACGCAACACATATTAAAAAATGACTAAGATGTGTTGCGGTTTGCATTATTTTGTCTGGATCAGTATATTTTTGATTCTTAGTTTACTTCCTATAATTTATATTATGGTGGGGGCGTTTTAATAAAAAATGCTGGTTACTCCACCCTATGTTTATAACCAGCATTTTTTATTTTCTCTAGATCAATAAAATCAATACTATATTCAATAACATCATTAATAAATAATTTGTTAGTCTTTGCAAATTTTTTCACTGCTTCTAGTAAGTCTTTGTCATATGTGGTTTTATATTGGATGCGATCTTTTGGCCTTGATTCTTTATTAAATGTAATGATTCCGGATGATAAGACGTTTTCTAATCCAGTTTCAAGTAGATAGTTAATATGAGTGTTTTGCTCATCGGCTAATCTTTTTAATTGATCTAATTTTGTTTTGCTGATATTTGTTCTGAACTTCACTCTTGATTCATCAGTTATTTGTACTAATTTACCATTGATCAATTTCCACATATAATCAACCCTTATCATTTAATGAATTATTATGTTTTTCCATACGTTCTTTTTTATAATAAATATAACAATCATTGGCATTTGCATAAATAATACTTGCTAATTTAGGGAGATGATACTTTCCTTTTACCCAAACGCGATATATATTTTTATTCACTAGCGTTGCTTGAAATTTCCATTCAAAAGTCAAGTGATTTAACTCGTGGAATAAGTTATATAAAT
>JAABNQ010000062.1 GCA_009928435.1 Bacillus sp. HF117_J1_D
TATTGACCTGGATTAATTTGAAATTAGGTGTCGGAAATAATGTGCTGATTTACAGGCATGACCAAGAATCAAATTTCAAGTTGGTTTTATACGATATTTGGTGCCATCCTTGTACTGATTAGCTTTTATAAGCCTAAAAAAGGGATGGAATTACGATTTATGGAATGGTTACCAAATCAAGTATCCTTAAGGGCGATGATTATACTCGGTATCATTGTGTTTACGATCGAGTTTGCCACTGCTTTACCGTATTTTTACTCGATTTTATTAATGGATGATTTAGCGTTTAATACGGGTTTATCCATAAGTATTTTACTTGGCTATAACGTGATTATGGTACTTCCTTCGATTTTATTATTAGCCATTTATATACTATTTAGAGGCTGGATACAGAATAAGCTTGAAAAACTAAGAAAAAAATTAGTAAATGCTCCGTTGTCTTCTGTATTAATGGCAGTGGCAGTTATTGGAGCGGTATTATTCAACATTGGTATCAGGGGAATTTTATAGCGATTTCAGTATTTAATTTTTTTGAAAGGGGATGTATGTTATGAAAGAGATTGTAAGCGGCGTAAGTCTACTTCTATTCATTCAAGGAATTGGGGGGATCATAAACCGATTCACAAATGGAGGACCAAGCTGGTTTCTGGTAAATTATATCGAAGCTTTACAAGGGTATGAAATTATGGCCAGTATCGTTTTAGTTATACTGGGAGCAATGATCGGTGTAGGTTCTCTCAAAATAAAAGGTAAAGATGACTAAACCTATTAACACTTCAAAACCTCATAGTTATTGAACCATCACAAGAAATTGAAAACGATAGGTTGTTTAAAGTGGTAGCAATCAACTCACCAGACCGTTGTCCTGCATGTGGTTTTGACAAGTTATATTACACAGCATTTGTAACCTTACTCAATTTTAGGTGCACGATAACAGCTAAGGCATTGGAGCAATATCTCCAGTTTTTATAGGTGACAAGTATTTTATCTGTATGATATTACAAAAATCCCAGTCCCCTACTTATGTTGGGAGATTGGGAATAAAGTGACTATATGTTTTTTGATTCGGACATTTTACTCCTAAAATGGTGTTATTTTATATCCTCAAGCTACACATCCTTTATATGTGTTGCAATCCACCAAATATGTCCATAAGGATCCATTATTCCCCCGCGACGATCACCTTCAGGATGTTCTTTTACAGGCTCCAGTTCCTTTGCACCTGCATCCATAGCCTGTGTAAAAATTGTATCTGCGTCCTCTACATAAAGAAAAATATGCATCGCAGAACCTCCAAGCGACTGCGGGCTACGCATAACCGTGTACTCCGTAAACTCGTCAACAATCATGATTCTCGAATCTCCAATTTTGATTTCGGCATGCTGAACCTTCCCACTATTGTCCGTCATCCGCATTAATTCAGTTGCTCCAAATGCCTTGTTATAAAAGGCTATAGCATCTGCTGCGTTCTTGACAATCACGTACGGTGTAACGGTATGGTACCCCTCTGGTATAGCATTCGTTTTCGGTGTCATAAAAGTTCCTCCATTCGTTAAATTTAGATGTGTTCATCCCCTAATCGGGAACGATGGCATCCAATTATATTGTAAGTTTATTGAAAAAAGTTGTATTGTAAAAAATTGACCCTACCAACCAAGTGGAACATGATTTTTCTGTTTACCTTGATGCAGATGGTATGCTGTTGGACTAAATCCCGAAAAAGAGCGGAAATCCCGAATGAAATGTGCCTGATCATAGTAGCCGCTACTTAATGCAATATCTGTCCAATCAATTTCCTCTCTATCTTCGATAAGAGAAAGTACCCTCTGAAAGCGCTGAACACGACAATATTGTTTAGGGGTCAATCCTACTTCTTTCTTGAACACCTCAATAAATCGTCTGGAACTCAAATTGATTTGTTCTGTCACCTCAGCAATCTTACTCTGATGTGGTACAGTTTTAAATTTCGTTAGCGCATAGACAACAGCGGGGTGGTGTCTCTTTGGTTGAATCATCTGTTTCAGTAAATATTGTTCAAGAATCTTAAATTTGTCAGTCGGAGGTTGGACTTCAAGGAGCTGTTCCCTCATTTCAGATGCTTTTGTTCCCCAAAGCATGTCCAACGAAATATGATTATTATGCAATTCATCAGCTGGAAGGTTTAAAAATGGATAAGCACAACCAGGTTTAAAATGTACCCCTATTGTGGATGCTTGACAGGTTGTGTCGATAACAACAAAATTTGAGTGCGGACCAGAGAACAGGCTTCCATCAAAACTTTTGTATTGATCAAGGTTTTTTTGATCGTATACCTTTACCAAATCTTCTTCAAGATTGATAACCAATTCCATCGAACCATCTGGAAGTACACGTTCCATTTTGTGAGAAGGGTGATACCCTTTATTCAACCAAAAAAAACTAATATAATCCGACAGAGGAGGTTGTGGATGGTATATACGAAATAAAGTCATTGCAAACACTATCCTTTAATAGTTTTTAGTTTCGTACATCCAGTTTAAAACAATAAAAGAGTTTCTCAGTCAAATCGATACATGTATGTTTATTATGCCACGTTTCATGATTTTTTTGATTGAGCGACCATTGAAAATTAGCCGGCTATTGGTATAGCTCCACTTATTTTCGGGAAATCCACATGCCAAAACAAGCGTAGAGGATGAAAAAAGGATCATTTACCTCGGAAGTCCTGCAGGGTATATAATCGAAATGGAGGGGAAAAGGTATTAAAGGTCTCCCTCTTAATATAGGAGAGACTTTTTCAGAAAGTTAAATTTGAATTCAAAATATTCCCATAATATAGGTGCTCATCATTTCAGATAGATGAGGGATTATCCTTGGGATTTAACTAATAAAAGCGCTTGTTTTACAGTAATTTCACGGCTGGCTGGAAGAACATCTGCGTTTTTATATAATTCTGGGTTATATCATTTTTCTTTTTGAGAATGTTGTAGGAAACAGGGTTTCAAATAACAGCCTGCTCTCGAAATTCTTACTGACTTTTTCTTGCCAACACTCTCATTATTTGTGGGTGTAAGGCCCTGACTAGGTACATAGATGTTTAGCTGTCGGGACAGGTCCATATTGACACCTATTTACGAAACCATGGTAATGGCGGAAAAGATGTTTTTAAAGGACAGAACAGCTAAGATCAAGTTAGTTTCCTCTGTGTAGGGCTCGGCAAGAAGGTTGAAGGAAAAACAAGGAAAAACATAGACGAGTGTTGAAACCATGCCTCTTTAATATTATAAGAGTTTCCTTTCGATAGATTCGCCTATCATATTTGCACATACTATTTCCACATTCAATGCTGGAAATTTCTTCAACCACTGTTGTTGATAATCTACGTTGAGGGAAAGTGTAGTAAAAGCAATTTTAAATAGTTTACTCGAAGAAAAATAGTTTTCTAAGGCTACCATAAATTTAATTTTATTGCGGTCTTGCTTATCTTTTTTCTTTATAGGTCGTTCTAGCAGAAGTTTGCTGCGAAAGAAGTTCTCTAATTTTACTTTGCATTCCAATACCTCGCATGTCACTTCATTTATGTCAGTAAACTTGTCTTTTTCATGGAAACATAAATCAAAGTTATGGTTAAATTCTTCGCCTTCAATTGGTTGTAACAATTGACTCTCTTCCAAAAATATAACTTCCCTTGTTAATATCATTGGACTACAAACAAAAAAAGGACCTGTTTTGGCCGCTAGAAATTCAGTCAATTCCCCTCTGAATTTTTTGAATCCTTCTTGATCAAAGGTTAAATAAATATGTTCAATCAGTTTATAAAAAGCATCTTCTTCAGATTTTTTTAAAGAAGGATGGTTTCTACTATTCACTTCTTTCTCTATCTCAAAATCTTCCATATCGAACAAGGAAACTTCTGAATAGATGAACAAAATGTCCCTTAATATCTTAAAAAAAGCAACGTCAATTTCAAAAAAACTGTATAATTGTAAAATTATACTCTCATGATCAAGCTGAACAGTTGTTTTTCCTTTGATCTCAATCATTTGCTTCTTCATCTGCCTTATCAGTCGGTAAATACCGATACATCCCGATCAATAATCGCGGAACATTCATCCTGTTACTCAAATCAGCTATTAATTCTCTAGCAAATGGCCATACATTGATCGGAACGTTTTTTTCCACAAAAGTCTGACCAACCTGATTTACCTCTTCTTCTGAAAAAGCAGCATCTTTGTCAATAAAATAAACCGCTGCATATTCAAATTCAATTCTAAAAATTTCTCTCTCTTCCTTTGTATAAGTTGCTACATCGAAAGTTACAGTTGCAAATAAATGTGTTTCCGTTGCCAACTGTAGCACGGGCTTCATTTTAATATTAGCTTCAAGTAATTCACCATCATCTAAGACAACCGGATTGCGGCTCATATTTAAATCCTTAATAAAGATATCTTCTAAGTGTATATATTGAATCAGCTTGTTGTATAACGATCGATCCACCAAGATCCCCTCCTTTCCCTATCAACAACAAAGAGCAAGCTCTTCGGAACTTGCTCCTATTTCTTCCACTTCCAAATTTCCGGCATATTCCGATTTTATAGACTTAACTTTAAGTTGTATGGTGGGGTGACTTACCTTAGGCTCAAGTACAGACGCACTTTTCACTCGCTCCCTTACCAAATATGGTAATTCAAGTAGCCATTCAAGATAAGCATCAAACTCTCCACCTTGTCTCCAGTGTTTCTTTCTCCTTCGAAAATGTGTAAAAAGCCGATCCATACTTAGCTGAAAAACCTCGAAAGCATAATTACTGGAGATTGAACTCCCCATTTGAAGAAGTTCTTTTTTCAACTTTTCTACATTTTCATCAATCCAAATCATTGCCGCTTCAAAACTTGCTGCCTCTTCCTGAGTCAAATCAAGTTTAAGACTAGCAATCGAAAGAATTTCTTGATGCAGTAAGTCCAAAAGATTCCGAATTAAGCTACTGACCTTCTCATCATTGGCAAATAACTCCTCCAAATATCTTTGGCCATATTCCTCTTTCTTGTTGTAATCTAATTTTGTTTCCAATACCCACTTATCCATATAGATTAACTCCTTTTCTAAAGTGGATGTTTCAATAATATAGTATAGCATCTTCTCCCATATGTTAAATTATATACCCTATAGGTTAATACTCAACACATTGCTACTTTATTGTATGTTATTCTCGACAAAAAGTAAAGAATTAACTGAAAATTATAACTAATATTGCATGCAAAATGTTTTTATAAATATACTGCGAACAATAAAAAATAGAACTGATTGGATTGGATTACAATTTCCTACAACAAAAAATCCAGAACCGTCTAAAAGCCAGTTCTGGATTTTTTGATTAACTCTTAAGATAGCCCCAGATGCTCCTTCAACCGATTTTGGACATTCATCCGCTCCTCTTCAGGAACGATATAATACCAAATGCCGTCTATTTTTGCTCCGTTGCCATCAATTTGCAATTGCTCAACATGCTTACGTGCGTCACCATAGTTTTTCTGTATGCTCTTCATTTCATCGAGAGAAATGTTTGTCTCGACGTTGTTGCCGACAGCTTTCAGCATATCATCATATTTCCATAAGGTAGAAACGCTTGCTCCTTCTTTCATGACAGCTTGAATAATTTGACGCTGGCGAAGCTGGCGGCCAAAGTCGCCACGTGGATCTTCTTTACGCATGCGGCTATATTTTAAGGCTTCCTCGCCATTCAAGGAAATCTCTCCCTCTGGGAAATGAGTGGTACCTACAGAGAAGTCCAAATCATTTTTGACCGTGACTCCCCCAACAGCATCTACAATATCCTTAAAGCCTTCCATATTCATCTTTACATAGTAATCAATCGGAATGTCCAAATACTTCTCAACCGTATTCATAGACATTTCTACCCCACCGAAAGCATAAGCGTGGTTGATCTTATCATCCACGCCTTTTCCCACAATCTCCACTCGGGTATCACGAGGAATACTCAGCATCTCCATCGACTTCTTCTCAGGATTAACCGTCATGACAATCATCGTATCTGAACGACCTTTGTCTCCTTCCCTCTGATCAATTCCAAGCATCAAGACAGAAAAAGGCTCTTTTTTCTTCATATCAAGCTTAGACGGCCTTTCAACGACCGGATCACGATCAATAGGCGTGTGTACACCCTTCGCCGTTTTTTGAAGGTTATGGTAAATTGAGTAGCCGTACGCCCCGACTCCGACAATCCCGATTAAAACGACTAGAAGAACAACCTTTAGCCACGTTCTTTTTTTCTTTGGTCTACCCATAGACATTTCCCTTCCTACTTATAGATTCGAAAGTCTGACCTCTTATCAATTAATAAAATTATTCACTCTCTCCATCACAGCATTCTCCAAGCCTTTCAGCTTTTCCTGTGCTTCGGACATGGACTCACCCTTCACTCCAAAGTAAAATTTACACTTTGGTTCGGTACCAGAAGGCCTTACACAAAACCAAGAACCGTCACCAAGCTTGTATTTGAGCACATTAGATTTTGGCAAATGAATTCGTGCTTTCATCCCTGTATCAATATGTAGACTCTCACCTTTGGCGTAATCCTCCACTTCAACAACAACGACTCCATTTACTTTGGACAGTGGGTTCTCACGGAAAGACTCTAAAATTCGGGCAATCTGCTCCGCACCATCCTTCCCTTTCAGCGTCAAAGACTGCAAGGATTCCTGGTAATAGCCATATTTCTCATACAGTTCCATCAATCCATCATACAATGACTTGCCTTGCCCTTTATAATAAGCTGCCACCTCCGCTGCAAAAATCGCAGACTGCACAGCATCCTTATCACGGACAAAGTCACCTACCAGATAACCGTAACTTTCTTCATATCCGAACAAGAAAGTATGCTCATTTGTCTCTTCAAATTCTTTGATCTTCTCACCAATGAATTTAAAGCCTGTCAGAGTATCCAGTGTCTTCATTCCGAAGTCAGATGCAATCGCTCGTCCAATTTCTGAGGTCACGATCGTTTTGATGATTGCTCCATTTTCTGGCAGGTCTCCGGCCTTCTGCTCAAGCAAATAATGAAGCATTAGCGCGCCAGTCTGGTTGCCGGTTAATACGACATACTCGCCCTCATTATTTTTCACTGCTACACCGAGTCGGTCCGCGTCCGGATCAGTAGCTAGTAATAGGTCCGCACCCATTTCATTCCCATATTTGATCGCCATTTCAAACGCTGCATGTTCCTCAGGATTTGGTGATTGCACGGTTGAAAAATCAGCATCTGGAAGCTCCTGCTCTTTTACAACTGTTACATTATCAAATCCAAATGCCGCAAGCCCTGCTCTGACTGGCTTGTTCGCTGTACCATGTAATGGCGTAAATACGATGGAAAGATCCTTCCCTGCTTTCTCCACCACGTCTCGATTCAACTGGATGGACATCAAAGCATCTAAATACGCCCGATCCACTTTATCTCCCATATAGGTAAGAAGGCCTTCCTCCAGCAAGTTCTCTTCTTTCTCCACACCAATAGTCAATTCATCCTCAAACTCACGAACATACTGAATGACTGCATCAGACGCTTCCGGCGGCAACTGCCCGCCATCTTCCCCATACACCTTGAAACCATTATATTCGGGCGGATTGTGACTCGCAGTAATGACCACTCCAGCATAAGCTCCCAGATAACGGACAGCAAAAGACAATATCGGGGTTGGACGTAATTCCTCGAATAAGTAAGCCTTTACCCCATATGTCCCAACCGTCTTAGCCACTTCTAAAGCAAACTCTGGAGACATGTGCCTGCAATCATAGGCAATGGCGACACCACGCTTCATAGCCTCGTTTCCCTGCTCAACGATAAAGCGTGCAAGACCCGCAGCTGCTTTTCGCACAGTATAAATATTCATTCGGTTCGTTCCCGGCCCTAGTTCACCACGCATGCCGCCCGTTCCGAATTCCAACTCTTTATAAAAACAGTCCTCCAAGAATCTTTCATCTTCAATGTGAGATTGTATTTGTTCTCTTAAAGGCTCACCTTCTGGCAAAGTCTTTAACCAATGATCTAATTTCGATCTCCATGCCATATATGAAAATTCCTCTCCTTCAAAAATAAACCCCCAAGACATTCACTTGGGGTAAATTTGCTCAACATTTTTAAATTTATTGGCCAAACCTCATGAGTTATTCTGCTCTGAGGAACTTGAATCACTCTTTTTCAATAATTCATAAATATTTAGAGCCGGTATGATTATAGGATCCTCACCAGAGATTGATGTTAACGTGTTTATATGGGTTCTTAAATAAGGAAACAATATACTTATTGCATTGATAACATAATCCTTAAATGGCTTTCCCTCAGCTTGAAATTCGCCCAACATAGTAACTTCCATAGAAAAGGGTGATTCAGCAGGATTTTCTGTATTTACATCACAGCCAATCCTAATAATCCCCTGACTTTCGTTATTTTGATTGACCAGAACCCCCACATTGAAATCCAAATCACTTTCCTTCTCTACTGTTTGAGAATAATTAGTATTTAACTCAAAGTTAGATTTTTCAACACGAATATTAATTATTTTTAAATCGCTAATCACTTTATGCAGCGCCTCCGATGTTGGTAGGTATAGTAACCTTTCCAATACCAACCACATCAAAATCCCTTAACGAAGGAGCAAGATTCCGGGTAGGTTTAACCTTAATCTCGAATTCTCCATTATTTCCCATGCTTTGTGGTGAATCAGCCTTTTGATTATTCTCCAAAATCTCATTTGTAATTTTAATTTTCTCATATCCATCAAATTGTTGATCATTCTTTACATAGCCTGCAGCAATAAATAAGCGCTCAGCTTCTTCCATCGTAAACAAATCATCAATATTTTTAACATGGTCCCTTAAATTAATTCCCATTTGCATCACTCCTACAAGTATCTGAAATATCTGCCTCAGTAACCTCTTTAATAATCCCGTTATTTTTAATACATAATTCCGTGCCGTTAGAATAATGAGACATAGGCGGCAATCCATCAAATCTTGTGTATGTTTTCTTTTTGACCATATCAATATTTAGTTTATGTTTGTGTATAATATGCTCAAGAATCAAGCCATCTAAACATTCTCTGCTTTTAGAACCTTTGCTATGTCTGTATCTTTTTTCTAAACTTTTAAAGGTTCTACTTTCATATACTTCCAGTATAAGATCGGCATTGCTTTCCTCATCCATATCAAGAAATCTATCCTCATCTACCGTTATATCCAATTTGAGTACTGAAATATCACTGCCAAACTTTTCAGCAAATCTTTTTGCATTTTCCATAGAATCAAGATAGGCGTATACTCCTGCTCCCAAATCTCCCGGAACATTTTGAAGTTCAGCAGTTAAAAAAGAATATTTCTTGATTCTAAAACCTTTTGACACTATTGAAGCAACATTGCCTTTTATCGTACCATGGTAACCTGTAAAATGCTTTTTCATGTATCCTATCTCATCCTACATAACACATTTTTACATCTATTCATGTTCAATATATCTATACTATTATTCTATCGCATGTGTAACCAAAAGTTAAGAAAAAGCTGTTTTTTTACAATTGCCTTAGCATCTAATTTATACGCATCGGTGTCTTGTCCAATGAATTAAAGAGTATAATCCCTTATAAAAAACTACTCTGTGACCAGTTGCTCCTTCGTCTTATGCAGCCGCTGCTCCAGCTCAGCTTTTCTCTCTTCATGGCCCGGCTTTCCAAGCAAGGCAAACATGTTCTTCTTATACATTTCCACTCCAGGCTGATCGAATGGATTCACACCTAACAAATAGCCGCTCATCGCGCAGGCTTTCTGGAAAAAGTACGCGAGATACCCAAAAGCATGGGCATCCATCTTAGGTATTTCAATGATCAGATTGGGGACGCCACCATCCGTATGTGCCATTAAGGCTCCTTCAAAGGCTTTTGTATTCACATAATCAAGCGTTCGGCCAGCCAAGTAATTGAGCCCATCCATGTCATCTTCATCAAATTCAATGACAAGGTCACGACGAGGTGTCTTCACTTTAATCACTGTTTCAAACAGCTCCCGCCTACCGTCCTGAATATACTGGCCTACTGAATGAAGGTCCGTGGAAAACTTTGCAGAGGTCGGAAAGATACCTTTCCCATCTTTTCCTTCACTCTCTCCAAACAGCTGCCTCCACCATTCTGCAAAATATTTCATGCGCGGCTCATAGTTCACGAGCATTTCAATTGTTTTTCCTTTATTGTATAAAATATGACGGATAACAGCATATTGATAGGCAGCATTGCTCGTCAGACTCGGATTACTCATATCCTCGGATGCTTGTCTTGCTCCTTCCATGACAGCGCCAATGTTAATTCCACTGACTGCCATCGGCAACAGTCCTACAGCCGTCAATACGGAATACCTTCCACCAATATCTTCTGGCACAACAAAAGTTTTATAACCTTCATCATTGGAAAGTGCCTTCAGAGCTCCTCTTTCTCGATCAGTTGTTGCAATTATTCTATTCCTAGCTTCTTCTTTTCCATAACGCTCTTCAAGGAGTTTCCGGAAAATCCGGAAAGCAATCGCCGGCTCCGTCGTTGTACCGGATTTGGAAATTACATTGATGGAAAAGTCTTTTCCATCAAGCAAATCAATGACTTCTGATAGGTAGGTTGAACTGAAATTATTTCCTATAAAGATAACATGCGGATAGCTGTGATCAAATGAATGGTAGAAGCTATGGTTGATCATTTCAATGGCTGCTCGAGCCCCGAGATAAGAACCTCCAACGCCGATTACCAATAAAATATCACTACTATTTTTAATCCCAGCAGCAGCTTCTTGAATTTGTAGGTATTCCTTCTGTTCTCTTTGTGGCAGGTCCACCCAGCCAAGGTATGGCTTGTCTATTTCCATCGGATCATGCAGCCGTTGGTGGATCATCTCAATCTTATCTTGATAAGATATCATTTCATCCCTATCAAAGAAGGAAAGAGCCTTTGAATAATCAAAACTGTATGTTGTCACCACTTCACCTCCAGATGGCTTTTTTCTCTTCTCTTGACAAACTGCACTCAATACCTTTTCAGGTATAGGTTCATTTCGAGCAACTTTTCATCTACCACGTGAATGAATTCGATCGCCTCTCGTACGTCTAAAGAATATTATTTTCTAATAATTTCTAATAATCCTTCTATTTTGTATCTGAATCGTGGTATAATTGGTATATACAGAATAAATGTCTGTCAATCAATACTCAGACACAACACGACAACAGTGAAAAGGAGTGAATAGGCTAGGTACGTAGCTACTTATCCCAAAACACTCTCTTAACCGAAGAGCCATCAGGGATTAGAAATCAGACTCTTTCCAGTACCTTTGCCCTTTTGCTATCTCTTTTCGAGAAGAACCCTTCCAAGTTTATGAAAGAAACAAAAAATGTTAGCCTCAAAAAAACTAAAGGAGTGTTCAAATGTTAAAAATCCATTGTCCAAAATGTAGGGAAGTTTTCCAAAAATCAGATTTTGTTTTATTGGACTTCGTCAACACCATTACCCATGCATCTTGCTACACGGGAAATGATCAATTAATCCATGATCAGGGCACGTTCAACGAATTCGTTGAAAAATATCCGTTTTTTCAGGAGCCTGAGCAATTGGATTAAATAAAGACAGTAATTTTCAATTAAAAAGAAGGGCGCTGTAATGTATTAAAAACCGCGCCCTTCTTAATGCATTAAGATTAACTTACTTAATCTCTGCTGAACAAATCCCTCGTATATACTTTAGCCTCAACGTCTTTTAGATCCTCTGACAAACGATTTGCCACAATTACATCGGACACTCTCTTAAATTCTTCAAAATCATTGATGACTCTAGAGTTATAAAATTGATCCTCAGAAAGTGCAGGCTCGTACACAACAACTTCAATACCTTTACCTTTGATCCGCTTCATGACTCCTTGAATAGCCGACTGTCTAAAGTTGTCGGAATCAGTTTTCATTGTAAGCCGGTAAATGCCGACGACTTTAGGCTGGCGTTTAATGATCATTTCCGCAATATGATCTTTTCGAGTACTGTTGGCATCAACAATAGCTGTCATAATATTGTTCGGAACATCTTCATAATTGGCCAATAACTGCTTGGTATCCTTAGGCAGACAATAACCACCATACCCAAAAGAAGGATTATTGTAATGAGCGCCTATTCGTGGATCAAGACCTACACCTTCAATAATTTGCTGGGAATCCAGCCCTCTGATCTCAGCGTATGAGTCCAACTCATTGAAGAAAGCTACCCTCATAGCTAAATATGTATTGGCAAAAAGTTTGATAGCCTCGGCTTCAGTTGAATCTGTAAACAAAACTGGAATATCTTCCTTCACCGCCCCTTGAGCGAGAAGATCAGCAAACTGTTTGGCCCTATCAGACTGCTCCCCGACAACAATGCGAGAAGGATGCAAGTTATCATACAGAGCTTTGCCTTCACGTAAAAATTCAGGAGAAAAGATGATATTATCTGTTTCAAACTTCTCCTTAATTTGTTTCGTATAGCCTACTGGAATAGTAGACTTAATCACCATAACCGCAGCTGGGTTAATCGACAGTACACTGGCAATCACAGCTTCTACGGTTCTAGTATCAAAATAATTCTTATCCGGATCATAATTCGTTGGCGTAGAAATGATAACATAATCAGCATCTTTGAATGCCACATAATTATCAGTCGTAGCTGTAAGATTTAACTCCTTAGTTGCTAAAAACTCCTCAATCTCGCTATCAACTATAGGCGATCTTTTATTATTAATCATGTCCACTTTTTCTTGTAAAATATCGAGTGCAATTACTTCGTTGTGCTGTGCTAATAAAACGGCATTGGATAAACCTACATACCCAGTGCCGGCGACTGTGATTTTCATTGACAATTTCTCCTTAACTGAACTTAAAATAACTAGGGTCACTTAACTCTTAATATTCCTTTTTTAAAGTGAAACCCTTATATACCGTGTTGGCTAGTAGCCTTAACATCCTCCATATAACCATTAGGATTCTCTCTTTGCCATTTCCAAGAGTCCCTACACATCTCTTCAATGCCCTTTTCGGCTTTCCAATCCAGTTCTTTATTGGCTTTTGTTACGTCAGCATAGCAAACTGCTACATCTCCTGGTCTTCTGTCCACAATTTTATAGGGAATTTGCACTCCAGATACCCTTTTAAAAGCTTCTATTACTTCCAATACACTATAACCGTTCCCAGTCCCAAGGTTATATGCTTCTACCCCATGAATATTACCTAGCTTTTTAAGAGCAGCTAGATGTCCCTTTGCCAAATCAACTACGTGGATATAATCACGTACTCCCGTACCATCAATGGTATTGTAATCATTACCAAAAACGTGTAACTCTTGTAGTTTTCCAATCGCAACCTGAGTAATATAAGGCATTAAGTTATTCGGAACCCCATTCGGATCTTCCCCGATTAGTCCGCTAGAATGGGCGCCTATAGGATTAAAATAGCGAAGTAATGCAATCTTCCATTCTGGATCTGATATGTATAAGTCTTTTAACATTTCTTCAATTATTAATTTAGTCCGACCATACGGATTTGTTGCTTTTAAAGGAACATCTTCAGGTATAGGTACATACTCAGGTATTCCGTAGACAGTAGCCGAAGAACTAAATACAAGATTTTTAACTCCGTATTTTCCCATTGTCTCACAAAGGTTTATTGTACTTACTATATTGTGCAAGTAATAATGAAGCGGCATAGAAACAGATTCACCAACTGCTTTCAACCCGGCAAAATGAATCACCGCTTCAATCTTGTTTTCTTTGAAAATATCCTCAATTCCCTTAGGATTAAGTAAATCAACTTCACAGTATTTAATATTTTTCCCAGTTATTTCTTCCATTCTTCTTAGCGATATATTTTTACTGTTGGAAAAGTTATCTAAAACAACCACTTCATAACCACTATTTAATAATTCAACCGTCGTGTGGCTACCAATATAACCCGCCCCACCTGTGACTAGTATTGCCATCTGGACACCCCTTTTCCAGTTGCTAAATAATAAAAAGGAGAGTAACTCAACACTGCAGGTTGAATTGCTCTCCTTTTAATAGCATTCTTACTACTAAATATAATCATAAACCAACATTATTTTATCAATTAACGCAATAATACTTTTTATACCATGATACGAAATCTGCTAAACCTTTGCTTATTGGGGTGGAAGGATTAAAACTGATATCATCTTTTAGTGCATCAATATCTGCAAAAGTTTCTTCCACATCACCTGGTTGCATTGGTAAAAACTCAATTTCCGCTTTCTTTCCAATTAACTCTTCCAACGTACCAATAAAATTCATCAATTCAACAGGTTGATTATTTCCTATATTATAAACTTTATAAGGTGCATAGCTTGTACCAGGCTGTGGATTTAATCTGTCCCAAGACGGATTAGCTTTTGGTATTTCATGTAATAATCTTACAATACCTTCCACAATATCATCAATATAAGTAAAGTCGCGCTTCATTTTCCCATAGTTAAATACTTTTATTGGATTCCCTTCTACGATATTTTTTGTGAAAGAGAAATATGCCATATCCGGCCTACCCCACGGTCCATAAACCGTAAAGAAGCGTAATCCTGTAGTTGGTAAATTATACAAATGGCTATATGTATGAGCAAGCAACTCATTAGCCTTTTTGGTAGCGGCATAAAGACTAACAGGATGGTCAACACTATCCTCAACAGAAAATGGCATTTTTTTATTAGCACCATAAACAGAACTTGAAGAAGCATAAATAAGGTGTTTAATATCAAAGTTGCGACATGCTTCTAAAATGTTCGTAAAACCTACTACATTTGAATCAATATAAGCATGTGGATTTTTCAGGCTATATCTTACTCCAGCCTGAGCCGCAAGATTTATAACCGTATGGATAGAGGCCCTAGAAAAAACTTCATTTAATCTATCACGATCTTCCAACCCAACTTCAATAAAAGAAAATCGATCATTTTCTTCTAAAATAGCTAATCTACCTTTTTTTAGACCTACATCATAATATTCGTTTAAGTTGTCTACCCCGATAACATGATATCCATCACGAAGTAACCGGTTAGTTAAATGAAAACCAATAAATCCCGCAGCTCCTGTTACTAAAATTTTCAATACAAAACACCTCTAACTATTATACTTTTACTCTTTGCCTCGGATCAATTTTATGACTATACCTTAAGGCTAACTTTTTTAACCACGACGGCATGATGCCTAATATCAAAGGTATCGATACGGAACCTAGTCTTTTAGGATAACTTATTCCTAATTCTTTTGTCCCGTTCCATCTAATCTTAGCATCTAATAGACGATATTTTAAGCTTCTTTTATCCGCATGATTATCAGAAACACGGTAGCTAATCAACGGCTTATCAAGATTTGCCATCTGCAGCCCATTAGCTAAACATCTAAACCACAACTCATAGTCCTGTGCAGTTCTGTACTCTTCATTATAACCACCGATTTTCATTATATCTTCTCTTCTAAACATTACTGAAGGATGAATCATAGGGTTAGCTTTAATAATTGTTTTTTTTATATCATAATGGCTCAATGGAACACGTCTAATAATCTCTTTTCTAGTCCCTTCATCATTGATCTGATATGCTGTCGAACCGACCAAACTGACTTGGGGATGTTCTTCCAAATACTTAACCTGCTCTTCTATTCGATTAGGTTCACAAATATCATCTGAATCCATTCTTGCAAAAAATTCACCTATACAGCTATTCATTAGAGCATTCAAATTTTTTGTTAGACCTTTGTTACTTCGGTTAACTTTTATTAGTTTAAATCTATTATCAATCCTTGACCACTTTTTTATTATTTCAACAGTATTATCGGTAGAATTATCATCAATAATATTCACTAAAAAGTCCTTATACGTTTGCTGGGATAAACTTTTCAAACATGAATCAAGGTGTTTACTTGCATTATAAGTTGACATAATAACTATAACTTTAATAATTTGTGTTCCTCCTTAATTCAAGCTGTTCTTGATAAAACTGTAAATAGCTCATAGACATCAGCTCAGCATTTAGTTTATGGCTAACAATTTGGTGTGCAAAATCAGACAATTGTGTATAATCCTCAGCAATTAACATTTCTATCTTTTGGATTAAATCCCTTGGTTCCTGTGACTTAAATACTTTCCCAGCTTTATTGCATATACCTAGTATTTCTTTATGAGAAGGAATATCGGATAAGCAAACAGGTAAGCCAGAGGATAGAGCCTCTAAAACTGCATTTGGCAACCCTTCTGAAGTAGATGCAGAAATAAAGTAATCAGCTGCTTGGAGATATTTTTCAACATTTTTTACTCTTCCTGCAAATATGATTGCTTTCTCACTACGTGCCATTTTTTTGCAATCCTCAAAAAGTTCCCCATCACCTAAGAATATAATCACACTGTCTTGGTTTATATTACTACTTTTAAAGGCCTTAATAATGGTTAAAGGATCCTTTATCTTTGATAAATGTCCAACTGATACAAAAATGTTCTTATTTAAAGGTATATTCAACTGCTTTCTAAGCTTTAACTTTTTCTCCGGTGTAGCCTTCAAAAAAATTTTTTTGTCCACCCCATTTTGAATAGTAAGTGTCTTTAAACCTTTATTCTTATATTTTTCTGAAATACTATTCGAAACACTGATAGGAAAGTCTAATTTTGATATTATTTTCAAATGCTTATTCGCCATAAGCCTTCCGAAAATATTTCCATATCTCATTGGATAATCATCGTACGGGAAATTATGTAACGTTGTAAAGGTTAATCGATCTTTTAATCGACTGCAAATTGTGTCTCCTCTAATCCCATGGGAGTGAATAATATCTGGATCAATCTCATTTATTAACTTATCGATACCTTTATAATTTAACAATACTCCCTTAACACGTGAATAATTCAGAGAATAAATTTTAGCGCCAAGCTTTGAAAAGTCCATTAACAAACTATTATTCGTTTCGGGAGATAACGTAATAATATTAACCTGGACTTTTGATCTGTCTATATATTTAACAATATTATATAAAACATTTATGGGGCCCGATTTTTTCAATGTCGAGACAATATATAAAACTCTAATCATTTTCTTAATTTTACTCCTTAAAGGTATGATATGCATTATACAAGGAATTTTACGAAATATCGGCCTTACCGCCCTGGGATAAACTAATATAACTAAACAATATATATATATATATAAATACCATCCCGAAATCAAAATAACTTACTTGAGCCAAGTCAATGAATAGTTTATATAAAATTAATAGGATTAAATGTATTTTTATTCCCTTAGGAAACTTCCTAATTATTAAACATACCAACATGTAAAGTATTGGGATATAATAAAGCAAAAATGCCGGAACTCCTCCATTTAACAGCATTTCAGTATAGTTATTATGTGAGTATGTTCCTTTTCCCTCTTCAAATAAAACTTTTTCTGGAGGAACTAAAAACAAAATAGAATTATTTACACCCACCCCAACAAGTGGGTGTTCTTTTATTAAGTTGATACTTTCATTAATCAACCACATTCTATTAAATGCACTCTCACTTGCCTTTAATTCGTTTGGAGCTATAAAAGCTAATGTAAACCTTTCAACCCTTTCGCTTATAGGGTTCTCAGTTGTCAATACCCCCCAAAAAACAAAACCAATTAATAATAAAACACTAAGCTTTCTCAGAACATTTTCTTTGTTTAAGAAATAATGCCCGAAAAAAAGTAGAAAAAACCCGATTATCCCTTTTATAGAAAGAGTCAAGCATATAAGAAGGAAACTTCCAAAATACATATACTTTTGCATTTTGGTTTTGATTTGAGCCTTTTCACTCGCATAAAGTAGTAGGTAAGCTAAAATTGTAGTTAAGATAGCAAAAGTATTTCTATTATAAAAAATACCTGAATATATTGTTTCTACAGAAGTTTTATTGTACACAAAGAAATAATAAAGTAAATTGATAATTAACCAAGTAAAATTTAAATAATATAAAATATGAAAAAATCTATGACTGTTAGTTAGTAATACATAAACTAATATACACGATACTAGAGCAAAAAAAAGAGTTATTAGGATATATTTTAAATGGTTATTGAGATCACTAGTGAAACTTGACACAGACAAACAATATATAAGCCACATAACGGATATCATATAGACTTTTACAAAGGCTAAACTAATATTTTTCTTTTTTAATATAATTAGTACTGAGGCTAAAATAAGAAAGGTTCCGAACAGCCAATTAATATATATTAATCCATCGGCTAAACCGTAACTAAATAGAATTAAACAGAACATAAGTACATATAGTTTACTATTGGAAGTTTCATAAGATTGCAACTGTCGTGTCATGTGATCTCCTCATAATATTCTTAAATAATAGCTCTGAACATTTTTACTATAATACAAGTGTGATGTTTTTATTATCTCTTCAATATCCCAATTAAATCGGAGTGATTTTATAATGGTTTTACTTAAATCTTTTTCATCTAAATACCTTACAATAAAACCGTTTTTTCCATCCTTTATTATTTCTTTTGGTCCTGAAGGGCAATCAAAAGCAACCACAGGTGTCCCCAGGGATATTGACTCAACCAAAACATTTGGAAAACCTTCGAAGACAGATGATAATACTGTAACATCCGCTTGCAAATAATAAGGAATAATATCCTCCTTAAATCCCTCGAAAGCAACTTTTTCTTCTAAACCCATTTGCTTTACTTTAAATTTTAACTGCTCCTCGAGAGGTCCTTCCCCAACAATTCTCAACTTTAAATCTTTTTCTAATTCAACACATACCTTAAATGATTTTAGTAAATATTGTAAACCCTTTTGTTCCGACAATCTTCCTACAAACAATATTTCATTAGACTTATCAGTTTTTCGTTTATTTATGCACGTATTCTTTTGTGTTTCTTCGATTCTTTGAGATACAGGATTGTATATAACTTCAATTTTCTTTGGATTAATATTATAGTTTTGTATTAAATCCTCTTTCATACCCTTTGATTGTGCAATAATTAAATCCGATTTTGAATAAAACTTTTTAAATAAATAATCTACGATATATTTATGCCAAATTGATTTTTGTCCCTCTTTCATTTTGGAAAGGGTATTAATACTTCGCGAAATTATTTTAAATTTCAAGCCTAGTATATTTCTTAGCAATATTAGGATAATTGAAATCTGCGGATTAAAGACTAACACTTTTTCAGGTTTTTCTTTCGTTAAATAACTAGCTATCGCAAGCACTGCACTTCTTGCATGTTGTTTATTTAAATTTATAAGATTAACTTCGGGACCTAAATCTTTGTCATATATAGAATTATCGAGATTTAAAACTACCAAATTAACTCTATACCCCTCGTCCACAAAACCATTTGCAAGAGTAGTACATACTCTCTCAGCCCCCCCACCTCTAAGAGAGTTAATAAACAAATCTATTCTTTTTTTCATTTTTTCACCTTCAACTAAAAAGCCACAATTTTTCTTCAGCAAGAAATTTTATCGTATATGGGAAATTGTATACCTATATTTTCCAGAAGCACTTGGTGGGATATGATTTGTAAATTCAAATTTAACATTACATTCTTTCCCCATAACGAATTGTATATCTTTCCTAATTAATTCTAAATGCGAATTCAAATTATTTTCTGGGTCCTTTATATCTTCCTGGAGAACAATTTTTAATACAATTTGATTATAGTCCATTTGCAAAAATTGGAATTTATTAACCCATTCTTTATGGTAGAGTAAACGAGTGAAAAATTCCCCGTGTACAACTGAACCATCCTTTGTAATAAAATGATCCGACACTCTTCCGGTAATTTTCTTCAATCTTGGCCAATGTCTTCCGCATTTACAAGGTTGCTCTTCCCAAACACCTGTATCCCCTATCCGATAACGAATTAAAGGCATAGCTTTATTGATCAATAGTGTAATCACTATTTCTCCCATTTCTCCAGGTGCCGCCAATCTACCATCATTTTTAATTATTTCTACATAATGTGTTAGAGGAGAAACATGTAGGCCATGATGATTTTCACACTCGCAAGCAATATCGCCAACTTCTCGCGAACCATAACGATTGAAAACTACTGTTCGAAAAACACGTTCTATCGTCTGTCTCATATCTGGATATAATGTACCAGCTGAAGTCATTATTGATTTAGGACTATGTACCACCAGTTTATTTCTTTCTATATATCTAGCTAACTCATATATACTCTCAACATATGATAATATTTGGACTGGCTTAAAATCATTTATTATATTAACATAATCCTCCATCAACTTTGGCGTCATTTGAAATGCATTCAACATTTTTTCATTCCGTATATAACGCCCAAGACGTACCTTCAATGTCTCCTGACCAACAAGCAAATCCCTTTCCGAACCCCATAATCTAATTTGTCTATCGTTTATTTCTCGACCGCTCCATTGATCGTCCAAAAATTTTATAGCCTGACTCCAATCATCATATTCCTTATCTTGAATAAATTGAGCTGGTTCTCCAGTCGAACCGCCTGAAGTATTAAGGTACCACTTTCTACTATTCAAATCGTCCGATTTTAACTCATCAAAATTTTCTCTAAGGATATCTTTTGTTAAGAAGGGCATATTATGAAAAGATGTTAAATCAACCTTTCCCTGTACACTAATTACTCCAGATTCTTTCAATACTTTATGGTAGTAAGGAACGTTTTTATAAGCATGTAGTAACAAATCAGTAAGCCTATGTTTTTGCATATCCCTTACTCTTTCTATATCAAGCCACTGCCAGCTTTGTAGTTGTTCCAGATACTTTAATGTGTTACCGGTATTAAGTTTTTTTTTAAAAATAAATTTCTTTAAAGCTCCCATTATTAAACACTCCGCACCTAGTTAAGTTTAGTAGTTATTCGATTAGATAGAAAGATGATACCTATAATAAGGAGTAAATTAAACAGTGTCCCTAAAACACTATATAAGATAATAGTTCCTAACGGTGACAAATAATATGCACCATAAAACAAACCACCAACTCTTGTTACTAACAACGTGGTTTCATAATACAACAAAAGCTTTTGAAGGCCTAAAACCTGAGCAACAGCAAAAGCTGGTCTATTCATAAAACCAAAAGCTAACCATAACATCATCCACCTGGCATACTCTCCTGCTTCAAACCAAACGCTTCCTAGCACTAATGAAAAAAGCTGTGGCGCATATATAAATATAACAAGCGTAGGCACGAAAGCAATAACAGCCAAAAACATCGTTGACTTATTTAAATATCTATATAACCTTACTCCACTATTATGTATCTCAGCAGCCCTTTGATAAAATACTTGACGAATAGATTCACCTATTATATTCAATGGGAGCTGTAAGAGCCTTAATGATAGGGCATAATATCCAACAATAACAGGGCTAAAGTAAGCAGCTAAAATAAATGGTGCAGCATTTTGGGAAATTGAATTGACCAATGCCTGCGGTGCACTATAGAGCGGAAACTCTTTATATGAGCGAGCAAGCTTTTTAATTTTCTTTTTTTGAAATGAATTTATTAGTATTTTCCTATCATCTTTCCAAATTTGAAATCCTAATACAATTGTTGCAATTGTATTGCCAATCGCCTGCCCCGCAACAAGACCACTGGATCCAACTTTTGCAAGCCCCCCTGTAAGTTGCGTAGAAACAACAGATACACTTCTAAATACTTGTGAAATGGAAAGACGTTTATAATTTTTGTTCCTTGTACTCCAGTAATTCAAGCAATTATAAATCCCCAGAAAAAGCACACTAAATGGGATCCACCATATCAGCGGTTTAATATTAACCTTGAAAATTATCTTTAAGTAATCTTGAACCAAAAGAAGAGTACACGTGGTAAAAGTCGTCATTAAAATCACAATAATAATTGACAAAAAAAGAACATTAGCTGCATCTTCTCGTTTTTTAGGAAGCACAATTGAATATTCATATCTTAATCCAACAAAAACAGTACAAATACTAGCAATTGAGGCGTATACAGCAAATACTCCAAACATTCCCGGATCATATAATCTACTTAGGACTGGAGCTATTATTATATTCAATGCCTGTGCAATTGCAGTTCCTGTCATTAAAGTTAAAACATGTTTAAGGAATGTATTTTTCTTTATTTTTTCAATCAACACCGTCACCCATTACAGTTAAAAACTTTTTAAAATCTCGAGGTAGGAAATTTTTTAGAACTAGATTACTAAATTGAATCAATTTCATAAATCTTAGCCCTAGAGCCTCAAGGCTTTTGAGGCGGAAAA
>JAABNQ010000063.1:0-4001 GCA_009928435.1 Bacillus sp. HF117_J1_D
GAGAGGCTTTCAGCCGCAGAGCAAACCACCAGTTCACACTGGTGGTTTTGATTAGGAACAATAATTTTAAATATACCATGGGAGTGAGAGCAATGATTCAGATCGAATCCTCTATTGAAGGAAGGCGCTTTAATTTACATAAGCTTGAGCAACTGTTAAAACCGCGGGGCTATACCATTGGTGGCAACTGGGATTATGATCGGGGATTTTTTGATTACAAAATGGCAAACGATGAGGGGTATCAATTTTTACGTGTTCCTTTCACTGCCGTTGACGGCCAACTGGATCAGAAAGGGGCAGTTGTTGAACTTGGCAAGCCTTTTATACTGAACCACGTATATCAAGAAGGGATTGACGATGGGCCCGATCCGGGAAACATGACTGCTTCTTTCAATCAGTTTGCTGAACCTGAAGATCCGGACGGTTCCGTGGATGACAAATATATTGCAAAGGGGCATGAACTTATAAAGAATCTTGAAGTTGCTCTTCAAGGTTAAAAATCCAAAACAGCGGACTTTAAAAGTCCGCTGTTTTGCTCAAACTATTCTGTTTCTGCAGCAGGCCCTGCAGGTGGAGGAGTAGCTGGAGTGCTAGTTCCATTCAATGGGAATCGTATCGTACGGGGCGTTCCGTTATCACAGCGGTAATTATTAACATCAGTTAAGTTTGACAAGTCTTGTTGGTTTATTCTGCCTATCATTGGTCTAGTTACAGTCAACGTTGTACGCATAACGACTTTAAACAGGGCGGATGCTACTCCTACTACGCCACCAATAGATGCCAACGGTATTGGTTGGATAATGATGCTGTCAACCTCTAGCTGTGATTCCGCCAAATAGTCTTCCGGACATGCACCAGGACATGGAGTATGCTCCTGGAATGGGAGACTTACAGATATAGGTAAAGCGATGCCGGCTACAGTAATATTCGCTGGTACATAACCGACATTGAGAACTTCATCCCTTAAAACAGTCCTGTTTTGAACGATACCTTCCAGATCCGGTGTTAAAGTAATAAGTGGAAGGGGTTCCCCAGGCCCTATTACAATTCCTAAAGCCGACAAAGGAATAGTTGCTTCCGCTACTTTTTGAACTTGTTTTGAACAAATGACCTTATTCACTAGGACTTCATGATCCGGGTAACGCGGTTTTCTGCTGCATCTGCAAGGAGAATCCATGGATCCGCATCTGTCGCATGATGAGATATGATAGTCATCATCTTTGCACCAGAATTCATCAAACCTCATATATTGTCCATCCTTTCTTTTGATTTTTTAATCATGCACAACCACTAAATAGATTAACAACCTGTTTTGAACCTATTTAGTGTTGATTACGATATATTGTATTGAATCTATAACGAAAATGGTTGGACAATTACCATGGTTTTGAAAAAAGGCTCTTGTCCCTTAATAGGGAATTGTCTATTCCAGGTTATATATATCGGATTCAGATACTATTTCACGAATCCCTATAAAAAACCAAATTATTTTAAATAGATAAGACATGTATACAATTTATTTAGAGGTGTTTGAGTATATCCTAACGAATTGCTTGGACAAATTACGCTGTTATTAAAAAAGTCATCGTCCTTAATTTTTTAAAAAAGAACGTTCATCATCATAGTTCATTTTCAAGACTGGGCATAATGGAAATTCGTTTGAAGAGTAAAGTATTTAAAAGTCACTTTTTGAAAAAAAACGAAGGGCTATGACCTTTTTTTGTAAAAGCCATATGTCCCTTCGAAAAAATCTTAAACTATTCATATTTATTATATCGGATGCTCGTGATATTTCGGCAATCCGTTGAAATGATTCTCTCGCTGGCGGGGTCAAAGAATGAAACACGGCACTCATCAAGATCGATTGATTTAAAATATAATGGGATATTTTTATCTTTGGAAGTAGATATTTCGACAGGTACATTCTCTACAAAATCTCTAAAGATTCCGCATGCGCAGCTATGGTGATCATGGGATCGTTTTTCATGTGGGTAGTTTTCCGATGAATCATCATCTTCATCATAACCATACTCTGAATCAATCTGGTGTTCGGGACAATAAAAGTCTTCTTTGACTTCACTTAAAAAACATAAATCACAACAAGGCTGTTGCTCGAAATAGCCTGTTGAGCAACTGCATGTTCCATCGAGCTTTTCATTCACTTGTTCTTCTTGCAACAAAATAATCCCTCCTAGGTATTAGGTAATTGGTCTTTAGTTCATAGCATATGATTGATGGGGAAAAGTTGATTGGCCAAACTACCTATTATAAACAAACATTTCCATACTAAAATATTAAAAGACAAGAGAATATAGTCTTACCTAAAGAAGGGGAAAAGAACTGTGCAAAGGGAACGAGAAAATCTAATACTTTCCTCTATACGGTTGGGATGGTTGAGTGGAAGGAATTTAGTACAATCAAATAGGACACTGATCTGTTTATAAGACAAAACATATTTATCTTTACAATCCATGTAACATATTGCTTTCATTGACTATTTAGGTGAAAACTAGCCAAAGGAGGAAAAAAGTAAATGTAAACCGGATTGATTGAAGCTTAACGGTTTATCTTGGATTCGATTCCAATTTCTGTTCAAGCATTTGTTTATTAAACAGGATTCTTTCATCATTTGGGCGATATTCTCGGGCTTTTTCATTATGTTCATAAGATTTTTTTAATTCCTTTATATGGTAATAGCATACACATAGCTGCAGGTGTGGATACCAAGTTTGATAGGCGGGATAAGTAAAGCTCCATTTGTTCGGATCAACATTCAGTTCAGTAGCTAATTCATACCAAAATATAGCTGCTTTATAATCTCTTTTTTGTTGAAAATTGTAACCAATTCGGCAGGCTGTCTCTGGCCGTGGAGTCTTGGAGAACCTGAAAGAGGAAAATAAAGATGATAATTCCTTTTCTGTATCTCCTAAATGACGATAGCAATCTGCCTGGAAGATGCAGGCATACACTTTGTCTTCAATCCATCCTTCTTCTATATTAATTACCTTGGAGTAGCGATCAATGGCTTCTTTATAATGACCATTTTCCCGCAGTTCATTTCCGTAATAAAAGTGATCTCTTACTGTAAATGTATCGCCATTTTCAATCTTGTTTTTATAAATGGTGAGATTCCTGCCAACTGAATGGCTGTTTTTTAAATGGGTGACGGATATATCGGAATTTAGAACATTCCCTGATACTTCAATGTAATTATGAACATCTCCTTGCCATTGAAAATGTTTGCTTCGTTTTAAAAGTCGATTTCTCCTATAGCGTAATGTGATGTTGCCATATTCATCAATCCCCGCATTGTAAAACATTGAAACAGAATCAACATCAGGAGCCAAAGTCTCTTTCAGTAATTTAAACTTTTGTCGATCTTCTTCCATGAGTACATCATCTGCATCCAGATAAAATATATAATCCTTGGTTGCATGTCTAAAGGATTCGTTCCTTGCATCTTTAAATTTTCCTGTCCATTCGAAGAAAAATACACGATCCGTGTATTTCTTTGCGATTTCTACAGTTTTGTCCGTTGACCCTGTATCCACAATATTAATCTCATCAACTAGATCCTTAACGGAATCAAGACATCTTTCAAGTACATCTTCTTCATTTTTTACTATCATACATAAACTAATGGTATTCATGTTCTTTCCTCCAGTCACTTTTAATTTTGCAAAAAAGAAGATACTCAAAGGAGTATCTTCATATCATATCCCTGGGGGAAGAGGTGTGGTACCAAAAAATATACAAATCTAAAGTATGAACGTTACACGATCATGAACAACCCCCAACAATTCAGTTTTGTAGTCTATATCTACCTTAAGGTCCGGCAGGCCCCGTAGGTCCAGCAGGCCCTGTAGGTCCAGCAGGTCCGGTAGCTCCGGCAGGCCCTGTAGGTCCGGCAGGTCCTGTAGCTCCGTCAGCGCCGGCAGGTCCCGTAGGTCCGGCAGGTCCTGTAGGTCCAGCAGGTCCTGTAGCTCCGTCAGCGCCGGCAG
>JAABNQ010000063.1:4100-20275 GCA_009928435.1 Bacillus sp. HF117_J1_D
CTGTAGGTCCAGCAGGTCCTGTAGCTCCGTCAGCGCCGGCAGGTCCCGTAGGTCCAGCAGGTCCTGTAGCTCCGTCAGCGCCGGCAGGTCCCGTAGGTCCGGCAGGCCCAGTAGGTCCGGCAGGCCCCGTAGGTCCAGGAACACCATCTGATCCTTCAAACTCTAATAAAACTACATCATCAATTACTACTCTAAACATAGCACTCAAATTACCTGGTTTAATAATTTCAACTCTTGCTTTTGTCGCTGTAGATGGCGCAGGTTCAGTCACTTGGTAGATTTCCTTCCAATTTTCGTAAATGGAAACTGGAAATAACTGACCGAACGGAACGTTAATATCCAACCCTGTTCCAACTTCTACGTTATTTTCATTTAAATAAATAACGCGCAGGATAATCTGATTAGAGCCCTGTGAGGCCAAAGAAACTTTCAATAAATAACTTTGATTTGGACTTATTGGTACAGTTTGTGTGAGGGAGGATGCTACGAATCCCTGATTAAACACAGCAGCATATTGACCCGTATGGGTATGAGAGGTTGTAATTGACGTATTATTGGCTGTCCAACCTCCCAAAGTTCCGGTCTCGAATCCTCCGTTGTTAATTAAGTTAGTAACAGACAAGGTATCCCCTCCTTTTGAGAAAGTAGTTCAACCTTCTGATTGAACTCTCAATATACTATGTGAGGGAATAATGCTTGTTCAGGCGGTTTAGCTAGAATAAATACACAATTAATTGGGAGGATATTAGTATAATGATAGATTGAGGACTGTAGACTCATGAAAAGTGTTGGTTCTCAACAGATACGAAAAGAAGAAAAGAATTACGAATGTTATAATGCATTTATGTCTCTCAGCATTTGTTTTGCGCGTTCGTCATGGGTGTGGTGCTGATGGATAAATTGAAACCCGTTTTCTGTAATTCTTAATCGTTCTTGGTCATTGGTTAGATAATATTCCGCTTTTTCCTCAAAATCATTAACGGTACACGCTACAAAGTTTTGTTTGTCAACGAATCCCAAGTCATAAATATCATCGTTCGGTTCAGCTAAAAGCAACGTTTTGCAGGCAGGTGCCTCAAAGAACTTTAGAACAGCTACCTTGCCCATTTTAAGGCGTCCGCCACATGTGAAAAAAATTTTAGATCGGTTAAGTTCTTTTGCAAAACTTTCATTCACGATTAACTGATCGGATTGACTAGCAAGATGTCCAGGATGGGGATGATAGACAAAACCCGGCTTATCTTTCATCTTTGAGAAAACAGTGTCTCTGAATTCATACCTTCCTTTTGGCGGCATAGCTTTTGGAAACTTATGAATGCCATGTGCGTTATTATCGATGTATACTAATCCCATAAGCAATAGATCAATATCCTTTTCTAATCCATAATCTTTCATAATTGCGGGATTTACAGACCAAGGCAGCCAGCGGAATTTATCACTGAATTGAGGGAACGTATTAAGAAATGGATATTTCGTGGCAGAAAAAATGAGATCAATTTTGTTTTCTTGGAAATATTGAATCCTTGCATCTGCCTGCCAATGAAGGTCGATGACAAAGCAGCCGGTTGGAATGTCTATATCGGCTAAACCTTCAATTTTTGGAGACATGATAAAATTCCAGGCGATATCGTAATGAAAAATAAAATCAGGTTTGATATTTAATACCCTTAAAATATCTTTTATATGGCCATTTTTATACCAATAATAGATATCAGCATATTTTTCAAGGGCCTCAAATATGTCTCTCTTTACTTTATGTTTAGGATAAACCCAAAAGGGTTTTACAAGCACCAGAATTTTGGATCTCTTATTCATGATCCTTACCACCTTTAACTCTTTTCATAATAGTTATCTGTATGGCAAAAAGCCCTCATTTGTGTTTAGTCTCTATAAAATGAAAAAAATAAAGGGGATGTATTCCCTTGCCATCATAGCCTCCAAACCTGGATGTTTTTGCAGAGGGCATCTTTAGGAACAACTCCCTTTAGATCCATTAAAATTCCATTATTCTTTTTAAATAAGGCATTTAAATCAGCCGTTTTAAATTCCTTATGGGGTACTGCTAAAATAACAATGTTTGATTTTTCAAGTCGGTTGAATGATTTTAACTGAATATCGGTATCTTTCAGTTGATCATTGGAAACATTCGGATCGCAAACTTGCAGTGAGAGACCAAGATCTTGAAGTTTTCGAACCATCTCCAAAGATTTGGAATTCCTTAGATCAGGAATATTCTCTTTAAAGGTGATACCTAAAATCGTGATTAAGGTTTCTTGCACAGTCAGTTTTTCCGATATCATTAACTGCATTAAAGATTGGATGATGTATTCGGGCATAAAATCATTGGTTTTCCTAGCTTCACAAAGTAAGCTCGGGTAATACCCTTCCAATTTTGCTTTGTGGATTAAATAGTAGGTATCTACTCCGATACAATGCCCACCGACCAAGCCTGGAGATAAGGGGATAAAGTTCCACTTTGTTTTTGATGCAGCAAGAACGTCATAAGTATCAATGTTTAATCTGTCAAATATCAGAGAGAGTTCATTCATGAAAGCTATATTGATATCCCGTTGGGTGTTTTCAACAATTTTTGAAGCCTCTGCAATTTTAATGGATGGAGCTTTATAAATGTTTGCGTCAATTACTTCATTGTAAAGTTCATATATCTTTTCTAACGCATATTTGTTTTGGCCAGATATGACCTTAGGAATCGTCTTAAAAGTATGCTCCTTGTCTCCGGGATTAATTCTTTCCGGGGAATAGCCGACAAAGAAATCAATTCCAGAATTTAACTTGGAGTACTCTTCTAAAATGGGGATGCAAACTTCTTCTGTAGCTCCAGGAAATACAGTTGATTCATAAACGACGATTGTTTGCGGAGCAAGGTTTCTCCCGATAATGGCTGAAGCATCTTTAAGATAGGATAAGTCTGGATCTTTTGTAGTAGTGATGGGAGTTGGAACCGCCACAATGATATAATTGCAATCCTTCAGTTTACGTTCTTCGTGGACAAATTCGATGGCAGCTTCTCTTAATTTTTCACTTGAGATTTGTCCCGTTGGGTCTACATGACTGTTTAAAAAGTCAATTTTCTGTTTATCGATATCAAATCCAACCACGCTGTATTTTTCCGAAAATCCGATTGCTACAGGAAGTCCTACATAACCAAGGCCAACCACACCCACTTTTTGTTTATTCTCCATGTGTTGATCCTTTTCATTATCTATATCCGAATGAGGGGAGCACGCTTGACCAATACTCTCACTTTGTCTGCCTTGTTCTACCTCTTTTTTGAATTTTGAATGATGCATATCTAGTCGAGTTTCCACTATTAATGTTCCTTTCAAAGAAATTATTAACTATATATGCAACATGGATGTGAGGTGCCAAGCTTTAATAGAAAAAAAGGCGACCCCACAATCGTAGATATCTCGTTTATTTCTGTTATTTGTATGGCTGGTTTAGGAATAAGCACCACGGTCATCAACAGTGGCACATTTTTATATATATGGAGTAGAGCCGTGTTGTTGCAAGAAAGTAAGGAGTAAATTAACCAAGAGGAGGAAAGAAAACTAAGAGCATGGGAGGATAGGATATGATCCCAATTACAGATCCGAAAGGCCAGTTAACCTTTATTCAAGATAAAATCATAAATAAAATAAACGAAGTTTTAGTGAGTGGCAAGTATATCTTAGGGCCGCATGTCACCGAACTTGAGAATGAAATTGCGGGGCGTTTGGGAGTTTCTGATGCTATTGCGGTTGCGAATGGAACGGACGCTCTAGTGCTTACCCTTCACTCGTATGGAATTGGAATGGGTGATGAAGTCATTACAACGCCATTTTCATTTTTTGCCACAGCGGAGGCAGTTTCTAGAGTAGGAGCCACTCCTGTTTTTGTCGACATTGATGAGACATTTAATATCGATCCGTTAAAAATAAATGAAAAAATTACATCTGCTACTAAGGCCATCTTGCCGGTCCATCTATTTGGGCAGCCTGCTGCCATGGATGAAATCAATTCAATTGCAGCAGAGCATGGTCTTGTTGTCATCGAGGATGCTTGTCAGGCATTTGGAGCAAAGTATAAAGGAAAAGAAGTAGGGAGCTTGGGAAATGCAGCTTGTTTTTCTTTTTTTCCAACAAAAAACTTATCGACAATAGGTGACGGGGGAGTTATTGTAACTTCTGATAAAAAAGCGGCGAAAAGAATTAGGGCACTAAGGGCACATGGAAGTACACAGAAATATTTTCATAGTGAGATTGGTTATAACAGTCGTCTTGATGAACTTCATGCGGCCATTCTATTGATTTGTCTTGAATACATTGATAGCTGGAATGAAAAAAGAAGAGTATTAGCCAAACGATATTTGAAAGAATTAAAAGATACAGTATGTCTGACAATGCCACCTGCAATAGAGCATACCACTCATGTGTATCACTTGTTTTGTGTTCAATCTGAATATAGAAAAGAAATGATCGACTGTTTAAATGAAGCCGAGATTCAAACAGGGATTTATTATCCACGCTGTATTCATCTGCAAGAAGCATATGCGTCCCTTGGGTATAGAAAAGGGGATTTCCCCAATGCAGAATTATTGTCAGACAGATTATTTGCCATTCCACTATTTCCAACCATGACAATAGAAGAGCAGGATCAAGTCATATCCGCTTTGAGAAATTTTGAGGTGAGCGGGCAATGATTCGGGTTGGACTGATCGGCTGCGGTTATATTGCGCATAAACATGTTCAAACATTATCCAGGATCAGAGGATTTTCACTAATTGCTGTCTGTGATATTGAACTTGAGAAAATGAAGGAAACTGCGGCCTTGTATCAAAAAGAGCGAAAGAGTGATTGTGCGATTTCTTTTTATGAAAAGTATCAAGATCTGCTGATGGACAGGCGGATTGATGTTGTCATCATATCCGTTATCTCCAGTTTGCATTCCACAATGACTAAAGAGGCGTTAAAGCATGGGAAGCATGTCATTGTTGAAAAACCGCTGGCTTTGTCGATGCAAGAGGCGAATGAAGTCATTCAATTGGCAGATGATCTCAAGAAAGAGGTTTTTATATGTCATCAGCTCCGTCACCGCCCTTTGATGAAAAAAATGAAAGAAATATTGAAAGAAGGTCTATTGGGAGTACCTTATATGGGAACTGTTTCATTGAGACTTCATCGTTCCTTGGATTACTACAAGTCCTCAAACTGGAAAGGAACCTGGGAAAGTGATGGCGGCATGCTTGTGAATCAAGGGATCCACCTTATTGACTTATTGATTTGGCTATTGGGTGATATTCAATCTGTTTATGGGGAAATTGCCTCATGGGTAACAGAAAAGGAAACTGAAGATATTGCCTGTGGGGTCATTTCATTTAAAAATAAGGCAAAAGGATTCATTGAAGCAAACACCATTACAAAGCCTAAGAATCAAGGATACTATTTGTCTGTTTTTGCCCAAAAAGGCTCTATCTGTATTGGAGGACCGGGTTTCAATGAGATCCATCATTGCTATATCGAAGGTTTCCCACATATTGGGGAGGAATTGAAGAAAATTAGTGATAAATCGGATGATCACTACTGGATGTACAGAAGTTTTTTTGATGTTATCTCGAAAAAAACACCAAATGCCCTGTCAGCAAAGGAAGGGAAAAAGGCTTTGGAAGCTATTTTTGCTTTGTATGAATCAAGTAAGAGGAAGCAACCTGTGTCGGTTCCTGTGGAGTATTTTTCCACAATTGACATGAAAGACGATAAGAGTATCCTGAGAGAAGAATCCCAGGAGGATGAAAAATGATTGATAGAACGGTAAAGATGGGATCCAATGTAAAAATAGGCGAGTATGTCATCATTGAAAGGAATGCCGTGATTGGTGATAATGTCACAATCGGCCATCATGTTGTCATAAAGGAAGATTCCCGAATTGGCAACAATGTTACCATTAATGATCACTCTGTATTGGGTCAAACCCCTGTAGCAAACAAGAAAATGGCAAGAAAGCCTCCCAAATATTTATCCTCATTGGTTATCGGCGATGATGTGAAAATCGGTAGTCAATGTGTTATATATCGGGGAACCACTATTATGGATGGTGTTTTGATTGGTGATCTCGCTGCTATCAGAGAAAAAGTTACAATTGGAAATAATAGTATTGTTGGCAGGAATGTAATGGTCGAAAACAATACCCAAATCGGTCAATATGCCACAATTCAAACAAGTTCATATGTTACAGCCTATATGGTGATTGAAGATTACGTTTTTATTGGACCATGCCTCTCCACATCGAATGATAAATATATTGGCACTCGAAATGGAGAGTTGAAAGGTCCTATTCTGAGGAAAGGGGCGAAAATAGGGAACAATGCATCTATTTTGCCCGGTATAATCATTGGGGAAAAAGCAACAGTTGGTGCAGGAGCAGTTGTTACAAAAGATGTAAAACCAAATGAAGTAGTCGTTGGCAACCCTGCTAGACCAATCCACAGATGACTAATGACTGCTTTGATCCATACTCCCTGGAATTCAACGGGGGGTATTTTATTTGTAGTTGTCGTCATCTTTAGTGGAAATCAGCCCGATATTAAATCCATTAGGGATGCTGAAGGGAAGGTTCGAAAATGGCACAGAGGAAAAAAATCCTGCTTACAAGCCAGAGGCAAGGCGATAGCCCTGCCTTCATGGATAATTACTCTTTCTCAGGTACAGCTAAATGTAAAGGAGGCGGGATAAGCCATCCCTTTTCCTTATTTAACCGTAAAACTTTTAAGCCCAACTGTGCTTTTTTTACATGCATTTGGCCAAATGTCATCGCGATGTCCTCCCTGATGGACATTCCCATTGCCTGACTACAAGCGACCAAGCCTGCAGTAATATCAAGTGTCAGTTTGGCTCCGATTTCCTGGTCGTAAAATTTGGCTCCTGCCGGTATGTCCTCTAAGTCTGCTTTCGGCCGTTCCGGAGGTGCTGGAGGAAGGTAGACACCATTCTCTTTTAAATAAACCTCTAATTCCCTGCTGTCATTCTGTGATATTTCGATGGCCTCTTTCAGGAGCTCTTGCAACTCTCCATCTCCGGCATGGTTAAGAAGTGTTTGATACTCCGCAGCCATTGTTTTACAGCTGGAATATGCAGTCCAAATGGCAAAAACCTCTCCGTAATGCATCGGTTCATTTTTGGGAATTCCACTCAAGATGCCCATAGTATTTCCTCGCTTTCCAAATGTTTTCTTTAACGGTTAATAGTTTATGGATAGGAAGAAAAGATATACGGTTGTTGATGTTAGATTTAATTCCGTCCAAAGCCTATGATATAATTAAGTATCTTATGGAAAGAAGGAAGCTATATGGATATGGCTGCTACTATATTTGGTATCACGATTTCTTCAGCGGCAATGATTGCTCTATTGAAAATCATTGCAATTGATATAGTCCTTTCGGGAGATAATGCCGTTGTCATTGCCATGGCGACAAGGAATCTTCCCAAGGAATTGCGCAATAAAGCGATTGTTTGGGGAACTGCAGGTGCAGTGGGTTTAAGAATCTTATTTGCCGTGCTCATTGTCTGGCTGTTAAAAATTCCTTTTGTTGACCTTGTAGGGGGGATGCTCCTCCTTTGGATTGCTTTCAAAGTGCTTATCGGTGGCGGGGAAGATGCAACAGCTATTTCGGCTCATAACTCTTTTCTTAAAGCGGTGGGTACCATCATCTTGGCAGATGTTGTCATGAGCCTGGACAATGTTGTGGCAGTTGCGGGGGCAGCAAATGGACACATCGTAATGGTGGCCATTGGAGTGGCAATTAGTATCCCCGTTATGATATACGGGTCGGTTTTTATTGTGAAAGCCATGGATAGATTTGGCTGGATCGCTTATATTGGTTCGGGTATCTTGGCCTGGACAGCCGGGGAGATGATCTTAAGGGACGAATACATCCAAAGCATAACGGATATATCCAATAAGTTAGAGGCTTATACCGTTACCGGTGGAATCACCGTATTCATTCTGCTGGCAGGATATCTTGTAAACAAACGAGGACAAGCCAAAGAGAAAGTAAGGCATTCTACTTAATAGAACAAAAGCGGCCGGCGTCATGCCGGCCTTTTCAATGGAAAAGTAGTATGCACAATTCGAACATTAGTATCAGCAATTGTGAAAAAGACATGATTATTGTGCGAAATGATAATCATACGAGGCGGTAAATGTCAGTGTAAAGCGGAGGAAATCATGAACTTCGGCAAAAGATATATATCACTACAAAACGTCATTATCATTTTTGTGGTTACCGTAGTTATTGCTGCTCTATCAGCAACAGGGTTCCTTTTGGCTAATGCGACTGCCCATAATATTGAATCGCACCAGTCGGAAAAAGCGATGGGAATTGCGCAGACGGTCAGTGAAGTTCCACTCATTAAAGAAACTTTAGAAGGAAAAGCACAAAACAAGGATGCTCAAAATTTCACAAAGAAAATCAGGCAGGATACAGACATACTTTTTATCGTTGTGATGGACATGGATGGAAATAGGAAGACCCACCCGAACGCTGAATTGGTTGGGAAGCCATTCGTTGGTGGAGATGAAATTCCTGCCTTAAAAGGAAACAAATATACATCTATAGCCGAAGGAACACTAGGCCTCTCCCTTCGTGCATTCCACCCTGTTTACGATGATGAAGGGGAGCAGATCGGAGCTGTTTCAGTTGGGATTTCCCTTAAAAATGTTAAAGAAGCAGTTAGAAGAAGTCAGTATGTCATTTATGCCGGAATGGGTGTCGGGATATTAATGGGCGTCATGGGCGCTGTTTACTTGGCAAGAAGAATCAATCGAGTTTTATTTGGGCTTGAACCGTACAGAATTGCCAATTTACTGGAGGAAAGAAACGCAATGCTCGAATCGGTCAGGGAAGGGATCATTGCTGTGAATCCAAAACACACCATTGTGGTGGCCAACGCAGAAGCGGTAAGGATTTTTCAAAAAGCAGGCCTCCCATCTGATCCGGTAGGGAAAAAGGTTGATGAGTATCTGCCAGTCAGCCGGTTGATAAGAATTTTGCAGTCTGACAAGCCTGAATACGACCAGGAAAGTGATATCAACGGTCTGCCTATACTTGTTAACAGGGTGCCGGTGAAAGTGAACGGGCAGATTGTAGGAGCCATTTCTACATTTAGGGATAAATCTGAGATCAAGGCGTTAGCTGAGCAACTTACAGGGGTTCGCACTTATGCAGATGCCTTGCGCGCCCAAACGCATGAATTTATGAATGTACTGCATGTCATCACTGGGATGGTACACCTCAAGGAATATGACGGGCTGGAAAAATATTTGAGGAAACAAACAAAGCTTTATCAATCAGAAACCGGGTCTGTGTCTAAGATTGTGAAGGATCCTGTAATAGCGGGCTTTTTGCTGAGTAAAGGAAGTTATGCAAGGGAAAATCAAGTCAAGCTGACGTTGTCATCAAACTTTCCTTTGCCGGTGGCGGCCGATCCAAATACAGCCCACCATATGATTACAATTTTGGGCAACTTAATAGACAATGCGTTTGATGCCGTAAAGGTAAATGCCGAAAAACATGTTGCGGTCAGTATTAATTATGATGGAGCGACCTGCACCATTAAGGTAAAAGATAATGGAAAAGGAATCCATGAGAGAATAAGGAGCAATATTTTTCAAAAAGCGGAGTCCACTAAAGGTCCCAATAAAGGATTTGGATTATTTAATGTTCAGCAAAGTGTCCGGATGCTTGGTGGCACAATCAATTTTGAATCCGATGAAGCAACAGGCACTTTATTCATAGTGAAGTTTCCCTATATAGAAGAAGGTGAATGATTTTGATCAATGTTTTAATCGTTGAAGATGACCCGATGGTCGCAGAAATAAACAAAAAATATTTAGAAGCTGTGTCTGGATTTACATGTTCCGGAATTGCATCAAATGTCAAGGAAGCATTGAAAATGCTGGAAAACAACAATATTGACCTATTGCTGTTGGACATTTACATGCCCGGTGAACTTGGGGTGGAACTGTTATCTCAAATCAGAGCGAAAAGAGAGGAGATAGATGTCATTATCATTACTGCTGCCAACGATATTGATATCATTCAGTCGGCCTTGCATCTGGGAGTCGTCGATTATTTAATCAAGCCGTTTGAATTTGGTCGATTTTCTGATTCATTAATAAAATATAAGAAAAATAAGCAATTGTTAAATGAGCAGAAGGAGAAGCTACAGCAGGCAGAAATCGATCAGTTATTCAAAAGGGAAGGAAGCACTCCAGGCTCGGCTGATATTCCGAAAGGGTTAACGAAAGCGACATTGGAGAAGATAACAAAAAGGATCTTAAAAAAGAATGATCATTTTTTCTCAACGGATGAGCTTGCAGGAGAAGTGGGAATATCAAGGGTTTCCATGGGAAAGTATTTAAGTTTTTTATCGGAGATTCAATTTTTGGAAAAAAGGGTAGAGTATGGAACAAAAGGGCGTCCTGCAAACAAGTATTGCCTGAGAAAAGAAAATATGGAAGTGATCAATCAGTACATTAGATGAACATTCATTTACTTTACTTACATAACTTTTAAATTAATTTAACAGACTTCATTATTGGTAAAATTGCATGTAATATGGTCCTGGTATCAATGAAAACGCTTTTTTTAATTAATGTGATAAGGGGGACGGTGACGATGGAAAGACTACATATACGATCAGCATGGGAGACTCTGTGGAAATTACATCAGCAAACCAAAGATCTATTGATGTTTGCAATGCCCAGAAAAAAAACTGACGATAAATATAAAAGAAAAACAGAACAAAATGTAAGGGCTGATCAGCAAAAAGGGGACGGTAAAGGGCCCGGCTCCTATAGAATGCCGCAAAAAATTGGTTTGATTTTAGGACCATTATTATTTATTCTGACTCAATTATTTTTTGCACCTGAAGGATTGAGTGCCGAAGGCAAGTCAGTGCTTGCTGTTACATTATGGGTAGCAACATGGTGGGTTACCGAAGCCATTCCAATCCCGGCTGCTTCATTGCTTCCGATTATCTTGCTGCCAATGACGGGGGCCATGGACGGGTCTGATGTAACCGCTTCATATGGGGACCCGATCATCTTTTTATTTTTAGGCGGTTTCTTTATTGCCATCGCCATGGAGAAATGGAATCTGCATAAGCGGATTGCATTGACAATCATTTCACTTATCGGAACAAATGTACAAAGAATTGTGTTGGGTTTCATGATTGCAACAGGGTTTTTATCGATGTGGGTCTCCAATACTGCTGCGGTCATGATGATGATACCCATTGGAACCGCTATTGTGTACCAGGCTGCTGCGGCTATGAAGGGGACAAGCAAGACAGACCCGGATGATTACCGAAACTTCGAGAAGGGCGTCATTTTGGCGATTGGTTATGCTGGAACGATTGGTGGTCTTGGTACGCTGATCGGAACTCCTCCTAATATCATTTTGGCCGCAACAATCAACAAGCTTTTTGATGTGCAAATTTCTTTTGCGGACTGGATGATGTTTGCAACGCCGGTTGTTATCATCATGATCATTTCGACTTGGTTTTATATCATCAAGGTTGCTTTTCCTGTCAAGATGAAAGAACTGCCGGGTGGGAAAGATCTGATTGAGAAGGAAAAAACATCGTTGGGTAAAATGACTTTTGAAGAAACAATGGTGTTGCTCGTGTTTCTTTTCGCAGCGTTCATGTGGATATCCAGAACATTCCTGTGGGAAAATCTCATTGGGATCACCACACTTTCAGATACATTAATTGCTATTCTTGCTGCAGTTATACTCTTTTTGATTCCAACCCGAAAAGGGAAAGGGCGCCTACTTGAATGGGACAGCGCAAAAGAAATCCCATGGGGTATATTGTTATTATTTGGAGGGGGATTATCCATAGCCGGAGGTTTTATTGAGACCGGTCTCGCCGAATGGATGGGAACCCAATTGACTGTTCTGCAAGGAGTCCATTTCATACTGATCATTCTCCTTTCGACGGCCCTTGTACTTGGTTTGACAGAATTTACATCTAATACTGCGACAGCTACAATGATTCTGCCTGTTTTAGCTTCGCTTGCCCTGGCAATCAATGTTCATCCCTATGCCCTGATGGTTCCCGCAGCTATGGCGGCAAATTGTGCATTTATGATGCCTGTCGGAACACCGCCGAATGCAATCATGTTTGGAACCGGGAAATTAAAGATCATAGAAATGATCAGGGCTGGTTTTTGGGTCAATATATTCGTTTTGATTTTAATTGTCGCAGTTGTTTTTCTGGTTCTGCCTGTTTTATGGGGAGTGGATTTAACCGTATATCCTGCGGCATTTAAATAAAAATGTATTCGAAAAAGCTGTCCTCTTTTGCAGGACAGCTTATTTTTGTAGTAAAGGGAATTCATTTTCTGGTGATAAATCACTTATTTTTAATGGAGCGCCTAGTTTCAGCCCCGACTAACAGGTCTTCGGACAATACCCTCTTCCGACCATCGTATTTAAGGAGCTTCGGCGAGCATCATAGCAAAAACTGTACACGTCAACCCGAAAAATTAACATACGAGACCATCCAAGCTGGAGCGTCCTAAAATAAGTTAAAAGGAATTTAAACCTGTACTTCGATAAACAAGTACTTGTACTTTAATACATACGTGTCTAATGGGGGGATTCTTTTAACTCTTCCATTGCCTGTTGAACAAGCGTTACAGCCTGGCTCATTGCCGCCCCGCCTCCGAAAGCGGCAGCCACACCAACCGTTTCCAGTATCTCTTCTTCGGTGCATCCTTGATCGAGACATCCCTTGGTGTGGTAGATAATACAATATTCGTCTTGAGCATATAGGCTTATTCCGAGTGCAATCATCTGTTTTTCTTTTTGTGATAGCATCCCTTCCTCAAAACATGCCTGTGTGAATTGATTATAGGCTTCGGCTAATTTAGGCATTTTCTTGGTGAAAACTCCAATGCCATTTTTATATTCCTGTAACGCAGCTTCTGTAAAACTTTGCTCTTCCATGACTTAATCTCCTTTCGGAGAATAGTATGACTTATTGGAGTGAAGTTCATACGAAATATTTATGACAACAAAAAAACCCTGCATCTTCTGAAAAAAGATGCAGGGTTACGTCAGATGGAGCATAGCGGGATCGAACCGCTGACCTCTTGCATGCCATGCAAGCGCTCTCCCAGCTGAGCTAATGCCCCGTTAATTGAACACATATTCTATTATATAAACTTTTATTAAAAATGCAAGAGAAATTTTAACAAATTATTTATATTACTGGATAGCAATTTTAAACATCGGGGAGTTCTGGTTTCTATGAAAAAGCAAATCAATTGATTGAACTTAGCGGGGAATCTAGATTTAATTTGGTATTTATCCTTTTATTCCGGTACTGTTGGGGTATCATTATTTTTAAAGGTGCTTAGGGAATCAACCAGCGTATCGGGAAAGGTGCTTCTTCCTTCGGTATCAAAGCTGGAGTTCCCGCTTCAGGTAGGAAATAAGTAAAAATAAAAAGTACTATGAACGGAGTAACAAAGCTAAACAAAAACATTGCAGTAATTATAGAAGTAACGAAAATGTTTAGGATTTTCATGAAATCACCATACTCTCTCCATAATACTTTAACTGCCTATTACTTTCATGATTATCAAATGAACATATCCGGTTCTCACTGTGCATCTCATATAAAACTCCTCGGTCTTGTTGGAGCAACTGCTGAAAACTATAGGTTTTTACTGGCGGATACTGCATAATATATCAAAGTTCTATGAAGAGATCATGTGTACCGATGTTAAGGATTGAGAAATAACTAGCTGATTATCTCTATTTCTTGAACATCTTTCATATGGGAGATCGTATAATAAATATTTGTCACGGATCTCTTTGCGTTGACTCGTGTCTTTAACTCCAATAAGTGAGCAGACTTTTCCCTCAAGTCTTTAATCCGCATGTGAGTAATTTGGATTTTCTCTTTTTTCAAATTTAAAAGCACATGCTCCACACTTTCCCTTTCATTTACTGTTATCTTAATGAGAAGGTCTCTTTTTAAAAGTTTTTTCGGCCCTATTTTTGTTAGAGCAAAAGGGATAAACTCCACACTGATAATAAGAAGCACAACCCCTGCAAAGGCTTCGATATAAAAGCCGGCTCCCACAGCTATTCCGATCCCAGCAGCTCCCCATATCATGGCAGCTGTCGTTAGTCCGGATATATGGTCATTCCCGCGTCTCAATATGACGCCAGCCCCCAGAAAACCGATTCCTGACACAATTTGCGCGGCAAGACGGAGCGGATCCATTTGAATCCTGACTTCATCGCTTCCAGGAAAGAGATAAGCTGATTCAATAGAGACAATTGTTAAAAGACAACTTATGATTGAAATGACAAGACTGGTTTTTAGACCGAGGGGTTTTCTTTTTAATTCTCTCTCCAGCCCGATCACTAATCCAAGGGCTGCAGATATACATAATTTTATAAGCAATTCCATATCCATCATTTCCATTATCATCTCTCCTGTCTTTTATATGAATTGATTTGGAAATGAAAAAAATGATTAATTTACTTTATTATATTGTATAAGCAACCTATAAAGGAAAGATATTAAATGGAAACACCGAAAATCAATCCACATGGAGCCGTTATCCTAGCCGTCATCTCCATTTCAACTTCCGCCATCTTCGTCAAGCTGTCTGCGGCTGAAGCTGGAGTGATTGCTTTTTATCGAATGTTGTTCTCGATTTTGATCATGGCGCCTGTCTTTTTTCCAAAATATACGAAAGAACTTAAGGGAATATCAAAAAAAGACTGGCTCTATTCAGCGTTGGCTGGAATTTTTCTTTCATTTCATTTTATCCTTTGGTTTGAATCGCTTGAATACACATCCGTTGCAAGTTCGACTGTCCTTGTAACATTGCAGCCGCTATTTGCGTTCTTTGGTGCGTTTATATTCTTTAAAGAGAGATTTTCTTTCAAAGCGATCGCTTCCGCTGGTATTGCCGTCATCGGGAGTATCATTATCAGTTGGGGAGACTTTCATATAAGCGGCAGCGCCTTGTTTGGAGATATGCTGGCATTGGCAGCCTGCGCTCTTATTACTGCCTACTTGTTGATCGGCCAAATGATTAGGCAGAGGCTTTCGTTGATGACATATACATTTTTCGTCTATTTATTCAGTGCATTTGTCTTACTGGTATACGTATTCATGACACAGGGGCAACTCTATCCTTATCCTCCATCAGAATGGATCTATTTTTTATCGCTGGCCATTCTACCTAACCTGCTTGGACACTCGGTGTTTAATTGGGCTTTAAAATGGATCAGTACAACAGTCATTTCGATGGCTATATTATTTGAGCCGGTCGGTGCCACCATCCTTGCATATATCTTTCTTGGGGAAAAAGTCTACTTGACCCAAATAGCAGGCGGTATGATCATCATCTTTGGTGTCTCACTATTTATCCGTAAAGAAAAAGAGGATGATCTTTAAATGAACATATAAGTAAAGCCAGAAAAAACAAATGCCATACAGGACATGAAAATGAAAGTCCCTGCTTCAACTTTTTCATCTGAGTTGCTAATTCGCAACGCCTCGATATATGAATAGGAAAATAGATAAAGAGCCATTAAGAAAGAAATAGTGAGAGCAATGCTAGTTAAAATGATAATCACCTTCCCAATTAAATAGATGTTTGCTATTATATTTATGTGCAGATTCTGAGGAAGATGAAAAGATATTTTTTAAAAAACTATTGCATCTTCTAAAATGCTGTGATATATTATTATCTGTCCGATAGAGAAGAAGTTAAACGTCATTAAAACAACTTGAAAAAAGTTGTTGACAGATTCCAGGACAGATGTTATTCTATAAAAGTCGCTTCGAAAGAGGTTGAGAAAAACAACTTAAAAAAAGTTGTTGACAATCAAAAACGAACGTGATAAAATAGAAGAGTCGCTCGAGAGAGTAACTTCAAGTTTGATCTTTGAAAACTGAACGAAACGAACGTCAATAATTTGATGTAACAATGGTTTTAAACCATTGCCAGCTAGAGCAAGGAACAAAGGCTAAGTTCGCCACGTCCTGCGGCAACGCCTTTGCTAGTACATCCTGTACTTCGAAACTTTTATGAGAGTTTGATCCTGGCTCAGGACGAACGCTGGCGGCGTGCCTAATACA
>JAABNQ010000064.1 GCA_009928435.1 Bacillus sp. HF117_J1_D
CAAAACAAATGACAAAAACCTTCGCAATAGCGACATTAGGTCTGGCTGCGGACACGATAACGGGTAAGGTCACGCAAATCTCGAATATCCTCTGGTGGAACGAAATTACCTTCAATCAGTCCACATCGCAGTAGTTGGGCAAGCCATTCTGCATCTTTTACATCTGTTTTTCGACCTGGAACATTTTTCACATGTTTTGCATTAGCGAGTATAAGATGAAAAGTACCCTCCAGTATGTTCCACACTGGTTTCCAATACACTCCGGTGCTTTCCATAACTACATCAGTCACCTTAAATGTAGCCAACCAATCGCTTAGTGACAAAAGCCCCTTTGTTGTAGTTTTAAATGTTTCAATTGCTTTCTGTGGTTTCTTATCTAAGGAACCATATAAAACACAAGCTACTACAGTTTCTTGATGTACATCTAGGCCTGCACATCGTTCAATCATTGCTTCCATAAAAGAATCACCTCGATAATAAATTAACAACAATACATATGACAGGAGATATGTTTAAAAATTTTTGTATACGTGCTCTATGCACAATAGACGGTTCTTCAATCTGCCATAACCAGTTTCCTCTACAGGGTACCTTGTTAAAAGGGCCACCAAAATTTTTTCAGCCTGGTTGTATTGTTGTTACATTCATTATTATCAGGGTAATAAAGGGATAAACTCTGCATAAGGTAAGAATCAGTTTTCATTCTAGACGGTGGCGACGAGAAACGTCGCCCGATTGTTTCCTCTGAAAATCTGTGGCATCCGCCGGAGGCTTTAACTTTATTCAGCCGGGGTTTGAACCCCTACTGAATGGAATACTAATATGCATTCATCTCACCACTTACAGAAGTGGGAGACTTCTGCTGAATGAAGTTAAAGGACTTCCTCTTAATATTGGTGAAACTTTTTCGATAAAATGAATTAAAGCTTTTTGAAGAAAGGATGTTTATGTCACTATTCATGGGCATCCTTTTTCGTCCAAGTTATGATGGAATATCCTTGGTTTTGTCATATCGGCCTAAGACAGACACATATTTAATCTTCTAATACCTTCCTCAATGTCTTCTTCACATAAATGACCGTATCCTAAAATAATCCGATTTTGATGTTTTCCTTTTTGAATTGTATGGTCTTCAACTGGATACACATGAACACCTGCATGAAGTATCTTCTTTAATAACTCCTCTGTAAAGATTTTATCCTTAAATTCAGCAATGAGATGTAATCCTGTCGAATGGCCAAAAACCCTAACTTCATGAGAGAAATGATTTTCTAATAAGTCAACAAGATGATCACGTCTTTTTTTATAGACCTTTTTCATTTTTAATATATGTCGTTCTAAATAGCCTTCTTCAATAAAGCGTCCTAAGATTATCTGCTCTAATGAAGGGGTATGAAGATCGGAAAACCATTTTAGCTTTCGACATTGTTCAATCAAGCGTGGAGGAAGGATTAAATATCCTAGACGTAGAGCAGGAGATAAGATTTTACTGAATGAACCGATATAAATTACGTGATCCGGATCTAATCCTTGTAATGAGCTTATAGGAGACCCCTCATAACGAAATTCACTGTCATAGTCGTCCTCCACAATATAACATCCCGTTGCTCTAGCATATTGAATTAATTGAATACGTCGCTGAATCGGCAAGGTACTCCCTAATGGAAACTGATGAGAAGGTGTGACAAAAATACATTTTGGATTAATATCTGGAGCGATCAGCTCTGTCCTCATACCATACTCATCCACCGGAATAGGGTGAAGCAAGGAACCTGGTGATGAGAATATAGTTTGAATATCATTTGTAATTGGATCTTCCAAGATGACTTTATCACCGGTAGAAAGTACTAGTTTGGCCACCAGTGTTAACGCTTGAGTAGCACCCGATGTAATTACCAGCTGATGAGGCTGACAATGTACGCCACGTGATTTCACTAAATAACGAGATAAAGCGTGTCTTAATTCAGGACGTCCTTCCGGATTTCCATAACTCAATATGGTATGAGAAATATCATGACAAACATTACTAGACAGTTTGGCCCAGGTCTTTCGTGGAAATAACCTTAAGTCTGGAATACCTGAGCGAAAATTGATCATATCTTTTTCAGCACCTGTTGAAGCATCATCTTGGAAACGTGTATCGCATTTAACGTTATGGACCTGCTGTAAATAAGTTCCTTCTGCGACATAGGTCCCGGACCCCTGACGTGCTTCAATATATCCCTCAGCTATCAGTTGCTCATAGGCCTCTAAAATTACATTTCGTGACACTTGTAATTCGTTAGACAACTGGCGTGTTGATGGTAATCTCTCTCCTGCAAGCAGATCTCCCCGTAATATCTGTGTACGTATTTGTATGTAAACTTGGCGGACGAGAGGAATATCTCGTTTTCTATCAATCGGTATCCAAAACATTTTTTTCCTCACATTTTCAAGAATTGGTACTATCAAACTTTAAGATAAGTGGTACTACTATCAGCCAGTTTACCATGATAGGTTTAAGCAAGGAAGTTTATTCTAGATATGAATAAGAGGAGGAAAGGATCATGGCGTTTTCGAAAGAAGCCTTGAAGGCAGCGAGTGCCTTAAAATCAATTGCTCGAAATGAACAGATTAAAGCCTACATTCAACAATCAGGTGATGTGTATCCATTACTATTAAGAGCGGCTAAGCGGTTTGTCGCCGGAGAAACAAGGAACGAAGGGATTGGAAAAGCAAAAGAACTACTCAGTAAAGGTTATGGTGTTTCATTAGAGTACATAGGTGAAAATACTCGGAATATTGAAGACTGTATGGAAGCGAAAAACGAATTTATGACCTTAATCAACGATTTGAGTAAGCAGCAAAAGGAAGAAACGATATCCCTTGATTTATCTCATATTGGGTTGTCTATTGATACAGATTTAGCTTTAAACCATTTACAACAGTTAGCCAATAAAGCTCAAAAATATGGCCATACGGTTATGATCAGCATGGAGGAGTCAACGAAAACCGACCAAATCCTTGATCTTTATAAAAAAACGACATCGAAATATCCAAATGTCGGGCTGACCATTCAAGCTCATTTGTATCGTTCAGAAAAGGATATCCGAGAACTTCTAAATTATCCGGGGAAAATCCGGTTGGTTAAAGGGGCTTATCAAGAATCCTCAGAAATTTCCATTCCCCGGTCTAAAGCTTTAAACGAGCGATACCTAAATCTTATCAACACCATCGCTGATGCTAACCACCCTCTTTCGGTTGCAACCCATGATAAAGGGTTAATCGAAGACTTGGTTCAAAGGGAGTTATTCAACAGTACTCATGTGGAATATGAGATGCTTTATGGAATTCGCCCAGATCTGCTTAGAATGGTAAAAGAGCAAGGGGCTCACGCGAGAGTTTATTTAACATATGGTTCAGAATGGTATCTGTATTTATGTCATCGATTAGCGGAATTCCCACCGAACGTATATACAGTGATTGCAGATATGGTGAATCCGTCTGAATCAGAAAGTAATATTTATTAAAAGACTTACTAGGGTCGGATGAGGGTGATCAATTGAATGAAAGAATAAGGGCCTATATTAAAATCATTTTGGCGATGGTCATAGTCGGGAGCTCCGTTGTTGCAGGTAAATTACTCGTTGAAAGTTTTCCTGTATTCTTAGCTTCGGAACTAAGGTTTTTGATCGCTGCACTTATCCTCGTTCCATTGTTGATTAAACTTGAGGGCATTCCCACTTTGAATAAGAAGGAAGTATGCATACTCTTTCTACAAGCATTATCAGGTGTATTTTTATTTAGTATCTTCATGCTTTATGGTTTAAAATATACAACAGCAATGGAAGGGGGGATCATCACAAGTACCCTACCTGCAGTTGTTGCTATCATTGCCTTCTTTATTCTGAAAGAAAAACCAACCAGAAGTACCGTAATAGGTATTTTACTAGCGTTTTTTGGAACTTTATCGATTAATATATCTGAAACATTTTCCGGCGTTGAACGTGGTGTAGCCCCATTACTAGGAAACATGTTAATCATTGGCGCCGTTATAGGAGAAGCATTATTTATTATCTTTGGCAAGTCTATCTCAAAAAGAGTCACACCACTTACAATTTCTACTATAGTTAGTATATTTGGAGCGATTCTTTTTCTACCTCTTGCTATATATGAGGCCACAAGTTTTCCATTTACTGAAGCATCCATAAAAGATTGGGGAATTGTCTTGTATTTTGGGATCGTAGTTACAGTTATCGCTTTTATCCTTATGTATCAAGGAATCGAAAAAGTTCCAGCTAGTACAGCAGGTGTATTAACAGGTGTATTGCCCATAAGTGCTGTGTTACTGTCATCCATTATTTTAAAGGAAAATGTATTATGGATTCATATCGTGGGAATGGCGTTAGTGCTATTAGCGATATACCTGATTTCTTTGGACTCTAAAACAGAATTAAAAAATACTGATCATATATGATGAAAAAAAGACATTGAAACAAAAGCTCGGCTATCAATTGAATATAAAGATCCAATAAGTTGTATCATTAAAATACTTAAGTAATTAAATTTGAGTGAGATCTTACTCCCGAACGAACAAAGGAAGGCTTATTAGCTGCCAAAAAGGCGAGGAAGATTTCCTGGAAGACCGAAAGCAGACGAGGAAAAGATTAACTATGCTCAATATCTTATAGACCAAGGGAGGATCCGAACAGACGCTGCTGAAAAGGCTGAGATTTCCCGTATGACCCTATATCTAGGGTTGAGAACTGTTTTTAGGGTGCGAACGTTTAAAAACAGCTCTCTCCTGTTTCCGAGAGAGCTGTATGTTGTGTTTTTCTTATAAAATACCTTTCAATATTCGTCTATCCATAAAATCTATTTGCTTCAAAACAACTTCATCTGCTCATGCACTTGCCCTCCACCTTCTACAATGTAACCCATCCGCTTATATCCCTTCAACCGATTTTCCGCCATCGCTTTTAACCTCGGTACTCCCACATCAACATAGTCGTAGACTCTGACTTCTTCCTTGCCATCAAAATTGCGATGCAGCCGACCGACATATTGCTGAAGGGTTCCTTTCCACGAAATAGGCATTGTCAAAAACAAGGTGTCCAAACGGGCATCGTCAAAGCCTTCGCCTATAAATTTGCCCGTGGCGATTAACAGTCGTTCCTCATCCTTTGGAATTTCAGAAATCCTTTGCAGTGCATTCGTCAGTTCTTTCTTCTTCATTTTCCCGGATAAGACGATGATATTTTTTGCAAAACCCCTGAATTGGTTCTCCATTATCTGCAGATGCTGTAACCGTTCTGTCAAAATAAGCGGAGACCGCCCCTCCTCCAAGGATTGCAGCACATCTTCAAATATTTGGCGATTTCTCTCCTCATCCAAAACCAACCTTTGACAAATCCCATGAAAATCTGTTTCCTTCGTTTGAAAGGCAGTTTCTCTTATCATTAATCGGTGGATAAATGGACGAACTAGAGACTGCGTTTTTGCATCTACCGTGTAGCGAATGGGTCCGCATTGCATCTGAATGATTGGATGCAACCCGTCTTTTCGTATGGGGGTTGCTGTCAAGCCAACAACATATCTCGCCCGTATCTGCTTCAATACTTTTTCAAAAGTAAAAGCCGATAGCACATGGCACTCATCCACAATAATTTGTCCATATTGAGTCACGATAGACTTCAATTGCCCACCGTAATTCAAGCTCTGTATAGTAGCCACATCAATTTTTCCCGTCACTTTGTTTTTACCCCCGCCGATTTGTCCAATATTAGCTGGTGATATGTTCAAGAATGCCGCTAGTTGTTCCGTCCATTGCTTCATCAGTTGCGTGCGATGAACAATGACCAATGTGTTGACCTTCCGCTCAGCGATAAGCGCTGTTGCGGCCACTGTTTTTCCAAAGCCCGTTGTCGCAGAAAGCGTCCCAGTATTGTTTTGTATAATAGTGTTCACAGCATCAGATTGCTGCGATGATAGCATTCCTTGAAACTCAGCTTCGATCCGCTCACCCTCATATGTATCGTCCATAACCTCGACCTCAATGGATTGTTTCTTCAAAGTATCCAGCAAATCTTCCAAACACCCGCGCGGCAATATCAAATCGTCTTGGCGGTCAGTAGCACATTGTATGACTCTTGGAATCTGATGGGTAGAAAGCCTTTTGGCTTTGGCTTTATAAAACTCTGGATTTTTAAAAGACGCGATGTCCGCCATCATAGTTAATAATGAAGAAGGAATGCCGTATTTCTTAATGTGAATACCGTTTTTGAGACTTATTGTAACTTTTTTCGGTGGTAAAAAATCCGTCTCAGCACCTCGTTGATTACAAGCTTGGATAGTCTTTTGAACCTCTTGTTCCGTCATTTTCCGAACCAAGGACAGATACATCCATTGATCCGGATACGGCAAGAAATTTTTATTAACAAAAACGCTGTTTCCCCTTTGCTTAGGATTCCTTTGCAATGGGAGGGCAATCAGATTTCCAAACTTCCCTTTCGACAAGTGATCCTGATTAGGGAGCATGCGGTCAAAAGAGTCCAAATCAAATTCATGATAGTGTGATTTGGTCTGCTTAATTAAGCCAAACCCTAACCTTCTGGCGGTTACTGCTGGTATTGCAGACGAAAAAAAGATCCAAACATGAGCCCCATTTCCTGACCGGGACCTCTCCATGTGACAGGATACATTGAAGTTTTTACAAGTTTCCCAAAAAGCTATAACATCCTTTTCCCATTGCTTCTTATCAAAATCAAATGCCAGAAAGTAGCATGTTTCATTGGGTAGCAACGGATAGATACCGATCGTCTTCTTTCCACTTAGATGCTTATAAATAACCTGATCTGTCAAAGGTAGTAGTTTTCGATTTTGACATTGGCTGCAACGTATTTCCGGTTTCAAACAAAGCGGTTTTTGCCATTCAATGGCGCAAGCAGGAGTATAGCCACTTCGTCCATCTGTTGCTTCCCAGCGTAGCGCATAAGTGTCTGTCCTCCCTTTAAACAAACTTTGAAAAAGACGGATTTTCTCTGCTGGAGCAGACTTATTGCTTACGAGCTTCACTGACTTAGACGCATTTTGACCATGCATCATCTTCATCAATAATTGCTTTAGATATTGATTTTCTTTTCTGAGCCTATTGCACTTTTCAATTAACTCACGATTCTGTTTTTCCATTTTTTGTCTGTCATTCCCAGGTAAATAATATTTGTTTTTTTAGCGAATCTTGATGTAACTTTATTCCGTTCTTTCCCTTAAATCTAGAATATTATTCATTGGAAATCAACCTAGTATTCCGTTCGGCCCCCTTATCATAAAAATTCAAAAAATGATATTTGGTCTAACAAAAAAACGATGGATGCCACTACCTTCTATGGCTGGTTTTCGTATTTTGTATAGTCTTTCTTCGTTATACGAGTAGTTCATTTTAACTGTAATTAAATACTATATAAATAGCTTGGGGGAAGTACAATTTTTCACAGGTTAGGCAATATGGAATCAATATTTCGGATTTCAGATCACTGAACTTTCTGCATCAGCTTTTATTCAGGGGATGAAAAACTAGATGAGCTTAGGAGGTTTCATGATGGATTTAAAACTAGTGACTATCTATGGAAGTCCGACGCCACCAGGTCGCTTAGCTTCCGTTTTGACTGTGGCAGAAAAGTATGCAATGACAAAAGGTGCACAAGTACAGCATATAGCACCTTCGTTGGATAACAGTGGGAAGTTCTTCTACTGGGAAGAAGAATCTCTTCGCTTGATAGAGCAGGCTAATGCCATTTTGATTGCTTCTCCTGTGTTTCGAGGGTCTATACCGGCAATCCTGAAGGAGCTATTGGATCTTCTTCCTGTTCGCTCCCTTCGTTCAAAGCCCGTCGGTTTATTTGTTGTAGGAAATGTAGCGGAACATTATTTAGGTGTAGAAAGGCATATCACTGATATCCTCTCGTGGTTTGGTGCTCTTTATGTGCCAGCAACTTGTTATTTTACTGCTCCGTCACTCAATGATGGAATTCCTGCTCAGAATATGAGCCAAATTGTACAGCTTGTCGACAGTGCTTTGATCCTATCACAAAGCCTCCCGGATATACAGTTGGGACCGCCTCCGCTTGCCGAAGTACATGGACGTTAACACTTCGTAATCTGTATAGATTGGTTTCGCTTTTCGGGTAGTTTGTCCCAGAAACTTTAAATAATATAAAAATAACCCCAAGAAAAAATGACAATTTTCAACAACTACAGATGAGGTGATAAAAAATGAGTAAAGTATTAACTGCTGATGAACTATATGAAGCGCGTCTTAAGAGTGGGGTCCCCCTATTTAATGATCAAAAGATGAAGCTTGGTGTATTTGGCAGCAATTGTAGCTACGGTGTTATGGCGTCTCTTGCTCCTTCAACCTACGAAGTGTCATGGGATCATACAGTCAAAATAGCACAACAGGCGGAAAATCTGGGATTCGAAGCAATGGTACCGATTGCACGTTACAAAGGAATGGGTGGAGAAAGTAATTTTAACGGGGAAAACTATGAAACTCACACATGGGCTGCTGGCCTGGCTCAAGCTACTGAGAAAATTATGGTTTTCTCTACCATTCATGTGCCTGCCAAACATCCTGTTGTTGCAGCAAAAGAATCTGTTACAGTGGACCATATTTCAGGTGGGAGATTTGGATTGAACTTAACGATGGGGTGGTACGCAGCCGAAATGGGCATGTTCGGTGTAAAACAGCGTGAACACGATGAACGTTATGCGTATGGTTCCGAATGGACAGACATTTTGAAAAAGCTTTGGACCATAAAGGGAGAATTTGATTATAAAGGGAAGTTTTTTGATTTACAACACCTTGAAGCAGAGCCTAAGCCCATTCAAGAACCTTATCCAGTACTCGTCAATGCAGGAAACTCACCTGCTGGCTTAGAATTCTGTGCAAGGGAATGTGACTTTAACTTTATTGCTTTTGCTACTCCAGAAGAGGCAAAAGAAACCGCTGCACGCGTACGTGGAATTTCCCGGAATCATGGTAAAAACTTAGGCATCTTAAGTTACGGAAACATCATTAGCCGTGAGACGGAAAAGGAAACTCAAGAGCTTTATAAACAAATTCTTGATATGGGGGACTGGAGTGTCGCGGAAAGCGTCTCTAAAGGATTAGGTACAGAAAGTGGATCCTTTGAACAAATTAAAGCCATGCAAGAAAGATTCATTACAGGTTATGGAGGATACCCATTAATTGGAACCCCAGAACAAATCGTTGAACAGCTTGTAAAAATTTCGGAAGCTGGTGTCGACGGAATGCTGTTGGGATTCCTAGACTATCATGAAGATTTGAAGTTTTTCGGGGAGAACATTTTACCGTTGATGAAACAAGCAGGACTGCGTTACTAATCTATAAAAGGAAGGACTTACTTACTATTTTGTAAGCCCTTCCACCCTCAATAGTTCGTTAGGAGTGATGGTTATGACAAGTAAAGTAGGAGCTTTACCTGTAAAAGCTAATTTGATCAATGGGGAATGGAAAAAGTCTGATCAAAAGAATGAAACTAAATCACCGATAAATGGGGAAGTAATCGGATATTATTATGAACCTAGTGAAGCGGATGTTGAGGAGGCCATTCAAGCTGCCCGGAATGCTTTTGTTCACACGGAATGGCGTCATAATCGCCATATGCGTGCAAAAGCTTTGAATGACCTTGCAGACCAACTCGAAAAGCGGCATGAGGAAATTATTCAACTGTTATCCAAAGAAAATGGCAAGGTCATTGGAGAGGCGGGATTTGAATTCAGTCTGACACCACCAAAACTTCGCTATTATGCCGCTCTAGCATTAACTGACACAGGTCAATCAGCGCAAATTCAACAAAATTTTCACTCCACACTCATTAGTGAACCTATCGGTGTTGCAGGTGTTATTGTGCCATGGAATTCACCGGTTATCCTATCTGTACGATCGTTTGCGCCAGCGCTTGCTGCAGGTTGTACATGTGTGATTAAAATGCCAGCCCAAACGGCATTAGTAAACGGCTTACTGGCAGAGATTATTGCTGACACGCCTTCATTACCTGCTGGGGTGTTGAACATCTTAACGGAATCAGGCGATACTGTCTCGAAAAAACTAATCGAAGCGAGGGACGTCGAAGTCATTAGTTATACGGGTAGTACTCGGATTGGACGCAAAATAATGGAGGGGTGTTCTAGGCGTTTAAAGCGGGTGTCGCTGGAATTAGGAGGAAAAACACCCATGATTGTTTTTGATGATGCCGATTTAGATGCTGTCATTCCAGTCCTGGTAGCGGGTATCACAACATTCACAGGTCAGTTTTGTATGACTGGCAGCCGAATCCTCGTCCAAAGTGGCCTTGCTGAAGTTGTGCGAAAACGACTGGCAGAAGCTCTCTTAAGCGTTAAAGTAGGACCTGGAAATGACCCTAACAGCCAGATGGGTCCGCTTATTGATGCGGCCAATGCGGCTCGTGTTGATCAAAAGGTCGAAGAAATCATTGCTGACGGTGCAGAAGTGATTGTTCGTGGCGGTCGAGGGAAAACAGAGATGTCGGTAGTTTCAGCGAGCGATGCATATTACCGTCCCACTTTACTTGCAACACAAAATTTGAATTCCCCACTCATTCAGGAAGAAATATTTGGTCCTGTAGCAAGCTTTGAAGTTTTTGAAACGGACGAGGAAGCTATCGAAAGGGCCAATGCCACCGATTATGGTTTATCAGCATCCATTTGGACATCAGACCGCGATCGTTCATTACGCCTGCCAGATAAGATTGATGCAGGAACCGTTTGGATCAATACATGGGCAACCGTATTCGATCAATTTGAAGAGGGCGGCTTCAAGCAAAGTGGGTTTGGCCGCTTGAACGGGTTGACTGCTCTAACCGAGTTTCAAGAATATAAGCATGTAGTTCAGGCAACAAATTAAGATTTTTCCCAAATGATAGTCTCAACAATGTTCATGTAAAGCGGACATTATATTGACGGCAGAGGAATAATTTGTCAAGCAAAATTTGTTCACGCGATAAGGCAGCTAAACCTTCCAGCTGCCTATTCAGATTCATATCTTCCTTGATTCACTGTGATCGCAGTTGCTTATTGAAGGAGGTTCAATGATGCACTTTAGCCAGAAAACCATTCACTATACAGACTATTTTTTTCAAAAGCTTTGCGATGAACAATTTGGCATAAACCGCGGTATTTATAATACGATTGATCATTGGTTTTATACAAAAGGCCTAGAGAATATTGTGAAACGCCGAAAAGAAATAGTAGCTTTTTTAGAGCACATAGCTGCAAACTACCATCATCAGGAACAAACAAGGATAAAGTTCGGAAGTGGAAAATTAACAGAGAGATTAAATGAGTATTGGAGCAAACATGATAGACTTGAACATTATATTAATCAATATTACTGAAGGGATGTGCTTTTTTGTGGATAAGGCATTTAAAGATATTATGGGCAGTTATCCAACTGGCGTCTCCATTGTAACAACAATGATTGATAACAAGCCAGTAGGATTAACCGTTAACTCATTTGCCTCCGTTTCAATAAATCCATTACTGGTATCATGGTGCATTGATAAAAAATCAAATAGTTTGAATGCGTTCCTTCACTCCGATACATTTGCCGTTAATATTTTATCTGGGCATCAAAATGAAGAGTGTTTTATATTTGCGAATAGTACAGAAAGTGATCGTTTCTCAAAAGTATCGTGGACAGCATCATCTAATCATCTCCCCATCTTGGAAGGAGTGTTCGCCGTTTTGGAATGTAAAAAGTTCCAAGAAGTAGACGCTGGTGATCATTTTATCTTAATAGGCGAGGTCATTGATTTACAAAAAACTGAAAATAAGCCGATGTTTTATTACCAAAAACAGGTAGGTGTTGTTCCCGTTTAGTATGAGAGGCAAGCAGATAGGCAATGAAAGCTTCAAAATAGACGACTTTGACATCGTTCGACATGGACAGTCAAAAATCAAGCTCAAAAAAATATATTGAGCTATGGAATATTTGTGATATATAATAGAAAACACCTATTAAGGAAAGCGCTTTCCTAACAGTTCATTTATTCACTCATTGTTTGTCTACAGCCCCCTTTGTCCTGGTTCAGTTTAGGTTATCGAGGAGGATAGTCATGCCATTTTTACGTGGAAACGAACCATTAAGCAACTTTAACCTACTCCAATCGAATGATGTCGACTTCTCACAATCATTAGTATCAGAAGTATATTGCGAGCACTCACTCGTTCCAGTGCAAGGGACAGCAGTAAAAGCCAAATTGAATGCAGTAGAAGGGACAATGCTTACCTTTGGATACTTAACCTATGGAGTGGATGCTGAGATTCTGTTACCACCGTTGCCACCATGCTACCATGTGAATATCACCATAGCAGGTAAAAGTTGCATAAGTCGAAATGGCAAGTCTGCGATAACAGAAGGGATGAAAAGTGGAGCGATCTTACTTCCGGATCAAAAGGCAAGCATCCTGTGGTCAAAGGATGCAAGGCAATATGCTTTGAAGTTTCCGCGAGATAAGCTGGAAAACCATTTGTCTGCATTGATGAATGAAAGTGTAGATAATCCAATAAATTTTGATTTAACATTCGATTTGCAAAATACTGCAGGAAGAAGCTTACTCCGAGCCTGCATTCTTCTACAGGCAGAATGGGAAGAACAAAGTACACTCATATTGACACCTACAGCACGGCGCAATATTGAATCGTTAGTCATGACCAATTTTCTGTTGGCTAGTTCACATTCCTATACCGAAAAAATTTATGATATCCACCGGAAAAATGAAAACCCCGGTAAAATGCTTGTTCAAAAGGTGAAAGATTATATTGAAGAGAATGCACATGAGTTACCGGAATTAGCGGATCTCGCCACCTATGCGGGAATAAGCGTACGCTCACTGCAAACTGGATTTAAGCAACACTTGGGTGTCAGTCCAATGACATATGTGCGAAATATTCGAATGCAGCGTGCCCATGAGCAACTTGAAAATGCTGCTTATACAGGAGAGACAGTAACGGAAATAGCCATGCGGTGGGGTTTTTATAACGTAGGTAGATTTTCTCAATTGTATAAATCGGTGTACGGCCAAAGTCCAAAAGAAACCGCCACAGGGAGAATATGAATAATCTCAAGAGAAGTAATACACCGGAACTTTTCATATTTAGTGGCTCTCGTGTATCAATAGCTGGCCTCGAGTTAAGCTTCTGTCCACGTCATCACAAACAGAGGAGCTTGGAATTTCCATAGAGATTCCAAGCTCCTCTTTAATAGCCCCAAATGCTCCTTAAAACTTATTTTGTACACTTAGCCCAGATAATGCACACCACCCGGTTATTTTCTCCTCTTCCGCTTTTTCTTTTTCACTGGCGCCTTAGATGCCTTGGGCACGTTAAACGTTCTCTTCCTTAATGGAATTTCTTTAGCGCGGAGGCCCATAAATATTTCGGCGAGCGGATAGAAGGTTTCGACATCACCGGGAACAAGTTCCATTTCCATGTCTACCAATGTCCCGGGCTGAGTTTCTTGCTGGGCAGACGCTGCAAGTTCTTCCGGTGTCGGGAAAATGGGGATTTCTCCATCTGTGCGATGGGACATGACGAATAATTCACTTAACCCTATCGCAAGCAGGTCCCTTAAGTCTTCTGCAGGTAGTTTTTTGTACTCCTTCGCATGCAAGAGCATTTGCCGGAAATGATAGCCTGCATTTGGCAAATCCTCGATTTGCGTCAGCATCATTCCTAATGTGTAATGGGATTCAACTTGTTTTGGATCAAGCCTGACGGAATGCTCAAATACACTTACACCTAATTCCGGGCGATTTCCTTTCTGATACAAATTCCCCAGCCGATTCCAAATATAAGCATCATCAGGACGTTCCTTTAATAGTTGTAAAAGATGCTCTTCAGCATCCGTTGCATACTGGTGCGATGTCCCGTCAAAAAGCTGATTCTTCCCAAAGAAAATATTGGAACTCGGATCTGATCCCCCCAATGCCGGAAGTGTACCGGCAATAATACACATTAAAATGCTATTGGGCAGCTCCCAATTCCCAGCTTCATTACAATGCTTGCAGCGAAAATACCCAGTCATTTGAGTATGTTTCTGTGTATCCCCGTCTTTTACCACTTCTTCCGAGTTCACAGATAATATGCCGACATCATACTTTCCTTTTCTACCACAACTTTTGCATGTAAGCATATGATGATTCACTTCATAAATCGGCGACAACTGGTTCCTTTTTTGGAAAATTTTTCTTACATAAGCGCCCGGCAACGCGCTCCTCGTTGGCGATTCTCCCGCATCTTTGCCGGTCAGCATCTGAATCAGTAAGGGATTAATCTGTGAATGGGCCACCTCTGTTTCCCCCTTCTAAAAATATAAGACTATTATAACAAAATGGAGATGGTGCTTGAATTATATATTCAATTTTTGGGGAACCCTTAGAATACTCACTTGATACAACGGATAAAACGAAACTGGCTGAATTCCTGCCATGGTCCAAATAAGTCTAATAGAGCATATATGAAATCCCCACCTACTATTAAAAATTAAAATAACTATCTACTTCATTCCGAATCTAGATTAATCCTTTAATATCTCATTGAAAGATATAATCATTCAAAATCTATTTCTTCATTTAAAATTTTGTGAATATCTTTTCTAACTTGAATATCTAACTCGTTAACAATCCACCCGTTTAAATTACAATTTCGGATAAACTCATCAATGCGGTTAATTCCATTAATTTCCTTAAGTGTAACAACAACTCCAAAACGAAGGCCTTCACCATCCTTTGGATCTAATCGATTAGTTGTCTTCACCTCCATACCCCAATTTTTATTTTTTTCGTAGGACTTCTTTGCCTTATTACCAGATTTAGGAATCTCTGCAATATATTTTACATTATCCCATTTTCGAAAATTAGCTCTAGCTTCCGATTCAAGAAGCAAAAATCTATCCTCAAATAGTTCATCTTCTTCATTTTGTCTGTCACCATTAATAGTATAAATTTTACCATCATCTTTGATTCTTCCAAAATGGATGTTTAACTCAGTATTTGTATAGTCAACACCTTGGGCTCTATTACAAGTTGGAAAATAACACATTGTCGCTCTTGCAACGTAAGGATACTTGTCGTCATTCAAAGGCACTGGGAAACTGTAACTATAAGTATTCCATTTTTCGCTAACATCAGTTATCAGAAACTTTATTTCATCATCTGCAGTTTTGACTATATCATCAATTCTAATAGGTACTATTCCATGTCCGTATAAAGAAATCTGCTCCGGAGTAGGTCTATAGTTCCAACCTTTTGCTGCATCAATAATCATTGCCTTGGCAAGTTCTCGATTAAGTCCTAAAATGTCAATAAGATATGATAGCTTTCTTGCTATCCAAGGCGCAGCATAAGAGGTACCTGCTACGTTTGCTGCTCCTAATGGTTCACAAACTTTAATATATTGTTCAGCACTCCCACCATAGTAGGCTACATCCGGTTTTGCAAAAAAGGATAATGCAATGCCTCTCCGCGAATAGTTTGTTGACAATCCTTGCTTTGTTACAGAATTGACAACAATACCATTTATTGAATCCGCAGGTGAGCCCACCTTTACCAAATCAGGGTGGGTCTTGTTAGTTCCAGCTATCACAAAAATCACATCATATTGATGTTGTATCTGATCTAAAACTGCAGCTTCTGCGGAAATAAAATTATCATTTATTTCCTGATTACTACCAAGAGAGATATTCCATACTTTAATTTCAGAATTTGATGCTACAACTTCTCTGATTTTTTTTATAATAGTGAAAGAAGAAAAATTACCACCTGTTGCAATTCCAAAATGTCTAACTTTAAATCGTCCACAACCATCATCTAACCAAGGATTTAACCTTGGTCCATCCACAATGATAGAAGATACACCTGTACCATGTCGAAAATCCTTGGGCTCAATTGGAATTTCAGAATCAACCAACTGATGATAATCAACCCAATTGCTAAAGTAAACACGTTCATCAAAAAGAGTATCTATTACGCCAATGGTTGGTTCAACATCAGGGTCAGGTATACTCATTATTGGTTCCGAAAAATCATCACTAAAATTACTTGGAGACATTTCAGATAAATCTGCTGTTGCCATCGAAATTAAATATGGCGCTTTTTCATATAACCTATTTAATTCATTTTCACTCAAAAAAACTGTCTGATCGCCTAAAACACGGGCTCCAATAATATCAATTCCTAAGCCTTTAAGAAGATCGCGGACGTTCATATTGGTATCAAAAAGGGTTACGATACTTTCTTTTCTCTCTTTTTCAGCTATATCCACTTCAAAATCTTCAATATAAGACACATCTGCAATAACTTGCTTAAACAAGGACATACTAATGTTAGAATCATCAAACTTTATCCGTCTTATTCTCACCCTATCATCAAAAGTTTCTTTATCTATGCATCCATTAAAGTGTTCATTCAGAATATTTTTTGTGTCTCCAAGTAATCTAATTGTTTTATCTAGATCTGAATTTGATACATAATAGGTAATTATGTGTTTAGTTTTTTCGGTATTAAATTTAGCACCTACCACTGCTTCATTAGAATCTCTTCCTTTAAGTAATCCAGCAATGCGATTACTTTTAGCAGCAATTTTGCAGTAATGCACACTTATTAAAATACCTTGAAAAGGTCTATCCTCTCCACGCCAAAAGTCTTGAATCTGTTCCACTTTACTTTGCAATCTACTCAAATCACTAGCCGTGACATTCCGTTTACTGTTCATGCTTGCACCACCAGGGCTCCCTTTTTTGGAAGCCTGAACAAACCGTTTTCCTCTAAGTTCCAAAACGCTATTTGCCATCTATTTTTCCTCCGTCAGCTTTCTAGAAACACTGCTTTTTGATTCACCAGTTAACTTTTCAATCTCACGAACCGTAAACCCTTGTTCATATAATTCATTGATACTCGTCTTGTCCAGATCACCAATTAAATGATTATAAAGTCTCCTTAAATAATCATAGCCATTGTCGATGTCACTGAATGCCAACGATGTTTTTATAATGTTTTTTAAATCACCAGGATATGGCAAGTTAGGTGAAATAGTAAGGATTTTCCTAAATAGACGAACATCTTTTGAAACGTTTTTAAAATTTTTTATATACGATGAAAAGAAATATTCCCCTACTTCAACTAGATCTTGTTTTGAATATCTATTAAAATTGATTACTGCATCAAAACGTCTTGAAAGAGCTTTATCAAAATTAGAAAATAAATTTGTAGTTGCAATCAACACAATTTCTTTATTCAAGTCGGTAAGACGGTCTAGCTCCCTAAGAATTGTTGAGGTTACTCGTCCCATCTCACGTACATCATTTTGATTTATTCTATCAAGAGCTATAACATCAATCTCATCAAAAAGAATCACTGTTCTATCTGGATACGGGAGGTTGTTGATTTCTTGAAAAACACGAGAGATGTTTTTATTTGTTTGCCCCAGTTTACTGTCAATCAAATTATCAAAATCAACATAATATAAAACTCTTTCCAGAAGTCTTGCTACATGCTTGGCGGCTTCTGTTTTTCCGCTTCCTGGAACTCCTTCAAAAAGAAACTTGTTTATACCTATATTATGATGTACTGCGTTTATAATTCCTTTTATATCTTCCATGATATCAACTGGTAGATTTAATGGGAAAAGATTCTTGGTATCCATTGTTTTAAGAAAATCACTCTCAAAATCACTTGCTTGTGGAGTATATAGGTTAGACTCTGCTACTAAACTCATAATGTATTCAGCTAATTGATAATCACCTATACTGTCAAATCGTTTGGCAATCTCTATTGCCTCATTCCTAAACCCATTTTCATTCTTTTCTACGTGATATTTAATTAAGTTTAAAATATTTTGCTTTCTCACGATTTGAGCCTCCTTCCTTAATAACATAACCATAGCACATTTTGGGACAAAAGTTAATATATTGGGACAAAATCTTAATATTTACTGCTATCAAGTAGAAATAAGAAAATTTATTTGAACGAATCAATTTCATAAATCTTAGCCCTAGTGCCTCAAGGCTTTTGAGACGAAAAAAAAGGAATACCTCCCCAAAATGTCGAAATGAGTAAGTACTAACACAAAACTCAACGACTGGAGGAGGACTCCTTGGTTGCCAGAATTACTGAAATTTAGTTGTTAATCATCCTTCTTTTTCAAGTATTCTCATCGCTTTTGCACCATTTTGAACGTCTAAACTACGGCCACGTAAGATTCCCAACTGCTGTCTATGGGTCTTAAAAGGTTTCAAATAACTACATTTCCATAAAAACAGCCCAGTCCTCGTAAGGAACTGGGCCTGATCGCTGAGATCATTATATAACATGCACGAAAACGTATCAACATAACCGGTGAATTGGCAGCTCTGAGGAGTAAATTTATGTTCATTTCTCTTTTTGATTGAAAAATCACTTATCCACATATGGAGTTTTTTTCCATTGGGTTTTCCTCTATTTAAAGTCAAGACGAACCGAATTTCCTGCGATTCCTTTTAAAATTTAAAATTTCAGTATTTAAGCATTTTCATTTATTTATGAATTACTCCATTATCCCTATCTTCCAGGTTAATTATTTCTCTAATATCCTCAATCTCAAGGGCTTCAGCTATCTTTTCGATATGTCTGAAATTAATATTTTCACGCTTTTGATTAGATAATTCACTCAATGCAGCATGACGAATATCAGTTAGACGGGAAAGTTCACGCAAAGAAATTTCTTTACTTTTTAGTAATTCTTTTATTTTAAGAGCGTGTTCAAAAAGCCCTCAATTTCCGATAAAATAAAAAATGCACCTA
>JAABNQ010000065.1:0-3774 GCA_009928435.1 Bacillus sp. HF117_J1_D
GAAACTTTCTTCATGCAGCTTTGCGATGAGGCAGCTTTTGTTTCCTCGAATATACTATGCCGCAGAAGCACATTCTTCCTGAATAAACCTCCGCGTGACTTGATCCTTGCGCCAATGGCTCCTGACCACCTCAGACCGCACGTCCTTCGAACAAAAAGACACCCTTTTCCAATCATCCAAGGGTGTCCTTTCTTATTTTAAAACTCTGTTTCTACAACTTCCTCACTCATCATATAATCACGATCATTTGAATAATCTTTCTCTATTTCCGCAATGATCCATTTTTTATCATCCGTAATGAATTCCAATTCTACTATCATATTTTGATACTCTGCCTTTGGTTTTTGATTGGGCATATAAAGATTGACATATAAGAACTTTTCATAGAACTCAACTGGTACTTTCACATAATGTCTCCCGCCGGAACCAATATAATATTGTGCTCGTGAGTAATCAATTCTTGTACCTAATGCTTCTCCCTTATATTTATCGTCATCTTCTTTGGCTTCATTTATATCTTTCATAATAGGATTTTTTATTGATTCAGAAACATTTTTTACGACACTATGGTCTAAATTGACATACGCTGCTATTCTGTTTTTGGCATATCCATTAATGATTTCAGTTACTTTATCCTTTTCCTTTTTATCATGGAAAACCGCTGGAGTGACATTATAATTGCTTTCTTTATCCGTTACTTCTATCTCCTTGCTTTTCGCTTCTCCCCAAGGCAACTCGGCCAATCCTTGCAGCTTTACTCCTTCTGAAATAGGGCCGAATACATCTCCATCATCTTCATCAGACCCCCAAAATCCATCTTCCTTTTCCACTATCGACAAATCAAATGTTACCTCTTCTCCGTTCACAAGAAGTATGGTGTTCGGAATAGTAGACTTTATCATAATTTGTTTTCCTTCAAGCCCTAAATCAACATCTTGATTAAATTGATTTAAGCTCATAACCGTTACACTTTTGTCGCTTTCAACTTTGGCAAATGGATATTCCGCTGTAGCTTTAAGTTGATATTTACCAGGTCCGAATAAACCTAATGACATTTCCTTTTTTCCATCTAATTCGACTTTTTTGTCATCGTTAATCTTTACGGAAATTTTTTCCGCACCCTCTTTTAACGACTCCCCATCAACTTTTAGCTCGTATTTCCTTACCTTTAATTCCTTATCTTCATTAAAATAAAATAACCCTTGTTCATTAGATAGCATTGTCTTATTTTTTAAAGCCATTGCTTGCTGATCAAGCAGCATTAACTGTTCACCATACTCATCGTAATCTCCAAGAAAATATTCAATGACATCTTTTGCTTCGTGTACTGTCCAATATGTATCTTTATCAACTACCACTAAACCAAATAGAGTCTCTGGATCTCTATTTTCAACCGCTTCTATAAGCTTTTCTATCGTCTTCTCAGGATTCTTTGAACAACCGGTTAAAAGTAATCCCAAGGCCATAAGCGCTGAAAATATTAGGACTTTTATACCACTGAATTTTCGCACAATACGTTGTCTCCTCTCTTTTGAAGAATCCTAATAATAGTCATGCGATTCCCCAGAAAGAAGAATCGCATGATTGGAATTCCCATATGAAAACCTTCTTAATATATATAAAGAAGTATAATGATGGATTTGCAGCTACAATTTATTTACAATCTGATTGCAACCGAATTATTTTCTGTAGACCGGGACATCATAGACGAGTGTATATGAATTGAGTAACGCATATAAATTATGGATCTGTGAAATTTGTTTTACCGCCCAGCCGACATCCGTTGCATATTGGTGGGTCGCTTTTCCAGTATTGCTTGCCGCCTCCGGATTCCACCTCATTTTATATAATGTATCCTGTCCGACATTAATATATTTTTCACTAATAAATTGAGCTCCTCCGATGATGGCAGCCTCAGGAGTGAACCAGCCTGCATGATAGGCAAACTCTGCTCCCTTTTTCACAGCCGCACCATCAGAAGCACCGATGCCGTACATATTGTATACTGTTTTACCGTTCACTTTTACACCTTGGGCCAATTGGGAATTCCCATTACCTGTCTCAAGCAAAGCATGGGAGATCAGGTACATTTCATTGACACCATGAGCTTGGCCCGCTTCTATAAATGAAGCTGCTTTTCCGCTCAACATCCCTTTTCCAGACAGTATTTTCTCATTAATTTCAGCTGCTTGGACGTTTGCTGTCTTTGATAGATTCATAAACTGCAGCGATTTTACCGGGTCATGGATGAAGTTGTTTGGATCAAGATAATATTTGACATCTTCCGGCTTAGCTGTTACCCATCCGGGCACATCCGTCTGCGGGTTAGCAGCCATCTGAATTTTAACCATTTCATCCAAAGAAAGATTGTAATTCGTATATTCGGTAGTTTTTGGTTCATTGGCCCCTGAAGAAAGATAGGCTGAACTTACATAGCCTGTTTTGCCATTGGCTGTGACCTTTGTCCAACCGTTTGCGTCAGAATAATAAGTTACTGCGGTGCCTCTCGCCAATTTGGCAATAATCGTTGCTTTTGTTGAAGGAGCAGAACGCATATTTAAATTCGAACCAGGGTTGACAGCTACATATTTAATTGGATTGATCGAACCGTTCGGCTTTGATTCAGGTTTTGTATTCGAGAGAAACTTGGACTGAATATATCCGTAAGAACCGTAGGCTTTCACTTTGGCCCAGCCCTTTTCTTCCGAATACACTTCAACAGGCACTCCTCCTGCAATACTAATCATGATGGAGGCATTTGTTGATGCACTCTTATACATGCTTATCCCGGATATGGGTGAAGCATTGATATATTTGGTTTTTGGCTTGGCAGCCTCTGTTTTTCCGTTTGTTGCGGATAAAAACTCACTGCTTACATAGCCTGTTTTGCCATTGGCTGTGACCTTTGCCCAACCGTTTGCCTCGGTTTCAACCTTAACCGCTGTTCCGCGTGTCAGTCGATCAACTACCTTTGCACTTGTAGAAGCGTTGCTTCGCAAATATAAGATCGAACCAGCCTTTACATCTACATATTTAGTCGTTGTTTTAGCAGGCTTGGCTGGAGTAGTTGCAGATGGTGCTTTTGCAGACAAATACTGAGTGCTCACATAGCCTGTCTTTCCATTAATAGATAGTTTTGACCACCCGCCTGATTCTGATTGAACGGATACCTTTGATCCGGAAGATAGCTTGGCTATCACGTTTCCGCTCGTGGAGGCTTTGCTCCTTACATTTAACGCTGAACCTCGGTTTACGTTCACATACTTTGTAACGGTTTTGGATGTGGACGGTGCTTTTGCAGCCGGCTTAGCAACCGGTGCACTCACGGACAAGTACTGGGTGCTCACATAGCCTGTCTTTCCATTAATAGATAGTTTTGACCACCCGCCTGATTCTGATTGAACGGATACCTTTGATCCGGGAGATAGCTTGGCTATCACGCTTCCGCTCGTGGAGGCTTTGCTCCTTACGTTTAACGCCGAACCTCGATTTACGTTCACATACTTTGTAACGGTTTTGGATGTGGACGGTGCTTTTGCGGCCGGCTTAGCGACCGGTGCTTTTGCTGACAAATACTGGGTGCTCACATAGCCTGTCTTGCCATTGATGGATAGTTTCGACCACCCACCCGATTCTGATTGAATGGATACCTTTGATCCGGAAGATAGCTTGGCTATCACGCTGCCGCTCGTGGAAGCTTTGCTCCTTACGTTTAGCGACGAACCTCGATTTACGTTCACATACTTTGTAACGGTTTTGGATGTGGACGGTGCT
>JAABNQ010000065.1:3873-18635 GCA_009928435.1 Bacillus sp. HF117_J1_D
TTTTGCGGCCGGCTTAGCGACCGGTGCACTCGCGGACAAATACTGAGTGCTTACATAGCCTGTCTTTCCATTGATGGATAGTTTCGACCAACCGCCCGATTCTGATTGAACGGATACCTTTGATCCGGAAGATAGTTTGGCTATCACGTTTCCGCTCGTGGAGGCTTTGCTCCTTACATTTAACGCTGAACCTCGATTTACGTTCACATACTTTGTAACGATTTCAGTTAATGTTGTCGCTGTTTGATTGACTGCTGACTTGGATGTCAGCGTCGTCGCTGCTTGTTTTGGTTGGCTTATTGGAACGCTAGTGGACAAATATTTTGTACTTACATAGCCTGCCTTTCCATTCACAGCTATTTTCGCCCAACCATTAGATTCCGATTGAACACTTACTTTCGTTCCGCGGACCAATCTGTCCACTACACTCCCGGTTGTTGAAGCGCTGCTTCTCATGTTTAGCGATGAACCTGAATTTACATTTATGTATTTCGTAACCGCCTTGGCTGGCGCAGGTGCAGCTACCTGGCGGGGGGCTGGTTGATTTGCCGGGGCAGTGGACGTCAAAAATTGTGCACTGACATATCCTGTTTTCCCATTTACTTTCAATTTTACCCAGCCGTTTGCTTCTGATAGAACAGATACCTTCGTCCCTCTCGGTAACTTGGCAACCACGCTACTGCTTGATGATGCGCTGCTTCGAACGTTAAGTACAGAACCTTGATTAACAGAAACATACTTCGTATCCGTCTGGACTTTGATAACAGGAGGTTCAGCGGCTTGCACCGCTTCTTCAAAAGCTATTGTTGACAATGCTGCAAAACATAAACTAGGGAGGACGATCTTCTTTTTCAAATTTACACTTCCTTTTAACGAACTTGCTAGACTACTTTTCTACCAGTCTTCAACGCAGTTTACGCTGCTAAAAATTTATTTGAAATATGATTGCAACCCATTGTAAATACTGTTTGTTACAAGCTCTTGATAGGAGTCAGATGTCACGTACTGTCCTTCATCGGGATGACTCAAATAGCCAAGCTCCAGCAACGTAGCCGGTCTGGTGTTTTCACGGATAACATGATAATTACCAGAACGTATGCCTCGATTATTTAAAGAAAGAGCGCTCTCAAGCACCTGATTCACATTACTCGCAAGGTCATATTGATACCCATGATAATAGTATGCGGTAACTCCATTTGCCTCAGGGTTAACGGAACTGTCATAATGTAGGCTGATGAATGCATCAGCATTATGGCGGTTCGCCGAAGACACACGGGCATCAAGTGTAACATATCTGTCGTCAGACCGAGTTAAAATCACCTTTGCTCCGGCATCGCTTAGTTTTTGCTGAAGCCGCTGTGCTGTTTGCATCGTCAGTTGTTTCTCTGATACACCTGTATGATTAGCTGTTCCCGGATCGTGGCCGCCATGGCCTGCGTCCAGAACGATTGTTTTCCCGCTAAGACCAGAAGTTCTATTTGTTTCATTCATGGTTGGCGCTGCCTGTGATTGGGAATTTCCATCCAAAGAAACCACCCAGCCTGCCACGTATGCATCTCTGCCGCTCGCCAGCGTTATTTTATACCAGTCGCCTTCCTGACCGATAATGGGATATCTTTCTCCCGTTGACCCTTTCGTGATAATGGGAGCCGATGTATCTGCTCCTGATCGCAAATTAGTCTTGTCAGTTGAAATGTAAGCAAATCCGCCGGATTGTGTATCCTGCTTTGATGTCTCAGGAAAACGGAGAAATTGCTTGCTGATCCAAGCACTTTGATTGTTATATGTAATATTCATCCAACCATTCTGTTCTTTCGTATAGGTCACTTGGTCACCTTTATGTAACTTCCCAATAATATTGGCAGAGATGGATGGATGGCTTCTTACATGGACGTGATCACTCGTGATTGTCGCTTGTTTACCGTTTTCAGAATGATGGCTTTCGACTCCAACAATATAACCTGCTATCCAGCCGCTTCCTCCATTCGGCAATTGAATCTCATACCAGCCAAATTTTTCTTGCAACACTTTGAATCGATCATTTCTTTCGGCTTTGGCAATAATGTCCGCAGTATTTGCCGGCTCACTTCGAATATTTGCCTTCAAGACCTCTATTTGAACAACTGCTTCCGCAGCTTCAGCTTTTAAAAGATTTATATAAAGGGAACTGAATAATAAAAAAATGAAACATGCAATAAATCTTCTAATTGTAACCAACACCTTTTTCTGAAAAAATAGAACAATAAAAGCAAATGATTTGTATGGTCAAAACCAAATATCCTATAGAAAAGTTATTTCGGCGGCTTTTTTGTATCCCTTTCTTTTAAGAGTTTTAGATTTTCCTTTTGGGACTTTTCCCATTCCGACCACTGTTTCCTTTCCTTTTTCTCCTGTTCCCATTCTTTCCTTGTCCGAAACGGAATTATTTTCGCCATTTCATCACCATTTTCCTTACGGTTCTCTATCATTCAAATTTCTTATAACTATTTCATTTCCTATTCCTTGCCAACTCAATCCTTGTTTGCTGGCTAAGGCTATCTATTTGCATTTCTATTTCTTCGCTTTGAACAAAATGCTCAATCCATTTCCTCACCAGTGCCGAAGCATTGACCTTATTTTGCTTACAAGTGAGGTAAAAGTCCTCTTTTAACTCTTTATTAATCTTAATATTCATTTGATCATTTATTTTCATTTTGACTATGCCCCCCCCCCTTTAGGCCGTCGGTTTTTCGCTGTATGATAGATCCTGCCCTGACCTTTTCTTTCCACAAACGATACATGAACCTGTGTAGTAATCGATTCTATGCTTATGAAAAAACCTGCATTGAATCCACCATTTCATTCTCTTCACTTTTATACCCCCGGTCCCTGATTCTCATTTTGATGCTTTTTATGTATGAATGTGCAGTGGATAAATCCATTCTGTCATCAGGCCTGTGGGTCACTCTTTCACTTCCCGGTATCTTGTTATGTAAGTGGGGAATGATGCAAAAGACACCATGCGGGTCATCCGAATGGAATATATAAACGACAGACAAAGTTTTTCTACACTTCTATCTCAGCCAATCCGCCATCATAAAGGAAATTCCCATCTTACTTTATAGACAGCATTGACCTTTTCTGCTCATATTCATTTAATACACGATCGAGATGTTGACTTAACTGGATTGTATTTTTATCATTTAATCCATTGACCATACCAACTTTAATCATTTCATTTCTTATTTTTTTTATTTCATTTTCCAAGTACTTCTTTTTCAACATTTTTTGTTTCCTATACACTCCTTCAGTTAAACCCTGGCTCATGCTGCTATAATCTGACTCCCTGACTGTTTAGTCAGATTTTATGATTTCTTACCTTACCAAAAGGAAGTGGCCAATATTTGATAATCATTGGATGATATACAATAATCAACGATTGTGTTTAGTCAAAGATTGCTTTTTCCAGTTTTGATACCAGATTTGGATATCTTCCCTTGGCATAGCCCCAAATTCTTCCTGTAGGATTTTCTTTAAGTTGTTGTATTCTCTTCTCACCGAATCACGTTCTCCTAATGCATCGTACAGCTGCATGAGCATAAAATAACTGTCTTCTTCATGTGGCTGAACCTTTTGCACATTTAAATACATCATAATCGCTTTGCTGTAATCTTCTTTCATAATCAAGTAATCTACTAGTCGTTGGACATAATCTAACCAAAGAAGTCTTAAGCGTTTCTGTTCATTTTCAGCCCACCAATAATCATCATTTTCAAAATAATCACCTTTATATAAATCGAGTGTGCTCTCATACTCAGGAAGGTTTTCTTTCGTCACATTGGAGAATTTCTTCATCCCATTTTTCCATTCATCCACATCTATCAACACTTCGTTTAGTTCCAACCGATAGCTATTTTCAGAGCTAATAATCTCAATAGGAAAATGAATGGATTTCAATGATTTTCTGATTTGATAGATGGAAGAGTAAAGTTGAGTGAAACCATCCTTTGAATTAATATTCGGCCAAAAAATGTCGATCAAGTCACCCTTACGTACGAACTGCTCACGATAATGAATGAGATAAGCAAACAGTTCTCTAGATTTGGATGTTCTCCAAGAGACATCCATCACTTCAGATTCCTTTCCGTCCACTTTAAAATGCAGTTTATTAAAGCAACAAACCATTGGAGAAGAAACAGTTGTTTTTCCATTCACGTTTAAAAGTTTATTGATGGTTTTGATCAAACGCTCCTGCCGAATAGGTTTTACAATATAGTCAGCCGCATTGATTTCAAATGCATCGACTGCATAATCACTATAGGCAGTGACAAATACAATTTTGACATTTGGCAATACGGCTTTGATTTCCTTCGCCAATTCCATTCCGTTTATTTCAGGCATTTCGATGTCAAGGAAAACAGCATCAGGCTGTCTACTAAGAATCTCTTCTAATCCTTGATAGGGATCAATATATTTCCCTATAATTTCAACATCTTTGATTTTGTTTAACTTACTCTCTAATAGTTTAAGAGCCAATGATTCATCATCAATAAGAATTACTCTCAAGTCATTCGTACCCCCTCTTACGTATGGACTTCTTTTTCTATCAATTTGACATCTGTGAATCTCTATATCATTGAGGTAAAACAAAGATCATCCTTTTCTAGTCATCCCGCTCGCCATGAATCAATAATCTTTGATAGTTATGACGGTAGGGATGGCAGGTTAGTAATGTCGCCAAATCCTTATCTTCTTCAATTTCCAGAGAGTCTGTTTCGTGCGGATAAATCACTTGTTGGTTAACGACTCGGTATGTTAATGTTTCATTCATTGTATGAATGTAAAACGTATCCCCCTCGTTCAGCTCATCAATGTTTCGAAACATCGCTTTTGTTCCCATTCCGCGATGACCAGCCAATACGGTGTGCGTACTATTCCCACCAAGTGGCAATGACGATCCTTCCACCTGGCCGATTCCTTTGCTCAATACTTCTTCTGACGAACCTAGGTAGATTGGTATGACTAATTTGAGCTTGGGTATGTCAATCGCTCCGAAAATTTCATCATCTTCAAAGCCCAGGCATTCATTGAATGCCGTTAACTTTTTCTGATTGTCCCCCCACGGATCACGAAAACCGTTCAAATCATAATAAATGTCTTTGTTACACCGTTGGGCTCGTTCCATTAATTCATTGATCTCATCATCTGATAAATCTTCTAACCCACTTTGAAACTGCTCCACCTGATTTTTTTGAAGATAATTATTGATGAGTTGCGCAATATGCGGGTAAGCCATGATGAGGAGGCCCACAATAAATAATGTGATAATTCCTTTATGCTTCATCAGCGGACCCCGCCTTTTTCTTCTTTCGATACCATAAATAGATAACGGAAAGAAGAATTAGTGCTGCCAGCACATACACATATATAGGTAATCCATTGTTTTCATCTGTTTGTTTTTGTTCAGGATGATAAGGTACACGCTTGCCTGTAACGAGTAACCGATGTGTATTGATCATATAGGGGTCACATGTCAGCAATGTGACGATATCTTCGTCTTCCTTCATTTGCAGCCAATCCGTTTCATGCGGCAATACTACATCAATGTCATACACTTCATATGCCATGGTTTCATCAAGCACTTGGATATAAAATTGATCGCCATATGTTAAAGAATCAAGATTCCGAAACAGCTTTGCGGACGGAAGGCCGCGATGAGCTGTCAACACACTGTGGTTTCCCGGCTTTCCTGTGGGCAAAGAGGAATTCTCCAGATGACCGATGCCTCGTGACAACACTTCCTCGCTTGTCCCATGGTAAATGGGAAGTTCTATATCTATTTTGGGGATTTCAACACTCCCAATGGCTGGACCAATATTCAATGCATCATAATAACTCTTGTTCCCACGTCTTTCATTTGATTTACTGTCTTCTGAAAAAGGGTCAACAAAATCCAATTGCGAGTCGGCTAATTCCTCATTATGCTGATCCGCCTTCTCCTTTTCCTGCCGAATCTCTTCCTTATCCATACTTTCAACTGTTTCGTTATACTCATGCACAACAGACTGATGAACCTTTGTCGATAAAATATTACTTATCATAGGATAGGAAAAAATGCCCAACCCAATTGCAAATATTGATATGACTAACGCTTTTTTCATTATTTTCCCACCCTATCGTAAATAAATTTTATAATTTGCATAATAAATGGGAGAGAAAAAATCTCCCCTCCCATTTAATACCTATTTAACCAGCGTTAGCTTCTGATTGTCTGCGACGTACATAAAGCGTAAACGCAGTAATCATCAACACTAAACCGATAAGCGTGAACAAAATCGTGCCAATTCCACCCGTTGTTGGAAGCTCCCAACCGGACTTGGAGTTTTCAACCGTCACGTCTTTATTTGTTACTTTATTGTTTTCAACTTTGACTTCAATTGGCTTTGTTAATAAACGATATGGTTTACCGTCTTCTTTATCAATCGGTGCTTTTGTCTCATGTAAGTAGTAAGTACCAGGTGTTAAACCTTCGATTGTGATTTGACCATTTCCATCTGTTACAAGGTTTTCTAACTTTGCATCATGGTAGTTACCATTCACTTTAATCATTGTTCCCGCTGCATCAATAACATTTCCATCTTCATCAGTTAACTTAAACTCGGCACCTTCAAGTTTATTATCGTGGTTACCTTTTTCAACCTTGATAATATTCATGCCACCTTCACGTGGTACAACAACTACTGGTTCTTCTGGCTCAGAAGGATCTACTGGTTCAGTTGGATTTTCAGGATCTGTTGGTTTATCCGGATCTTCTGGCTCATATGGCTCATATGGATCTGGATTATCTGGATCCGCTGGGTCTGTATAAGATCCTTTGTTATTGTTAAAATGTAATTTAGCTGAGTTCGGAATACCATCTTCATCAGGTTTTAATTCAGCATCTGGCTTAATTTTAGCAGTGTAAGAAATGGTTAACTCTTGTCCTGGGGTTAATTTGCTTGGATCGATTTCCCAAATTAAGAGTTGTTTCCCTTTTGTAGTCTCTTTTGTCTTAAATGTAACATTGGCACTATCAGTTCCTTCTACTTTCCAACCACCTGTAATTGTTCCATCAATAAAAAATGTCAAGCGGTCATCTAGTTCATCTGTAACACCTAATGCTTTATACTTATCAATATCTTTTGGTGTTGTAATTTTCAGGTCATATACTATTTCAGCGTCACGATCGACATCAAGTTTTTTCTTGTCGTCAGATGTTTTATCAATTTCAGGAATAATATAGTTCGTTACTGTACCATTATCTGCGATACCTTTAACATCTTTCCACTCAACGATAATCTTCTGTCCGTTCGGATCAGCTTGTCCATCTTCATTTACTTTCTTTACTTCAAAAGGAATTTTAGTTGTGTTCTTTGCATAGCCTTCTGGTGCTTTTGTCTCTTGGAAGTAGTATTCACCTTGTGCTAAGCCTGTTACAGAAATTTTTCCTTCTTCATCCGTTGTTAATTCAGGAATTTCTTTTCCTTCGTTATCAACTGCTACGGAACCATCTTTGTTGTATAATTTAAAGGATACACCTTCTAATGGCTTACCATTTTCGTCCTGTTTGATTAGTTCAACATCGGATCGGATAATTTCGTTCTTTGGATAAATATGAACATCGTAGTTAAGCTCTGTACCTTCTTTATTTGTCATTGGAATATCGACTTTAAATACATCAGGGTTTAGGATGATATGATCAGGACCATCTGTTTCTTGAACTTCATAACGTCCTAACTCTAATCCTTCAGCTTTAGTGAAAACAACTTGACCATTTTCACCCGTTTTACCTTTGATTTCTTTCTCTTCTGTTGCTGCTTCCCATTCATTTGTTTCAGGGTTAAATGTTTCTTTTAGAGTGAGTGTAAACTCTACTCCTTCAACTGGCTCACCGTCAGCATTTTGCCCTGGAAGCCCAGTTCCTTCCTCCCCTTTTTCTGCTCCCGGTTCTTGCTCAAACTTATGAATGGTCAATGTTGGGTTACTAGGATCCCCTTTAGTGTCATATGCAAAAGCGATATGCGGTATAAAAAGTGACACTACTAATGTAAAAGCCAATAGAATATTTAGTGACTTTTTCTTTGCGATACTCATTCCTTTTCTCCTCTCAAAATAGTAATATATAATTTTTCTAAAACGAGACTGCTAACTTTAGCATCACCACCTTAAATTAAAAGAGGTTCTTATTCTTCCTTTTTCTTTTTCCTAAGCAGGAAGAATAATGTCGATGCCATTAGCGCAATACCTACAATATAGAACAAGAGCGTTCCGATTCCTCCTGATGTTGGTAGTTCCCAACCAGACTTGGAATTTTTAACGTCTTTTGTTACATGTAGATTAGACCTTGAAATCTCAATGTCTATCGGTTTTGTTAATAAGCGATAACCTTCTGGTGATTTTGTCTCGACAAGTGTGTAATTACCTGGTTTTAAATTTTCATACTTTATCGTCGCATCGTCTATTTGTGTAAATTTTGTAACCAGATTATTCTTTGAATCTCTTAATTCAAATGTCGCACCTGCTAGAGATTCCCCATTTTCATCAACTTTCTTAACTGTTAATGAACCTAGTTCTATTTCACCTTCAGGAATTGGGAATGGTTTTTCTTTATCCTCACCATTATGGTCTTTATAGTTAAGCGGTGTATCACCATTCATAGGGTATTTAACATTTTCTTCTGGATTTTTATCCCAATCTATCGTTACTTTATATTTAAAGAAGTAATCCTCATCTTCTTTAATATCTCCAATATCCCAAGTGAACGTTTCAGTTGCTTCATCCCAATGTACTGTTCCATGACTAGCCTCAAAGTTTTCGCCATTATAGCTACCGTCTTTAACCAAGTTAAACATTTCACCGATAGGGTCAGTGACAATTGCATTTGTAATGCCTTTATTTGACAACTGTTGAGCAATTTCCTCAAAAACGGCTTCTAACTCATCACTTTCAGCAGGATAATATCCTTTGTTTTGGCTATTTTCAATTGTATAGACAGCATTGCTACTACTTGAAACCTCGAGTCCGATTGAATACATATCGTATCCGGAATCAATAGCAATTTTAGCTTCAGAAATGGTTCCTATGACATGATTTTTTACGCTGAACCCATCTACTTTATAGTCCTGACTGCTAGAATGTTTCGTATAATCAAAGTCAGAAAGTGTAAAGTCATACTTGTTCTCTGGCCAAGAATACGAAGTAGCTTTTTCAGCTTTATAACTTCTATTCGGTGAACCATCACTTAGTAGCACTATCGTTTTTTGATCTGCTTCACTTTCATCTAAAAGTTTACGTCCGTAATAAATTCCACCTTGGATATTTGTACCGCTACCCATTTTCATTGTCTTAATTGAATTTATAACCGTTTCCTTGTCATTGCTAAAACCTAAACGTTCGTTTGGTTCTTTATCAAATTCAACAAGTCCAATCCTGACATTAGGATTATCATTCATTACAGTTTCTACAAGATTTTCCGCAGCTTTCAACATGTTTTCAAATCGCTTATGATTGCTCATACTACTTGAAATGTCTAGAACCAAAACGATATCCGAAGTAGTTTTCAGATCTTTTCCCTTGACAGTTAGCTCTACTTCCCATTCAGCATATTTATCTGTTGGAGTTCCAACTTTATCAAGTAACACGTCTCCAGGTTCTATATAGTCGTCACCAACGATAACATTTACTTCTCCGTACTTTACTAGTTCAACTGCTTTACATTCTTCATCTTCAGGTTGATTGGGAATAAAGGATACTTTTAGTCTAAATGTATGTTTACCCTTTTTATCAGTTGAAAAATGGTGATCTAGATCGAAATGCTTATCCGTTGCTCCGTTAGTTACTTCAAAGGTTTGCGGATCCCCAACATCTGCAAATTCGTCATCTTCACCTTTTTGTTGCCATTGATAAACGACTTTCCCATTAATTTGCGGATATTTGGTGATTTTTTCTTCAATGTCTTTTACAATTTCAGCACTTAAATCTTTCAAGTTGACTTCTTCGTTTTCATCAACTCTTATCGTTTCGCCATCTTTAACATCGAATTGAATTGGTACGTGAATTTGTGGCTTATCTGCTGATTTTCTTTCATGTTTGACATTGTCCTTACCTTCGAATTCAAGAGTCGGTACACCAACATTGGATTTAACATCATTACTACCGATGTAATCGTCTTTCGCTTCAATGTCAAAAACTATTTTTGCCGTTTCATTTGCTGATACTTCGTCGAATACATAGCGAACGGTTGTTGTACCATCTTTATTTTCAATAATTGACAGACGATCTGGATCGATTTGTACTGTTTCTTGTTTGTCTCCTTTTACTTTGAGAATTTTAATAGAATCTTTTATTACATCAAATTCTTTCTCAACCACATCTTCTAGAAGAACATTTTCTACCTTAGCATCAGATTGAACAGCATTGCTTTGTTTTGATGCTTCAATTTCTTTATCTAAAATATCTTTTAAAGCATTCAATACTTCTTCCTCTGTTGAACTATCAGGGTAATAGGCACCGGATTTTTCAAAAAGATCTTGGTTATGGTCAGATTCTAACCATGAAACATATTGTTTATTTTTTTCTGTAACACCTTCAACCTTATTCGTTCTTATACCGTAATGTGCATCGATATATAATTTTCCTGGATTTCCATTTTTATCTTCATCTTGGTGTAACTTATCTTCAAGGTCAGCTTTTCGGACAGGTCCACCAATCGCAACGATTGATTTTCTTACGTTATTTACATCGATCGTTTCGCCTAATCCGTCTTTCCAGTTCCCTAATTCAGTTGGTATTGCCGCTATTGCTTCTTGAATTTTATTGTTATCGTAATGGACTTTTTCACAGTATCCAAATGTGTCCCAATGTTGAATGGCGTTGATAAAGATATCCATATCATTGGTTAGCCTTGGATCAGTCTTTCCATCACCTAAGAAACTGTTACTTCCACCGTGTTTTGTAACTGTTACTCCAAATACAACCGGTACATCTTTTACTTTCTCGGCAGTTTCAACATATTCACCAAAACGCATCATCGCTTGCTTAATATCATATAGATTAGCCATTTCAGTCGTTTTAATTCCTTGCCCCATTGGACTTAAATCACTTGGATCATTGGCATGAAGCAAATCAAATATCTGCCAGTTTTGTTGAATTTGGAAAAGCATAACGACTGGTTGAGCTGCAGGCTCTGATTGTGCCGCTACCTCAACCTTGTATTTTCTATCCTCAATCGTTTCTGGATCGGTAGGGCAGGAATATGGCGTTACATTCTTTTTAATATTCTCGTCTTTGAAAAAGTCCTCATAATTAATCCAGCTTTTTTCCAGATCATGTATTGTTTGTTGACTATTATCAAATTGATCGTGGAATGGTGTATCTTTATTTTTGGGCCACTTTAGGGCTGAATCGCCATAATCTCCGGGTACACCTGCTTTCTTTGCAGGATGGTGAAGATCCCATTTGTATTTGTCGAAAAACGCTTGTGCGGCTTCAATTCCACCGTCATTATATTGTTCAATTAATCTGTCCCATAATTCGTCAGCATCGGAAAAAGGTACACGATCATCTCGAGCTACATTTTCATAGTAAAGTAAATCCGGATGCACCTTTTTAGGTTCTGGAAATAATATTGCCGTTAATTCCTTGATTTTGAGTTGTTTTTCAATATCTTCCTTATTTAAGGTGATCGACTTTTCCCCTAAGGGTTCATTGGTTGCAGTGTTAAACAGCTCAACTTTAAAAGTGACACTGTCATTGTCTAAAAGAATCTGAAGCATTTCGGATGATAAAAGATACTCATCTGTAAGTTCTCCATCCTTAGGAACTTTTTGTTCCTTACTCTCCTGTAATGTCTGCCAAGTATCTTCAGAGTCAAGATAGCTCCATGTGAACTTTACCTTCTGATCTTTTATCAATCCTGTCGCTCTGTATGAAAGTTTAACAGTATCTTCGACATCTACTTTTATATCTTCGCCGTCTCTTTCACCAGCTACAGCTTTTGGTACGTCAGGTTCCTCGTTATCGTTGGAAATTTCTTCATCGACTTGTTCTTCAGAATCCTTCTCTGCTGGCTCATCACTGATCTCAGATGTTTCATCGTTTGAACGATCCCCATCATTTCCGGATGGTGTCCATACCCTCTCGGTAGGTTCTTCAACTTCAGGTTCAGGTTCAGCTTCTGGTTCTGGATCAAGTTCAGCTTCTGGTTCTTCTTGCATTTGCATTACTTCTGTTTGATCAGAGGATTCAAACTTACCATCTGAGTACTCGGCTTTTGCTTGTAATTCATAAGCTGTTTGACTTGGATCGCTAATGCCTGTTACGAGTTCGAATTCATATGAGTCACTTCCAGCAGGGGTTGTTACCTCGTACCCTTCAGGTGTATAGTCGATTTCGGCATTCTCGATTTCAGTTATTATGCCATGTGATAAACCTGGACTAAAGCTTATCTTTGTACCGATTCCGTCATTTTCATGACTCGAACCATTGACGGTAACCCGCCATTTAATAGACTCCTGGTCTTGATCGATACTTTCAACTTTGATTCTTCCGTCACTGTCTTCCTGACTAGTTCCCGCAGATGTATTGGCAAAGATGCTTGAAAATGGAACGAAAAGTTGCAGGACTAATAGTATACTTAGCACGACTGAAAGTACTGAAAGTCCCCTATACTTTGACAAGCCATCTCCTCCTCTCTTGTTTCATTGGGTCATTTTTGAAGGTTTATTGACGTAAATTGACCTATAAAGGAATATATCAAACAGCGAATATACAGGTTCTTATACAAAATCTGTACATTTAATGTACAAACTCGCAAAAATGTTAGGTTTAATCATGGAAAGATGTCGAAAAGGGCTGTTTTTGTAGATACTAAGTGATACTTTTGAAGGGTTATTTTTGAAGGTTGGACATTCGCGAATGGACAGTTAATTTAGAATGGTTGACGTAACATTCACTAAAATAACATGAGTGAACTTATAGAAGCTCTAATCATATTTTTCGATAGCGAAAGACAAGCTCATGTAATAGCTCGTTTTGATTCAATTGAAACCTTGATGGAAACAAACACTAACTGTTGTATTTTCCGAAATAACAATGAAAGAAAATATCAGTGGCTTGCAGCAAAATACAAGCAATTAAAAGGAACCAGAAAGGGGAAGCCATGCGAGAGTGAATAAATATAAGGAAGCTGTCGAAAAATCCTCGACAGCTTCCTAAACAGAGAAGTACAATGCTTCTAATATTCTACTTAATGAATTGAGAGGAAAAATCCAAAAGATAACCAACAAACATTACAGGAAAAAAACTTAAAAATGTTATTGCGTTCCCTATAATTAATATTTTTGATTTAATGAGTATAGACAAAATAATACCAATTCCAGAAAAAACAAACGTATATAGCCATAAAGATGACGCTTCCTGAAACACAATATTCGGTACCCAAAGTAGCACAGAGATAATTATTGTAGCAGTAGCTAATATCTTCATGATGTTATTCATGTGACACCTCATTTATTTTAAAGGATTACATGGAGCTTTTTGGAAATAAACACGTATGGCGGCAGCCGCAACTCTTTCCTTAGACTTCATTTTCTTTAAACTTGAACAGATATACTTAACTGGAGATCTGTCGCAAGAACAAGCGAACTGCACCGCCATTGAAATGGCGAGTTTCTAGTTCTACGCAACGAACTGTTGTCCGTTGAACGTATACACACTTAGCTGACTGCCTAGCATCAGAAATAGCTTGATAATGAGCTATTGTCTTATGAAAGTACCGCTCGACAGATAACCATTGACGTCCTGAAATAATATGAGATTTTCCCTTATAATCGTAGCAAGTTAAAGCATTTGCGATACCTATATCAATCTCTTTGTTTTTTAAAAATCCACGTATTTATACAACTCTCCAAAACGTCGAAATAAGTAAGGCGACGATCCTTAGTGACTTTGACGTTTTGGATAAGGATAAGGTGAAGGAAGTGAAGCCATTTTATTTAAGTGGTAATAAATTTATATCACCGTTAGCGTTAGGTATATAACCTGGTTCAGTCCTTTTACCCTTAGCACTTTCTTCAATATAGTCTTCATCCTTTGATTGAGACCCTAAAGAACTATTTTTAGCACTTTCTTTTTTATTATCAGCGTTGGATGAATCCCTGCAGGTTGGCTTTAATGCAATATTGTTGTAAACTTCCTCTTTTGTATTTTCCGAAATAAAGAAGTCAGAACCTAAATCCTCATTAACTTTATCAACAGCCTTCTGATAAGGCTCTAATAATTCATCGATATTATTCTTTGTTTCTGCAGATACTGTCGTAGATAAAATACACATCATAATAATTGCTATTGTAATCTTTACAATTTTTTTCATGAACTCTCCCCCTCCTTTAAACTATTTTCTTTTAACATATTTATGTGACAAAGTTACTGGTAACTATTCATTTCTATTATGAATTAAGATAACAAAAAAATTCAAAACAACATCTTCGTAGTGCATTTTTTTATTTTTGTATAATGTGTCCCTTTGACAGGTACTACCTTCATTTACCCTTTCCTTTAAGCTTTTAACCGTCAATAAACGAGTTTGAAGAGGCATACAGGGTTTCTTATACTGTCCTCCGAAACAGAATAACTCATTCATGGCAAAAAATCCATGCGGCCCTCTATATTTGGTCACTAGCGTTGCATGAAAAAATAATTATGAAGTCAACCATTTAATTTTTGACTCCAATTAAATTAAACGA
>JAABNQ010000183.1 GCA_009928435.1 Bacillus sp. HF117_J1_D
ATGATATTCGAGAAGCATGCTAGCTTGAAGTATAAATATGGTAATCGAAAATTCTGGGCGGAGGGATACTACGTCAGCACAGTGGGCTTGAATGAAGCCACCGTGGCAAAATATATCCGTGAGCAAGAAGCACATGACCAAGCAATTGATAAACTGAGTGTGAAAGAGTATGAAGACCCATTCAGCAAAAACAGTAACAAGAAGAAGTAAACCAGTTTAACTGGTAAGTGAAAGTGACAAATTACACTGAGCCTGAGCAATTTTATTGTCAGGCTAGCGTCTTTAGGCGCAGTTTGGCAACAAGGGGTTATA
>JAABNQ010000066.1 GCA_009928435.1 Bacillus sp. HF117_J1_D
GGAAAAATAACATAACTGAATATTGCGTCACCTTTTATGCAACACTAGTGATATTGGATGGATAAAGAAAGAAGTAGATAAACGAACAGAGGCTGTTGTAGGAGGCGGTTATCGAAAAAGCTATTATAAGGCAGCTGCGCTTATAACCGCGTTAGGCGAAACATTGGAGTCAAATGGGAAGGTGAACGGAAAGATGGTTACAATCGAGCATTATAAAAAATTGCATTCTAGAAAAAGAGCGTTTAAAGCAGAAATTGAAATGTTGTAATGTTTTAGACAAGTAATGGCTGAAATGGCAATTTAAGATGCAAATCTCTCAAGTGGTGGGGTGGCGGCTTTGGCATACAAAGAACAATGGGGATGTACAAACTGTGCCAGCCCCTCTTTTTTGTCTATCTATTTTTTGGTTTTTGTTGTTAACTTATCTTATTTACTCCATATTCGTTGATAATAAGCCTTTATGGGTTAGAGTTCTTGGTTTGATAGTTATTATTATGTGGGGATTATTGACTCCTGTTATTCTTTAAAATTCAACAGTCTTAATGAATTTAAAATGACAATCAAGGCTGCACCTGTATCGCTTAAAACGGCCATCCAAAGGGTAAGCCAACCAGGAAAGATAAGCGCTATGACTTTAATCAAGATTGAAAACCAAATATTTTGCTTAATGATTGTTAAAGCTTTTCTGCTCAATTTTATTGTATGGGGGAAGCTTATCAATATTATCAGCCATTAAAACGATATCTGCCGTCTCCATAGCAGTATCCGTTCCTGTGCCTCCCATAGTGAACCCTAAGTTTGCCGCTGCAAGAGCTGGAGCATCATTGATTCCGTCCCCGACCATTGCCACATTGTATCCTTCAGATTGTAATTTCTTTATGGCATCCACTTTATCTTCTGGTAATAATTCCGCGATATCGACTAATTGAATCATGGGGACATTTGATTTGGATTGGTAAGGAATCGAAAGATATAAATGAAAAGATTATAGATTTTCTTAAATATCATTCAAAAGCATCGCTTCAAGTCAGAGATGTATAGGAACTAGTTTTTCATGAGAGAGCACGATGGGTGAACAATTATAAAATAAAAATGGGCAGAGGCTTTGGGGAGTGAGGATGTATCACTGATAATAGATATGTTGGAGTAATTTGTAGTTGAAGAAATTCTTGTTCAACTATTGAGCCAGATAATTGAGTAAAAAGGGTTGTTAAAATGAAAAATGGTGTAAACAAGGGTGTAATAAATAGGCTTGTATATTTATTTACAGGAGAATTTTTTGCAGTAGTTGTTTTTACCTTTCTATATTTTTCCTATATTAATCAGAAGTACATTGCATTTAAAAAGGAATCATACCTTTAAATTAGAAGTCCTAGCTGTTCTGATACATTGCTAAGACTTCCTCTAACTCGTTAATTATTAGCTGTATTAAAGGTTCTGGGGAGACTACTTTAATATGTTTACCCATTTTACTTAGTAAAGAGGAAATAAAATTCAAATCCTTTTCATTCACATAAGTTTCAAAGTGATACATATTATCGCTTATGCGGGAAATTGTTACGCTATCCCAAAGATGATTCTTTAGCATATTGAGACCTCTCTCCTGACAATGAATTTCTATTTTGATTTTATTATCAGGACGAAACATATACTCTATAAAGTTATCCATCGTTATCTTTGGTATTTCTTTCATTTCAGTTATTTCTTGAAGTTCATTAATTTTTTCTACATTTAGAATCTTGGTATAGTTCATCGATTCATTTGTAATAACCATATACCAAAGTCCATTTTTAAAAAGAAAGCCAATGATAAAATAAAGTCCGTTCATTTTTGTATCCGCATAAATAATATGTAGCCATTTCTTTTTAGCCATAACTTGAATAAAAGGAGTTACGTCAAACTCGCTCCTATTTACATGGATATGATGGTACTTCACTTTATTTTTAAAGAAATCAATGCTATTCCTTTGTTCAGTAGTAGAATTGGTGTATATTTTATGAAAAATATCTTTATAAGTGGTGCTGAATGGCAGTGAATTCATATTCGAAATACTGGTTAAGGCAAATATGAGAGCGTTACTTTCCTCATTCGTTAAATCAATTTTTGTTAAATTTCTTTCTCGGATGATTTGATATCCGCCATGTTTTCCAGCCTCACTATATATAGGAACGCCAATCATTTCCATTTCTTGAATATCTCGTAATGCTGTTCTCCTTGAAATATTAAATTTCTCCATCAAATCAGAGAGGTTGAAGACGGTCTTTGTATTGACAAAGTGAATCATATGATATAACCGCATTGATTTTTTCATACAAAATCTCCTTAAGGTGCCGTAAAATGGCACCATTTAATTTTATACTTGCATTATACCAAAATGATGAGGAGGATTTTTAATGGAGTTTGAAGTATCGCCCTATTTTTTAATAACGACGGATGCAGAAGAAGCACGATTGTTTTATGAAGAAATTTTTAATGCAACAACAGTATATTTGCAAAGGGTGAAAGACAGACCTGAACAAGCAAAGAAAGGTATTTCTGAAGATGATTACAATCGAATTGACCAATCCGTATTACAATTTGGGAACATTAAAATAATGCTGGCTGATGATACAGAAGGTCTTCCTATTACAGAAGGGACTAATGTTTCTATTTGTCTCACTTTTAATACAGCGGAAGAAACAAAGGCTATATATGACAGAATGATTGAAAAAGGTTCGAGTATATTAAGAGAATACACAGACGATTTTTATACAGAAGGTTACGGATATGTAAAGGATCCATTTGGAATATGCTTCCATTTATTTACGAAAAGACGAGCAAGAATTAATTAGATTGGCATGAAAATCTATCACTGGTGCAAGTATCACACGGGAAAATGGCATGTCATTATGAGAAAATCATGTTTATACCGATAGCGTACAATTGTACATAAATATATCTATTTTAGACTTTAGGAAACGTAAAACAGCTTCAATTTCTTAGTAAAATAATTGCAGTATCTAAAAGGTCGGTCATCTAGATTTTTAGTGAATGCGTTTACTCAAAATTAGTGTAAGTCCTTTTATACTTTCCATGCCTTCTGGTACGTTTCCCGCAACATGGGCATAACACCACTTCATCAAAAGTTTCGACAAATCTTATATATTTCTTGGTAGTAAGAGGACATTTCTATAAAATAGGCATTGCATTGGGAGGGTTATTTGTTCTCTGGCCGGCAAGCATAGAGGAGCAAATAACCTTTTCCTTTTCTAGTTTAAGAGCCGTCAGCTCTATTGACCATTATACTATGGTCAGCAAAGCTGACGGCTCTTTTTTGGAATATTTTCCGCCAAAACAAATGACAAAAGCGAATGCGATATTGAATGAAAAATAGATAGTAAAATTAAACGAACCTTCATCGGCGTTTTCGATTTCAATGAAATTATTAGCTGATAGATTTCCCAAACTCTTATAAAACCTCGAGCTTTCTATTAGTTCAGTATCATCGGTCAGATAACCGGTAGTTTCATATTCTAAATTTTCAATTCCCTCGCTACTCATAATAAATGAAACCGGAAGGATCATTTGGTTTATCTGTACAAATGGCTAAAAAGAAATTGCGATGTTTCATTTTAAATTCTCCATTTCAAATTAAATTTCACTTACTATTTATTATATATTGAAAATTAGGTGTGCTGTTTAAGTGTAATGGTTAAATGTTAAAAATAAGGGGGATTGACGTGGCTAGTTATCTTATACCATATTTAGACCCTAAGAAGAATGATGGAGAAGAAGATCCAATGTTGACTGAATACACATACGGTGATGTGGGGGAAAGGGGAAGGATTCTTAGTAAGAATGTAAAGCAGGGTGACTTTTTATTTTTCCACACAAACATACGGGGATTCAATCAACTTACAGCTTATTATTATGTTGAAAAAATGTGTTCTGTAGCAGATGCAAAAAAATCTCCTCAAAGGTATTATTGTTTGTAAGGGGATCTTACCAATTGCAGAGGACTTTTATAAAGGGAAAATGCAAACGGAATAAGCGCATTGATTTGTGCATGTTTTTAAGATAAAATGGATATAGATAGTAAAAGAGAGAAGCGCAACTTCTCTCTTTGCAGCCTTCGCCGTATAGGCGGTGGTTGTCATAAAAATTACTTTCGAGAACCACCCTTTTGCTTTGGACGGCGTTGGGTGGTTTTCCCTTTGTTTAAAAAAGTTTTCTGAAAAAGATACGTACTAATTGCTCGTACAATCCCTTTCAATATTTCTTTTAAAAACTCAAAGAAAGTATCCATGATTATCACCTCCTTTCCCTACAGAAAGGAAAAGGATCGAATGACAACCATCCACCCATCACGCTTTTGGCTACAAGTCTATTTTATCATAAATATTTACATTTTACGTAAAAACAAACGTACATTCGTGTTTTGGGTTATAAAATTAGGTGATGAACATAATACTTTTATTGGAGAGTTCCAAAGATGGATTGGGTGCATTATTAAACTCTTCCTTGGATTATCGTGGGTGATATGCTGGTGGAGATGCGAATAACACACAGATTGGTATTGAGATGATATGAATAAATAAAAATTCCGGAGAGTGCGGTTGATTATTCGGAACTCTTAATGTATTTGGAAAACTCCTGCTTTATTCAATAAGCTCCAATTGTTTAACACAAGCAAATACAGGTTTTTAGCAGCTTTGGGGATATATGTATTTTTATAATATGATTTTGAGTCGATCCGTCGGAAATTGTCGAATCAAGGCCTGCAGTCTGTTATTCCCTACAATCGACGGAATGAAGGGGAAACTGTCAAGTTCGATCGAAAATTTCGCGCCGAGTGTGTCCTGGAATACTCTCGGTGCTACGACAGCTTCGATCCAAAGTACAAAACTCTGAAATATACACAACCCAAAGAATGCGCGACTTGCCCATTACGCCGTGGTTCACTATGTCAGAAGACCTTTAAAATCAGGCAGTCCACTGATACCCGGAAATATACATTTCCGGCCAGGGGTTCAAGAAAATGGGATGAACTATAAAGAGCAACCGCAGTCGAGAGGGTCAACGCGTATCTCCAAGCATTTTTCGGGCTCAACTATGTCCGTTATCGAACCGGGAAGAAAGCAAAACTTCACTTCCAATTGGTAACGCTTGTTTATAATGCCTCCAGATTGCCAACGGATCGCATCAAAAAGATGAAAGCAGAAAAAATGTCCAAGGCAACGTGATATAAAGCACTATTTATTTTAAAAAAATCATGAAATGCATCGAGGGAATACTCTACACTTTTATTGAAAAGGGACTTATGACATTAATTCAGCTTATATAGAATGAAACGGTTTATCCATCAAATGTACTGGCTTCCTAGAGATAATTTTGAACAGCGGGTACATATGTTGGATTAGGTGCATTTGTGGGAGGTAGTGTAATCAGTATAAGTTCGGTAGCCTATGTAGGCTTAATAAGTGGTATCCTAGTCGGTATCGCGCTTATGTTGTTTATTATTGTACTTCAATACTTTGTGAGGATGCAGCAGGCCTAAATAATTGAATATTCTGTTAATTATATTTAGCAATTAAACGAATTTTAAATTCAGCATCAAAGAAGTAATAAAATTGGAGCTGATTTTTTGAGCTTACAGCATATTTCTTCAGTAAACGTCAAATAATCCCCATCTGAATACAGGTGGGGATTATTTGACGTTTACAATTAACTCATATAGGATGCATTTAAATTAATCTCACCGTTAAAATGGTCGCTACTAAAGATAGTATTACGGATGTATAAATGAATCCCCTTAATTTATATGTGAGAATAAAATTTCTTGACAAGGATTGATTACAAATGTAAACTAAGATTACGCAAAAATGATTACAAATGTAAACGATTGGAGGAGTGAGATCATGAGCACTAAAATAGACTCTAAAATTACGGATTCCGAATGGGAAGTTATGCGTGTCGTCTGGGCACAAGATAAGGTTACCAGTAAAGAAATTATAGAAGTGTTGCAACAAAAGAAGGATTGGAAACCTGCGACTACCAAAACTTTTATTGGGAGACTTGTAAAAAAAGGAATGCTTCATACAGAAACAGAGGGAAAGAGGTATATTTATTCTGCTAATTTAAATGAAAGTAAATTTATTAAAGGCATCCTAGATGAAACATTCGATAACATTTGTGGCAAAGAAGTCGGTAACACAATAGTGTCTTTAATTTCAAAAGCGACGTTAAGTTTTAAGGACATAGAAAAAATGGAAAAAGCACTTGAAATGAAGAAAAAAGATGCTGTTGAAGAAGTGCCTTGCACTTGTGTTCCTGGACAGTGTAAATGTAAGAATCATAACTGTTCATCAGGACACTAAAAAATCCAGTAATATTGGAATAAAAGGAAAATTACGAAAGGAGTAACCTTAAAAATCACAGGGATGAGCTGTGCTCATTGTTTAAATAAAATTGAAACAGTTCAGATATTAGAAAACTTAACCGCAGCTGTCAAAAATATTGGATATGAAGCAGAGCCTATTAAATAATGAAAGGGTGAATGATAGTGGCAACAAAAACATTTAATATAGAGGGTATGACTTGTGCATCATGTGTACAGACCATTGAAAAAGCAACGAAGAAATTGCCTGGAGTACAGGAAGCTCATGTAAACTTGGCAACAGAAAAGTTGAATATCAGTTTCGATGAGAATGCAGTATCCATACAAGATATTCAAGCAGCTGTAGATAAGGCTGGGTATAAGGCCTTGACAGATAATGAAAAGAAAACATTTTCTATCACAGGTATGACTTGTGCATCGTGTGTACAATCCATTGAAAAAGCAACAAGGAAATTAGATGGCGTTATGAGCTCCAATGTAAATTTGGCTACAGAAAAAATGACAATCGAGTATAATCCGACAGTTGTTTCTGTGTCGGACATTACTGAAGCAGTATCAAATGCAGGGTATGAAACTCGTGAAGATATGGAAGCATCAGGTTCTGCCAATGAGGAAAAGGATAAAAAACAAAAGAAAATAAAAGCCATATGGACGCGATTTTGGGGTTCAGCAGTTTTCACGATACCACTGTTCTATATTGCGATGGGACACATGGTGGGCTTACCACTGCCAAAAATAATTGATCCAGTGGCAAACCCTGAATGGTTTTCACTAATACAATTTATTTTAACGATTCCAGTTATGATTTTTGGATGGAAATTTTTCTCGGTAGGATTTAGGACGTTATTTAGAGGACATCCCAACATGGACTCATTAGTTGCGTTAGGGACCGGTGCTGCATTCGTCTACAGTTCGGGGGCGACAATCGCAATTTGGCTTGGGCATACCAGTTACGCAGGAAATCTATATTATGAGTCTGCAGCGGTAATCCTTACCCTTATTACATTGGGTAAATATCTTGAAGCTCGTTCAATGGGGAAAACATCAGAAGCAATTGGAAAATTAATGGGATTAGCTCCCAAGAAAGCGATTGTTGTAAGAGATGGAAAAGAAGTAGACATAACTGTTGATGAAGTAGTTGTAGGAGATACGGTAATTGTTAAACCTGGAGAAAAGATACCAGTTGATGGTGTGATAATAGAAGGGATAACATCTATTGATGAATCGATGTTAACAGGTGAAAGTATTCCAGTAGAAAAGAATACAGGCGATCATGTTATCGGTGCAAGCATCAATAAGAATGGCACAATCCGATATCAAGCAACTAAAGTAGGAAAAGATACAGCCTTATCACAAATCATTAAATTGGTAGAAGATGCACAAGGATCTAAAGCACCAATTGCCAAAATGGCTGATATTATTTCAGGATATTTTGTACCAATTGTTATTGCAATAGCAATTCTTTCTGGTTTGGCATGGTATTTTGGAGGGCAAACAGGACTCTTTGCTTTAACGATTACCATTTCCGTTTTAGTTATTGCGTGTCCATGTGCTCTTGGTCTAGCTACGCCAACTGCGATTATGGTTGGCACTGGTAAGGGTGCAGAAAATGGCGTATTGATTAAAAGCGGTGGAGCACTTGAAACAACCCATAAAGTTCAAACGATTGTATTTGATAAAACAGGTACGATTACAGAAGGTAAACCTAAAGTTACAGATATTATCACTGTAAAAGGAATTAGAGAAACAGAATTACTACAATTAACAGCCTCTGCAGAAAAGGGCTCTGAGCATCCATTAGGTGAAGCAATTGTTAGGGAGGCAGAAGGCAGAGGACTAGGCTTTTTGAAGTTAGAAAACTTCGATGCTATTCCAGGACATGGGATTGAAGTGACTGTAGATGGTATAACGATACTAGCAGGAAACAGAAAATTAATGGATGATCGCAACATTTCTTTAGATAAACTGGCAAGCAACTCAGATGCTTTGGCAGGTCAAGGAAAAACCCCTATGTACATTGCTTTTAATAACAAAATTGCCGGAATTATTGCAGTTGCCGATACTGTTAAGGAAAACAGCTTAAAAGCCATTGAAAAACTTCATAAAATGGGAATCGAGGTGGCGATGATCACTGGGGACAATAAAGGTACAGCTGAGGCTATTGCTAAACAAGTTGGCATTGATCGTGTGTTAAGTGAAGTTTTACCAGAAGATAAAGCAAATGAAGTGAAAAAACTCCAAGCAGAAGGTAAGAAGGTAGCCATGGTTGGAGATGGTATCAATGATGCACCAGCTCTTGCACAAGCAGATATAGGGATAGCTATTGGTTCAGGGACGGATGTTGCCATGGAATCGGCAGACATTGTATTAATGAGAAGTGATCTAATGGATGTTCCAACAGCCGTGGAATTAAGTAAGTCTACGATTCGAAATATCAAACAAAACTTATTCTGGGCATTTGCATATAACGTGCTGGGCATACCGTTTGCGATGGGAGTGATCTACCTCTTAGGTGGACCATTATTAAATCCAATGGTGGCTGGAGCTGCAATGAGCTTAAGTTCAGTTTCAGTATTAGTAAATGCTTTACGTTTAAAACGTTTTAAACCAACAACGATTTAGTGAAGGGTGGGATTAGAATGGAAGATAAGCTGGAACTTGAATTATATACAAGACCAACATGTTCAGATTGCCAGGACGCAAAAAATATCTAACTTCTAACAGAATCCATTATGCTGATAAAGATGTAAGTAAAAATCGTAGCTTAGAGGAAGAGCTAAAGAAAATATCTGGTACTCGAATTGTTCCGATGTTTGCTTTTTATAAAAAAGGGTTATTCGGAAAAAGAAAGTTAGTCAAGTATTTTATTGGTTTTGAAAATAATAAAGATGAAATAATGAGTATGTTAAAAAAATGAATCTAGAAAACCATTTATTCTATTCATCCTAATAATTACCCTACCCCAGAAGGAAATGGAATATCCTTTAAGGAGGTGGTGAAAAAAAGAATGTGAGTTACGTTTTATAAAGGCTATATAATAAATAGCGTTTTTTAAAACAAATGAAAAATACCCTACATGGGTAAGGTATTCTTAAAAAGCGAAAAAGAGGAGGAATTTATATGAAGCAAGTAACACTTAAGGTACAAGGGATGTCATGTGGATCATGTGTGAATAAAATTGAAGGAAATGTAGGTAAGTTAAGAGGAGTTGAATCTGTCGAAGTCCTGCTTTCTGAAGGTGAAGTTGATGTAACATTTAATGAAAATACAGTTGATTTGAGTGGAATTAAAGGTGCTATTAAAGATTCGGGTTATGAGGTTATGGAAGAACCTGCTGAAGAAGATGGACCTGGGTGTTCATGCTGCCATTAATTATGAAAGGGTCGTGCTGTTTCAGCACGATCTTTTTCATAAAATTACCTTCCTGGCCCTGTAATGGTTCATTTTTCCAAAGTGAAAAATTATTTTTTATCTGTGTGCCTGATGGTTTTCATGATTAAAAAATCCTGCCCTTCGTCAAACACTTGGTGCCCAAACGATAAAGGAAGCGGGAATCCTTATCTGTATTCAGGCCTATGTCTCAAATCACTTCAACTTCCCCGATTTCTTTGCACTTTTTATTTGTTACTATTAAAATGTATAATGATTAAAATTTGCTTAAGCACGATCTAGGTGTAATAAAAGCGAGGAGATCCTTGTTTTTTATTTTTGGGGACAAGGGCTTGCTCTAGTGTCCAATTATGAGAGGTTTTGAATATGAAAGATAATTTTTGGCGTGATTTACCAAGGCCATTTTTTATACTGGCACCAATGGAAGACGTGACAGATGTTGTTTTCCGCCATGTAGTGAGTGAAGCAGCCAGACCTGATGTGTTTTTTACAGAGTTTACAAACACGGAGAGTTATTGTCATCCACAAGGGATTCAAAGTGTGCGTGGGCGTTTGACTTTTACAGAGGATGAGCAACCAATTGTCGCCCATATATGGGGGGATAAGCCTGAATATTTTCAGCAAATGAGTATGGGGATGGCGAAACTAGGCTTTCGGGGTATAGATATCAATATGGGCTGCCCTGTACCAAATGTGGCACAAAATGGGAAGGGAAGCGGCCTTATCCGTCGTCCAGAAGTCGCGGCAGATGTAATACAAGCAGCAAAAGCAGGAGGGTTACCCGTTAGTGTAAAGACAAGGCTTGGCTATACGGATGTAGACGAATGGCAGGATTGGCTGACACACATATTGAAACAAGATATTGTCAATCTATCCATTCATCTGCGTACAAGAGAGGAAATGAGCAAAGCAGCTGCCCATTGGGAGCTGATCCCGGAGATTAAGGAGCTTCGTGACAAGGTGGCACCAGATACCCTCTTGACAATCAATGGAGACATCCCAGACCGTCAAACTGGTTTGAAGCTTGCTCATCAATATGGCATTGATGGAGTTATGATTGGGCGTGGCATTTTCAGTAATCCATTTGCCTTTGAAAAAGAACCGAAAGACCATAGCAGTAAGGAATTGCTTGACCTTTTAAGATTGCATCTGGACCTCCATGATAAATACTCAAATTTAGAGCTGCGCCCGTTCAAGGCTCTTCATCGCTTTTTTAAGATATATGTCAAAGGATTTCGAGGGGCGAGTCAATTAAGAAATCAATTAATGAGCACAGAATCAACAGATGAAGTGCGTGCGATGCTTGATCATTTTGGGTCAAAGAATCTTGATGAAGTAGGGGAATAGTAGAATGATGTGATTCCCTGTATAAAATCGTGGGGCTTTGTGAGAAAGTTTATTTTTGTTGCACAAACAGGACGTAAGGAGCGGTTTTTATGTCGGGAACTAAACGAGAAAATATAAAACAAGGCACCAAAGTAAAAGTTGTACAAAAACAAGACCAGCGTTCTGGGAAATTAACAGAAGGTGTGGTTCTGGATATATTAACAAACTCAGCCACTCATCATCATGGGATTAAAGTCCGACTCGAGAGCGGCATTGTTGGTAGAGTGAAGGAAATTTTGGAGTAGTACCTAGCTATACGATTAAGTATTTTTTTCCATTTTCCATCCGCGTTACATGAATAAAAAACTTTGGATATTGCACGCAATACAATAAGATCTAAAGTTAATATCCTCAGTACAATCATTCATTTCGATTCCAACCCCGATTTCGTGAAAATAAACATTTCCGAAATCGGGGTCTTTTTCTGCTTAAACCTAGAGTAAAAGAAGGCTTTCAGGTGCTTCCTCGCGTACAATCATTTTAGAGGGATTTATTTTACATACAAAAAAAGGGGTCATATGAAGCAATACCAATCTAATCCCTATTCAATGACGGAATCAGCAACCACAGCTGTCAGAAATATTATGATTTCGAGTCAAATCGGAAGTAGGAAAATTCATCTCCTTCCATGCTGCAATACCACCGGTAAGTTCTTTCACTTTATAGCCACGTTCTAATAAAAATGAGGCTACTTTGGCAGCTGTGTTGCACCAAACATCCCAACAGTAAACAATAATTTCCTTATCTTTCGGTATTTCATTTAAACGATCTTGCAGCTCTTGTTGAGGAATGATATGGGCATCCTTAATTGTTAAAGTTTTTACATGATCAGGACCATTTCTCACATCAATCAAAAAGTATTTATCTGGCTCGCTTGACGCTAATTTTAAATAATCCATAGGGCTAATTGTTGCTTCTAGACGTGCATGAAAATACTCAAGTGCATTCATCATTGTTACCTCCAGTTTTATAGAGTAATCCAAACTTTAATAAGGATCTCTTTCAATAATTGTTGTTCTGGCTCGCTTAAAGGGGCTAAAACTTCTGCTTCTGTATGAGTTAAAAATTCCCAACGCGAGTCTAATACATCTTTTCCTTTAGCTGTAATCAAAAGACTATAAGACCTTCTGTCATTTGGATTCTTTGTTCTCTCTACATATCCTAAACCTTCTAAATGGTCAATATGACTAACCATTGTCGTTCGGTCGATTTGTAGCTTTTCAGAAATATCTTTTTGTGAACAATGAGGGTTCCCTTCAATAAATAAAAGAACACCATATTGTCTAGCATTAATCTCAAATGGAGAAAGGCCTTCAGCAAATTTAATTTCCATTTTTTGAAGAACTTTTCCCAGCAAAAAACCATAGGATTGATTCAACTTTTCCATTAATTAATATACACCTCCAAATATTAATCAGCATGCCATATAATCAGTATAACTGATTATATTTTGAAATTCAAGCAGACATATTCAATAGCACATCAAAGAAAAGATGCTTGGCCAAGGTGATGATTTAATCATCCATCTAAAGAAGAAGCGCCATCTAATCTACCAAAATAAGAAATTATCGGTCCGCGACTTAGAAGGAAAATCAAAGTCATTGTTATTTTTAGGTAAACTCAAGTGATAATTGTGTACTGCTCATGCTATTATATATAACGAAAATAAAGATAATAAATGGCAAACTAATCTATAAGTAGAAGTACTTCGCTAAATGCCACGGAAGATGACTTTAGTCTATCGGAAGAATGAAAGTGTGGAACAATTCAATTGATTGAGGAGAGAAAATGGAAACATTAAAAATGAATTCACAGTCAGATAATCTAGCGTTAGAAGTTGCAATGATTGAACCAACAGAAACGCCAAAAGGAATTATTCAATTTTCACACGGTATGTCTGAGCACAAAGAAAGATACTATGATTTTATGCAATATTTGGCAAGTAATGGGTACGTATGCATTATTCATGACCATAGAGGTCACGGGGCTAGCATTAAAGAAACTTCTCACTTAGGCTATTTTTATACTGAAGATATGAATTACATTGTCAATGATTTATATCAGGTAACACAGTATATCAAGGATAGATATGATGGATTGAGTGTCACATTGTTTAGTCATAGTATGGGAACAATGGTTTCTAGAAATTATTTAAAAAAATATGACCAACAGATAGACAAAATTGTATTATGTGGTCCACCAACAGAAAATAAATTAGCGGGGGTAGGGGTGATTCTCGCGAAAATAATGAACATATTTCTCCCTCGTTACGCCTCAAACAAGATTTTAGATAAAATGACTACGGGTAGGTATAATCAAGGTTTTAAAGAGAAAAATGAGTGGTTATGTTCAAATGAAAAAGTAGTAAGTAAATATAATGCAGACGAGTTATGTGGGTATACATTTACAACAAATGGATTTATAAATTTATTCCAATTACTAAAAGAGTCATTCAACATTAAAAATTGGAATGTACAAAATAAGGATTTAGACATATTTATTTTAGCTGGGGAAGATGATCCCGTCATTCAAAACAAAAATAAGTTTGAAGACTTAGGGCGTTTTTTAAAAAAATTGGGTTATAGGAATATTACATCTAAACTTTATCAGCATAAAAGGCACGAGTTATTAAACGAGATTGATAATGAAGTGATTTATAAAGATGTTTTGAACTTTATTGAAAATGATACTACGTCAAGAAAATAGACATAGATTGTCTATCGAACTAAGTCTTGTGATGTACTCCTTTGTCATTGTTTGAATAATTTAAGCAAGCTCATCAACATCAAAGCCATCGGCATTAGGAAAAAGAATTGATACGATGAGACGATTCTTGTGGTGAAAGATAAAAATATCTAAGCCAACCGTATTCTTACGAAAATCTTAATCATTTCTCAAGCGATAAAACAGAAATATAGTTGCCGTGTTTCGTAAAATAGTTAAGTGTCATGTTTTTCCTGAAAGGAGCTGAAATCATGAGTGATAAAGTTCTTGTCGTTGATGACGAACATGAAATAGCAGATTTAATAGAATTGTATCTGCAAAATGAAAATTATGAGGTATTAAAGTTTTATTCTGCAAAGGAAGCTATTGACTGCATTGAAGCGACGGAAGTTGACCTTGCCATTTTAGATATTATGTTGCCGGATATCAGCGGTTTCACGCTTTGCCAGAAAATACGGGAACGGTATACCTATCCTATCATTATGCTGACTGCTAAAGATGAAGAAATTGATAAAATCACCGGACTTACATTGGGTGCTGATGATTATATCACAAAGCCCTTTCGCCCGCTTGAAGTCGTGGCACGGGTGAAAGCACAATTACGGCGGTATAAAAAGTATAACCCCAGGCATGGGGAAGATATGGAAAAAGATATCATCCTTCATTCCGGCCTTGTAATGAATATCAAAACACATGAGTGTTTTCTAAACGAAAAACCGCTTACACTGACACCTACAGAATTTTCAATTTTGCGTATCCTATTAGAGAATAAAGGCTATGTTGTAAGTGCAGAGGACTTATTCCATAAAATTTGGAAGGACGAATATTACAGCAAAAGCAACAATACGATCACTGTCCACATCCGCCATCTCCGAGAAAAAATGAATGACACTGTTGAAAATCCCAAATATATTAAAACAATATGGGGAGTAGGATATAAAATTGAAAGCTAAAAATAAAAGAGAATTTGATTATACTCGTTTGCAAATTAAAATTTTCTTTGCCCTGGTTGGAGTCATAGCCTCCTCCTTTTTTGCTATTGCTCTAATGTACTTTCTTCATTGGAACAGCAGCGGAGGGAGAGTGCTGACTCAGATATTTGAGGACATCCTTCAAATCGGTTTTTTGGGGGCGTTAAATATATACCAGACATTTTTCGTCTTGTTCGTATTGCTTATTTGTGCAGGGCTTTTTTTCGTCATTCGCGCATTTTTGCGCTACGTTACTAAGCCATTGTCCGATGTTGAAGAGAGCCTAGGGATGCTTCTCATTGATAATTCGGAGGAAATCCTTTTGCCGGAAGAACTCATTCCCATCACTCAGAGGCTAAACACTATGAAACAAACCTTGGAACGTCGCAATCTGGAAGCTCAATCAGCCGAACAACGTAAAAACGAGCTTGTGATGTACCTTGCCCACGACATTCGCACTCCCCTTACTTCTGTCATTGGATATTTAAGTTTGTTGGAAGAAGTGGAAAATATGCCGACGGAGCAGAGGAGAAAATACACGCATATCGCACTTGATAAATCATACAGGCTAGAGAAAATGATCAATGAATTTTTTGAAATAACTCGGTATAATTTGCAACAAATTCATATAGAAAAAACGGATATAGACCTCTACTACATGTTGGTACAATTATCTGATGAAATGTTGCCCATTTTATCAAGCCACGGAAATACTGCTGTTTTACATGCAGACGAAGAATTGACGATCTGTGGCGATGCTGAAAAGTTAGGGCGTGTTTTTACCAATGTATTGAAAAACGCAACTCATTATAGCTTCCCTAATACAGAAATTCAGATCATAGCCCAAAAAAGCGAAGATTCCGTAACAATCACATTTCGAAATAAGGGAGATACGATACCTCCTGAAAAATGCACTACAATTTTTGAAAAGTTCTATCGTCTTGACGAAGCTCGAACAAGTGAAAAAGGTGGAGCAGGATTAGGACTTGCCATTGCTAAAGAGATTATTATTTTGCATGGTGGTTCTATTACTGTGGAAAGCCATGAACATATAACATCTTTTATTATTACACTTCCGTTAAATCACTCCGCATCTTAATATTTTCTTAGGAATTTATCAAGGAAGTATTAAATTTGAGTCGGTACAGATGGTTTATACTGTAGTTAATGAATATTTCGAAGGTTTTTACCTTCAACTACAATTTAAAGACGGAGGATGTTTCATGGATATTATTACAATTTTTCAGGCGTTGCTCCGATGGGGTATGTTTGCACTCATCGGAGGCCTTTTATTGGGACTTACCATTTTTGCTAGCTACATGATTTATAAAAAGGTGTTTCATGGCCAAAGGAGTATGTCGAAAACACAGGGGATTACCCTGTTTCTTTTATGCTGCTGGCTTATGTTGGTGCTGGCACTGACCAACATAAGCCGCGGTGCAAACTTTACCGGTAGCTTTAATATTGATTTTTTCAGTGCCTATGTCAACGCATGGAATAAGTGGTCGATCAGCGAGTTGCAACTTATTATCTTCAATATGCTGATGTTTACACCGTTGGGATTTTTATTGCCGGTTTTCTGGAAGAAGGCAGAAAAGTTCAAGGTAACGTTTTTCGTGTCCATTGGGCTGACGATCTGTATTGAAACCGTACAATTACTGACGGGAACGGGGATATTCGAACTTGATGATTTATTCCACAACTCGATTGGAAGCTTGTTTGGATATTTTTGTATCATGGCAATACTCTCCATAATTAGGGAAAAGCGCGTTCGTTTTATTCCCATTGGAAAAGTGTTGATATTCCCATGTGTCATTGGAATAATAATTGGTACTGTGTCTTATGTGTATGAGCAGCAGTCTTATGGAAATATGCCTATTCTTCCTGCGGCGAAGCAGAATATGTCAAAGATTCAAATTACCACTGACCTTTCCTTAGCAGATCAACCAACCACGGCCTCCATATACAAAAGCACCTATGCGGAGGATCAGAATTATATAGAACGAATGATAGCTGGGCTTTCCGAATTGGAAGATGTTAACTTTTCTAGTATTAAACGGCGTGAAGGTGAAAACTATGTTTACACTGGCAAAAGTTCCAATAGTGAAGATGTTCAACTCAACTTCTTTTTCAGGACAGGACATTGGAGCTACACAACATGGCGTGATGCTACCACATTGACAGAGGAAGCAGCGAAGAACTATGGAAACTTTTATAAAAATTGGCTGAAAGAAAATGGACTGCTCCCCGATACCGCTGTTTTCAGTATACAAAACAACGATACGCTTCGATGGGACGCACCAGAAGAGAAAGATCTATCGAATGCCAAAACCGCATTCACAACCGGCTCTATTTTCATGCAGTTTGATAACAATTTGGAACTTACTTCTATAAATTACGGGATCAGCTGGAATGAATATGTAGCAACAGAAGAAATTATTTCTCCTAAAGCAGCCTTTAAACAGGTTGAAGATGGAAACTTTGAACAATATGTCCCTTTCCAGCAGGGAGATACCCTGTGGGTAAAAGAATGTAAACTCGCTTATGTTTACGATACAAAAGGATTTTATCAGCCTGTTTATCAATTTACTGGATATATTAACAATGAAGATCATTCATGGGATTGTCAGATCCCTGCTTTAGCAAAGTAGCACTTCATATTTTTCAGTTTTCCAAGGCGAATAGTTGCATTGCATTATATTGGTGATAACGGTCTGAAGCTGTCTACACCCATTGAGATTATACTAAACAAACGAGAGACCCTTAGGGGAATATCAACATTATGTTAGGGTTTTCTTAAGAGTTTAACAACTTAATATTAAAAAACAGCCTGGCTGCTATTGATAACATAGTCTTATCAAGGCAGACAGGTTTTTTGATTTTAGAAAGGAAAGGTACGTGAAAGATAAACGCTACACACAGATAAGCTAAAAATATGAATAGATTGGAGTGGAACAAAGATGAAAAAGAAAGTATATGTATTATACGGTGGAAAGTCCGCGGAGCATCAAGTGTCGATTGATTCAGCATTAAACGTGTTAAATGAAATAAACAAGTGTACATATGATGTGTTCGCAGTTTATATCACACAAGCAGGCAAGTGGACTGAACCTTTCCAAGTCAAAAACGAGTGGCTTCAGAGAGAACAATTAATTAGTGATATTCATTTGCCAATACACGAGTCAGTTAGCCAGTTTTTGCAAAATGATTTTGATAATAATAGCATCGTCTTTCCTGTCTTACATGGAACATTTGGGGAGGACGGGAAATTACAAGGGATGCTGGAGATGTTAGATTTACCATACGTAGGTAATGGTGTCATTGGTGCTGCGGTTGGGATGGACAAAGTGATGTCTAAAAAAATATTCGCTGCTCACGACATTCCACAAACGCCTTATATATATTTTACTAAAGGATTATTTGCGGATGATGAGGGGTATTATATTGATCGTGCTATAACAGAAATCAATTTTCCTTGCTATGTGAAACCTGCAAATATGGGTTCGAGCGTTGGAATTAGTTGTTGTAATGTAAGCGTCAAATACAGCCCACATTCTAATCATAGGTCATTCGTGCGATAATCTT
>JAABNQ010000184.1 GCA_009928435.1 Bacillus sp. HF117_J1_D
AGGCTGGAGCCCTTTTTGTATTTAGAAACTAAATTTCACTTTCGTAATTCAGGATCAAGTTGTTTTGGATCATTTATTTAATTCTATTTATGGGATTTCATTCGTTTGTTCAGTGGAAATACCTGAAGGGATCAAAAGAATATCTGGTTACTCTTATATTATTAACTCAACTTTCGCAGAGTGAAATCGGCAAATAAGCCTTGATATGGCTGGGAAGACCGGAGATCCACTGCTCAAGTTGACTTTGAATCAACCTTTTGATTCTTTTATTCGTCTTTTTTAATGCGTCTTGAAGAAGCTCGACTAACTG
>JAABNQ010000067.1 GCA_009928435.1 Bacillus sp. HF117_J1_D
ACAAATTTTACCACAAGTTATCCACAGGCACAGAATTTTATAATTTCCTAGACAACAATGAAAAACAGGCCTTCCATGTGGAAGCACCTGTATAGTACCCATTAGAAAGAGTTTCTTGAATTGTACTGTCTCGCCTTTTTTACCTTGTCCAAAGCTGATACAAGTTTCTCCCATGTCTTTTGAATAAAAAGCTTGTCAAATAGTTGACTTCTTGTCAGAAAATGTGAAAGACCGAAAAAAGTCCATTCCTTTTCTTTTCTTTCGACTTCGAGCATTTTCCATCATGTCAAACAGCTGTTGATCTCTTTCTCGGTCTTCAATTTTTTCCGTTAACCGTTCTACCTGGAGCGCAAGCTTCTTATTGATTTCAGCTAGATTCGTCTGTTGCTCCTCTAACAAAGTGATTTTTTCACAAAGCCTGTCAATGTTCGATTTCGCTCCTTCCTCTTTAGGAGCAGCCACCAGAACTTCAATTTTTCCAGATTGGCCTACGGTTATTTCAGCTGCTTGATCCACTGTCATTCCGTCCTTTGCCATTCTTTCGATCATTTCCTGAATCTGTGAAATATCCTGCTCTCTGAAAATCCGCCCATTATTCGGACCTCGCTCAAAACAATACCCCTTGGATTCTAACACAAAAGCATAATTTCTGAGGGTACTGACCCCTAGACCTAACTCCTTGGCTGCCCCCGAAGTATACAACACTTTTTCCATCGCCGACCCTCCCCAGATTTGGTTGTATTCATAATATTCCACTAGACAGTAGGCTTGACCTCCCTCTAATAATGTAGATTGAAAGGGAGTCATGTCTTTCGTTTTACAATTTTTTTATGAAGAAGTTTGTACAACTAGAAAAATTAAGAGTCCCTTTCTCTATGCGAATACTGTCCGTAGATTTGATTTACTGTCCGAAATTTTGCGAATACTGTCCAAGGCTGATTTACTGTCCGAAGTTAGGAGAATACTATCCGATGTTTGAATTTACTATCCGATATTCTGCGAATACTATCCGGTCTTTGGATTTACTGTCCAAATTTAGACGAATACTATCCGAGGATTTGATTTACTGTCCAAATTTAGACGAATACTATCCGAGGATTTGATTTACTGTCCAATATTATGCGAATACTATCCGAGGCTGAGTTACTGTCCGAAGTTAGGAGAATACTATCCGAAGTTTGGATTTACTGTCCAAACTTATACGAATACTGTCCGAAAATTTGTTTTACTATCCAAGCCTTAGCAAATACTATCCAAATGCAAGGTTTCTCAAAGAATTATTGATCAAATTTAAGGTTCTGTCCTAAATAAGTCATTAAAAAATTTCTTAGAAATACATACTAAGACAAATAAACCAGGAGGTATAAAATGACGATAAATTACCACTCTAATGAAAGAAGGAGGCGTATAGAATTGGACCAAAACATAAACCACGGCCAGGCCCTGCTTAGAAAAGCGATTTTTACCCTGCCGATTGTATGGGTGATTCTATCCCTATTTAATGATGTATCTTTCGTACATTCCACATTGCTGGGTATCGCCCTAACATTGATTTCGTATTTTCTGGGGGATGTAATGATCTTGCCGAGAATGGGGAATACTTCCGCTACCATCAGCGACTTTATCCTTTCTCTGCTTGTCATTTGGGGAGGGCTTAATCTATTTGGATATGATGAAGCACTAGGAGAATCTGTGTTAACGGCCATCGTCCTGACTATTGCGGAGTACTTCTTCCATTTATGGATGGAGAGAACTCAATTTAGCGGCCCCACGGACGTAAGACAATCATAATTTTCAAGGGCAGCGGCTTTCCATTCCTTCCGCTGCCCATTAATTTTAATTTTTTTACCATCCGATTCATATAATGGGAGTTAGTACGAGCCATTGGGAGGAAATCGGATGTTCACTTTTTTAGAAAAAGCTGTGGTGGGTATGGCCTTATTAAGACTGCTGTCCGGCGGAATCGAAGTGTTTGCCGCCTTTCTGATGATCCGTTTCAATGCCGTGGAGAAAGCCATTATGATCAATAGTTCACTTGCACTTATCGGTCCGCTCATCCTAATTCTTACAACTTCAATCGGGATTTATAGTATCGCCGACAGGATATCCTTTGGAAAATTTATCTGGATTTTCATGGGAGTTGGGTGCATTCTATATGGCGTAAAAGGGAATTGATTGGTTTGCAGAAAGACAAAATATAAGCGCTTAGCTAGGGATAGTCAATCCCTTACTGTAATCCAACCATGACTGCAATGATAAGTGCGGCAACAGCAATCACGATCCACCCGAGAATCAGTTTCCAAACAAATCGGACCCACCGCTCATAGGGTATACCAGCAACCGCCAGATATCCCATCAGCACCGAGGAAGTTGGAATGATTGAATTTGTGATCGCGTCACCATATTGAAACGCTAGTACCGTTACCTGCCGGCTCACTCCAGTTAAGTCCGAAATGGGCACCATGACCGGCATAGTTGTTGCCGCCTGAGCTGGCCCAGCCGGTATGAAAAAATTCAAGAAGCTCTGCGCCAAAAACATGCAGATGGCTGTATACGTCTGCGGCAGTCCCTCAATTAAGTGAGCCAATGAATAAATGAGGGTATCAATGATATGCCCTTCTTCTAGAACAATGACAATAGCTCTTGCAAATCCGACCATTAAAGCACCGAACGTCATGGCTTTTGCACCTTCTACAAATGAATCGAAAATTTTATAAAAAGATAGCCTGCCAACCACTCCCGCAGCAACACCCATAATAATGAAAGAAGCCGTTAATTCAGTCAAAAACCATTCCCATTTCATTACACCGTATATATTGATGAAAAGACCCAATCCCACCACTGAAATAACAAGATAATGCCGATCACTGATTTGGGGAATTGAAGCCGAAATGGTGCTATTTTTTTCAATATCAAAAATAACACTGCGGGAAGGCTGTTCTTTTACTTTGGATGCATAACGGGCGACATACCACATTGCGTACAACAGAACAACAACATAAACTGAAAGACGAAAGGCAAGCCCTGAAAATAGCGGTACCTCCGCAATTTCCTGTGCTACTCCAATAGTAAATGGGTTTAACATCCCTCCGATAAAACCGCTCGCGGCCCCTAGAGTGATCATAGCCGTTCCGGTCACCGCGTCAAACCCGGCAGCTCTAGCAACGGCAATTCCGATTGGAATGAAAATAATCGTTTCCTCTGCCATGCCGAAGCTGAAACCTCCGATGGAAAAAAGAAACATAAAACCGGGAACAAGGAGCCGTTCCCTTCCTTCCATCCTCACCAAGAGTTGGTCAATCGCCGCTTCAATCACACCTGTTGCGCGGATCATCCCAAAAACCCCGCCAACTATAAATATATAGAAAATGATATTCGCTGCATTTTCCATTCCTAATGGAATCGCCTTGAACACCTCAAATAAGTGAGTGGGATTCGAATCGATAATCCGATAGGTTCCTTCAATCACGGTAGTCTGCCCTGTTTCTTTATTGGCCTCCCTTTGAAACTCCCCAGGCGTTATAAAATATGTCGCAATCCAGGCAACCAGCAATATTGAAAATAAAAAAGCATATGTATGCGGAAAAATAAGCTTTTTATTGGCCACGCTCTTATTCTCGGACACATCATCACCCCTAAATACAAGAAAAGCGAAAGGCGCTTAGCCTTAGGCGACAAGCACAAGGTAAATTGCGCGGAGGTAGCTCCTCAGCCACCACAGCAAAGCTGCTAACTTAATTACATCGTGAGAAGCATCTTTGAATATGCTTCTTGTAGCTTTGCGACGAGCTGAACAAGGCTTCCTCGAATAAGCTTTGGCGCAGGAGCACATTCATCCTGAATAAGCTTCCTTGCGACTTGTGACCTCGAGCCGATGGCGCCTGGCCGCCTCAAGCCGCCACATCCAGTGGCTTCGGTGGCACTAGTACTTCCTGTACGTCGCAGCTAGACATATAAAACCTTAATTCGAACAAATTATTTCATCGAAATTTATACTTTCTTACTCTTTAAGAAAAACCCCTGCAACAGGAGTTTCCATCTAAGTTGAGTATTACCAATAGGGTGAGTACTGTCAAGGACATCTGAGTCGGTACTTTTTAAAAATGAAGATCTTTTTTCGAAAGATGAAAGTAATTTCGAAAAAGTGGAGAGTACTCTACGAAAGTTGAGGGTATTTTAATGGTGAAGACATCGATAATCATGGCTATTTCCGAAAAGTGAAGAGTTCTCCAAAAATCATGAGGATTTTAAAACAAAAAACATCCCCTTTTAAAAAATAGCTGCCCCACTTCACGCAGGACAGCCTTCTTATTGCATAAATTCAGCGACCTTTTCTAACTGCTTCCGCAGCTCTCCTATCGGAACAAATCTCGCTTTTCTAATCATCTCTTTTCCTTCAACAAACACAAGAACAACAGGCACTGTAAAAATTGAATATTCTCCTGCTATTTCGGGGATTTCATCCGCGTCTACGTGTATGGAAACAACCGACGGAAATTCATACAGCAGCTCCTTAACCTGCGGCAGAAGCCCATGGCAAACAGAACAATCAGGTCTGGAAATATATAGAAGAGTCAGCTTACTTTCATTGATTGTTGTTTGAATTTCCTCCAAAGAATGGACAGAATTCACGTCCTTCATTTCCCCTTTCGAGTCTGATGACACAAATTATATCTTATTTCCTCAGGCAGGGAAAAGAAAATGTAATCAGAGGCGTGCTCAAAGAGAACTTTCGACCTTCCCTTTCATTGCAAAAGTGATAGAAGAACATCGAACCTTTAATCTTTTATCGAGCACCGCTCGATAAATTTCCTCTGAAAATCTGTGGCATCCGCCGGGGGTTTTGACTTTATTCAGCCGGGGTTTGAACTGGAGTACCAATATGCATTCATCTCACCACTTACAGAAGTGGGAGACTTCTGCTGAATGAAGTTAAATCCTGCTCAGCTCTAAAACAAATATTTATTTTCTTAGTGCTTAATCAGTTACCTCTTTCATTGTTTTCATCAAATCATACTGGCCATACCACTAGCCTTTTCTCCAAACCCAATTCTTCTGGATTGAGCAGAATCCTTATGTAACATGAAAGGCAACACACAAGCAAAATGATTTTCACTTAGAGACTACGTTCAAACGGTTTTGCAAGAGTTCTCTCACCTCTAGATGATGTATGAGCGCGGAAGTCAAAAAGGTTGTGGAAAAATCAGATCTCTTTTCTTCATCACTGATTTTCTTGGACTATACTACAATAAACAGTCCAATCACTTATATTCTAATGTCAAGTACCTCTCTGCCTGAATGCCACTATTATTGATTTGTTTCACTTTCCGTTGCTGATACCACTGCCGAATGGATTTATCGGGGGTGGTATCGTATTCCTCTTTCAACATACTTTTTAACTTCTCATATTGTTCTTGAACCGAATAACGATCTCCTAGTGCATCGTATAGTTGCATCAACATGACATAACTCTCTTCCTGATATGGCAGAATTTTTTGCACGCGCAGATATAGAGCAATTGCTTCGTAGCGATTTTCATTATAGATCATATAATCTGCCATTTTTTTTACATGACTTAACCAAAGTGCCCTCAATCGCTTCCGCTCATTTTCCGCCCAAGGATAATCTTCTTCACCGACAAAATCACCTTTATACAAATCAAGAATTTTTCTTTGCTTTAAAAATCTGCTTCTTGTTACATATCGTGTTTCTCCTTCCATCCCCTTTTCCCATACATCCACATCCAACAAGACATCATTTAACTCCAGTCTGTAACTGTTTTCCAAGCTGCTGATCGTAATATTGAAACCGATTGACTGCAACATTCTTCTAATGTGGTATATAGCTGTATACAATTGTGAATAACCACTTTTCAAATCCTCCTGGTTCCAAAAAAGTTCCAGAAGAACATCTTTGCGTATAGATTGGTTACGGTGGTGTATCAGATAGGCAAACAATTCTTTGGTTTTGGCTGTTCTCCATTTCACTTCGATTTCTTCGATATCTTTTCCATAGTATATAAATTTTATAGTATGAAAGCAGCATACCATCGGACAAGACTCAGTTTTTTTATTTGTCAATTCCAACAGGCGATTTATTGTCTCTGATAGTCGTTTTACCTGAACTGGTTTCATAATATAATCAGCAGCCTTTAATTCAAATGCATCTACAGCGTAACTATCATTGTTTGTAACGAAAACAATCTTGATATCTGGAAGTTCTTTTTGAATTTGTTTAGCCAGTTCAATTCCGCTAATTCCAGCAAATTCAATTTCAAGAAAGACAACAGTTGGTTGATTTTTTACACTTTCCACCAAACCTTGATAGGGGTTCGTGTACTTTCCAATAATTTCAATCTTCCCATTTTGTATTAGCTTTTCTTCCAATACATTAAGCGCTAATACATCATGGTCTATAAGGATTGCTGTCAAACTAGAATTACCTCCTCATTAAATCCATATAACTCATCAAAACAGTGACCTGAAGATATATATGGTTTGTTTCTAACTACAACAGCAATAAATTACAATGTGTTTATCAAATGCGCCTTGGCGTATTTGCGCCCAGATTTTATCGAGCTCCGCTCTATAAGCTTCCTCTGAAAACCTGTGGCATCCGCCGGAGGCTTTAACTTTATTCAGCCGGGGTTTGAACCCCCACTGATTGAAATATCAATATGCATTCATCTCACCACTTACAGAAGTGGGAGACTTCTGCTGAATGAAGTTAAACAAAACCTTTCGCTATGGCTGAGACAGAATCTGTTTTAGTCTTTTCAAGTATTCTTTATTTTGATACCGTGTTCATTTTTCAATCTACCGTATGCTACTTTCTTCAATGAAAATACCACCTTCCACTACTATTCTTTTCAGAAACTAATCTTTATATTCCTATCAAAGAGAGAGGGCTTTTTTCAAAGCCCTTCTCAAATTTGCAGACAATACAGTGAATAGATCTTTCCTTTAGTTAACTGCATCACCAGCACCCCTCACTTAGCGGTTCCATCTAAGCGAGAAATCCATTTTCAATTGTTTAATGTTCCTTAATCCAAATTATCCATCATGGGGCTTTCGCCTTCTTAGAACTAATAATCCAAACAGGATTGCAAAAATACCAAATCAAATGCGCCTTGGCGTATTTGCGCCCAGATTTTATCGAGCTTCGCTCGATAAATTTCCTCTGAAAATCTGTGGCATCCGCCGGAGGCTTTAACTTCATTCAGCCGGGGTTTGAACCCCCACTGAGTGGAATATCAATAGGCATTCATCTCACCACTTACAGAAGTGGGAGACTTCTGCTGAATGAAGTTAACCCATAATTAAATAGGTTTGTAGCGATATTCGGCAGTTTTTGGCCCCCGTTGTATCAGAGGAAGGCGTTTTAGTTCCTGGGTTGTTATCCTGTTCCGTAGCCTGTTCTGGATCCTTTGGCTCAATAGCGATTTTCGCTTCTATGCGATTTGGATCTGGTACATGATTACTACTTACAGTAGGCAATATTTTTAATGGTGTTCCCAAATTGATCGGATTGGATTATTGCTTTAAATGTAACAGTTCTCCACTCTGTATCTTTCTATCTCCGAAATTCGCCGTAATTGTACTGTCTTTGAACTCACCGCTACCTTCAAAACTAACTTTCAAGCTGTCTGTGACATACTCAAGACTGGCTCATTGATCGTTAAGTTTTCGACTAAACTATCAGATCCTTTATTCCGCGTTTTGGTTGTATAAACAATCGTGCCGCCTACTTCGCATTTCTCTTTGTCTTCTTCGGCGTTCATCATGAATTTTTCCCACTCAAGTTTCAGTGCATCTGGCTCATCTATATTGTCACCATCAACGAAGACAATATTTTTAATATCTTTGCCCGCTTGACCTGCTTTGACTTTCACCAGAAATTCAAGTGTATGCCACTTTGTATCTTTAATATCGCCAAATTGTCCAACAATTTTACCATCAACCATATGACCTTTTTCATCATCTTTCGCATCCGTAACATAACAGATTCGCCATCTATTCGCAAGCTGCCTGCTCCCTGTAAAAAATAGGGCTAGTCCCGGCAACATCAGCATTTTTCACCATCTAATGTAGTTGTGCCTGGTACATACGAAGTACCCTCCGGCAAATCATCAAACACTTTCATCATAGTCGATGCTAAAGTTCCGGTGCTTGTTACCTTCAACGTGTAGGTGATAGTATCACCCGGAAAAACCGTATTAATCTACATACTAATTCATATCAGCCCCTCTTTTTAATCAATAGATGATAAAACTTGAAGTAAGCCCTCTATTTTGAATAGAGTGAAACGAATAAACATGTAATCCAAATGCGCCTTGGCGTATTTGCGCCCAGATTTTATCGAGCATCGCTCGATAAATTTCCTCTGAAAATCTGTGGCATCCGCCGGAGGCTTTAACTTTATTCAGCCAGGGTTTAAACCCCCACTGAACGGAGTACCAATAGGCATTCATCTCACCACTTACAGTAGTGGGAGACTTCTGCTGAATGAAGTTAAATCCTTTAGAAAAAGTTCTACATATTTCGTCATAAACCAGTACAATTCACCTATTTACCCCACTTTTCCAGCAATTGTAACAAGCTTCTCTATTCAACTTCTTTTCAAATCTATACAATTTCTATACAAGTTTCTGAGCAATAATACCTTCGCTCTATGCCAATCATCCTATAAAAAAATATCCTTACCTCTTTGAATGAAAGGTAAGGATATACAGTGATTTAAAGCTTATTGAAATTAAAAATGCGATTACGAATTAAAATAGTCAGAAGGAACTAATGAAAGAATGTTAAATCGTTCCAAACAAATCAGGACTCAGTCTAAAGTCATTTTTTCAATTGGTATTCGTCCCGCTTTCCAATTAAGAATCGTCCCGCACTAAAATAGGGAGAATCTTGCTCAAGCAGCAGATACTTGCACAAAAGCCCGGAAAGTCAGAGATCGACTTTCCGGGCTTCCGAGACTAACTAATATTTTGAGAAGACATCTTCCACAATGTAATACGATTGTTTCAATCGCTCTTTTGACGCAGGTTCATTCCAACTTTTCCAGGTGTATCCTTCCATTTCCTTCAGAACTTTGTTTTCAATGGATGGGAATGAATCCTGTACGTTTCCTTCCGCATCAAAGTATAAGGCTCCTATATAAATTTGATCGACAAATGTACTTGCTTCCATCCCATCTTTATAGAAGTCTCCTGTGAATTCTTTTTGACTCGGATCTTTTGACTGGATGAGAAGCCATGGGATTCTCATCTCAATGATTCCCTCGTCATTTATATAGTAGTCTGCCAATGAATCGTACTCATCGGAAGCTGGATTGCCGTTCCCTTCCCTTAGTTTTCCGGTTTCATATGAACTAAACGGGATTGTCTTTTTTCGATCAGGGAGATAATACTCTTTATTCAGCGCATATTTAATTAATGAAAATTCGCCACTGTTCTTGGAAGGAGGCTCCCCATCGGTTTCTATCAGCTTCAACGTATGCACGTATTGATAGGTGAAAAAGTCGTAATATGCATCCACCTTGATCCGAGATTCCTTTTTACTGAGATCGACAATAAAATCAACCCCATTTGAAAAGCGGACATCATCGTTTCCTTTGATAAACGTATTTCCCTGTTTCGGCACGACATCAAACAAAATGAGGGGATCTCCCTTGCTATTCTTGTCATGATCCAGCCGGACGTATAAATATCGTTCATCATGATCCACATATAATGCTTTCAAGTTTCCTTTATCTTTCTTATAAAGCGCCTCTTTCTTCCACTCATCTACTTTTCCGTCCACTTGGATTTTATGGCGGTCAAAACTGAGCAAGCCAAATTGTTCTTCGTTGGTTTGGGCATTCGACCAAAATGGGCGCCTGTCCGGATTATCATAGTCCATCGTATTCCAAGTCCGCTTGAACCATTCATCCTGCCATGTAAAAATAAGCCCACCCAACAGCTTTTCTTCCATGATATCCTCAAACAAGTGTCGAATGATTTCCCCTTGCTGCTTCTCAGATAAAAATCCCTGATTCCACCCAAACGGATTTTCATGCGTTAATCCCCGTGAACTTGGCACACCAAATTCTGCCACTAAAATGGGGAGCCGATGAGCATCGTGCAGTTCTGCCAAATACCCAGCGTAGTTATTGTTTTTTCCGCGATGATCTACATACGTTTGATACTTTTCGTCATAGTTTAAGAAATCAGGATAGTAAGGATATACATGATAGGAAGCGAATTGATCTGTCAGCTTTGTTTCATTTTTTGTATAAATAACATTTGGATCGACACTGACGATATCCTCCTGGCCGGTAGAGTCGGAAGGGTGCTCCAAGATATCCGTCGTCACCCAATTCGTGAAGCTCATCGGCCGCATCCAATGATAATGCTCCGCTTCGTACTTGGTGATGAAATCCATTTGCTGTGCAAGCCAGTATTCGAATGCTTCAGCATTTTTTGTTTCGAAATATTTTCCATCATAGTCGCCCATGTCAGGGTATTTTTCATTCGTGTTTTCCACCATGAAAGGATACCATTCGATTCCCAATACCCAGCCAATAACATATTCCGATATATCCGCCCGGTATGCTCCAGATGCATGCCCTGCCTTCTGTTCAACTATTTTATTGCCATGAATGACATCGACAATAGTTTTCATCTCTTTCTGAAAATCCTTCAGATTTTCCTTTTCAAAAGCATTCAATGATTCTCCTAGTTTTTCTTCATTAATCCAAACACCATGCAGGACATATATTTTTTCTTCGTGTTGATCATTGTAACGTTTCAGCGCATTATAAAAACCAGGAGGATGCAGGGTGTATATACGAATCGTATTGGCGTTCATTTTTCCAATCTGCTCGAACCACCTGTAATATTCCTCTTCGGTTATGGCAGCTTCACCAGGGAATGTACCTGGTTTCCCCATTCCAATATTGACACCTTTAATAGTCAGCGGGGTCCACTTGCCATCTTTCATCACCTCAAAAACATCCTCTTTAATTCTTGCATTATATTGAAGCTTACTGGAACGGGTCTTTTTTTCCATTTTCGGTGACTCCTCAAACTGTTCTAGAATGGATGTCATCATTGGAAGATATGTCGACCAATAAAAAGCCTGATCGGAAAACTTTTGAGCCACCTTATATATTTGCTTTAGGCCTTTCATTTGGTAGAAGCGGGGGACATCCGTTACATCATTGAAATCACCCGCAAAATAGTAGCTCGAAGATTGTCCATGTTCACTTTTTGCGACGGCTGCAAATTCAGCGGGAATCCCATTTTGTTCGAGTATTTTACTTCCTTCATCCGTGAGTCCCCATTCATAATTCGCAAGCACCGTCGTACCTTCCTTCGGCGTCACAATATCAAACCAATATTGATAGTCAGGGCTATCTTTAAGCCCAAACTGTTTCTTTCCCTCCGGTGTGAATGAAAGGCTGATACCATCTTTTTGTAAATGCTTTTCTTTCTCCAATACGATGACTTGATAATCCAGATCATTGACCAAAATAACCCCTGATCCGCTGTAGGTCCATGAATCCTTAAATTCATCCAGTATCCATTGAGGAATTTCTTCATTTTTACGCGGATCCAATTCATCAAAATACCGCCCAGTCCAGCCTGACCAATCGATCCCCAAATAATCGGTGACACTTTTTCTGACTGATTCACTTGTTGGCGAAGCGAATGTATTAAACTCGGCAACCAACAGACTTTTCTTTTTCTTATTTAACCGATCCGTAATCGCCTTCCACTCTTCTTTCTCAAGTCCACCATATACTTTTCCCGACCGGGAGCCTTCTCTGGACTTTTCAATCCACGGCAGATCTTCTTCGTAAACTCCATATGTATCCGCCAAATAAATAACATCATACTTATCATAATCATCGGGAAGCTGGCGAATTTGGTAGCTTTCTTTTTCATGGTCCGGCTGGAATCCAAAATAATTGCTCGCTGGTTCCGATATATTCTCGTTCTCATCACTAATTTTCAAATGTTTTAAAAGCCATGTAATTCCGAGATGCTCTCGATATGTTTCATTTGGAACAGTTTTATCAATAATCGCTACTCGAAGCCCTTTTCCAGGCTCTATCAACCAAAGAATAATAGGCAATGCTAGAGCGATGATGAAAATCAGTCCGGCTATATATATGCGTTTCATTCTGAAATTCCTTTCTTCGAGAGACCCACCCTTTTCATTTGTCCCCAGTCTTCTTTTCTGCGTAAAAAGTGGATAAACCCTTCAAATCTCCAAATGAGTGTCAGAGGTTTATACCAGAATACTTCTGTCAAAGACATGATCATCAGTCGAAATACATCTTTCAATTTAGGATAGGTATTCATACTCCACGCCTCAAGCAAAATGGAGGCTACAGAAAAGACTGTGCCATACAAAATAAAAAGTAAAATAAGCAATAAAGCAAATTCGTAGTAAATATCTCCCAAAAAGAAAGCTATGAGAACATATACATATCCGCCTAATTCAATGATAGGTCCCAGACCTTCGATCAGCCAAAAATACGGAAACGAAATCAGGCCAATTCCACCGTATTTTGGATTGAATGTCATTTTTTTATGTCTCCATAGACTTTGTACCAGACCTTGCTGCCATCTTCTTCTTTGCTTTCTTAATACAGACAGGGTTTGAGGGGCTTCTGTCCAGCACACTGGTTCAGGTACAAACTCGATCCGCTTCTTCTCTTTTTTTTCTTTGATCAGCCGATGTAGCCTGACAACTAGCTCCATATCCTCGCCAACAGTGTTTGTACTGTATCCTCCTGCCTCAATAACCCATTTTTTCGAGAACACGCTAAATGCTCCAGAAATAATAAGGACCAGATTAAATTTACTTAATGCAATCCTCCCCATTAGGAAAGCTCTTAAATATTCCACTATTTGCATAACGACTAAAGCATTTTTCGATAAGTCCGACTGAAAAACGGCTCCTAACTGAATATCAAGTCCATTGGCGATTCGAATATTCCCGCCAGCCGCAATCACATCCCCATTAGACTTCATGATTGGTTTCATCACACTTAAAAGTGAACTTTCCTCAAGAATCGAATCACCATCAATGGAGCAAAAATACGGGAACCGCGAAGCGTTGATTCCAACATTAAGAGCATCCGCTTTTCCACCGTTCTCTTTCTCAATCAACAATAAATTCGGATGAATTTCCGACAGATAGATTTGTTTAATGGGCTTTGTTGGAACCTGTTCCAATATGTCCATTTGAACGGGGATCATGCGAAATTTCTCGATAGCCAACTGCTGGGTATGATCAGTTGACCCATCATTAACAATAATGAGTTCTGTCTGTGGATAACGGAGATTCAACAGCGAATGAATACTGTCGATAATACCGGCTTCTTCGTTATAAACTGGAATAATGATGGAGACAGGCTTCCAATGCATGGCATGGACGTAATCCTCCGCAAATTCACTTTTATCTATCAAGTACTGTTTTCTTAAATGAATGAGCGCCAATACCAGCATAGTACTGTAAACAAGAATGACGGCTGCCATATAAATAAAAATCAGTCCGCCAAAAAATGTGATTAATCCTTCAAGTACAACTCTCATATGTCTTGCAATCCTCACTCAACATCATTTCGGGGATTGACCTTTCATCTCCTTATTTTTCGATTGCTAGGGCTGCTTGAGTACGGACAAGCCATGATTCATCCTTCAGCAGCTTTTCTAAATAGGAGAGCGAACCTTTCAACGGCACATTTTGCAGTAACTTTGCTGCCATTAGGCGTTCTTCCCAAATATCTGAAGTGACAAATGGAATATATCGATCCAAATTCACAATAATACCAATTTCATGCAACGCTTTTAAAGACCGAATTCGAATTTCAGCATCGCTATGATCCAATTGGGCTTCAAGAAAAGGTATGGAATCCATATTTCTTATCATTCCAATCGTATCAATCATGGAATATTGACAAGCGGGCGGCAATTGATCAAAACAGGTCATCAATCGCTCGCGGGTGTTGGGGTCGATTCCTGTTAAAAGCTTTTTATACTCAAATTCGGATAATTTCATAGTATTTGCAATTTTTTCTATGAATAAATCAGGTTCAAACATCGAATATATTTTCAGTAATTGAAAGTTCTCTTCATGGGTCAGTTTCTTTTTTTCCATCTCCCGATATTTATCGACCAGGCGATATAATTGGAAGTCGGCAACCCGATACAAAGCATTCATTCTTCGGCTCCATTTCCTGCTGTCAAGGAGCCTTTGATAATGGTCCATTAGGTACCGATTGGAAAAATCTCTGATTTTGTCTTGAATCTCAGTACTGGAAATGTTTTTCAAATAGACAAGAAAGATCTTTTCAATCCCTTCGATTTCGTGCTTATGTTTAGGGATCAGCTCATCTGAGAAGGGCTCCTCACCCTTGAAATACCGATACCATTTATGCTGTTTCTCCTCTATGTATCTATCTATTTTTTGTAGCCGGGATACTTCTTTCATCCGTTCAGATGTCAAATAGAGCCAAAAACCCAGGAGCAAAACCGAAAGAAAAACGATCACCCATACTAAAATGTCGAAGAGGATGTCCATCATGACCAGAACCTCTCAAACACCCTTTTAATCTGTGCCTCAAAAAGCCGCAGGCTAAAAGGTTTAACCAGATATTGGTCAACGCCACTTTCATAAGCGTAGACCATATCTTCCTCCGAATTCCTTTGGGTCATCATAAACACGATAAATTTTTTATTATTAGGCAAGTGGCGAACTGTATGTAAAACCTCCAGTCCATTTTTCCTTGGCAAGATATCGTTCATAATCATAACGTGTGGATGACTCGATAAGTACCAATTGGAATTAAGAAAGTCATACCCGTCTTGAAATGTTCTAATTTCCAGTTGGAATCCATCTATTTTTAAATCTTCCAGTGATGTTTGGATGACATTTCGCAAAATATCATTTTCTTCTAAAATACTCACCTTGATATGTACCAAATTCTTCTTTTTAAAATCTTTCACATATTCGATATGCCCAGCACCGGATTGCAAGGCAACATCCAAAGATGTTCGTCCTTTTTCAACGACCTTTTCGAATTCTGCATAGCTATTTCCAATCTCCACGACACTTGCCGAGAAAGAGAAGTCCTCCCGAAAGCTTTCATTAGAAAATAACCGATTGAGAAATGCACATGCTTCCTCTTCGCCGCTTTGGGACAAGATTAAGCACCATTGAAAAGGAGCTTCCAATTTACATAGTACATCGCTTAGTCGAATTTTTTTTCCAAAAATACCGTAACCTCTTCTTCCTTCTGCTCTCGTATATCAGAAACAGATAAAAAGATGACGGAAATCGCCGTTCTCGTACGGTCAATACCTGATTTTAACACCTGGAAAAAACGATTCATGTATTTTTCTTCAATTATATGTTCATGGGGGATAGACGAAGTATCCATATATTTCATCCTTACCTGATTATTTTGCTTTTCTTAGAGCTTTATTCATTTTCCTCGTTTGGTACACATCGCTTGAACAGTGATTCACAAACACATCTGTTCATTACTCTCCAAAACATTTGAAAACAATTATTTTGCTTGTTTGGCGAAGAAAGTAGGACATTTGATTCATATTGTTTATCCAATACTTTTTTCCCACTTCATTATACCATATAGCGCCCTGATGACTTTTAATGTGAGTTTCATCCCAAACTTTTTAAATTTTACATGATAAATCTGCACATTTTCTGTACGAAAAATATTCCTCTCCGAAAATCGGAGAGGAATAGAGAATCTGATTTTTAGCACCGCTCTGTGTTAATATTCGCCCTCACTTTTTCTATCGCTCCCGCCCGCCATTTTTTTACTGCCGAGAGTGAGACCTTCTCCTTTTCTGCAATCTCCCTTACAGACATCCCAAAATAAAACGTATAGATAACCCACTGCTTCTGTTTGTTGGTAAGGCCATCACAATATGAGAGTAAAGTAGCAAGCTGCAACGGTTCCTCCTCATGCTCATCCTTTTTCATCTCCCAAAAGACCTCGTCTGGGTAGACATTCACTTCCTCTGCCTTCGACTGCCTCGTCAACTCCGTCATCATTCGGCCCTTCATATAGGAATAAGCAAATGTGCTAAACTTCCCTTTTTCCGGATCAAATCTCTCCTGCGCTTCCCATAACGCAATGAGGGCGATTTGAAAAAACTCCTCTTCATTTTTGTAAATGTTTAGCGAATGAATAATGTGATAAATCATTGGTCTGTACTGATTAGCCAATTCGGTGAAACCTTCCATTCAGGAATCCTTCCTGGAAGCGCGCTCCCCGTTTTATTCCCGGGTACTTTCACATTAATCGGAAGCGCCGACTCAGGCTAATCACTGTTTTGGCAAAAATTCAATTTTCCACAGTCAAAACCCTTTAAAAGTCTCCTACTTTTAATTTTTCTCCTATGGAAAACTCAATTTTCTTATGAAACTTTTAAAAAGTTACCTTCCACCTGTAAAAAATTGTAAATTGCGACTTTTATCATTGGATTATACTAATAGACTAAGATTGAATTCTATTAAAATGGGTGCATCTATCGGGGGAGCATAGAAAGATTTGTATGTATGACAAAAGCCTCAATTTCTCATATATAAAAATCTTCTTCAAAAGGTTTAACGATGTAAAATGTAGAATTACTATTAAAACATATTGTTAGGAGGGGAGCTATGCATAGCTTATCAGGGAAGGTTATTCTCATCACAGGCGCGAGCTCAGGTATTGGGCTTGCCACGGCCGAGTTGATGGCATCTAAAGGGGCTAAAGTAATTATTAATTATAATTCAAATGTGAAGGGTGCCATGGAAGCCATCCAACGTATTCAAGAAAAAGATGGAGACGCCATTGCAATTCAAGCTGATGTTATTAATAAAGAAGAAGTGAACTCAATGATTGAACAAGCTATTTCTTCATTTGGCACAATTGACGTTTTAGTTAATAACGCTGGTGGTGGCATCCGCCAAAGTACATTTATGGATATGAGTGAAGAGCTATGGGAAGAAACGTTCAAATTAAATGTAAACAGTGTTCTCTTATGCTCCCAAGCTGTATTAAGACATATGATTCCTAAAAAAGGTGGAAAAATTATTAATGTATCTTCAGCGGCTGCACGTATTGGAGGGGCAGGAGAAAGTATTCATTACGCATCTGCTAAAGGGGCGATAAATACAATGACTATTGGAATGTCCAGAGAGCTAATTGAATATGGAATTATCGTGAATGGGGTAGCACCTGGAATGGTAGAAACACCTTTTCACGATAAATTTGCTCCTGGCGATAATCGACTTAAGCGCATGGCCTCATCTGTACCTATTAAACGGGCTGCAACACCTATGGAAATAGCAGAGGTAATTGCCTTCCTTTCCTCCGAAGCTTCAAATTATATCCTAGGAGAAATTTTGAATGTTAGTGGTGGGAGATAAGGAAATAGGAAATTTTACCGGAAAATTTTTAATTCGTAATGCAGATGACTATTATATCTTCTATCCTTTACGTTTTTCGTATAATACATTTTATTGAACTAACGGGTGCTTCGTATTTATAAGGTCAACCAGTTTATTTTACTGATTGACCTTATTTTTTTAGGAATTAATATATCAAATGGGAACGCCGTATGCTGGGAAACTCGTTACGTACGGTGTGAAGTGGGGGAAAAGCCGGAGATAACATCAAAGGCTTACCTTTCACTATAATAAGAGACAGCAATCGCTGACTCTTTCTGAAATATACTGTTCAGCAAGAATCAGTCTTTGGACAAGTTCTTGCTTTGATAGTTTTATATACTTCCTATGAAGGTTGTCAGGATTACGGTCGGGTTTGAGCGTTCGGAAATTAACGTCCAGATTCAAGCTGTTTGGTTTAATTCTTTTGCTATTTTGTCCGCAGCCAGACCTAATGTCGCTATTGCGAAGGTTTTTGTCATTTGTTTTG